>JBDHIL010000052.1:0-12783 GCA_039587465.1 Gemmatimonadota bacterium | reverse complement strand
GTAGTAGCGTTGAAGCAGTAGATTAGTGTCCAGGCGGAGTGGCAGTGCGCCTGGGCAATTACTTCCGGGACAGTCCCTCAGCCCCCCCCTTTTGGAGTTTGTAACGATGGTGCGGTTCAACCGATTCTTCTTCGGATCCTGCTTGACGAGCTGCATCGACGATAGCCCCGTCGACCCCACCCACAGTGGTGATCTCCTGACCCCGACGCCATCGGCGACGGTGGTCGACGGAAGCACCACTGGGACCGACGAGTTCTACTTCCTGCCACCGCTCGTGAAGAACTCCAGTGTCGTGGGCGTCTTCAACCCACACCTCCTACCCACCATGAGGATTTGCGAGGTTGTCGACGGCGACTGCGTGGAAGGGGAATCCGTCGCGTTCTTCGCGGAGGGGTCTGCAGAAGTCGGTGATGACATGTACCAGATCTCGTGGGATACGGATGGCCCCGAGACGGGTGACATCGACCCGAACAAGACCTATCGGATGGAGATCGCCGTCGCCGGCACGGTCATGGGTTCCATCGATCTCGATCCGCAGGACCCGGACGGGCCGGGGCAATCCACGTCTGACGACTATGCCTTCCGGCTGGGCGAGACCATCCCTGTCAAGTTCTGGTTGAGCACGGAGGTTCTTTGCGAGGGGGAGGACTACGTCCTCGAGTGCATCACCGGTGCGGTCCTCGATGAGTTGGGCGGGACCCTCCAGCTCGATGATTTCGGCGACCGCCTTTCGGTCGAACTCCCGCCAAGCGGGCTTCCTGGCGAGAACCACCCCCCGATCACGGTCGTCATCGAGCGCCTGGATCCGACGCTGTTCTTGGGTCAGGAGGGAGTCGAGTGCATCCCATTCTTCGACGCTCCCCAATTCGGCCCCTGCTTCCGCATCACCACGTACCCGGAATTGACCGAGCCACTGGACTGGCCCGCGCTCATATCCATCTGCATCGAGCCCGATTCGATTCCTGCCATCCGGGTGCTCGAGGCGCAGCAAGAGCAGCTGCAGATCGTGAGATTCGCCACCGACGGCAGCGGCACCATCGAGGCGCTCCAAAACGTGGCGGGTGACTGCGATCCCCCTGAGCCCACCGCCTCGCTACTCACCGTACCTGAGGCTGGACCATTCCGGTACGCCGCCCTAGGCCTCAACGCTCTAGCACGAATGGTCGGCCCACAACCCCTCGCGGCACACGGTTCCATCAGGCTGGGCGGGCTGACTTCTTCGTTCAGCCGGTTCCGCTTCGCTCTCCCCGGCGTCATGAGTGTGACGGACGGGAATGACGAGGTTCTCCAGGACGGAGACCCGAACCAGGTGCTGACCGAGATCACCGTCGTGGACGAGGAAGGCGTGCCTGTGCAGAACGCGCTGGTGCACTTCTCGACAACCGATGGCACGCTGTCGGTCCCGCAGGACAGCACGGACGCGGACGGCCACGCCTATGTAACCTGGGCCGTAGACGTCGCGACGCCGGGAACGAAGACGCTCACGGCCTCCGCCAAGGGTTTGGTCGAGGGAACGCTCCCCGATCACCAAACCAGCTTCGTGTTCGCACTGGACGACGTCACTGCGACCGCAACCGTCGTCGGACCACCTTCCGCCATCGCGCCGGATCCGACCGACACCCTCAGCGGGACGGCCGGGGAGAGCGCGGGTACGGTGAGCATCACCGTCACCGACGAGGGCTCCAACCCTGTGATCGGTGCCGAAGTCACGTGGACGCCGTCAGGCGACGGCTCGACCACAGGCGGTGCCACGACCACGACCGACTCCAACGGAACTGCATCGACCGAGTGGACTCTTCCGACTAAGGCTGGCGAGAGTACCCTGACGGTGACCGTCGACGACCTGACGCACACGTTCGCAGCCACCGCATCGGCCGGGGCGATCGTCCAGCCCTCGGCCTCCGAAGTCAGTCCATCCGGAACGGTCGGCGAGGTAGTTGGTGTCCTGGAGATCACCGTGGCCGACCAGTACGGCAATCCATATGTGGGATATGAGGTCGTCTGGGTCGGCGACGGGGTTGAGTCGACAACCACCCTCACCGACATCTCTGGCGTCGCCACCCTCACCTGGACGCTGGGGACCGCGGCTGGCCTACAGACAGTCACAGCCTCGGGAGAGGACTTCGAGGACATCAGCTTCACGACGGAGGCGCTGGCGGCCGATCCGGTGCAGCCGGAGGCGTCGGTGATCAGTCCGTCCGGCACGGTCGGCACTGAATTTGGTGACATCCTGGAGATCACCGTGGCCGACCAGTACGGCAATCCATATGTGGGATATGAGGTCGTCTGGGTCGGCGACGGGGTTGAGTCGACGACCACCCTCACCGACAGCTTTGGCGTCGCTCAACTCACGTGGACGCTGGGGACCGTGGCCGGCCTGCAGACAGTCACAGCCTCGGGAGCGGACTTCGAGGACATCAGCTTCACGACTGAGGCGCTGCCGGATGCTGCCCACCACTTCGTGTTGGTGAGCGGGGATGGTCAGCAAGGATACGTGGGGGCCACACTCGCCCCGCTGTCGGCCAGGTTGGAGGACCAGTACAACAACGTCATTCTAGTTGAGACAGGTGAAGGCATGGGCTGGGACTCATCCCCAGGCAGCACCATCGTTGGCGCCGCCTTCACTAATGCTGAGGGTCTTGTAACTGCCGACTGGACTCTGGGAGCAACGCCCGGCCCCTACACCGCCAAGGTGACTTTTGACGGGGTCGAGCAGGGCTTCACTGCCGAAGCCATCTGCTTCGACGGCTTCGGCGTGGCCGACGTCGACGGAACCTTCGACGCGGCCGAATGGGCCTGCGCTCGGGCTGACACTTTGGTCGCCAACCTCTCCGGTGGAGACACTGAGGCACATGTCTACTGGATGAACAGCGCCGACAGCCTGTATTTGGCGGTACGCGTCCTCCAGAGCTCGTTCGACCGGGTGAACAGCCTCCTCGTCGACTTCGACAACGACGGCAACCCGGACACCCCGATCGAAGCAGACTACGATGTCATCGGGTACGATGCCGACAACGAGACGTTCTTCGACCGCCATATCACCCAGAGCTGTCTGAACAGGAGCCAGTCCGGCTGCGGCGAAGATGACGTCCAGAGGGATGGGGGTGGTGACGCCGCGAACAACGGCGAGTGGACCACGTACGAACTCTCGCACCCGCTCAACAATGGAGACTCGAAGGACATCGCCGTGTCAGCTGGCCAGAGTCTCGGCTTCTTCCTGACGCTTCGCGTCGGGAAGGGGGCCCAAGGGAATACGCAGTGGCCGGGCTTCAGGGTCTTCCGCTACATCGACATCGTGGGCTTCTAGCTCGCGACTGAATCCCAGAGGGCCTTCGGGGCGCGCCGGTACCGTCCGGCGCGCCCCGCTCTTCATTCTAGGTGGTCAGTCCTCGAAGGCGCGTGCGGCCCGCAGATACTGGAAGGCCGGGTGGGGCTCCCCCTCGAGCTGCGCCTGGGACCACTCCGCCATGGGGGAGCGCGTCTTGCCGTAGCCGGCCGCACGGGCGCGGCAGACCTCGGCGAAGTCACAGAATCGGCAGTCGTCCGGATCGTCCGTGGGCACGAACGTCCCGGCCGCGGTCGCGGCGAGCAGATGCCCGAGCAGGTCCGGGAGCCGGGCGAGTCGGGATCGGTGAAAGACGTGTCGCTCGTTCTCGCCTCGACGCGTGGGGAAGTGGTATTCGCCCGTCACGACCTCGCCACCCAGCGCCCGCTCGGCCGCTTCGGCGTAGATGGCATGCTGGAGCCGTCGGCCACCCTTGAAGACCCCGGTAGCGGACCCGTAGTCTCTGGCCAACCCCGTCTTGTAGTCCACCACGTGAAGCCCCTCGAGGTCCTCGTCGACCCTGTCGATCGCGCCTCGAAGCCTCACTTGTCCGCCCGGCACCTCCATGACCAGGGCATCGTTCTCTCCATGGCCGAAGCGAAGTTCGAGGGCCACCCAGCGAACTCCCAATTCCCGCACCATCCTGACGAA
Source organism: Gemmatimonadota bacterium (assembly GCA_039587465.1). GTDB lineage: Bacteria > Gemmatimonadota > Gemmatimonadetes > Longimicrobiales > Gaopeijiaceae > JBDHIL01. The sequence continues at coordinate 8,807 of JBDHIL010000052.1, read as the reverse complement.
GGAGCGCACGTCCTCTTCGTGGGCCGCCATCTCGCGTCGACGCACCCCGTCTCCCGGTGCCGGAATATCTCTCCGCATGCGCGCGGACTCAGCCTCGAGGGCATCCAGTGCGAGCTGCATGAACGCTGCATCACCGGGTTGTACGCCGGCGTCACGAGCACTCCGCAGCGTTCGCTCGAAGACCCTGTGGAGCAGCGTTCCACGCGCGGGCGCGTCGAGCCACTGATCCGGATCCAACTCGGGATCGTCGGGCGGGTATAGCCGCAGCACGCTCGCGAACAGGTACCGCAAGGGGCAGGTGCCCAGGCTTTCGAGGCGGCTCGCGGAGACCACCAGAGCGTCGTTCCGGCGGGGATCGAGCTCCTCTGGTCGCGGTCGGACAAGTCCTTGGTGGGGGCCGGGCGGGCCCATGCGGGCCTCAGCGCCGCGCAGCCCGTCGTCCAGATGGGAGAAAGCCGCCCTCACCGCATCGACACCCGACCGCAGCACGCCGCGGTCCCCGAGAGCCCTCATCCAGACATCGTCTCTATCCAGGTCAACCGCATCGCCGGCCGGAAACGCCGAGCAAACCCGGTCCACCTCCACCCGCAGGTCACCGAAGGCCAGGGCCGGGTCACCCCGCTTCAAACGCAGAGCCTGGAGAAGGAGCGGCGAGGGGGCCACCGTCCGAGCATCGGCTGCGCTCCATCCGCTGTAGCTGAACGTCACCCGACCACGGAGGCGGGAGAAGAAGGCGGCGAATCGGAAGGCCCTTTCCCGCATGATCTCGGTCGAAGTCGGGAGATCCTCCCCCAAGGCCCGCCGCTCGGAGTCGAGGAGAACGGGATCCTGGGTCCCCGGGCCGGGGACACGGTCGGCATCCACTCCGACCACGAAGACCTCCTCGCGGCCGGCGAAGCCACCATGTTCGACGTCGGACAGATGAAGATGTCCACCTTCCGAACGCCACGGAGCTCCCTGGTCGTCCGTCGATTCATCCTGAGGTCGCGGCGCTCGCACCCGGAACTCGAGGTGTCGCTGCAGGATGGCCACCGCAGCCTCGAAGTGTGTGCGACGGCGAAGCGTCGCCTCCACCCGCTCCAGAATCCGCATCATTTCATCGCGCGCGGCCGCGTCCGGCCCAGTTCCCGTGGGCGTGCGACGAAGGAACGTCCTCAGGCCGCGAGCGAGTTCCGCCGGAGAGACCGGGGCTGTCCCCTCCCCGGTCCGGTCGGGAACCGAGGGGGTGGCTTTGAGCGCAGGAAAGATGACTGAGCGAATCGCCTGCAGCTCGGTGCGGGCAGTCTCCCGGCGACGACGGTAGCTCTCTTCGGACTCGACTGGACGGCGGTCGCCGGAGTCCACCGCATCCAACGCGTCGCGGATCTGTTGGCGGTACCTCTTGCGGCCCCACCCGATCCGCAACGAGCGAAAACGCCTGGCGAGGTCAGCCGGCGCAACGAATGTTCTCGTCCGCGGGGGCCGCAGGTCCCCGGCCTCCAACAGTCCTCGAATCGTCTCGGCCTGAAAGCCCCCCTTAACCCACTCCAGGTAGGCTCGCGCGACGCGTCCAGGGCGCGTCCGCTCCGCAGGCAGTCCCACCGCGTAGGTGACGGGAATGCCCAAGCGCACGCTGATGGCGTGCAGGGCGGACCCATAGGCCGCCGGATCCGCGGCCACGATCTCCACCTGGTCCCACCGGAGCCCACGGCCGGCGATGCGGCGGAGTACCTCTCGCAGCTCATCAGCGATGGAGCCCGCGCGAAAGAGATCGATGTCCAACCGGCCCGCGGAGGCAGCGGCCTCGGGGGCATGCAGATACGCGTGTCCCGACGAAGGGCCCTCCTGATACCACAGGAGATGACGTGGCGGATCCATGCCGATCACAGGGTCCGTCGGAAGTACCTGCGCTCCCCCCCAATGGAGCGCGTCCAGGAGCCTCCCCGTCAGACCTCTGGAACCCAGACCCGGAACCAGCACCACGGCATCGGCCCCCACCACGTCCGGGAAGTCACGCGAGCGCTCCTGGAGCAGGTCGCACGCCAGGGAAAGAACCGTGGCTGTGTCCGCTCTTCGGCGCTCTTCCAGCAGGCGCTCGTATCGGGCCACGACCTGAGCCAGGAAGGCCCGTTTCCTCCAGTACACGGTGCGGCAGTCACGGACTGTCCCAGATTCCAGGCCCGCGATCCGAAGCGCCGTGACCGCATCATGGACCGCCGCCCGAAATCCCACACCTTCCGAGAGTTCCCTGAACGAGGGACCTGCCCTACCCTGCAGGGCTGAGTCCATTGCTTCGTCCAGCAGAGCCTGCTGATCCAGAGCATCCAGGGGAACGAGGCCGCGCTCGTCCATCGCTCGGCCAGCAACCCGTAGGGCGAGGAGGCGGGGGGTCGCGACCTCGAAGCCCACCCAGCCGCCTCCATGCAGGGCCAGGTGGCGGAGCAGTTCCCGGCCCCCTCCGAACGTCGGCGCCACGACGAGCTTCCGATCCAGCGGACGCTCCAGCGCCAGGCGGCTGAGCGCCTCCACCAAGCGTGGTACGGGCAGCGTGCTGATCAGGCACCTCGCGTCAGGAAGCGTCGTTAGGGACGGGGCCAAGATAGACCCCCGCCGTGCCTTGGGGGAGCCCGACTCGAAACGGCTTCTGACTCATCGTAGGCGATCGGTGATGACATGGACCATCCCTGACCGGCCATCCCGAACCGGGCGCCCTCATCCGGTGCGACCTGCCTGCACCGGCACGGCCTACTTCACGAACAGCATGTCGCGATACGTCGGAATCGGCCAAACGTCGTCGGGAACGATCCGCTCCAGCCTATCCACGGCATCCCGAACGGCGTTCAGTGCCGGGATGATGTTGTTACGCATGTGCATGGCCTTCGACAGGACCTCGTCACCTCCCAGATCCTGGTTGTGCCCGGCCAGCACACGGACGTTCGTGTCCAGTTCATCGATGAGTGCGCTCAGATCGCGAGCAGTGTTCATGATGCCCGTCACAGACACGCCCACGCTCTTCGCGCGCTCGGCCGCAGTGAGGAGGTCGTTCAGGTACTGCACGGCGGCAGGAAGGATCATGGTCTGAGCCATGTGCTGCCCCGTCTCACCCTCGATGTTGATCGTCATGAAGTACCGCTCGACGAAGATCTCGAACCGCGACTCGAGTTCGCGCTTCGACAGCACTTCGTACTTCTCGAACAGTGCAGCGTTCTTCTCGGCCACGATCCCGGGGAGCGCGTCCATGGTGGTCCGCAGGTTCAGCAGCCCCCGCCTCTCGGCCTCCTCGACCCACTCGTCCGAGTAGTTGTCCCCGTTGAAGATCACGTGCTTGAACTCGTGGATTTCTTCCGCCAGCAGTTCCCGCAGCGCATCCTCGAACGCCTTTCCGTTCTCGAGCGCCCCCTCGAGTTTGGTACAGAGTTCGTCGAGGGCTTCGGCGACGACCGTGTTCAGCACCGTGGCCGGGAACGATATGCTCTGAGATGAGCCGAGCGCCCGGAACTCCCACTTGTTGCCCGTAAACGCGAAGGGAGAGGTCCGGTTCCTGTCTCCCGCGTGCTTGGGCAGCTGCGGCAGGCCCCTGACGCCAAGACCCATGAGACCAGAAGCCTTACTGGACTTGGCCTCACCCGCTTCCTGGATCTGTTCGAAGATGTCCTGGAGCTGGTCTCCGACGAACGCTGAGATGATCGCCGGAGGCGCCTCGTTGGCACCCAGCCGATGATCGTTTCCGGCGTGAGCCACAGTCGCCCGTAGAAGGTCCTGATGCCGCGCCACAGCCTTCAGGACGGCGCTGCAGAAGAACAGGAATTGAACATTGTCGTGCGGTGTGTCTCCGGGCTCGAGGAGATTCTGATCTTCCGTCCCCAGAGACCAGTTCAAGTGCTTGCCACTGCCGTTGATGCCCTGGAAGGGCTTCTCATGCAGCAGGCAGGCGAGTCCGTACTTACGCGCCACGCGTCGCACGGTGGACATCGTGAGCTGCTGGTGGTCGGCAGCCTGATTGGCGTCCGCAAAGATCGGAGCCATTTCGTACTGCCCTGGGGCCACCTCGTTGTGACGGGTCGTGACCGGTACGCCGAGCTTGTACAGCTCGAGCTCCACCTCGTTCATGTACTCCAACACGCGCTCGGGAATGGATCCGAAGTAATGGTCATCCATTTCCTGCCCCTTCGGCGGTTTCGTGCCGAAGAGGGTCCGGCCACACGTCATCAGATCGGGCCTGCGGTAGAAGAACTCCTCATCCACGAGGAAGAACTCCTGCTCGGCACCCAGCGTGGCCTGCACGGGCTTGGGAGGACTGCTGAACAGCGTGAGTGCCCGACGGGCCTGCTGATCCAGAGCGTGCATCGAACGCAGCAGCGGCGTCTTCTTGTCGAGTGCATCGCCCGCCCACGAAGCGAACGCGGTCGGGATGCACAAGTAGGCCCCGCCCGGGCCCTCCATGAGAAAGGCCGGAGAGGTCGGATCCCACGCAGTGTAGCCGCGCGCCTCGAAGGTCGCTCGCAGCCCCCCCGAGGGGAACGACGACGCGTCCGGCTCACCCTGGACGAGCTCCCTGCCGCTGAACTCCGTGATGGCCCGCCCGTCTCCGGTGGGCTTCAGGAAGGAGTCGTGCTTCTCGGCGGTCAGGCCGGTGAGGGGCTGAAACCAGTGCGTATAGTGCGTCGCACCCCTCTCCAGCGCCCAGTCCTTCATGGCGACGGCGACCGCATCTGCCACCGACGGGTCGAGTTCGGCGCTCCGACGAATGGTCGACAGCAGCGCTTCGTACTGCGGCTTCGGAAGCCGGGACTTCATCTGGTGGAGACTGAAGACGTTCTCGCCGAACACCTCGGCCAGGTTGGTCCGCTTCTTGTCCTCACCCGAGTCCATCGCAGGGGATGCGAACCGGGCAGCGGCCAGCGTGTCGAACCGGGGAACGACTCGAGTCATGAGGAAGTCTCCTTCAGGTGGATGGCAAGGACAACGACCCAGGAAAGCTCCGGCCACACCCGGCCGGACTCAAGAGGGATAAGCCACATATTTGCATAAATGTCCTTACGCTAGATATTTTAGATTTATGGACATTATCCTTTATCTACGGCGATGAAGTGGCTCGGACGAGGTCCTGAGCTCGGACTCTTCCGAAGCACCTTGGACCGTCGAGAGCCATCCGTCGTGGCCGTTTCCGGCCCCGACGGCTCTGGGAAGACCACCCTGGTGAGGGAGGCTACCCAAGGCCTCCCCGTGATCCTGCACCGTTGCCCCCCCATGCCGGATCCATCCCAGCGGTCCGCCCTCGCCGAGACCCTCAGGGCCACCCTGTCGGCGCTGGGCAGGCGCACGCCCGACCCCGAGGAGGACCCCTCGGATTGGACCACTCTGCTCGACTGGGTCGCCCAAGCCACTGACTCGATCGGGCCGCCCCTGGTCCTCGTCCTTGACGACGCCCATCGGCTCAGCGAGGCCAGGTCCCGGCTGGACCCTGCGGTCCAGGCGGCTCTCTCCGGCTCGCGCCAGGCGGGCCGCCCCTGGCACATCGTTCTCGTGGGGAGACCCGGGTCGCTGCCTCGGGCACGCCAGGCCGATGGCTCCAGCCCCGTGGAACTTCACATCGGGCCCCTTCCCTTTCGCGCGGCCCAGCCTCTCCTGCCCGGGGCAAGTCCCGCCGATCGGCTCGAAGCCTACGCGGTCTTCGGTGGAAATCCGGGATCGCTCCGGCACGTGGATTCCGCAGCCAGCCTCACAACCAACATCCGCCGCCTGCTCCTGAACCCCAGCGGGCCTCTGGCAGATGCAGGGATCGCGCCTCTCGAACGCCAACTCCAGACGCCTTCCCGGTACTCGGCAATCCTGGGGGCACTCGCACTCGGTGAGGCCGAGTGGGCTGCGGTCCACGAGGGCGTGACGGACCTCACTTCCAGCGGCCAGGTCGCGCCGTATCTCAAGCGGCTCGAAGAGCTGGCACTCGTCGAGACACGTCGCTCGCTGGACTCAAAGCCCCGGAGCCGAAGCAGACGGTACCGCATTACGGACCCCCTCCTGGCATTCTGGTATCGGCTGGCGAGACTGACGCATTGGCGGATGGAGGGGGAGGACGCGCTCGCCGCCCCCCTGCTCCGCACCGCGATCCGGGACCAGGCCGCCGCCGTGTTCGCCGAGGTCTGCCGGCAGTTCATGGCACACGACGTGATGGAGATCCTCGGTCACAACGCCCGGGAAACCGGAAGCTTATGGGGCTCCCGCTATGAGTTGGACGTCGCGGGCATCCTGAAGTCCGGAGCTGCGTTCTACGGATCCTGCCACTGGTCGGAAGCGCCCTCGCCAAGGAATCTGCGCTCGCTCGACGCGGGCATACGCGAGACCAGGTACGGATTCGGACGCGAGGCCCGACTTCGGATGCTGTTCATGAGAGAGCCAGCGTCCGCCGACCTGGCCAGGGCCGCTGCGCGGCGCCACGACGTGAAGCTGATCACCGTGCAGGAAGTGGCCGGAACAGGCTAGGCCGCCGCAGCCCCGCCCCGCCCCGGCTCTCCTCCGCACTCAGTAAGAACCCAGGTCGGACTAGACGTCCAGGTTCTTCACATACTTGGCGTTTCTCTCGATGAACTGACGCCTGGGCTCCACCTCATCACCCATCAAGCGATCGAAGAGGTTCGACGCCACTGCAGCATCTTCGACCTGCACCTGCAGAATGGTCCGGGAGTCGGGGTCCATCGTAGTCCCCCAGAGCTGATCGGGGTTCATTTCACCGAGGCCCTTGTACCGCTGGATGCTGACGCCCTTCGCGTCGCCGCCCTTGCCGGCGAGACGCTTCGTGTACTCCGCGCGCTCATCCTCGTTATAGGCGTAGAACTCCCGCTTCCCCTTCCTCACCTGATACAGGGGAGGCTGGGCGATGTACACCATGCCCGCCTCCACCAGTTCACGCATCTGCCGGAAGAAGAACGTCAGGAGCAGCGTCCGGATGTGGGCGCCGTCGACATCGGCATCGGTCATGATGATGATCTTGTGGTAGCGCGCGTTCGCGATGTCGAAATCCTCTCGGATCCCCGCTCCGATGGCCGTGATCATGGCCCGGATCTCGTCGTTCGAGAGAATCTTGTCGATGCGTGCTCTCTCCACGTTGAGGATCTTGCCCTTCAGGGGCAGAATCGCCTGGTAGGACCGGTCCCGGCCCTGCTTTGCGGAGCCCCCGGCGGAGTCACCCTCGACGAGGTAGAGCTCGCACAGCGACGGATCGGAGATCGAGCAGTCCGCGAGCTTGCCTGGCAGCACGCCCCCTTCGAGCGCGCTCTTCTTCCGCGCCAGGTCGCGTGCCTTGCGGGCCGCCTCACGGGCACGGGCCGCCTGCAGCGACTTCTCGATGACGGCCTTGGCCGCCTTGGGATTCTCGTCCAGGAAGATCGACAGGTGCTCGTTGATCGCGGCCTCGACGGCCCCCCGTACCTCGCTATTGCCCAGCTTGGTCTTGGTCTGCCCCTCGAATTGGGGCTCCATGACCCGGACGCTGAGCACACACGTCAGTCCCTCTCGGACGTCATCTCCTGAAAGGCTCTCGTCCTTCTTGAAGATCTTGTTGCGCCTCGCGTAGTCGTTGACGGTTCGCGTCAGCGCAGCCTTGAGCCCGGTCAGGTGCGCTCCGCCCTCGTGCGTGTTGATGTTGTTGACGAACGTGTGGGTGTTCTCGCTGAAGCCCTGGTCATACTGCAGGGCGACCTCGATCTCCGCCTCGGGCTTGCTCGACTCGAAGTAGCAGACCTTGTCATGGAGAGCCTGGCGACCGCCGCGGAGGTACTGCACGTACTCGGCCAAGCCTCCCTCATACTGATACTCGTCGTTCTGGACAGGATCACGCTCGTCATTCAGAGCGATCTTCAGGCCCTTGTTGAGGAACGCGAGCTCCCTGAGCCGGCTGGAGAGTGTCTCGAAGCTGTATTCGAGTTCCGTGAAGATCTCGGAGTCGGGCCGGAAGAACACTTTGGTTCCACTGCCCTTGGCCTTGCCGAGCTCTTCCAGCTCTTTCGTCTTGATGCCCCTGACGTAGCGCTGGTGATATCTCTTTCCACCCCGGGTGATCTCGACTTCGAGAACCTCCGAAAGCGCATTCACGACGCTGACGCCCACACCGTGCAGTCCGCCCGACACCTTGTACGTGTCCTTGTCGAACTTGCCACCGGCGTGCAGCGTCGTCATGGCCAACTCCACGCCGGGCACCTTCTCGACCGGATGGATGTCGACTGGGATACCACGTCCGTCGTCTACGACGGTTATGGAATGGTCCTTGTGGATCGTGACCGTGACGGCGGTGCAGTATCCGGCCATCGCCTCATCGATCGAGTTGTCCACCACCTCGTACACCAGATGGTGGAGCCCTCGGGAAGACGTCGACCCGATGTACATTCCCGGCCTCTTCCGCACGGCCTCCAGGCCTTTGAGTACCTGGATCTGTCCCGCAGTGTAGTCGCTGTCTTGATGTTTCTTGTTCGCCATGTCTGCTCCGAAAGGAGTTGGCCCTACTCCGTCTCCGCCAGCACGAAGACGATACGTTGGATCGGTGTCTCCGGCAGCCGCTCGTTCACCAACTGCAGGAACTCACCCTTCATCATGTTCAATTCCATCAGCCACGCGCTCGTCCGCACCTCCACGAACAGGGTAGCCTCCGACACACCTTTGGCCCTCGTCACGCGGGCGACGTGCTCCCCCACCAACTCCGGCCACAGGTCCAATACCTCCATACGCCGGACCTGATCCCTCAACCCCCGTTCCTCCAGGACCCCGGCAAGCATGTCACCCAGCTTCACCGGCTTCCCACCCCGATTCATGGGGTGACCTTCCCAGCCGAAATG
>JBDHIL010000051.1:0-12669 GCA_039587465.1 Gemmatimonadota bacterium | reverse complement strand
TGCAGAGAGTCTCCCATGCGGAAGCTTCGGTTGTTCTTGACGGCGAGCTTCATCGCCGTCCTCGTGAGTGCTTGCTCGAGTCCCACGGCACCTCCCTATCCTCAGCCTGAGGAGCAGGAACCGTCACCGCCTGACGAACCCGGATTCGTCCTGACCCAACCCGACAGATGACCCCGCGGCGCTCCTGATCCCACTCGTTCGTTCGGTCGGAAAAGATGAGGGGGGCGCCCGGGCGGGCGCCCCCCTCGGTGTTAAAGGGTTCGGGAAGGCTCAGTTTTCGCCGTTCCACTGATAGGTGCTCAGCGGCGCGGCCTGCTCGCCGCCTGGCCCGCCAGTCGTCGTGCACGGCAGGATTTGCAGAACCTGGGCTTCCGCGCATGGGATCGGAAGCTCGAGCCAGGTGTTCTTCCACAAATCACCCCAACCGCGGGAGTCGAAGAAGAAGCCAACGCCGAACGGGCCCGTGAAGGTTGTCTCGAGGCGCTTCTCCCACTTCAACATCTCCCACAGGTCTCCGCAACTCCCGTCTGGGAGCTTGGGCACGCAACTAGTGTTGATGCCAGTCTGATCGGTGGCGTTGAGCCCCGCGGCCGTCCGCGTCACGTTGATGATCGCAGCCGCCCCGGCCAGGTTCCCAGCCCGGTACATGGCTTCGGCCCTCAAGAGGTCCATCTCCACCATGAGGATCTCTTTGACGTCGAACTCCTCTTCGTTCCAATAGTTTTCGTAGCGGTTGTGTTTGTACCACGACCACCGCCATGTGCCGCGGTCGGGCCGGGCCCACGTGTTCCCGGATTCGCTCTCCCTGTTGAGGCGGAAATAGCGTCCCGGGTTGTCCCGCTGATCCGCTATGGTCGCACCCTGGGGAAAGCGGTTGTCGGGCGTGACAATGAGGATCTCGTTGCCACCAATGGTGTGGCTCTTGTCGGTCAGCGAGGCCGCGTCCCATACCTGGTAGTCTCCCCCCTGATCCGCCATCCCGTAGATGAAGTAGGAGGCCTGGGACCAGCCGTAGTAGGTCCCGTAGGCAGGGGCGTCCCAGGACCAGCCGTTGTAGTCGTCATAATAGGCGACAAAGTCGCTGGTGATTCCTGCGTCTATGTCACTGACGATGTCCCCCCAGTTCAGGGCATCACGCTCCGCTGCGGTGCGCGCGTCCGCTGCCTGGTACCGGGCCTTCATGGAGTGCGCCACCCTGGCCAACTCCGGCCCGGTGAGAGCCGCCTTCATCCAGCCTTCGGGCAGCGTCCAACTGGCACCCGAAGAAAGGGCGATGGCCTCATCGAAATACCCCATCGCCACCTGCATCAGCTCAGCGTGAGGCATTGATTCCTGCGCCACGAGTAGGTCGGTCGTTTCGTCCACCGCGAAGCCCTCCTGGAAGAGGACCGCCACTGTGGCGTGGGCCATGCCCTGGATGAACTTGCCGAAAGCCATGGCTGATCCGGTCTCGTCCGCGGTGAGTTCGTCCGCGATGTCCGGGTTGGCCAGGGACTTGAGACCGTCGGCCACGGCCGCGATGGCTCTATAGGAGTAGAACCAGGACCGCGTCATGTAGTTGTAGTCGCCGTCGGAGATGCTGTTGATGAAGCCGACGCGCGGCAGCCGGCCGTACTTCTCCATGCCGGCGTTGGCCCACGGGGCGTTGTGCTGGAAGGCGGCGTTGCTCATCGCCATTCCAGAGCCAAAGTAGCTGTAGTTCCCGTAGAACCAGTTGTTGTACGCACCCCCAATGAGGGAGAGCACGTCACCCGGAGTGGAAAGGGCTCGCGACGCATCCGCCGCGTTCGGGTTCACCACGTCGAGGTCGGCGCAAGCTGTCGTCCCAAAGACCAGCAGCGAACCGACCACCAAGTGCTTCAGTGTCTTCTTCATGGGTCGGCTCCTAGAAGATAAGGGAGATAGCGGCGGTGAACGTCCGGAAGTTCGGGTACTGGTACCCGTCCACCCGTGCGATCACTGCCGAGCCGGTGTCACCACCCGTCGAACCTACCTCGGGGTCGTACCCGCGGTAGTCGGTCCAGGTGAACAGGTTCCGACCGGAAAGGTTGATGTCGATGCCCTCCAAACGCGAGATCAGCCCCAATGAGGCCAACTGATCCCTCGAAACGTGGTAGGCCAGGGACACCTCGCGCAGCTTCGTGAACGTACCGTCCTCTACGAAGAGGTTGCTGATGCCCAGTCCACCGGTGGAGCTATACCACGCATCGTAGTAGCCCAGAGGCTTCTTGTCGGCGACGGCTGCTGCTTCATCCTGGTCGTAGTAGCCGGTCATGCGCTTGAAGAAGCCCCACTGCAACGGCTGGTTGTACACGTCGAAGCCTGCACTGCGGCTCAACAGAGCATACAGCGTCAGCCCGTGGTACGTGACGGAAGTGGAAAAGCCGAGGTTGTAGTCGGGCATTGAGTTGCCGACTTCGCAGTAGGTGGTCTCTTCACCCGTCGACTTGTCGATGCAGGAGCCACGGAACGGCGTACCCCACTTCGTCGTGCTGCCGTTCACCACCGGGCCGTCGGTGCCCCACTGCGGGGTGCCGAAGCCGCCGCCGCCGGTCCAGACCAGGATACCGTCGTTGTTGACCTCGAAGCCCTCACATGACACGTCTGCGGGGAGGTCACCGCAACTCCTGGCCGCAAGGCCGCCATAAAACGTACCGACCTGCTCGCCGGCCCGGGCATAGAAGACCTCACCCAACTGCTGGCCAGCCACCCCGTACACGAAGGGCGGCACCGTCAATTCAGTGATGGTGGATGTGGTTTGGTCGTACAGGACCTTGGCACGCCAGGTGAAGTCAGGCCTCTCGACGAGCCTCAGGTCCAACGTCGCCTCGAAGGTCTCGCTCTCGATCGTGCCAGCGTTCTCCCAACGGGTACGGAATCCCGTGTACGAAGCCTGGGGAACCGGGAGAATCTGATCCTGGGTGGTGCTCGTCGCGTAGGTCAAAGCAAAGATGGCCTTGTAGTCAAACAGGCCGATATCGAGGCCGGCCTCATGCTCCGTGGAAAACTCGGGCTTGAGGTCCTGGTTGCCCAGGCTGACCGGAGAGATCCGGCCGCCCGAAACGCTGTAGGTTTCGTACTGGGCCTCGTACCTCGGTCGCCCGCCAGCTGTACCGACGGAATAGCGCAGCTTGAACTCGTCCACGAAGGAAATGTTGAAGAAGTCTTCCTGGCCCATCCGCCAAGCCGACCCCACACGGTAGTACCACTGCCGACGTTCTTCGGCTCCGAACAGCGAGCTACCGTCGTTCCGGATAAGGGCATCCACAACGTACTTGTCGTACATGTCGAAGTTCGTGATGAAGAAGTACCCGTCCGCCCTCACTGTCGACTCGTACGAACTTGCGCTGACGTTGTCCTGATCGATGTTCGTAAACGTCGGGACCTGGGCTACGGCGAAGCCGTTTCCTGACGTCCTGACCCACGAATAGTCCTCGTTCTCGAAGAGGTACCGAACCTGCGATCGGTTGACGATCTGGTCGGTGACGTTCCAGCTCGTGGACGCCGTGATGCTCGCGTTCATCGCCTCGTCCTGGGTGTTCTGGACGTAAAGCGTCCCCGATGTGGTAGCGGGGCAGGGCTCGTAGCAGCGGTAGCCCTTCTCCCGGAAGCGCTCATCGGCTCTGTCCATCCGGTCGAAGCTGAAGTTTCCGTCGACGTCCAGCCAGTCAACAGGCGAAACCCGCACGTTCGCACTCCCCAGGAACCGGCTTCTCCTCTGAATCTGCTCGTAGTTCTGGAGTGTGTAGATGGGGTTGTCGCTCTCGGAGTCCGTCGGGTTCATGAGCAAGAAGAGCTCCCCGTCGTCGTCCCTGGCGAGGAGGTCGATGCCCGCCGGCACCCGCGTCAGAGCGAACAGGGGACCGTCACTCGCTCCCTGCTGCGACCTGGAGTAGAAGGCGCTGGTCTGCACCGAGATCTTGTCGGAAACTGACTGGTCCGCGTTCAGGCGGAAATTGTCGCGCTTGAAGCCCGGCGCGAACCGCATGATCCCTTCCTGGTCCATGTGGGCGCCGGACACGTGGAAGTTGGTATTACCGCTCCGGCCTGACACCGCCATGTTGGTCTGGAGGAAATTACCGCCGGTGAAGAAGCGGTCGACCTGGTCGTAGGTCTGACCCGGCCAGAGTTGGTCGTTGTAGGTGTCCCAGGCATCGTTGCCGGCCTCTCTGGGCTGCTCGCAGTCGAGCCAGTCGCAGAGGGAGCCGTCACGGTCCACGAACTGACCGTTGCTGGTCTGGAACCGGTGCTTCTTGGCCAACAGGTCGTCTGGCACGAAGGCCAGTTCGCTGCCGCCGTATTCGGTGCGAAGTGTGTACCGCACCTGGTCGTCGGCCATCTCGGAACCGCGCTTGGTGCGGATCTGGATGACACCGGCCCCAGCGCGGGATCCGTAGAGAGACGCAGCAGCGGCGCCCTTCACGACCTCGATGCTCTGGATGTCCAAGGCGTCCAGGTCCACCAGGCCCGAACTGACGATGACGCCGTCAACGATGTACAAGGGCTCCTGGTCGCGGCCGCTGGCGTCTAGGCTCTTCACCCCGCGAAGAAGGATTGAAGGAGCGGCGCCGGGCCGTCCGCTACCCGATACGACGGTGGCCCCGGCGACTTTGCCCTGAATGCTCTGGGCTGCGCTGGGGCTGGGAACCGGCATGTCGGCGACGCGCACCTGCGCGACGTCGAACGGCAACTTGGTGCGCTGCGTGGCGCCGGACACTCCGGTCACCACGATTTCCGAGAGCGAAATGGCTTGCGGTGCCATGCGCAGCTCGACCACAACGGACTCGCCATCCGATACGGCCACCCCCTGAGACACGTCCCCATATCCGATGAGGATCGCGCGCACCGTGTATGTTCCCACGGGGACCTGCAGAAGGAGAAAGCGTCCGTTTGCCTGAGTCAGGCCGCCAATCCCCGTACCCTCCAGACTGACCTGGGCCGCGGGGAGCGGCTCTCCAGTCTGGGCATTGAGGACCGTGCCCGTGACCGTGCCCGTCGCCTGCGCTGCCAACGCCGACGCGAACAGCGTGGACGCTGCGAGCAACCCTGCTGCCAGCAGGGACGTACTGCTCAGAGCGTACCTTCTGACCATTGTTCTGGTCATTCGAACCTCCGGCTTGAGTAGATGAAACAAGCCCGGCCCGCCACCGAGCGTCTGAACACCTTGGGGGATGCTCAGACCCAATTGTCAGGCACGCGAATCCGGGAGGACATCAAACCGCCGGATTGCGTGCCACAGGTATAATCCTACGTACCCTTGTAACATGCAAGCACAAATATCTCGATGCGGTCGTGGGATTAGTGTAAGGAACGCTCCCGATGAGGTCTCCCAACGGGTCGCCACACATGGGAGCCGGGTGCGCCAACACGTCCTGGGAGCGGATAGAGCGGTCCTAGTGACCCGGGCCGACGTGGTACGCTGGCGGCTACTCAGCGACGCCGACCGGCTTGGGCCGGGGCCGACGCGGACCCGATCCCCCAGCAGCACGGCATCTACGGGCCCTGTTGCGGACGACCCGGACTGCTCAGGCGGGCAAGCACGTTCTGCGCGGTAAGCGGCTCGCCGTAACCGAGGTCGAGGGTCTACTCTGCCTCATTGCCGCCCCGCCTCGCACCCTCTACCGTGCTGTCTGACGTCAGACCCTGGTTGAATCTCCCATCCGTCACGAACCTGGATACTGAGCGGGAGGGCATCAACATCGACAACGCGGACATGCTCATGGGCGAGGATGTGAACGGGGCCATGTTCTCCACGCAGTCCAGCCGTGTGACGGCGGGCTGCTGCGCAGGCGTGGAGGCTCTCATCTTCGGGGTCGAAGGGGCGATCCAAGTTCGCTTGGCAGAGGAGTTCGACGTCATCCAGACCAACAAGTCTGCAAAGCTCGATGTGTTGGAGCTAATTCCCCCCCCTACTTTTCCGGGACGGGTTCGGGAAGCCCACATCGCCGGCGCGGACCGGCCACAGGGAAGGCGAATGGAGACATCGTGACCGAGGCGACGAGCGGTGCGTCCACCCCTGCGGAAGGGATCACGGTCGTAGTCCCTGCCTTCAACGAGGAGGAGGGAATTGCCCATACGCTCCGAGAACTCCGTGGGGTACTGGAGGGACTTGCACGCCCGTGGGAGTTGCTGGTGGTGGACGACGGCTCGACCGACGCCACAGCCGAGATCGCGTCGCGGGAGCGGGCGACGGTGGTGACTGTGGTCCAGAACCGCGGCTACGGCGCCGCGCTCAAGACGGGCATCGTCCGGGCAGCACATGACCTCATCATCATCACCGACGCCGACGGCACCTATCCCGCCGAGGCCATCCCGACGCTTCTGGAGTATGCGCCCGACTACGACATGGTGGTGGGCGCCCGCACCGGAGTCCACGTACACATCCCCGCCATACGGCGACCCCCGAAGTGGTTCCTGGGCCGGCTGGCGAGCTATCTCGCCGGGCAGAAGATCCCCGACCTGAACTCCGGGCTCCGCGTCGTGCGGCGCGGTCTGGTGGAGCGGTACCTGCACCTGCTTCCCTCGGGATTCTCCTTCACCACCACGATCACCCTCGCGGCCCTCTGCAACGACGACCTGGTGTACTACCACCCCATCGACTATCGGGCACGTATGGGCACGTCGAAGATCCGGCCGTCCCACGCCTTCGACTTCCTCATGCTCATCCTGCGCACGGTGGTGTTCTTCAACCCGCTGAAGGTCTTCCTGCCGGTGGGGGCGGTCCTCTTCCTGATCGGCTTTGCCAAGTTCGTGTGGGACCTGTTCGTGGGGAATTTCTCCGAGACGGTGGTCATGGGCTTCCTGGGCGCGGTGCTGGTCTGGTCGGTGGGTCTTCTGTCCGACCAGATCGCCCGAACCGGCATGAGCGCGCGCGGCCGATGAGCCCATCTACCCCCACGCCTGGCTGATCGGGCGCCATGTGCGGCATATGCGGCGTACTCCGGCTGGGGCCGCTACCGGTGGACCCCGGGGGAGACCTTCTCGACCGCATGACCGACTCCCTGGCTCACCGGGGACCCGACGACCGGGGGACCTGGAGTGACGAGCGCGCCGCGCTCGGGGCCCGAAGACTCGCGGTAATCGACCTGACCCCTGCGGGGCACCAGCCCATGGCCAACGAGGACGGCTCGGTGGTCATGGTCTACAACGGTGAGGTCTACAATTTTCGCGAGTTAGCTGCGCGATATGGATTGAAGGGTCGGGGCCATGTCTTCCGCTCTCACACCGACACCGAGGTTCTCGTGCACCTCTACGAGGAACTCGGCATGGACATGGTCCGCGAGTTGAACGGCATGTTCGCCCTGGCCATCTGGGATGCCCGCCAACGCGCCCTGTACCTCATTCGGGATCGGTACGGTATCAAGCCCTTGTTCTGGCAGCGGGACGGCGGCTTCCTGCGCTTCGGGTCGGAGATCAAGGCGATCCTCCAGGACGAGCGGGTACCCCGTGAGGTCTCACTTCAGGCCATGCACGACTACCTGACCGTAGGGTACGTACCCGGTCCCCAGACAGCCTTTCAGGACATCCATGAAGTGCCGCCGGCCCATTGGATGCGCATCGATGCCGATGGCGCTACCCAGGTGGAGCGTTACTGGGATCTGACCTTCGATGAGGACGATTCCCTGACGGATCGGCACGTGGTGTCGCACGCCCTGGAGTTGATGGACGAGGCAGTGCGGCGCCGGCTCATGTCCGATGTGCCCCTGGGAGTGCTGCTGTCAGGAGGCATGGATTCCAGCGCCTTGGTGGCCCTCATGAGCCGGCACGTTCAGGACCCCGTGCGCACGTACTCCGTTGGTTTCGAGGACCCGACCTTCGACGAGCGCGGCGCGGCGCGGACAGTGGCGGAGCATCTTGGCACGGTTCACCGCGAGGTCGTGGTCACGGCGGACATGGTGCGGGAGATGCTTCCGGGTTACCTGCGATGGATCGACGAACCCTACGCGGACGGCTCGGCAATTCCCACATGGTACGTCGGCGCGTTAGCCAAGGAAGACGTGGTCGTCCTCCTCTCCGGAGAGGGTGGGGACGAGGTGTTCGCCGGGTACGATACCCACGCCGCTTTCAAGGCCGCCGCCCTGGCTAGACGGGTTCCCCGGGCCATTCGCCAGGGCGTCCTGGCTCCGTTGGTGAGTCTCCTTCCGGTTTCCCATGACAAGCTCAGCCTCGAGTTCCGTTTGAAGCGCTTCCTCGGCGGCCTCGACCTGGCCACCGAAGATGCGCACCTGTGGTGGCGCATTCTCCTAACCGACGTCCGCAAGCGCGCGCTGTACACGCCAGCGGTGATCGAAGCGCTTCGACCCGAGGCCCCGGAACGCCACTTCCGGGAGGCATTCGGTCGATCCGGGGCAAGAGATCCTCTCAACCGGCTGTTGCACGTGGACTCGGCAGTGTTCCTACCCGACGATCTCATGATCAAGAACGACCGCATGACGATGGCCCACTCCCTGGAGGCCCGGGTACCCTTCACCGACCCCGACCTCACCGGGTGGATGGCCCGGGTGCCGGCGCGCATCAAGCTGCCGGGGTTCGAGAAGAAGCACGTCATGCGGGCCGCCCTCAAGGGCCTCCTGCCGCCCGAAATTCTTCGCAGGAAGAAGGTGGGGCTCGAGATGCCCTACTCGCGCTGGCTTACACGGGATCTGCGGGACACTCTTGAGGACTACTGCGGCCCCGAGCGGATGGAAGCCGTGGGCCTCTTCCGCCCGGAAGCGGTGCAGGCCCTGGTGGGCGAGCACCTGCGCCAGCAACACGACCACGGTCGCCCGCTCTGGGCGCTCATGAACTTCATGATGTGGCACGAGGCGTATGTCGGATGATCCGGTTCCGCGCCGGGAGGTCCCGATGACGCGTCACGCCCGGGTCGTGGTGCTCGGCGGGGGACCGGCTGGGCTTGGCGCGGCACTGGGCCTCGCTCGACGGGGCTTCGACGTGACGCTGGCGGAGTCAGGGGACGGGGTCGGCGGAAACGCCGGGAGCTTCACTCTCCACGGGCTCCGGGTGGACCATGGAAGTCACCGGCTACACCCGGCCACCGACCCCGAAATCCTCGCGGAGCTCCGGGAACTCCTGGGGGACGATCTCCTGGAGCGCCCCCGCCACGGCCGCATCCTGCTGGGTGGCCGCTGGATTCACTTCCCCCTCAGGGCGGTGGACCTGGCGACTCGAGCTCCGCCGGCGTTCGCGCTGGGCGTGGCCCGGGACCTAGCCGGCAAGCTGGTGCGGGGGGCCCTACCAGGAGGTCCGGCGCCCGCAGTGGCCGATGGGGAGACCTTCGCATCGGTCCTCCTCCGGGGCCTGGGGCCCGCAGTCTGTAGAGACTTCTACTTCCCCTACGCGCGGAAGATCTGGGGCTTGGCCCCTGAGGAGATCTCGCCAGTCCAGGCCAGGAAGCGCGTCTCCGCGGCGTCTTTGGGCGGGATGATGAAGCGGCTGCTCCCCCGTGGGCAGGGAGTGGGAGGTCGCACGGCCAAGGGCACCTTCTTCTATCCCCGGAACGGGTATGGCCAGATCTCGGAGGCGCTGGGCGCCGCCGCCTCGGCCGCCGGGGCCGAGGTTCTGGTCGGCACCCGGGTCCGTGGCGTGCGACTGAGCGGAGAATTGCCCGCTGTGGAGTTGGAAGACGGCCAGGGCGTCCGCCTGATGGAATGCGACCACGTATGGTCCACCATCCCCATGACGGTGCTGGCGAGCATCACAGAGCCATCTCCTCCCGCCGACGTGCTTCAGTCGGCCCACCGTCTGGACCAGCGATCCATGGTTCTGGTCTACCTGGTGCTGGATCAGGATCGCTTCACCGAGTACGACGCTCATTACTTCCCGTCGCCCGACGTCCCGTTCACCCGACTGTCCGAGCCCAAGAACTATTCCGATACGTCAGAGCCGCGGGGTCGAACGGTCCTCTGCGCCGAGATCCCCTGTTCCACCGAGGACACTGTCTGGACCGCCGACGACGGGACTCTCTCGAACATTGTCCTCCAGGGACTCGCCACGGCAGGGCTCCCGGTGGGAAGTCGCATCGTGGAGGTGACCGCGCGCCGCCTTCCCTCCGCGTACCCGCTGTACCGTGTCGGATACGAGGAGCACTTCGATCGCCTCGACACGTGGGTGTCAGGGCTCCCGCGTGTGCTGTCCTTCGGTCGGCAAGGTCTCTACGCCCACGACAACACCCACCACGCGCTGGCCATGGCGCGGGCGGCGGTGCAGTGTCTTCGGGACAACGGGACCTTCGACCGGGCCCGGTGGACGGCCTACCGGGAGTTGTTCTCGAACCATGTGGTGGAAGACTAGCGAATCGGGCTACCCTCGAAGATCGATGCCTCCCCGCGTTGCAGATCGAACTCTCTCCAAACGCGCTCCGCGGAATCCGCCTTGAGCGGCTCCAGAGTGAACTCCCGAATGCCGCCACGGATGCGCACCGCCCGCAGGTAGTACGCCGGGCGTTCCGGGTAGGCCTGGAGCAGACGTCGGTTCTCCTCGTGAAGGTCCCGCGCCACGATGGGGCCGTCACCGGTCCACGTGGGACCCAGGAGTGCCTGGAAAGGCATGAGCATGTATCCTCCCTGGTTGTTCTCCAGGAAGCGGCGGAGGGCACACAGCGAGACAGCCGCCGTGTCGGCCTGTGTCAGCCCTGTGAACGGATCCCCCGGGCTCCCGGACACGTAGTCCCTGACCATGGCGGCTGAGTCGGATGCGAGGGGGCGGAGGGCACCCACCACCTGTGCCGGGTCCGTGACGTTCCGCTCTTCGAGTTGTCCGAGGGCCACGTCCAGCTTGCACAGGCCCACCCGTCGGTAGAACCACTGGGCCTCAGGCGGGGTCATGCCCGTGCCCCTCAGGCGGGCCCGGACCTGGTCGGACCAGGAAGATGATAGGAACACCAAGGCGTTCTGGGCCTGGGGCGTGGCGAGGACCGTCGGGTCCACCCGTCGCAGCGGATCGCTCTGGCTGTAGACGAACCACCGCGGGCGGGTTCCGAAGCCCCAACCTGACACCAGGAGGAAGACCACGAGAGCCGTGGCCCAGCGGCCATGGGCCCTGTGCCGGGTCCGGTCCGCCAGGACGGCCCCGAAGCGGACGGTCCAGATGGCCACCACGGGAGCCAGCGGGATCAGGTACCGGGGTCCGAGGTCGTGGCCCTCGCCCCAGAAGGCCAGATAGCCCAGGAGAAGCAGGGTGCACCCGGCCAGCAGGTACCGATCCACGGCGTCCAGGCGACGCGTCAGGAAGAGGGCTGCCAGGGCCAAGACGAGGGAGGGTGCCGGGGCGTCGAAGTAGAGGAGCTGGAGGCCCAGGAGGTAGCCGTTGACCAGTTGTACGCCGCGGAGAAACGTGTGGGGTGGACCCCAGGGCGCATCGTGGAATCCCAGTCGGTGCTCAGGACCCCACTGCAGTTCGAAGCCGAACAGCGTGGGACTGCCGTGCAGGACCTGGTTGTAGGCCAATAGGAGACCGATGGCCAGGCTCCCGCCCACGGCGAAGCCTGCCAGCCCTCTGAGGGCGGGCTTCCCGCTCCGGGCCCGCACCAGCATCCACAGCGTGGCAGGCAGGCCAAACGCCACCCCTTCCAAGGGGCGGATCACGGTCGCCAGTCCAAGGCCGAATCCGCCCAGCCCAGCCCACAACCAGCCCCGGGGCTCCCGCACGCCCCGAACCAGGGCAGCGGAGCCGAGGAGAATGAAGCACAACGCGGGAACGTGGCTCATCCACGACGCCGCGTTGAAGACGAACCAGGGGGACAGCCCGAGCAGGACGGCGGTGAACAGGGCCGTACGGTCGTCGTCTCCCCGTTCCTTCAGCAAGCGGTAGAGTCCGTACACGGCCAGCGCGCCGCACAGCGGAGCAATGAGCCACGGGATGCCCAGGAGGAACCCCACCGCGAGGAGGGCCGACCACCCCGGCGGGAACTGGGAGAACGCACGTCCGTCGTGTTCGATGACGAGATCCGCCAAGAAGAAGCGGGGATCGTCCGGCACGGGCACGCTCAGGTGGCCAGCGGCGTAGATGTTGGCCTGGAACGCCTGGATCATGGCGTCGATGTGGAGTGGCCGTCCGTCGAACACCACCCACGCCGTGGTGCTGTACAGGAGGGTTGGGACCACCACTAGAGCCACAGGGATCCACCGGCGCCAGGCGATCTCTCCGGTCACAGAGGGGCCAGAGGCGCGGGGGCCGGATGCCGGGGGAACAGAGGCTTTAGAACGGTGCCTACGAGCGGCGCGCCCCTGCTTGCCCGACCCCTTGTCGGCAGCCGCAGGACCCGGGAACAACTTCACCACGACCCATGCGCCTGCGGCCAGGACGACCAGGCTCACGACCCAGAGCTGGTAGAGGGACCCGTGCGGGGCGGGAAGCGTGCTGGGGGGATCCCCGGGGATCCAATCCGCCAGCGGAAGGAGGGAGAAGACCGCCACAAGGACAACCGACGCTTTGAAGGCCCGGCCGGCGAAGGTCTTCCTTGGGGTGTCCCCATCCTCGAGCATGGCGACCGATCCGGATGACGTGCGGGGAGTTGACGATGCAACCGTGGGCGGCGGCGGGAGGCTCATACGATAACCCCCGCCCATCGGCGGCAAAACCCGAGGGAAGAGGGGGTTCATGGCGGATCGGCAAGAACGGTACGGAACGCGCGTATAGAAGGAAGGTCGAGGGCAGAAGACCTGCCAACGT
>JBDHIL010000050.1:0-12719 GCA_039587465.1 Gemmatimonadota bacterium | reverse complement strand
GTTCATGGCACTGACCTCCTCCTAGTCACTTCAGCCGACCGTCTGCGACGATCTGGAGCATTTCCCATAACGTTCAGGGCCTCCGAAGCCGGCCCCCATCTTCGTCCATAGCACCCGCCCCGGCGACTAACCTACGGTCGCTCACCGACGCCTGCACCGATCGTGGGCCGGTTTGGGACGAGGGCCGCCTACATCGGCCCGAGCCGGAGGCGCGTTGTTATCAGATGGCCCACCCCACGTGTTCACCGCGATGCTGTCGCCACCGGACCGTTCCCAGGCCAGGGGTCATCCTCCACCTGATCCGGCATCGGCGTCCACCTCGGGGAGCCGCTCACGCTCCGGCGGAAGGGGAACCAGCGCCGCCCAACCCGGCTCCAGCGCGAGGTTGTAGTCGCGCAACAGCGCCTGGAACCGGGGCTCCTCGCGGAACCGATCCATGGAGGGAAAGAGCAACGTCGCCGGCTGCGCGAACGAGCGAGGCTCCCACTCGAGCCACTGGATCGTCTTCTCCCAGTCCCCGAGGATCGAGTAGGCGTGAGCGAGCGCGTCGGCCCGGCCGGCGTGCATGGGACCCTGCTCCATCTGCTCGATGTAGCGGCGTGCCTCTTCGACGTTTCCGGCGGCCGCATGGGAGCGCGCCAGCATGCCGAGGACGCCCCGGAGCTCGTTCATCTTCCACGCCGTGGCGATGGCCTCCTCGTGGCGGTCCGTGTGCAGCGCGCTGAGCGCGAAGACCAGGTTCGCCGTGAAGTTGTCGGCGTAGCCGTTGTCGAGGTTCGCCTTCGCTTCCCGGTAGGCGTGTTCGAAGTCCCTGTTGAACCAGTAGATGCCAGGCAGCCATACGGTGTGGAAGGGCGTGAGGGGATCCAGCTCCGCCGCCTTCCGATGCTCCCGTACCGCCTCCTCCACCCGGCCAAAGAGCGCCAGGTACCACGCGTAGTGGTAGTGATTCCATGCTAGGCTCGGATTGAGCGCGTCGGCACGCAGGAACGCGTCTTCCGCCGCCTCCCAGTCCCTGCCCGCATACGATTCGTAGTCGGCCAATGCCGCCCACCCCTCGGCTGACATCGAGTCGAGCCGGACGGCCCGCAGCGCGGCGGCGCGTCCCATGGACCAGATCTCGGGACCGGAGACCAGAGTGTTGTGGCCCAGGGTCACGTAGCACTGGGCCAGGCCGGCCCAAGCCAGCGCGTCCGCCGGATCGGCGGCGATCGCCTCATTGAAGTAGTCGATGGCCCGCTGAATGTCGTCGGGTGTCGCCGCCGTCTGGAGCACCGTCATGCCCCGCAGGTACGGCTCGTAGACGGCGGGGTTCACCGCGGGTCGCTCGTCCAGGCGGGCCTCGTCATCGGGCGCGAGCCTCAGTCGGATCCCTTCGGCAATGGCTCGGGCGAAGCCCCGGTACAGAGCGACCAGATCGGGGAGCACGCCTTCGAAGCTGCCCGCCCAGACCTCCACCTCGTTCCGATCGTAGAGACGGGCGGAGATGGCCAGGCTGTCCCCGTCCAGGAGCACTGAGCCCTCGACCACACCGTCCACGCCCAGCTCCCGCGCGATCTCGGGGATGCCCAGGTGCGAGTCGCGGAAGCGGGCCATGGTGGCCCGGGAGATCATGTCGATGTCGAGACGCCCGAGCTCGGCGATGAGCGCCTCGTGCACGCCCGCGGCCAGGTACGCCTTGTCCGGGTCGCCCGTGAGATCGGTGAGGGGCAGCACGGCCAGGCTGCCCATGCGCGGGGCGCCCATCCAGATCGATGCCACCCACACGACCAGGGCGAGCCCCACGAGCGCTGCCGCCCAGGTGAATCCGGTGCGACGGGTTTGATGGCGGACCTGATGCACCACCGTGCCCGTAGTGAGGGCGTCGGAGAGCTCGGTGGCGGAACCGAAACGTTGCTCAGGATCCGTGGCCATGGCCCGGGACAGTGCCCGGTCTACGAAGAGCGGCAGGCCCGGATCGGTGTCGCGGATGCTCACGCCCTTGTCCGACAGGCGATCCGCCAAGAGTGACGCGGGAGTCTTGCCTTTGAAGGGCTGTTCTCCCGAGAGCATCTCGAAAACCACACATCCCAGCGCGTACACGTCCGTGCGGGCGTCCACGTCCCCCTCGCCGAAGGCCTGCTCCGGAGCCATGTAGGACGGCGTGCCCACGGCGGTGCCGGTGCCGGTCAACCCATCGGGGCTAGCGGCCGCCACCGCCCGGGCGATACCGAAGTCCGCCACGACGGCTTGGTCGCCCATGAGCAGGATGTTCCCCGGCTTGATGTCCCGATGGACGACCCCCTGGTCGTGAGCGTAGGTGAGGGCAGAGGCGACCTGATCCGTGAGGCGGATGGCCTGTTCGGCAGGCAGCTTCTTCTCCCGCGCCAGGCGGTCCCTCAGGGATTCGCCCTCCACGAAGGGCATGACGTAGTAGAGAAGGCCTTCGGCCTCGCCCGAATCGAACAGCGGGAGGATGTGGGGATGAGAGAGTCGGGCGGCAATCTCGATTTCGCGCACAAAGCGCTGTGCGCCGAGACCGGCTGCCAACTCCGGACGAAGCACCTTCACCGCCACCCGGCGATCGTGCTTTTCATCCGTGGCGAGGTAGACGGTAGCCATACCCCCCGCACCGATTTCGTGCTCGATGCTGTAGTGCCCGGCCAGTGCGGCTCGGACGCGATCTTCACCCTCCTGGGACATGGCCACAGTACGCTCCTGTCTGAGCCACCGGACGTCAGGGAGGGTCGATCGCCTGCCGGTAAGATGCCGGCGTCAGTCGTGAGGCGGCAAGCTACACCCCTCTTTCTTCCTCTCTACAACTCAACGGGAGTTGTGGCGCTCCGTCCTTGGGTACTTCTCCCCATCCGGGGCTAGGCCTTCTGATAACGTTCAAGGTGGCCGAACCGGCTCCGCATTGTACCCGCGAAGCACACCCGGCTCCAAACCCTTCAGCCCCTCAAGCCTACCCGGTCGGCCGGTTGGGTCGAAGGCCGCGAAGCGGCCGAAGCCGGCCACCGGTTGTTAGAGGACGTCCCTTGCCTCGCGGCTGCGCTGCCCCTGTGGAATGGCCTCCTCCCATCACACACGCCAACTGTGACCGTCAGTCCTTCCTCGAAGAGCTGAGGCCCTCTCCCCCTTTGGACCTCCAGGGCTCAGGCAAGCGATGTTCACCCAGTCTACTGCGGTGCGAAGAGGTGTGTCTCCGAGCACGTCCTGGGCCAGAACTCGTGGGGTCCATTGGCGAGCCAAGACCCTCCCGGGTTGGTGATCGTGTGCCAATCACCCAACAGGTCCTCTTCGCATACGTACCAGCCGATCCTCGCCTGCCCAGAATCAGGTGTCGCGGCGACCGCGAGTAACCCAATCGCTCCGCCGAGGATTGCCCTCTTCCACCTACTCTGCATGGTGTCCCCCAATGTCGAAGTGTGCACGGCGGTTCGCACCTAGTGTGCGGGACCTGTGTAGCGAACCTCAAGAATGGTGACGACGGGCTCGCCGAGCGCTGTCAGTCTGACTGCACATATCTCGGATCCACCGACCCAGCCAACCACGAACTCGTCCAGCGTGCGTCGCCCGACCACCCTCCCAGTCTCGGCGTCCAGTGCCACCAACCTCGAGTCGTACCTCTTTGACAGCTCTGTGATCTGGGCACGCCGCCATCGCGCATCGGGGACCCGTTCGATCAGCCAGAGTCGGCCCTCCCCATCCTGCCTGACATCAAGCACGGCGGGTCGTGGTGGAGTTGCATCGCTGGGGGGGGCATCGACGTGATCGGCCTGGCTCCCTTGCGATTCCCATCCCGGATCGTAGTCGAGACTGCGGACCAGCGTCGCGGTGACCGGATCCCAAAGCTCGAGTGTGGCAGTAAGGTAGGGTACGGACCAGATGTCATCGTCCACACCCCGGCCGATGATGCGAATGGGTTGGGTCCCGTCCGCAACAGGGGCAAAGGACCCCAAGAGCCGGAACTCGCGGTCCACCCTATGAAGCACGTTGACGGTTTCGTCAACAGCCACGGGCCCAGCTAGGATGTACTCCCCCTCAGCGCCACGGGCGAGGCCCCGGTGGGACACGGGAACCGGCAGGCTCCCCTCTTCACTGACTTCCAGATCCCTGGTAAAGCGGGCGAAACGCGAATTCGCCAGGTCCAGTGCGAGAACGCCGGAATCTCCATCGGGTTGAATAGCACCGATTCGCAAGAACTCACCAGGGCCCTGTCCCCTCTTGTCGTGGACAGCCTTCAGACGACCTGCGCGGTCAAACGCGGCAATCGCGTGCGGCAGGACCATGGTGGTGGCGTAGTATCGGTCTCCCTGCGCGATGACCAACAGCGACTCCGAGAGCGGAAAGGCCTCCGAGTCCTCAAGACGCGCGGTTTCCTTGACCGCTATTGTACAGTCGTCGCACATGTAGGCACGGTCATGACAGCCAAGTGAGGCGCAAACAGCGAGGATTACCGCGATTTCTCGACGCACGACGCCGCCCCTCCACGAGTGGACCGGAAGTGGTCATCTTGTCAACATTGGAATCCAGGCCACGCGCGTCAACGCAACGCGGGGCCGATGCAAGTCAAAGGAGCGCGCTCCTGCTGCACGGGAGCGATGGCGTTGGGGACCAGTTGGCTGGCGCAGGGACCACGGCCTCTGTCGGGTAGTCTCCACGAAATCCGGCTGCCGATACTGTACCATCTCCCGGCACCCGCCAACTGCCTCCTCACTCTCGACATCCGCTTCCAGCTACGAGGGATGTCCTCTAACGTTTGTATCTCCGACTCTCTTCGCCAAACCCGCAACCCGCCGGAGATCTGCGTCTTTCGGATAAGAGGAGATAATCCGGGTGTCTGCGATGTATGGCGGGTAATACGCTTATGCGCGTCCTAATGTGTCGCATATCTCCCCCACCCGCAGGGATTCCCAGCGGAGCTGTCGTGTTCGCGCTTCTTGTCTGGGAGGGGGTGTTGGTGAGGCCGGGAGGGAGGGGCCTCGTCGTGTAGCAAGAGACGGGTGGGGTGGGGATAGCGCAACCGTCGTCGGCTCGCCGCGCCAGCGGCGACTCCTTGTCATGTAGCTCCCTTTGGCCCCGCCGGGTCGCTCGCCTCGCCTCCTTCTGACGACGGAGCGCCCAGTGTCTGGATCGCCTTCTGCAAGGCAGCCTGTACGTCCTGTGCGTGACTCTCGTGTGTTCCCGAGTAGATCTCGCCGCCGGAGGTTCGAACTGAGTAGGTAATGGTCAGAGGCTGTCCGAACGCTCCACCAGTTTGCGTGGTCACGGTGGACACAGGCTCCTCTGCTGCCTGATCAACCGAGTAGGTCTCCGAACCGGTGACCCTGCCGAGGAACCGAGCTTCCTTCGAGACCTGTGTCGGGTCCACGACGAACCAATCGGAACTGGCGAGGACTGGGATGGAGACAAGCCCGATAAGGAGTCCCAGCCCGATCGTCGCACCGCCGACCCACCCGCTATCCGCTAATCCACCCCGAACCAGGTAGGATGTCATCACCACGAGGCCAACGCCAAAAGTCCGGCGCCCAGGGAGGAGCAATGGGATGGCGACAGAACCGGCCTCATTCCTACGTGCCCTACCGACGGGGCTCCCAGAGATCGCGGAAAGGAAGGTGAGAACCAGGACCCCAGCGGCAAGGGCGAACGAACGCACGATCATGGATCGTCGAAGTTCTGGGATCGCATCCCAAAGAGCGCCAACCGTGAGGCCGGTGGTAGCTTCGAGGACCCTCGGGACTGCAATCGCGGCGAGGATCAGCACGATCCAGAAGACGATCGAGTTGTCGATGTAGCCACCACGAGCGCCCGGGTATCGTGTGCCACTGCCCCTACCCCATCTGCCCATAGCGTAAGCCCCTCCGTGGAAGCTACATAACGAGTTTGCGATTATGCGGCGCGACCAAGATGCCCTGGTGAGCGGACTACCCTAGGTGAAGCCTCCAAGAAACCGGCTGAGCGTTGTCCGTACGGGGGTGAATCAGCATGCGATGACACGGCCCAGAACACCACAGGCCCCCTTTGGGGCTGTGGCCTCGGGGGAATCAACCCTTGCTCAGCAGGAGGGCCAGCCGCTCCAGCTCCCCCGCCAGCCACCCGATGCGAGCCTCGTCCACCACGCGCCGCTCGAACACCTCCGCCAACGCCCCGTAGTACCAAAGCGTCCCATCCTCCCCACCTAGGAACCGCCCGAAGATCTCACGCCCACCCGTCTGCACATCCCGCACGATCGCCCGCGCGTTGTGCACCTTGTCGCACGCAGACACGAGCAGCACCGGCCCCGGCGCCGTCTCGAGGTGCTCGATGTAGCGCTCCTTCCGGACTCTCCAGCGCCTCCTGCGTTCCTCGATGTCCTGCGCGTTCTCCACCGCCTTCTCACCCGCGTCCGCGTCCGTACACGCCTCGACAATACTCAGCACCGTGGCTCCGAATCGGTCTCCGACTTCAGCCCGGACACGCCCAGCGGCCGGGCCATCCTTGGCATCTTCGATAGCATCGTGAAGGAGCCCAGCGATGGCCTCTTCTTCCGTACCACCGTTCTCGAGCACCAGGGCGCTCACTGACATCAGGTGGGACAGATACGGAATCTCGGACCCCTTCCGCTTCTGCGTGCGGTGGAGTTCGGCGGCGAGGATGAGGGCTTCCTCGTAGGTAGTGCTCAGCATCGATTCACTCTCCCGTTTCCTTGAATCCTAACAGTAGTTGGCCGAGCGCCGGCCGCAGCGCAACCGGCACCCCACCAGGTCCCTACGCACCCAGTTCAATCGACACCGCCTTGATGTTCTTCAGCGCCTTTGCTGCCCTCAGGTGCTCGTCGATGATGGCGTCGATGAGCTCTACGATGCCGCGGGCCAGCTTCCTCTCGAGTGCGGTCGTGGGATGACTCCTCAAGGTGTGTCGAGGTCGCCACGGTGGCGGGCTTCTACCCTGAAAACGCGGGCGGGCGCGGGGGAGGTGTGCGTGTGCGGGGAGACACACACGGTGAAGGCAGGCGAGGCAATCCTCATGCCCGGTGGGGTGCCCCACGCCCTCTTGGCGCAGGAGCGGTTTGTGATGTCGCTGGTGATGCTGAAACGAGGCTAGTCCGAGCCTTTGTCGAACACCACCCGCCACACGCCGTCGGCCTCTTTCCTCCAAATGGAGTTGAAGCGGCCGACCTCCTCTCCGGCGGCGGATCGGACGGGTCCCGAGCTCAGGGCCAGCTCACCCGAGTCCAGGGCTTCTACGATGTCCGGATGCCATGAAAAGGGCGCCGTCTCTCCTTCGAAGAAGGGTGCCCAGGCTTCTGCTACCGCGGCGCGTCCCCGCAGCGCGGTTGGACCTGTGAAGAAGATGGCCTCGTCAGAGACGAAGGTCAGGAACGCCTCGAAGTCACGGTCGGCCATGGTCTTCGCAAAGGCGATCTCCCGGGCCTCTACCTCGGGCGCGGGTGTTGCGGCCTGGGCGCTGAGCGCCGCGGGGCGTCCGACCACGATGGCCGTCATGGCAACTGCCAGCATGCTACCCACCATTCGCGGATTCGAAGCGCGCATCCCTACCTCCCTTCAGTGAACGAAGCATAGGTGGCTGAAGACCCTATACGACGGAAGTTCCGGCCAATGGCATGCGCAGCCAAGACCCCTCTACGCAGTCATCTGTCCGGTCACCACCCGGTGTGCCGCGAACATGGCGCCTTGGGCGTCCATGAAGTGCGCCACCCGATCGCCACCGGGCACGTCCATGGGCCCGTTCATGACCTGGCCACCGTTCTCGGTCACGGCGGCGCACACGGCGTCCAGGTCTGCCACACGGATGTAGAGGACCCAACACGGCGCCGGCATCTGCGGGGGCTTGTTCATGAAGCCACCCAGGGCGTGGGAGCCTCGATTGAACATCTGGTACGTGCCCATGGGTCCCATATCCATGGCGTAGCGACTGCTGAGTGCGGCGTTGATGCGGTCGATGGAGGTATCGCTCATGGAACAGTGGCAGCCACGCTGCGGTGGGAGGGTACGTCCATCACGGGGTGCGCATCATGGGCTGGCCCAGGGGGGATCCGCCAGCGATTCCCCCCTTCCGGGTTGAACGCCCCCACTGCGTCACCTCGCTCCCTCGGCCTGCCGGAGCCTTTCGGTCCAGTTCATGACCACCACGGCCTCGCCGCCGGCGCCGGACCTCCTGCGGCGAACCATGAGAAAGCGCTGGCCGTCGTCCGACACGTCGTACTGCGTGTTGAAGATGTTGGACCCGTATTCGACCGCGGGAAAGAGGACCTGCTGGCTCGTCACGCGGAACGACGGCTCAGTGACCACCGCCGCCGCGACCATGTCCCCGTCTCCGTTCCGGTAGAACAGCCTATCGGCCGAACGCGACCACGCGGGCTCCGTTCCTCCCGTCGTGGACACCCGGTAGACGGCCGCTGAAGCGTCGGGGAAGGGACGGACGTAGACCTCGTTCGATCCCCCCTCGTCGGAGACGTACGCCAGCCAGCGGTGGTCCGGGCTCAGCGCCGGACTGACCTCACCGGCCTCCGTGGCCACCAGAGCCGTGACAGTGGTGTTCGCTCCCATGTCCACCAGCAGGATGTCTCCGGCGCCTGGCTCCTGGTTGTCGGTACGGATCACGAGGCGCTGGGCGTCCACGGGAACGACCTCGAAGATCGCCCGGGACTCGGGGATGGCCACGGCCTCCGGCAGGCTGGTTCCGTCCACCGCCTTCCGGTAGACGGTTCCTCCGCCGGCGCGGTCGGAGATGAAGTAGACCGCGTCTCCCGAAGAAGACCAGTTGAGCCGCCAGTTCAACTCGCCTTCGAACGTGTGGCGCACGGCCTCTCCACCCGCGAGCGGCTTGGTCCAGACGTGCATCCCCTCCTCCGAGGCGACCACGACGGCCAACGTCGAACCGTCCGGAGAGATCCGCGTGTCCGCGATCGTGCTTCTCAGGTCGGGGAGGAGGTCGCCCTCCATGGCACCGGAACGATCCACCCACACCAGCTGGTCCACCGCCTCGACCGCCCCCCCGTAGACGAGGGTGCCGGCCTCGGCCAGGGCCATGCGGGCCGCCCCGTACCCCACCACGTCCACCGTCTCCGGAAGGACGACCGGGGCTCCGGTCACCTCGAGACGCTCGGGGTCGAAGGGAACCGCGAGCAGGGTCCCGTCGGCCTGAGCCACCACGACGTGTCCGGTGGGGGAGTAACGGGCGTAGACCCCTTGAAAGAGCGTCCTGATGCGGGAGGTTTCGAAGTCGACGACAGCGACCTCATAGGCGTCGAGATTCCCCGAAGCCATGGGAATCACCGTCAGCAACGCGCCCCTCCTCGATGGGAGCACGTCTACCCACGCGTGCGTGCGGTCCCCCTCCTCCAGGCTGGTGACGCGCTCCCCGCTTCCGTCTTCGGGTGAGACCCGCAAAACGCCGTCCACCATGGACACGTAGATGCGGTCGTCCTCGCCCCAGTCCAACCCCCCGCCATACAGGCTCGGATCCTGGACGCCGGACTCCACGAGGGTCCTCGAGAGCCCGCCGGCGATGTTGACGACCCTCAGCTCCAGGAGTGGCGTCAGGAAGGCCAGGGACTCCCCGTCGGGGGAGAACGACACGCAGCAACCCACGTCGGCGGTACCTCTCACCGGCACGGGCTCGAGGCTCTCCCGATCCCGGATCATGACCCGGACCAGCGCCCCGGTCACGCTGGTGTAGGCGATTCGCCTTCCGTCCGGCGAGATGGCCAGCCCCGGTTCGAAGAGCGCCAGGCCGCCTGCGACCCGTTCCCCCACGAGGTCGACGACGAAGCGGGTCACTTCCCGTTGCGGCTCCGGGGGACGACGGGTCAGGAGTGCGCCGACCGCCACGGAGAGGATGCCGACGGCCAGGGCGAGGCCGATGGAAAGCCGGTTCCAGGAGCGCCCGACGGCACCCCCTGCAGCGCTCCCAGCACCGGTCCCGTGCCTGAAAGCCGGGTTGGCGAGGGCGGCAGCGAAGTCCTGCGCACTCCCGAACCGGTCCGCAGGCACCTTCTCCAGCGCCCGCCGGATCACGCCATCGACGTGCGGCGGCACCGAGCTCCGGGCTTTCGTCGCCGACACGGGGTCGGCCTGGATGATCTTGCCCAGGATGGCCTGCGGAGTGCTCCCCGTATAGGGTGGCTCCCCCGCCAGCATCTCGTACAGCACGCACCCCAGAGCGTACACATCCGTCGCCGCCCCCAGACTCACCTCCCCCGTCGCCTGCTCCGGGCTCATGTAGTGCGGCGTGCCCAGGCTCATCCCGGTGCCCGTGAGCCGGCCTCCACCCCGCGCTCCAACCGCCAGCGCGATCCCGAAGTCGGACACGACCGGCTTCCCCGCCTGGAGCAGAATGTTCTCAGGCTTGATGTCCCTGTGGATGACGCCCCGGGAGTGGGCGTACTCGAGCGCCTCGGCCACAGCCGTCGCGATCTGCACCGCCTCGTTGACGGGAAGCTGACGCTCCCGCTCGAGGCGGCCCCGCAGCGTCTCACCCTCGACGTACGGCATCGCGTACCACAGCAGATCGTCGGCTTCGCCCGAGTCGAACAGCGGCAGCACGTTCGGGTGCTGCAGGTTCGCCGTGGTCCTGATCTCGGCCAGGAACCGGTCCGCCCCCACCACGGCGGCCAACTCCGGCTTCAGCACCTTCAGGGCAACGCTGCGGTTGTGCCTGAGGTCGTTGGCCAGGTACACCGTGGCCATTCCGCCCTCGCCGACCTCGCGCTCGATGGTGTAGCGGCCTTCCAGGGCCGCGCTCAGGCGGCCGATGATCTCCGACATCAGTTCTCGAACCTGGCCCGCAGGACCTCGAAGAAGTTCTCCACCACGATAACCCTGGCGGACTCCGCGACTCCGCTGTTGCGCTGGATCATCAGGAACCGCTCGTCGTCCGACGAAACGTCGTAGTGCGCCGTGAGGTTGTTCGTGAGGTACGCCTGGGCGGGAAAGAGGACACGCGGCTCTCCCGTGGGGGTGAACGTCGGGCCGGTGGTGACGTCGACGGCCATCATGTTGCCCTCCGGAGACACATAGAAGAGTTCTCTGCCGCTGTGGGCCCACACCGCGCCGAAGCCCCCGCCCGTCGACACGATCTGCTTTCCGGAGGTCGCGTCCGGGAAGGGCACGACATAGACCTCGTCGCGTCCCGACTCGGCCGAGTTGTAGGCCAGCCACGCTCCGTCCGGTGACAGGGCGAGGCCGTAGAGGCCGGCGTCCTGCGCCAGGACCAGCAGAGTGGCTTCTTCGTCCGTCCCGGGGCGAACGGTGTAGATCTCGCTTCGGCCGAACGCGCTGGTGCGGAAGACGAGCCATTCGCCGTCAGGGGACCATTCAGCTTCCACGATGTCACGATCGAATCCGAAGAGCTGGGTGGGGACGCCACTGCCGTCGGCCTGCCTCGACCAGAGCGAGGTGGGTTCCGAGGCACCCGCGAGCGAGCTGGAATAGAACATCACCGTGCGGTCGTCGGGCGCCCAGACGGGCCGCGCCTCCGACACGTCCCCCACGGTGAGTCGCTGACTCGGGCCCCGATCCAGGGTCTTGACCCACAGCTCGGACCCGGCGCTACCCTGCACCCCCAACGCCACCCGCGAACCGTCGCCGGATAGCGATGGGGACTCGAACGTGCCGGTCCACGCCTCGTCCACAGTGGCCCGGGTCCCGTCCCGGTCCACCCAGACGAGCTGGTCCCCCCCGGACCCCTGATCCGGGTGGTACAGAAGCGTGCCCTCCTCGGAGATCGTCAGATCGATGGCGCTGAGTGACTGCACGTTCACCCGCTCCGCCAGGGCAGCCGGCGCTCCGTCCAACTCGAGTCGGCCCACGTCGAAGGGAACGGCCAGCAGCGCATTTCCTGATGAGACATAGACCAGATGTCCCGAAGGTGCGTAGCGGGCGAACATGCCAGGGAGGAGCACTTCATGCTGCCCCGTGGCGAGGTCTGCCACGGCGATCTCCATGTTCTCCCGGGCACCCGACCCTTTCCAGATCGTGAACAGCACACCGCGTCCGCCTGGGAGGGCCTGCGGAAAGACGTGCCTGGTCTCGCCGTTGTCCGCGTCCAGGGTGGACACCGTCTCGGGCTCCCCCCCGGCTGCGGGTACGCGATCGATGGTCTGTCCCAGCCCCGTGTAGTACAGGTAGCCGTCTGCTCCCCACGAGGATCCTGTCACGCCGCTCCCCCCATCCAGGACCGTGATGGGAGGCTCACCTTCGAGGGACACGGTCTTGAGGGTTCTGGGAGTGGCTGTCTGGAAGACAATCCGTTGGCCGTCCGGAGAGAACGACGGGGACCTGGCCCCCTGGGTTCCGGGGACCTCCACGGGGTCGAGCTGGTCCCGCCGGCGCGCCCACATCACGGCGGCACCCGCTTCGTTCGGGGCTATATACGCCCACCGGGACCCGTCGGGGGAGATGGCCAGGCTCGCTCCGTAGGCCGCCGAGACCACGTGGCCCTCGGGGAGCGAAACCGAGTAGCGGGCGACTTTCGGCACTTCGGCCGGTCGCAGCATCGTCCAGGCCAGCGCTCCTGCGAAGAAGACCATGGTCGCTGCGAGCGCGCCCGTCAGGAAGGGCCGGCTTCCGCCCGACGCATGGGCTTCGGAGCCGTCGGCCGGCCCGTACCGGAACGCCGGATCCTGCAGCGCCCGGCCGAAGTCCTGCGTGCTGGCGAAGCGATCGGCGGGGAGCTTCTCCAGCGCACACCGTATGGCGGCGTCCACGTTCTCCGGGACTGTGGAACGCTGTTCC
>JBDHIL010000023.1:0-50570 GCA_039587465.1 Gemmatimonadota bacterium | reverse complement strand
GCAAGCCACAGCGCGAGCCGCTGCTTGCCCACCCCCTTGAGGCCGTGCAGAAGGAGGGCGTGCGGGAGTTGGTGGACGGCCGTGGCCCGAATGAGAGAGCGACGGATGTCCAGGTGCCCTACCGGTGGGTGGAGCATCAACCCGAGCCTCCTGGCCGCAGCCACTGGAGCGGATCCTGTGCCTGGGGTGAACCGCCATCCGTTGGTGCTCGGATCTGGAACTCGATGTGGGGGCCCTCCGGGGTGTCGACTCCGCCGACCGTGCCGACCACCTGGCCGGCGTCCACGTCCCGACCTTCCATGACGCCGATCTCCTCCAGGTAGAGGTAGAGCGTGTAGAAGCCCTCGCCGTGGCTGAGAACAACAGTGGGACCGTAGCCTTCGAAGGGACCGGCGAGCACCACGCGGCCCGCCTTGACTGCCCTGACGGGTGTACCGGGGGCGGCGCCGAGCCCGATGCCGTTCCACCGCAGCACGGTCCCGTTGGGGCGACGCTCTCGCCCGAATCGGTAGATGATCTCTCCCTCGACCGGCCAATCGAGAGAACCGACGTCGCCCGTCGACAGTGCAGGGGCCGCCTCGAAGTCGCCGCTCCTTCGCGCCTCGATCTCCCGTCGCCGGGTCTCGAGGTCGTCGATGACGCCGGTCAGGCGGGACTCGTCGGCTTCGATCTCGGAGAGACGGTCCGACGCGCGCTGCTCGCGGGAGCGGAACTCCCGCAGGGCGACCTCACGCTCAGCTTCCACCGCACGGAGCCGGGCCACCTCTTCGAGGCGGTCCTGACGGACGGTGCCCAGTTGGGCCATGCGCTGTTCCAAGTCTCTCGACTGCGTTTCCAACTCTGAAGCGAGGACGTCTACTCTTCCGACCAGAGCCCGATCGAAAGCGGCGATCCGTTCGAGGTATCGGTAGCGATTCAGAAGATCCGTAAACGAAGAGGCGCCCAGGAGGACCCGAACGGTCTGGAGCGGCCCCATCTTGTAGATGTCGCGGAGGCGCCTGTTCAAGACCGCCTGACCCTCGGCGCGCCGTTCCCTGGTCATGACCAGGTTCCTCGTGGTCTCCTGCACCTGAGCGGCGATGGCGTCGTTCTGGAATTCGATCTCCGCCAGCACGGACCGCGATGCCGAGAGTCTGCGCTCGACGTTCGCGAGGTCCTCCGACGCGTCGATGACGCGTGCCCGGATCCCGGCGACGTCTTCCTCCAGACGGGCCCGTTCGGTTCGGATCTGCTCGAGCCTCCGCTGGCTTTCCAGAATCTCCCGCCGTAGGTCGGCGTCCTGAGCGGAGACGGGGCGGGCGATCGGGACACAGAGGCTGCCGGCCACAACCAACCAGATCAGCGTGCGTGGGGGGAGTCTTGTCACCTAGATCTCCCGGAGGTGTCTCCGGATCGCCAGCCCGCTGGCGATGGCGCCGAAGACCATGCCGATGCCGAGTCCGGACCCGACCCAGGCCCCCGGGATCCATGCGATTGCGAAGAGATAGGAGTACACGCCGCGGTACGTGACGTATGTCAGG
The DNA here is from genome assembly GCA_039587465.1 of Gemmatimonadota bacterium. Lineage (GTDB taxonomy): Bacteria > Gemmatimonadota > Gemmatimonadetes > Longimicrobiales > Gaopeijiaceae > JBDHIL01. The sequence continues at coordinate 49,050 of JBDHIL010000023.1, read as the reverse complement.
AGCCACGCGAGGAGCGCTCCCAGTAGTCCCGCCAGCGCTCCCTCGAGGAGGAACGGGCGCCGGATGAAGCCGTTGGTCGCGCCCACGAGCCGCATTACGTGGATCTCCTCCCTACGGGCGAAGATCGCGATCCGCAGAGCCGTCGCGATGATGAGCGCCGCAACTGCGGCGAACGCTGATCCCAGGACCAGGGCAGTCGCGGCCCCGACCCGCTGGAGGGTGAAGAGCTTGTCGACCCACTCCCGACCGTACCGCACGTCCTCGACGAAGGGATAGACCCTCGCGGTCTGGGAAATCGATTCCACCACGGTCGGGGTCCTGCCTCCAGGCCTCAGTTCGAGTTCGAGCGATTGAGGGAGGGGATTCACCTCCAGGCCCGAGAAGAGCTCTCCGAACTCGGGCAGGTCCTCCTGGGCGCGCTCGAGGGCGTCGCGCTTGTTCACGAAGCGGACGCGGGCGACCTCCGGAAGCTCGGCAAGCTCGTTCTGGGCAAGGTCGATTTCACTCGCCCGAGCGTCGTCTCGGAGGTAGACGATCACCTCGACCCGCTCTTCGATCGCCGAAAGGGCGAGCTGGAGGTTGTACGTCGCCAGGCCGAAGAGTCCGACGACGAACAGGGCCATCCCCACCATGGCGGATGAGAGCCCGGTCAGGACCGGCGCACGACGGAAGGCCGCGATGGCTTCTCTGAGGGCGTACACGGGACCTCGCTAGGCGGTCTGTGAGTCGTACACGAGGCGTCCGCCGTCCAACTCGAGGGAGCGGGCCTTGGGGTATCTCCTGACCAGCTCCAGGTCGTGCGTGGCCATGACCACAGCCATGCCCCGCGCATTGATGTCCCAGAACAGGTCCATGACGCCTCGGGTCGCGCGATCATCGAGGTTGCCGGTCGGCTCGTCAGCCAGAAGAACGAAGGGGTCGTTGGCCAGCGCCCGGGCGATCGCGACCCTCTGCTGCTCACCCCCGGAAAGCTCGTGCACGAGTGCCTTGGCCTTGGGTGCGAGACCCACCTGTGCGAGTAGACGCTGCGCACGGGGGGCGATGTCACCCCGTGGGGTCCCCGTGACCTCGAGCGCGAAAGCGACGTTCTCCATGGCGGTGCGGCCCGCAAGAAGCTGGAAGTCCTGAAACACGAAGCCGACCCGCCTGCGGACCTTCCAGACCTCCCGAAGGGAGACGCGATCGGACGAATACCCCGTGACGCGGACCTCCCCCGAGGTGGGACGATCGGCCATGTGGATCAGGCGCAAAGTCGTCGATTTCCCCGACCCGGAGTGACCGGTAAGGAAGGCGAATTCACCCTTCTGTATGTGAAGAGAGACATCCTGAAGGGCGAAGCCCCGCTTGGGATACTCCTTGGAAACACTCGCGAGCTTTATCAACGGACCTGCCGAATAAGGGCTTGCGGGCTCCGGTCCAGAGCTCCGGAGGCACCGAACAAACCTACGTTGAGGGTGGTGAAGGGCGCCACGGGACGGGTACCCGAGGCGCTGGAGCCACCGTCGGGCTCAGTCATGGGCAGCCTGAGTGGATGCGGACTCGTTCCCGAAGCGGGCCCCGGCCAGTCTGCGGGCGAGGCGGAGGGCCTCGAGCATGGAGGATGGGTCGGCCTGCCCGTAGTCCCCCGCGATGTCGAAGGCCGTGCCGTGATCCGGAGACGTGCGGATGAACGGGAGCCCCAACGTGACGTTTACGCCCGACCCGAATGCGACGGTCTTGAACGCCGCCATGCCGACATCGTGGTAGGGGGCGACGACCGCGTCGAAGCCTCCGCGAAGGGCGCGCCCGAATACGGTATCTGCCGGCAATGGCTCCGAGATGTCCACGCCCTGCTCAGCCAGGCGCCGGGCAGCCGGAGCCAGGATCCGGGCTTCCTCATCGCCGAAGAGCCCCCCGTCCGAGGCATGGGGATTCAATGCACAGAGGGCGATCCGCGGAGCGCTGAGTCCCCAGTCCCGGCGAAGCGAGCGGTCGAGGAGGGCAGCCTGGGCGACGACAAGATCCGCGGTCAACGCCGACGCAACGTCACGCAAAGCCAGGTGAGTCGTCGCGAGGAGCACTCGCAGCGGGCCTCCGAGTCGAGTGGACTCCGCCGCCATCAGCATACCCAAGGGGTCTGCCCCTGTGAGTCGCTGAAGCATCTCGGTCTGCCCCGGCACATTCCATCCGGCCAGCTGCAGGGACGGCTTGTGCACCGGGGCCGTTACGACTGCCCCGACGTGTCCCGACGTGGCCATCGACACAGCTTGCTCGATAGCGAGAGCGGACGCGCGGCCGGCCCCGGCGGCCGAGCCATCCCACGCCTCCGTGTCGACGGTGGGGCAGTCCGGCGCGCGATGGTGCCCCTGATGGATACCTCTCGGTCCTACGATGACGATGCGGGCGCCGGAGTCCTCATCCATGAGTCGGTGGATGGCCTCGAAAGCCACCTCGACTCCAATGCCTCGAGGGTCGCCAAGCGTAACGGCGACGGCGGCGCGGTCCTGATCGGGAAGGGGAGAACTCACCGTTCTAGAACAGTATTTCGACGTACGCCTTGGCCCGGAGATCGTTGACTATGTTCTCGATCTGTTTGTTCTGCTGGAGCGACTGCGCCAGCTGTGGCCGAACTTCGGCGAACGTGTATGCTCCAGCCTCCTTCACCTCAGTGACCCTGATGATGGAGATGCGGGTATCGCCGCGGGCGTTCTCATACTCGATGGGTCCGTACACCTGCCCGGCCTGGGCTGCCTGGAGGCTTTCGGCGTATCCCTGAGGAAGGCGCGCGAGATCATCGAACGGCACCGTGAGCGTGTCTGGAGCCTCCGGGTCGGAATACTGCTCCCAAAGCTCCAACATGTCGGCCCCCGCCTCCGCCTGCGACTTCACGTCTTCGGCGAGTTCCCTCGACGCTTCGATCTCACTCTCGCCGATGGTCGGCATGATCAGGATGTGGCGACCGCTGCGCTCACCGCGTCCACGGGATCTCTCGATCTTGATGATGTGGTAGCCGAACTCCGTCTCCACGACGCCGCTGACCTCACCGTCGAAGAGTGAGAACGCCGCGTCCTCGAAGGCTCGGACCATCGCGCCTCTCCGGAACCAGCCGAGGTCCCCGCCGTTGGCGGCAGACCCACGGTCATCCGAGTGCTCAGTGGCGAGGGCCGCGAAGTCGGCACCGGCCCGGATTTCGGCAAGCAGTGAGTCTGCTTTCGCCCGTGCGGTTCCCTGGGCTTCCTGCGAGGGTGACGGGGCGAGGACCACCTGACCGAAGCTGAGCAGTCTCGGCCGTTGGCCGATCTGGCCCCGGGCCTCCTGAAACGCCTGAAGCATCTCCTCTTCAGTCACTTCCGCAGGGGGCATGTCGCGCATGCGGAGCTGCATGAACATCTGCTGGATCTGTTCCTGGTAGATCTGGGTCCGGATCATCTCCCGATACCCCCCCAACGTCATTCCCTCGGCCTGGAGCGCCTGCTGGAACGCAGGCGAGCTGCCGAACTGCTGGGTCCGCTGATCGATTTCGGCATTCACTCTTTCCGCGATCTGGGCCTCATCGACCTGGACGAGCGAGTCCTTGGCTGCGGCCTGGAGAACTACCAGCCGGTTGATCCACGTTTCGAGAATCCCGCGGAGGAACTGCTCGATCGCCGCCGGATCTTCGGGCATCTCGACGCCTTGGAGCTGGAGGCGCTGTGCCTCCTCCTGCACCTGAGTCAGGAGAACCGTCGAGTCCCCAACGATGGCTACGACGCGATCGATGACGTTCTCATCGGGGTCCCGGACCTGGGCGCCCACAGGCGAGGCCGTCAGAGCAGCGGCCACCGCCCCGAAAATCATAATTTTGCGAAACATATGCTGGGTCCTAACCCCTCTGATCGCAGGGGTTCCGGGGCTCTCTGCCATCAATTGACGATCGAATCCGGGTCTGGAGCCTCTGGGGGGGCCTGTTCGAACGGAGCCAGACCTCGACCGGCTCGGATTTCACCGATACGCACGATCGTCTCGCCCGTTCCCGTCCCGCTCACGGACGTCGGTTCCCGCTGTCTCAACTGGAAGGCGATCTGTCCGAGGGGAATCACATCCTTGGCACCGGTCAGCACTCCCTCCAAGGCCGCCATGACCGCTCGGGACACCGCCGGCTCGACCGGCTCACCCGGGGCCCGGTCGAGCCTGAGGACTCCGATGTCTCCGGCCGCGACCCTGAGCTGATCGCGCGCGTTTTCGATGATGGTGGCGATCTGTTCGGCCGGTGGCTCGAGTCCTGCGCCACGCGCCTCGGTGACGAGCAGTTCTCTCTGAACCAGGCTCTTCAACAGATTCTCGATCTGGTCGTCGGGGCTGTTGGCGACCTGGTCCCTGAACTGCGTCGTACGGGTCTGGATGAAGAGTTGGAACTCCCCGACGGTGAACTCCCCTCCATTGTAGTCCACCAGGGCCCGACGGCGTGCCCGGCCCGCCAGCCTGGATCCCGGTTCACGCGCCAGGTCGTGGACGATCTCCAGCACGTCGTCCTGAATCTCGGGCGCGGCCCTCTCTTCGATAGCGGCCACGAACAACGACTCGGCTTCGATGAAGCGCCGGCTTTGGACCTGACTGCGGAACTGCGGTGCGACTTCATCGAAGTCCTGCATTCGGCGACTGTCGAGGCGGATGATGTGGAGCCCGAACGGTGTTTCCACGATCTCGCTGATCTCACCCACTTCCATGGCGAAGGCGGCTTCCTCGAAGGGGCGAACCATGTCGCCTCGGCCGAACGAGCCGAGCGATCCCCCGAGCGCGGCGCTGCCGCGGTCCTGGCTGAACTCTTCCGCCAGCGCGGCGAATGACTCCCGGCCGAGCGCCCTGACACGGATGGCCTCGACTTCGGCCCGCACCGAATCACGCTCGGCGTCGCTCGCACCCTGAGGGAACCCGAGAAGGATGTGACTAGCCTCCAATTGGGCACCGGGAGCCTCGTTGGCGTAGATGTCGCGAAGCTCGTCCTCGGTGACCGATGTATCCACCTGCATCACGGAATCGCGCAGCTGGAAGATCATCTCCTGCTCCAATTGCTGAACCACCAGGTCCTCGAGGTTCATATCCGAAAACGTCGAGTCCGTTGCAGCGGCGTCAGCCAGAAGCGTGTAGTCGATCCACAGGTTGGCCAGCGCTTCCACCACCGCAGTGGTGTTGGGCAGGTTCTCCTCGTCCACCAGCAGGTCGACAGCCTGGTCGACTGTGAGGACGTAGCTGCCGGCCCGCGCGAGCGTGCCCTCGGTAGAAATGTCGTCGCCGCATGCGGCGGCCACGACCAGCAATCCGGCCAGTGCCGGGAGTATCTTTCGGTTCTTCATGCTTCTCCGTCGTCCGATCTCAGCGTCTTCCTGACTTCATCTTCTCTATACCGCCGTTACCTGGGCGGAACGCAGGGCCTCGAAAGCCACGCGTAACGTGCTCGCCACCGTCGCCGTTCCAGCCTGGTGCAGAACCAGTGACAGCGGTGACATACGTCGCACTTCCACGTCGACCTGTCGCTGTCTCAGTGGCCCTTCCAACACCGCCATCCGCGGGATCACCCCGTGCCTGAAGTTCACCCGGGCCGCCCGCTCCTCGATGATGATGCGCTCCACGCCCAACTGCTTGCCCAAAAGCCGCAGCGTGGCTGCCTCGAGGAGTCGTTCGACCTCGGCCGGCAACGGCCCGAAGCGGTCGGCCATTTCACGTCCCAGAGCCTCGATCTCGGAGGAGGCCTTGACCTTCGAGAGTCGCCGGTAAAGATGGAGCTTCTGGCCCGAGTCGGAAACGTACACCTCGGGTAGGTAGGCGGGTCCCGTGAGGGTCACGTCGGGTTCCGGGTATTCCTGCACGTCTTCGCCCCGCTGGAGCCGAGCCACTGTCTTCTCCATGAGTCGGAGATAGACGTCGAGCCCCACCTGGTGGGCGAAGCCTGACTGATCGCCCCCCAAGAGATTGCCGGCGCCGCGCAGTTCGAGGTCCTTCAACGCCACCGAGTACCCGCTCCCGAGCTCGGTGTAGTGCTCCAAGACGCGGAGTCTGCGTTCGGCGTCCTCATTGAGCTGCTCGGGGACGAGCAGATAGCAATAAGCGCGCCGGTCGGAGCGCCCCACTCGGCCGCGGATCTGGTAGAGCTGGGAGAGCCCGAATCGGTCTGCTCGATCGACGATGAGGGTGTTCGCGTTCGGCACGTCCAGACCGTTCTCGATGATCGAGGAACACACCAGCACGTCAACCTCTCCATCGACGAACGCTCGCATGGCCTCGTCGAGTTCCCGTCCGCCCATCTGCCCATGCGCAACCGAGACCGTAGCCTCGGGAACCAGGGCACGGACTTCTTCGGCCACGTTGTAGATCGTCTCGACGCGGTTGTGCAGGAAGAACGCCTGCCCCCCCCGGTCGAGCTCCCGATGCAGCGCCTCCACCAGCACCTGATCGGTCCACGGCAGCACGTGGGTGTAGATCGGCATCCGGTCGCGTGGGGGCGTCTGGATGAGTGACAGGTCGCGGATGCCCGACAGGGAGAGGTACAGTGTGCGCGGAATGGGTGTGGCCGTCAGCGTGAGCACGTCCATCGACGCCCGCATGCTCTTGAGGCGTTCCTTGTGCTTCACGCCGAAGCGCTGCTCCTCGTCGATCACGAGCAGCCCGAGGTCCTTGAAGACGACGTCCTCCGAGAGCAGTCGGTGCGTGCCCACGACGATGTCGACCTGACCACCCGCCACCCCGGCGAGAATGTCCTTCTGCTGTGCGGGCGACCGGAAGCGACTCAGGGCGCCCACCGTTACGGGATAGTCCGCCAGCCGCTCCTCGAGCGTGTGTCGGTGCTGCTCCACGAGGATGGTGGTCGGAGCGAGGAGCGCGACCTGCTTTCCGTCCTGAGCCGCCTTGAACATGGCGCGGATCGCCACCTCGGTCTTGCCGTACCCTACGTCGCCGCAGACCAGGCGGTCCATGGGGCGGGCGGACTGCATGTCCGTCTTCACGTCCTCGGCGGCCTGTCTCTGGTCCCGGGTATCCTCGTACAGGAACGACGACTCCAACTCCTTCTGCCATCGCGTGTCCGGGCTGAACGCGTACCCCTCGGCGGTTTTCCGACGAGCGTACAGCTCCAACAACTCCGTCGTCATGACCTCGATGACCCGCTCCGTCTTGCGGCGGAGGGTCTTCCATCTCTTGCCCCCGATGCGGTGCACCTGCGGGGGCTCGGCGTCGTCCGTGCTGCCCACCCAGCGCTCGACCCGGTCGAGTCGGTACACCGGCAGGCGCAGGACCTCTCCGCCGGCGTATTCGATGGCCAGAGCCTCGATCTCATCTCCCGCCACCTCGACGTGCTGAAGCCCGACGAACTGCCCGACGCCGTGGTCCATGTGGACGACGTAGTCGCCCGGCGTGAGCTGGGCCAGGCTCTCGAGCGCCATGGCCCCCCGAAAGCGTCGTCCCCGCCTCAGTCGCCTCGCCCTTCGGAAGATCTCGTGGTCGTTCAGTACCCGGAGGCGGGCGGGGCCACAGGAGAGCTCGAATCCAGCTGACACCGCGCCGATGGCCAGCCGGGTCCCGTGTGGGATCCTGCCAGCCCCGCCCAGGATCTCCTCGAGTCGCTCCAGCTGACCGTCGTTGTCGCACAGGAGGAGGGTCTCAGCGCCAGACTCCACCCCCCGGGTCAGGTAGTCCTCCAAACGCCCCATGTCCCGGTCGATCTCAGGCGGTGGCTCTGACCCCAGACTCGGCTCGACTCCCGGGTCCCGCGAGAGGTCGAGGGAGGCGAGGCCCGCGAGAAGGGCGTCGACCTCCTCGGGGGCGAGGAAGAGTGATGAAGGTGGTGGTGGGGAGGCTCCGGACGCCACCAGATCACCGAAGAGCCGGGTCACCCGGGCCCACGTCTTCGCGCTCTCGTCCTGGAGGCTCCAGTCACCCGTGCGCATGACCACCGCGTCGGCGGGAAGGAGTTCGAGGAGCGATCGCGGGGTGACGTCAGTCCCGCCCTCGGCATCGCCGAAGTCCACGGGCAGGACATGTGTCTCCGCGATCTCGTCCGTGGATCGCTGGTCGAGGATGTCGAAGATCCGGATCGACTCCACCTGGTCGCCCCAGAGTTCGATGCGCACGGGCTCACCTGCCCCCACGGAGAACACGTCCAGAATTCCGCCCCGCACCGCGAACTGCCCCACCTCTTCGACAAGGGGGACCCGTTCGAATCCTCTGTCCTCCAGAGACCTGGCCAGCACGCCCAGGTCCACGTTATCGCCGACCCGCACCGTCAACCTCAACTCGGTCAGGTGGGTCGGGATGGGTGCCCGCTCCTGGAGCGCCCGCGGCGTGGTCACCAGGATCTGCGTCCGCCCGGAGAAGAGAGACTCGACGGCCTCGACCCTCAAGCCGCCGACCTCGAGGTGCGGCTCGGTTTCTTCGTAGGGGAGAGCCTCCTTCTGCGGGTACAGGTGCGAGCCGCCGGACTCACCGAGGAGGGCCTCGAGGTCGACCTCGGCGGCAGCTGCCTCGTTGGGCCCCCGGGCGATCAGGACGAACACCCTGCCGGGCCTGAGCCTGTGTAGCGTGGCCAGCACCGCGATGTCTGCTGAACCGACGACTCCTCCCAGGACCTTCCGGTTCCCAGGAGAAGGGAGTTGAGCGGCCAGCTCGCGGATCTGGGCGCAGGAAGCAAGCGCCTCGATGATCGGGTTCGAGTCAGGCAACTCTTGCTCCTCTGCGGACGGCTCCACGCGACGCCGCCATGAGGGACTCCAACGCGAGAAGCGCGAGTGCCCCGATAAGGAGTGGCCACCACATTTCCGGTCCCTGCCGCGTTCTGAAGATCGAGCGCTCCCATCGTTCGGATGCTGTCACGAGGACGGCGTCGGCTCCCAGCACCGTTTCGAGTTCACCGCCTGCGAGGCGCTCCAGTCTCGATTCGGATTCGGGCGGATTGACCGCCTCCACCGCGACCGCGGAGTCTCCGTCGAGAAAGGTGTAGAATCCCTCATTCCCGGTGCTGCGCACCGTGCGTGTGCCGTCTATCCGGGCCACGGAGTCCGACGGAAAGCGAATATGAGTAGCCGTTCTGGGAGCGGTGAGGGGCTCGCCAGCCGTGCGGCTGACGCGCCCCGTCCCGTCCCCGGCCCACTGACTCGCCGTCCAAGCCAGGAATCGGACGATCCCCGTAGACAGCGGCAGGGTAGAGGCGCCGGGCTCCAGTGAAGAAGCCAGGAGCAGGTATCGGCCGCCGGCGGGTGTGCCGCCCTCCACCATCCAGGGCTCGGCGCCGATCCTGGCGAGGGTCCTCGGAGCACCTGTCGGTTCGCCATCGAGTCTCAGGCGATACCATCGGCGGACGCGGGTGTCGGCCAGCCCCGCAGGCAGGGTCTCCCCGGCCAGGGGTGCTTCCCCGGCAGGCGACATCGCCTCATATCGCCACGGAATACCCGCATCCATTAGACGCCTGTTCAGGGAAGGGAGGAGGACCGGGTCATCCGGCGGGACTATGACGGCTGAGGTCCCCGCACCCATGGATCCGATGCCGTCGCCGGCCATGGCGACCAGCAGGTCCGCGGCGCCTGCCCCGGCCCACCGGATTCTTCCGGCGTCCGCGAGGACCCCGAGCGCCTGCGACAGGAAGAGGGACGTCGACCCGCCTACCCGAACGGAAGGCGCAGGCCGCGCCCGAAACGCGAAGGCGAACCTGTCATCCGCCCGAAGGGGGTCGGGGTCGGATTCGGCCCATCCCCGGATCCATCCCGAGCCCACGGCCGGTAGCGGGATGGTCGCCGAGAGCCCGGGCGGAACGTCCGCAGCCCCTCTGATCCTCCCGTCCACCACGATCCTCACCCGAATGCGACTCGTGTCTCCGTCTGGAGATGGCCCGGCCCGTACTGTGAGTTCCGAACGCTGACCCTCGAGGGGCGGCAGCCCTCCGCCGATCACCACCTCGCCGATGTTCCTGTTGCCAGGAGCCCTGTCCACGTCCGACCAGGCCACCACCGGAACGCGAGGCGGGACGTAGGCGCCGTCATGGTCGAATGCCGAGGCCTGCAGGTCGGAGAGGAGGTGGATCTCACGGGCCGCGAGGGGGGACGTGAGAAGGAGCTCTTCCGCGCGCTTCAGGGCTGATTCCAGATCGCCCGCGGCGGCGCTCACCCGTGTGGCCTCCAGGGCTTCCCGTGCTTCCAGCGGGCCACCCGGAACCGCAGGAATCCATGGCTCACCGGCGCGCAGAAGCCATATCCGGTCTTCGGGAGCGGCTGCGGCAACCGTTCGCAGGGCCATGCTCTTCAGGCGATCGAATACCCTCTCCTCACCCACGACGAGACCACTGCTCATGGAGTTGTCGAGCACGATCACGACGGCGGTCGGCGGGTGTCCGCTGCCGACTCCGGTCACGAAGAACCTGGCCCCGGCACCGACGATCAGGAGTAAGACGGACATCCTCAGCAGCATGAGCACGAACTGCCTGAGGCGGATGCGGCGCGCATGGTCCCGCTCGGTCCGCTCCAGGTAGCGTACGGCCGGGAACGAGATCCGTCGTGCCTGGTGACGGTGCAGGAGGTGCAACCACAGCGGAATGCCAAGGCTGACCGCGGCGACGAGGAACAAGGGAGTGAGTGCGCCCATGGCCGCTAGCCCAACCTCGCTCTCTTGTGCATATATGCGCGAAGAGCCCGCGAGAGCGGCTGATCGGTGTCTGTCACGACATACTCGATCCCCTGCGGCCGCAGGGCACGCTCCCACTCCGCCAGCGCTTCCGAGACCGCGTTCCGGTATTCGGTGCGAATGTCGGCCACGCTGACCAGCATCTCTTCTCCCGTTTCAGGGTCGAAGAACCTCGCCTCGGACGCGGCCGGAAGCTCACGTTCGCCTGGATCGATGAGGTGGAACACCAGGACTTCGTGGCCATGGTGCCTGAGGAACTTGAGCGCGGTCCTGGTCTCCTGAGGCGCGACCAGGAGGTCCGAGAGCAGGATCACGAGACCCTGCCGGCGAAGGCGCACCGCCACGTCCCGCAGTGCTCCGTGGGCAGACGTTCCGCCCGAGTGCTGCAAAGCCTGGAGGCGACGCGTGATTTCGCTCCACTGGCTGCGTCCCCCGCGAGCATGGACGCGCTCGACCACCCGGTCGTGAAAGGCCGCCAACCCCACCGAATCACCCTGCCGCAGGAGGATCAGGGCCAGCGATGCCGCGAGGTGTTTGGCGAACCACAGCTTGGATGGCAGCACCCCGGGTTCAGAACTCCACCCCATGGACTCGCTCACGTCCACCAGAATATGCGCTCGGAGGTTGGTCTCCTCCTCGAACTGCTTCACGTAGAAGCGGTCCGAGCGCCCGTACATGCGCCAGTCGATGTACCGAAGATCATCCCCGGCCTGGTAGGCGCGGAGTTCGGCGAATTCCACGGAGAATCCGCGGTGGGGTGAGCTGTGGAGCCCCATCAGGAACCCCTCGACGACGCCTCGTGCCACGAGTTCGATTCCACCCAGCTGGGAGAGCGTGGCGGGATCCAGCAGGTCGGGCCTGGTGGTTGCTGGGGAGTTGCGGGCGTCTTGGCTCATCGAGGCCCGGAAACTACCGGTGCGGGGGGGCGTCCTCAACCGTCGTGGAGCGGTATCCCGGGTGGGTGTCCCCCCACCTCGCACCCGGTGTCCTCCTGCGTGGACGTAGGAACCAGCAAAGGGCCCTCGGACTGTACCGTATGACGTGGCACGCGTCATGCTCACTAGAGGGCGGAGGACTCACACATGGGAGTCACGATGCGCAGTGCGGCATGGCTCGCGGCGACGGTCGTCCTGTTCGTCGGGCAGGAGCCCGTGCGAGCCCAGGAATCCACGGACGAAGACGTCAGCGAGGCGCGGATCTGGCTGGACCGGGGCGATGAGCCCGTGGTGCAGCGCGGCGAGCGGGTGCGGGTCTACTACCGAACCTCCCAAGATTCGTATGTGGCGATCTTCCGCATCGACACGGATGGATCGGTGAACCTGATCCAACCCAGTGCCCCGGACGAGGATCACTACATCCGCGGAGGACGTGACTACCGGCTCCTCTTCCCGCGTTCCCCGTACTGGAACGTCGATGAGGACCCGGGCGTGGGCTACTACTTCGTCGTGGCGTCTCCGACCCCCTTCGACTTCTCCAGCTTCGACTACGCTCCATACGAGCGTGGATGGGATCTTTCACAGGTGGGTCGGGCCGTGTACGACGACCCCTATCTGGCGATGGACGATTACGTCGCGGCTCTGATTCCGGAGTGGGAGTACGTGGCCTATACCCTCGATTTCCTCAGCTACAGCGTGGGGTCGACGCACGAGTACCCGAGGTTCATGTGCTATCAGTGCCATGGGTTCCGGAGCTATGCCGAGTGGAACCCGTACGACTACTCGTGCACCCAATTTCGGGTCGTGATCTGGGACGATCCGTACTTCTATCCATCGTATCGGTACGACGGGACACGCGTTGTGTACACGGTGCCCCTTCGGGCCAGGCCCCGCTTCGGCTTCACGGCAAGGTACGCCGGTGAACCTTGGGGAGCGGTAGTCAGGCACCGCGAGGCCCCGCCGGCGACGCCCGCCCGTTACAAGGAGGCCCCCGAGCGGAGATCCGCTGTCACGCCCTCCATCGAGCGGCGGACCAAGCCCAGTGAACAACTGCGTCAGGGTGCCGAGAGACGTCCGGCACGGGCGTCGGTTCCGGGTTCTCGCCCGTTCGAAAGGGAGCGCCCAACGGCACAGCCTGCTCCGTCCACCCGGACGTCGCCGAGCTCGACGGGCAAAGCGCGCCCCGTCCTCCAGCGTCGCCCGAGCGGTCAGTCCGGGGGAGGTGTGACAGGTCGGCCTCCTGCCGTGAACCGGGGGACGGGAAGCCGGTCGCCGTCAGGCTTGCCCTCCCGCATCGTGACTCCGCCGAGTGGGCAAACCCGGCCGCCGAGTGCGGCTCCCCGTCCGTCTACGAGCCGTTCGCCTGCGGTCCGGCCGAACACCGGGTCGAGCCGACCACCTGCGGTCCGGCCGAACACCGGGTCCAGTCGACCGCCTACGGTCAGGCCACCCTCGGGTGGCTCGACGAGTCGGCCGCGTCCTGCTGTGCGGCCGAGGGGGGGTGGGGGAAGCACCGGGGGCGCCAGGCCTCCCGTCCGGCGAGGCGGTGGAGGGGGGTAGACTCGGGGTGATCTGAACTCATCAACGAGAGAGGCCCGGCGCCCTGCGGCGCCGGGCCTCTCCTGCTACCCAGGACTGCGTCGTGATGGGACCCGGGTGTGCTAGCGTCCCCCGAACGAGAGCGTGAACTGCCCGAGGACCGCCTCGCCGACCTCCCCGGACCGAAGAGCACCTGCGGCCGAGAAGCTCAAAGGCCCCAGAACCAGTGACGCGCCACCACTCAGCAGAGTGCCGTCGGTGATCACCGCAGCCCCCCCACGAAGGTGGATGATCTTCAGGCCGCGGAACTCGGCCCCCACTCCCGCGTGGAAGTCAGGCGTCACCGCCATCCCACCTTCTCCCAACCGCTTTCGCACGTCTGCTGACACGGTGAAGGCGCTCGCCAGATCGTAGGCCATGCCTACCGACACGGTCGGATTGAAGGTCATGTCACGGACCCGCGTCTTCAGTGAATCCGGCGCCCCGTCGTATGCCATGGCATCGAAGTCCGACTCGAGGTTGTCGATGGTCAGGCTGGCGGTGCCAGGACGGAACACGAGGGCTGTCGAGTCCCACGCGAACGTGTTGAATGCGTTGAGCACCGCCGCCCCGAACGAAAATCCGCCGTTCTGCATCTGGAAGCCGACGTCGAGGCCGACGCCTCTGCCGTTGTCATATTCGTTCGACTCGAGTCGCAGGTCGTCCGTGTGGAGAACCGGGAAGTCCATCGTGACCGAGACCGGATTCGCAGCAAAGCTCCCGCCCTCGTCCTGCCCGACCCCGACGAAGTGCCCTATGGAGTACTTGAGCGTGGCCCCCAAGGCCATGTTTCCGCCTGGGTTCGACATGGGAATGGCGAAGCTGAAGCCTACGGTCGAAACCATGAAGACGTCAGCGGTGGACCCCGTGAACGCCAGGTCGGACGGGTTTCCCGTCCGGCCCGCGTTACCGTAGAGGAAGCCCTCCATCATGCCTGGCGAGAGGCTGAGGTCGGCGTTGGTGAGAGTGGACACCTGGAGCCCGATAGGCCCCATGGCAAGCGCCAGCCAGGTTGCGTCAACACCGACGCTGCCCGATTGGCCTCCCGCCGAGTCGATGCGGGCCAGCCATTCCTCCTTGAGTGCGTCTGAGATGAGCTGTCCTTCCACCCCTTTCATATCTTCGAAGTTGATCGGATCGAGGCCCGGTCTCAGCTGAAGGGGAAGAAAGCTCAGGGTAAAGCCGGACCCAGGCATGCCGAGTCCCGCCGGGTTTACGCTCATGGCTTCGAGCCCACGAGCCGACGCGGTCGCATTGTTGGCTTTGCCCAGGGTCGATGCGCTCGCGTTCGCGAGCTGAGCGGAAACCGGTGTCACTGCAGGTCCACCGAGGGAGGCGAGTGCCACCCAGGCGACCGACGCGAAGATCTTCTTAGTCGAATGCATGGGGCCGCCTATCCGATGAGGATGGTGAATTCTACGCTGGCATCCAGGGTCACCTGCTGGTCCGGGCTCACCGTGATGGGCCCTGGGGCCGACACCGTGCCCGAACCGAAGAACTGCACTCCGTCTTGCCCGAGGAACGACCGCAGTTCATCTCCCGTGTAGGGGATTCTGATCGTCGACGTCGGATCAGAGCTGATGCTCAGGGCCTTGTTGACGGCGCCGATGGTCACGCTTCCATCGACGGACACCCCGAACGGATTCGCCACCTCGAGGATCATGGCTCCATCGACGATGCGATCGGTCATTTCCTGGTCGATGGCATCGACCCCCGGGCTCTGTGGGTCGAGGTTCACGGTCTGGCTCGCGACGTTCACCGTCGCCGAACCGATGAGAATATTCCCGGGCACCGCGCTGACCGCGAGGCCCGCTGCTGCGTCGATCGTCACCATGTCAGCCAGCGTTCCCGCGGGCGAGTCGAGCCCGACGGTCGCCACGATCGTGTTGGCGATCGTGGTTGCCGCGAGGGCCATCGTCTTCGTCACGGTGGTACCGGTGGCCAGCGGTTCCGCCGCGCCATCGATGATCACTTGCCCGATCGTGGTCCCGCCGACCCCGTCTGTCAGCGTGATCGTGATCGAGCCAGTAGCACCGCTCGGGAGGCGGATCGGATCGAATCCGAAGTTGTTGGACAGGCTGACGTCGATCGACCCGCCCGTGAGGCTCGCGGAGACCACGTCCGCAGGAAGATTCTGGCTCACATCGAAGTTGCTGGCGAACGCCGGCTTGGGCACCGTGAGGCCGTCTGCCGCCAGGCAGAGCGCACAGAGATTCCCCAGCGACTCGGTCGTGGAGAACGGGTCGACGGTCATGGCGAAGTCCGCGCCGCTGATCGTCACCCCTGCGGGCAGCATCTCGTCGACCCCGATGGTCGTGGCGTCGACCGGGATGACCCACTGCTGTTCCAGGCTCGGGGCCTCGGACGGAAACTCGCATCCTGCCAAGACCGTAGCGCCTACGCATAGAGCGAAAGGTGCGCGGAAACGCTTCATGAACTGACTCCTGCGGGTTGAGTTGGGATAGCCCTGGACAGCGGCCGGAGAAACCCGATTCAGATCCCTTGGTGGCTCGCCTGTGGAGCGTAAGTCCCTTACTGCGAGGGACCGCATGCTGACGAGCGGATCTCTACGCCACATGAATTGCGGGAGCGGGAGGGGGGAAGACCGAATAGCGACGGGTTGTCTTGTCTACCATCTAGCTTAGTCCAAGGATCCAACGACGGTCAACAATCTTTGTCCCTTCATGGTTTTTCTCCTGCCGCCGCCTCGGCACGTCCCCCCGCAGCTGCGACCTGTTAAGTTTTGGGTCGCCCAGAACCCTCTTCCGCCACCAACCCCCCTGCGCCCGTGCGTCTCGACCACATCCGGAACTTCTGCATCGTCGCCCACATCGACCACGGCAAGTCGACGCTGGCCGACCGTCTTCTGGAACGCACGTCCACTCTCGACAAGCGCCAGATGCGCGAACAGGTCCTGGACGACAACGAGCTCGAGCGGGAGCGGGGGATCACCATCAAGCTCCACGCTGTGCGGATGGCGTACACAGCCCGCAACGGTGACGCGTACGAGCTGAACCTCATCGACACGCCGGGTCACGTGGACTTCACCTACGAGGTCTCTCGATCTCTGGCGGCTTGTGAAGGGGCCATTCTGGTCGTGGATGCCACCCAGGGCGTGCAGGCTCAGACCTTGTCGAATCTCTTCTTGGCGCTCGACGCGGACCTCGAGGTCATCCCCGTCGTCAACAAGATCGATCTTCCGGGCGCTGAGCCGGAGCGACGACAGCAGGAGGTTGCCGATCTGCTGGGCGTAGACCCGGAAACCGTGCTCATGGCCAGTGCCAAGGAGGGAATCGGCATCGAGGAGATCCTCGAGGCCGTGGTGGACCGCTTGCCTGCTCCGGTGGGCGATATCGAAGCCCCGCTCCGCGCCCTCATCTTCGACTCGTACTACGACAAGTACCAGGGTGCCGTGCCCTCGATCCGCGTCGTCGACGGCATCATCGAGCCGGGCATGGACATCACGTTCGGTGCGGTGGACGCGTCCTACGAGGTCACCGAGGTGGGCTATATGCGGCTGGGGCGAAAACCCCAACCGAGGCTCACCCCGGGTGAGGTGGGCTATGTCGTGGCGGCCATCAAGGAGGTCGGGGACACGCGCGTGGGCGACACCGTTCTGGATGCCTCGAACCCTGCCGGGGAACTGCTGGCAGGGTATCAGGAGGCGAGGCCCATGGTATTCGCCGGCCTCTACCCGAGCGATGCCGACGACTACGAGAACCTCAGGGACGCCCTCGAGCGTCTTCGCCTCAACGATGCCAGCCTCCACTACGAGCCGGAAACTTCGGTTGCCCTGGGCTTCGGGTTCAGATGTGGCTTTCTCGGGCTGCTCCACATGGAGATCATTCAGGAACGGTTGGAGCGTGAGTTCGGGGTCGCGCTCATCACGACGGTGCCGAACGTGGAGTACCATGTCGAACTGACGAACGGAGAATCGGTCCACATCGAGAGTCCCACCCTCCTTCCCGATCCGGGCAGGATCGAATCTGTGGCCGAGCCGATCGTGAAGGCCCACATCCTCTGCCCCTCCGAGTACATCGGGAACGTCCAAAAGCTCTGCCATGAACGGCGGGGGGTGTTCACCGGCATGAACTACCTCGACCCGCAACGGGTCGAGATGAACTTCGAGTTGCCGCTGTCGGAGATCGTGCTGGACTTCTACGACCGTCTCAAGAGCGGGACGCGCGGCTACGCCGCTTTGGACTACGAGTTCCTGGACTATCGTCCGGACGCCCTCGTGCGGCTCGATGTGATGGTGAACGGAGATCCCGTCGACGCGTTCAGCGTCATCATCCACGAGGACAAGGCCTATCACTACGGCCGGGACCTCGTCCGCAAGCTCAAGGACCTGATCCCGCGCCAGCAGTTCGAAGTCGCTCTGCAGGCGGCCATCGGCAACGAAATCATCGCACGAACGAACGTGAAGGCCCTTCGGAAGAACGTGACCGCCAAGTGCTACGGCGGTGATATCAGCCGGAAGCGGAAGCTCCTGGAGAAGCAGAAGGAAGGAAAACGCCGAATGAAGCAGGTGGGCTCGGTGGAGATTCCCCAGGAGGCGTTTCTCGCCGTGCTGAATCTCGGCGACGGATGACCCCCGTGCCGGTAGCGGGGCTCCGGCGCATCATCCGCGCCCCGAACCATCTCGGTGATGTGCTCATGGCGTTGCCGTCGATGGCCGATGACGGCGCCGACATCATGGTTCTCCGGCGGCTCTGCCCCCTCGTTGAGATGGCGGGTCTTTCCGCGAACGTCGTGCCGTTGGATCGAGGCGTTTCAGGATGGCGTCGGGCCGTCGCGTCCCTCCGGGCCGGCGGATACGAGCACGGCTCTCTTCTGACGCCTGCCTTCTCGGCCGCCTGGCTGATGCGGTGGGGAGGGGTGGCTCGCATCAGAGGCACGGCGACCGACGGCAGAAGTCTGCTTCTTTCCGAGCGCATCTCCCCTGCGACGCTGCCTGGTCTCCACCGGATCAACCAGTATCGGCATATACTGGGACAGGAGGTCGACCCACGACCGACGCCGCCACGTCTGCGTCCGCCGGAGGCTGCGGTCGCGAAGTGGCGGCAGCGACTCGGGGGGGACGAGCCCCTGGTGGCGATGTTCCCCGGATCCAACGCGCCGGCGCGGAGGTGGCCACCCGACCGCTTTGCCGCGGTGGCTCGACGGCTGGTTGAGCGAGAGGTGAGAATCGTGGTGCTCGGGAGTGCCGTGGAGGCGAAACTGACCGCGCGTGTGGCTGCGGGAACCGATGGGGCGATCGACGCGGGAGGCGCGACCGATCTGCCCGAACTGGCGGCGCTGCTGTCGCTCTGCGACGTCCTCGTCACCAACGACACCGGACCCATGCATCTGGCGAGCGCGGTCGGGACGCCTACTGTTACGCTGTGGGGCCCATCCGATCCAGCGGAAGTGTGTCCCACCGGACCGGGGCACGTCGGTGTCAGCGGTCCGGGACTGGCCTGCAGGCCCTGCTTCAAGAACGAATGTCCGAGGACGGGGAAGGGAACGCTCCTGTCTGAAGCCCGCGAGGAGTGCATGCACCTCATCACGATCGAACAAGTTGTCGCCGCGGCTGGCCTGTTGCTCGAACGAGATCCGGCATGAGCGAGCGCTGGGTCGTGGGGGTCGACATCGGTGGGACCAATCTCGTGGTTGGGCTGGTCTCGGTGGATAGCGGTGAGACAGTAGGTCTCCGATCGAGGGCGACGGAGGCACTCCGGGGCGCGGACCGAGCGGTGACCAACATCTCGCGCATGGTGGAGGGGGCGATCGCGGAGACTCTCACCGAGCGTGGCGGATCGAGAAGCGATGTGGTGGGGATGGGGGTCGGGTGTCCGGGGCCTCTCGACCTGGAGGCGGGCATCGTTCTGGATGCCTTCAACCTGGGGTGGAAGGACTTCCCGCTGCGCGACAGGCTCTCCGACGGTGTCGGGCTGCCGGCTTCGCTGGACAACGATGCGAATTGCGCGACCTACGGCGAGTGGTGGCGGGGAGCGGGGAGAGGGGCTCGGTCTTTGGTCGGAGTCACTCTCGGTACCGGGATCGGCGGGGGCATCATTGTGGACGGCAGTCTGGTGCGAGGCGCTTCAGGGTCCGCAGGCGAGCTCGGCCACACTACGATTTCGCTCACCGGGCGGCGCTGCACCTGCGGCAACTACGGGTGTCTGGAGGCCTACGCCTCAGGCCCCAACATCGCTGCTCGGGCGGTGGAGGGCCTCGAGGCCGGAGCGGAGTCCGTGCTGCTGGACCTCGTGCGGGGTCAGATGGACGCTATCACGGCCGTCACGGTCTATGAGGCGCTGGTCCTGGGCGACGATTACGCTCACGAAGTGATGCTGGAGACGGCGAAGATCCTGGGCGCGGGTCTCTCGAACTTCATCAACACGCTCAATCCCGAGAAGGTCGTGATCGTCGGGGGTGTGACGCGCGCTGGCCATCACCTGTTCGTGCCTCTCCGATCGGAAGTCCGCCGGCGTGCCTTCAAGTCGTCGGTGGCCGCCTGTCAGATCGTGCCGGGTGAACTGCCGGAGACGGCGGGGGTCATCGGGGCCGCAGGAATCTTCATGGAGCAGGCGTCGTTGATCCAGTCTCCCGCTGTCGAGCGCTAGCCGTGAAGCCCAGGACTCTAGGCGTGTTGGGCACGCTGGTATGGGACCGGATCGTCGACCGCGATGGCCGCGCTGAGCCGGTGGAGGAGTGGGGCGGGATAGGCTACGCCCTGGCCGCTCTCAGAGCCGCCCTCCCGGAAGAATGGACGATCCTCCCCATCATGAAGGTCGGACGTGACCTGTCCGAGGAGGCGTTCCGTTTTCTGAAGGAGATCCCGGGGATCGACGAGTCCGCCATCCATGTCACGCAGGAGCCCAACAACCGGGTAGAGCTTCGCTATGAAACCGAAGCCCGCCGGTGCGAGCGCTTGACCGGTGGCGTACCGCCCTGGACCTGGCCGGAGTTGGCCCCACTCGCGGATCTGTGCGACGCACTCTACGTGAACTTCATTTCGGGAATGGAGATTGGGCTGCCTGCGGCCCGCTCCCTGCGGGCCGGATACGCCGGCCCCATGTACGCCGATCTCCATTCGCTCTTCCTGCACATGGACCGTGCGGGCACGAGGATCCCTCAGACCCTCAACCGGTGGGGGGAGTGGTTCAGGTGCTTCGACGCCGTCCAGATGAACGAGGACGAGTTCGCTCTGCTCGGGCAGAATGCGGAGGACCCGTGGCGCCTGACCGCGGACGTCCTCGGCCCCGAGGTGAAGTTGGTCACCGTCACGCTCGGCCCGGGGGGCGCTGCGTACGTCGCGGCTCCCGATTTCGCGCCCGACCCCATGCGGTGGACGGACCGTGCACTGGTTTCCACCCCCGGCGCGGCTCGCAGCGGACAGGTGCCCCTGTCGGGCGGTGCCCGCTTTGGGGATCCCACGGGGTGCGGGGACGTGTGGGGTGCTACGTTCTTCGCGCGGCTACTGTCCGGTGACGACCTCGACCGCGCGATCATGGGTGCAAACGATCGGGCCGCTAGAAACGTCGAGCACCGGGGGGCCCGAGGGCTCTTCCGGCATCTCGTAGGAAAGCTGTCCCACGTGGAGGAATCTTGAACGTCATATCGGTGCCCGGATCCCTGGACCACCAGACAGTCGACGAACTGCTGGATTCGGCCGCGGGTTCCGGAGAAGCAAGGGCGCTGTTCGATGCCCGCCATGTGCGATGGGTCGATCCAAACGGCATGGTGGCCCTGCTGGCCGCCGCTGTTGCTGTGCTGGAAAGGCAGGGGACCCGTCCGCGCCTCGAGCTTCCCGAGAGTTCAGAGGTGCTCGGGTATCTGGCCCGCATGGGGTTCTTCGAAGAGGCCGAGAAGGTGTTCGACTTTGGTGACCGTGTGCCCAAGCGCACCGCGGGCTCGTCAGACGTGCTGTTGGAGATCACGCCGATACGAGCCAATTCAGACGTCCACCAGGTCATCGACAACGTACAGTCGAGGGCGGGTGCCATCCTCGCCTCGAAGCTCGGGTATCCCGCCACGGCGGTGGTTCAGTTCTCGGTGATCTTGTCTGAAGTCTGTCAGAACATCATCGAGCACGCGGACGGGCCCGGCTGGGTTGCTGCGCAGGCGTACAACTGGTCCCGGCGTCTCGGTCGCTACGTGGTCGTCATCTCGGTCATGGACACCGGGCGGGGCTTTCTCGGCTCTCTGACAGACGAACACGCTGCTCGCTACGGAGATCGCTGGGGTGATGCTACGGCGCTCGAGGCGGCGTTCCTCCACGGGCTGACCCGTTTTCCGGACTCCGGGAGGGGGCAGGGAATCCAGCAGATTCGTCGACAGGTTCGCCGCTGGAACGGGGCGATCTCGATCCGGAGCGGATGCGCCCGGATCGGGCAGGTGCCCGAATGGGACAACACGCCGCCGCTCACAGAGGGCATGGCCTCCTTTCCCGGTTCTCAGATCAGCATCATCCTCCCGGCCAAGGAGGATGAGTGAGCGAGGCCCCACTGGATCCGATCGCCATCGACGTTGGCAGGTTGGTCCAACGCACGGTCGCTTCGCTCTATTCGCACCTGGTCACGCGGCAGACGGGCCGAGCGGTTCGGCTCGCGATCGAAGGGCAACTGGCCGAGGTGGGTGACCGGAGCCTGTCGCTCATCGATCTGTCCGAGGTCGCGATTCTCGATTTCTCGTGCGCAGACGAGGTTGTGGCGAAGCTCCTTCTCAGGTACCAGGATGCCGACCAGCCCGTGGAGGCGTTCTTCGTCTTCAACGGGGTGAGCGAGCCTCACCGTGATCAGGTAGAGGTGGTTCTTCTGCGGCAATCCCTCGCGGCAGTGGCCGAGACGGGGGACGGTAGCTACGAGCTGCTTGGTGCCCATACCGACGCCGAGGCCTTCGCATGGACCGTGCTAGAAGCTCGTGGGTTCATCTCGACCGACGAGATCGCGGACCTTCTCCAGGCAGAGGGCCAGAGGCAGGCCCTGGACCAACTCGTGCAGCGACGCCTTGCCTTCCAGAGTCCGATCAACGGGCGCTACCACGCCCTGAGCCGGCTGGTGAGCCGCCTCATGTGACATCCGCGGGAGACGTTGCACGAGTGCGAAAACGGCCGGCCCGGCGGATGCCGGGCCGGCCGTTTGCCATCGAGGTCCGCTGGAGGGCTGGGCCTACTTGCCCTCCATGAACGGATAGCGGTACTCCGTCGGCGGGACGAACGTCTCCTTGATGGTCCTGGCAGATGTCCAGCGGAGGAGGTTCAGCGCCGAACCGGCCTTGTCGTTGGTTCCCGAGGCGCGGGCGCCACCGAACGGCTGCTGGCCCACCACGGCTCCGGTGGGCTTGTCGTTGATGTAGAAGTTGCCCGCCGCGTGTTCCAGGCTGTTCATCGCCTGTCGGATGGCACTCCGGTCATTCGAGAAGACTGCACCGGTCAGGGCGTACTCCGAGGTCGAGTTGACCAAAGCCAGCGTCTCCGTCCACTCGGCATCCGGATAGACGTAGATCGTCATGACGGGTCCGAAGATCTCATCGCACATCGTGACGTAGTCGGCCTTGCTGGCCTCGATGATGGTCGGGCGGACGAAGTAGCCCACGGAATCGTCGCAATCTCCTCCGACGATGACTTCAGCGTCCTCGGACTCCTTCGCGTCGTCGATATAGCTCTTGATCTTGTCGAACGCGGTCCGATCGATGACGGCGCCCATGAAGTTCGAGAAGTCCGAGACGTCGCCCATGGTGATATCAGCGACCTCGTCGATCAGAGGCTGCTTGAGCTCCTTCCAGATACTCTCGGGGACGTATGCTCGCGAAGCCGCGCTGCATTTCTGTCCCTGGTATTCGAATGCGCCTCGCACGATGGCGGTCTTCAGGGCTGCTGCATCGGCGGAGGGGTGCGCGACGATGAAGTCTTTTCCGCCCGTCTCCCCCACGATGCGCGGGTACGTCTTGTACTTGCCGATGTTGGCGCCGATGTCTTTCCAGAAGCTGTTGAACACACCGGTGGACCCGGTGAAGTGCACGCCTGCGAAGTTCTCGTCGCCGAGAATGCGCTCGGTGATCTGCGCCGAGTTACCGGTGATGAAGTTGATGACGCCAGCCGGTAGTCCGGCAGCCTCGAAGAGCTTCATCATGTAGTAGTTGGAGAGCATCGCTGTCCGGGCCGGCTTCCACACGACCGTGTTGCCCATGATCGCGGGGGCAGACGGGAGGTTCCCTCCGATCGACGTGAAGTTGAACGGCGTGATGGCATAGACGAATCCCTCGAGCGCCCTGTACTGCGAGCGATTCCACATGCCGGCGTCGGACGCCGGCTGCTCGCTGTAGATCTTCTCGGCGAAGTGAAGGTTGAAGCGGAAGAAGTCGACCATCTCACAGGCGGCATCGATTTCGGCCTGATGCGCAGTCTTGCTCTGGCAGAGCATGGTCGACGCATTCATGGTCTGCCGCCACGGTCCCACCAGGAGCTCGGAGGCGCGCAGGAAGATCGCCGCTCGGTCCTCGAAGGCCATGGTCGACCAGTCCTTGTGCGCGTCGGCCGCAGCCTCGATGGCTGCCGTCACCTCGGCGGGACCTGCCTTGTGGACCTTGGCCAGCACGTGCCCATGGTTGTGGGGCATCACCACGTCGAGAGTGTCGCCGGTTCTGACCTCCTCTCCGCCGATGACGAGGGGGATCTCGATCGTCTCGGCTGCCATGTCGGCAAGCCGTGCCTTGAGCTCCGCACGCTCAGGAGTTCCCGGTGCGTATGAGAGGACCGGATCGTTCTTGGGCGTGGGTACTTTCACGTTTCCGTTCATGATGCTGTCGATCTCGAGGTGGCGGGTAAACCGGGCGGCGCCCGGCACGGCAAGAATGAAGAGAAAAGGGGCGGGGAACCACGAAGTTCTCCCGCCCCTGGCACGCCTGATCCAGGCGATGCAAACCCCCTTAGGGGGGAGTCGTCACACGAAAAACTTCACCCGTGTGAGACCCTCACGCAACCGCTGGAATCCGCTGACGCCGGTCGGGTGGTAGCTGTAGTAGTACTGGAGGTAGTCGCTTTCGTCCGGGCTCGAGGCCGACACCTCGTTGAGGACCGCTCCGAAGACGCGAACGCCCAGTCGACGGAGCTGCTCCACGGATCGCTCCGAGGTGCGCTGCTCCGTCTCGCCGGAACGGAGGACCAAGACCACGCCATCGGTGTGGACGGCCAGGATGGCGGCGTCGGTCACCGCGAGAATGGGCGGCGAATCGATGATGATGTGGTCGTAGCGGCCCTCGAATTCCTCGATGATCCGAGCCATGACATTGGAGTTGAGAAGCTCCGATGGGTTTGGCGGGAACGGTCCGGAGGGCAGAAAGTCCAGGTTGGGCAGAACGTTGGGGCGCACCGTCTCTCGCGGGTCGGCGTCGCCGGTGATGAGGTTTGTCAGCCCCGGCTCACGGAGTACGTCGAGGGCCCGATGCAGAGACGGTCGTCGGAGGTCGGCGTCGATCATCAACACACGCTGTCCCTGCTGCGCCAACATCACAGCGAAGTTGACAGCCGTGGTGGATTTGCCTTCCGAGGGCCCCGGGCTGGAGAAGAGCACGGTGCGGATCGGAGCCTCCTCCGAACTCATGAACATGAGGTTCATGCGGAGATTCCGGTACGCCTCAGCTGCGGGATCCAGCGGATCCTGTGCCACGAGGAGTGGAACTCCCCGCCCGGCGAGCTGCATCCCGTCCTCCCCGGTCGGGTCGAGCCGACGCAGGCGGGGGATTACACCCAGTACGGGAATCCCCAGTAGGGACTCCACGTCCGAGCTCGTCCGAACGGTGCGGTCCAGGTATTCGAAGAAGAACGCTGCGCCCACACCGAGGATGAGACCGAGAAGCGCGCCCAGGAATACGTTGACACGACCGCGAGACTGGATCTCGAATGCTCCCACTGCCGGGTCCAGGATGTCCACGTAGGGCGAGGCCGCGGCCTGCGTGATCTGCGCCTGGTAGAACTGCGAGAGCAGGAACTGATAAGACTCGTGATCGATGACCCGCTGGGACTCCAGTGTACCCAGTTCACTTTCCAGGGCCGGGAAGTCCTGCTGCTCCTCGCGCAGCTCGGCTCGGCGCGCAGCCAAGTCGCTCAACTCGCCTTCGATGACCCTGAGCGTGGCCCGCGCGCCATCGGCCAGCTGCCGACCCAGTTCCTCGATCTCCGAGCGCGCTGCGACCACCTCCGGGTGCATCTCGTTCTTGCGGTCTTCGGAGATCAGACGGCGCTCCTCACCCAGCTTGTCCTGGATCGCGTCGATGATGTTCCTCACCTCGGCGTTCATCGCTCCAGGGAGTTCCGTCTTGGCCGAGACCAGATCCGCAGAACGAATGCCCTCGACGTCGATGCTGCGGGATAGCTCGCTGAGCACGACCCGCTGGCTGTCCCAGCGATCCAGTTCGTCGTCGAGCTGTTGGGACCGCGTCACCAGCTGTTGTTCCCGAGCCGACAGGTTCAGGAACTCCCGCGAAGTCTTGAAGTCCCTGATCGCCTCGATGGACGCGTCGAGCTTGGCCCGCGCCTCGGCCATGCGCTCGTTGATGAAGTCCATGTCAGACTGGGCACTTTGCCGCACTCGCTCAGCGCCCTTTTCTCTCAGGGCAGCACCCGCTTCGTTCAAGACCTCGGGCACGATACCCGCGTCGCCGTGGATGAACGAGACGTCGATGATGTTCGTGCTTTCACGAGGGGCCGAGGCGAAGACCAACTCGTTGAGCACGTCCATCGAAGGGACGATCTCGAGCTCGTAGGCGTTCGATTCTCCTGGAGGCGCCCGGAGGACAAAGCGCACGAACCCCGCGTCGAGGAGCTCTCCGACCTGTGCCGACCCCAGGACGGTCCCGCTCGCGTCCTGGAATTCGGCCAAGGGACCCCCATCGGCGTACACGAGCCGATAACGCCCATCGAGCGCGGAGTCGTCGACGCGAATGTCCCGCGCCAGCTCGGAGCGGGCCTCTGTGCTCGGAATTCGGCGAAGACGGAGACCAACGGAATCGATGACCACCGACTTGATCGTACTCGAGTTGAGGACCTGGATCTCGGACAGCATCGGGTCCACGAAGATGTCCCGCGCCGAGACTCCCGGGCGAGCGACCAGCCCCCGCTGCCGCTCGAGGGGATTGTTCACCTGGAGGGAGATCCACCCTTGATACGAGACGTCCTGCCGGGACACGGCCCAGATGGACGATGCGGTAGTGATCGTGAAGATCACGAGCACAAGCCACAGGTGCCGGGAAATGATGTGCCAGTAGTCGGAAAGATGGGGCGAAGAGCCGAGATTGTCGGGCTCCAGGTCCGCGTGGGGACGATGTGTCGGCTCAGGGGTCATTCGCTTTCGTCGCTCCTCCGGTTGCCATCGATCGAAGTGAACCGCTCACCCGATCGGTGCAGCGGACTACCAATATTCCCGGAATGATTCTTGATAACAACGGTCGGCGCCATAGGAAAAACTCAGCAAAGGGGCGGCTGTTGGCAATCCTCGGAGGCCCTCTCGGCCCTTGGAATTCAAGGAATTCCGGTTGACCCGGCCCTCGCGGTTAGGGTAGATTCCCGCCTCTTTCCCCCGGGTCTGCGGGGGTGCGTAGACGGAGGGTTCGGGTTGGTCACTGCGACAGGGCGCGAGAAGATCCTGGAGGTACTCGACTCGATTCGACCTGCGATTCAGGCCGACGGTGGGGATGTCGAGCTCCTGGATTACCGGGAGAGCGAGGGTGTCGTCGAGGTGCGGCTTCTCGGCGCATGCGAGTCTTGCCCGATTTCCATGATGACCCTCAAGGAAGGCATTGAGCGACGGATCAAGCAGACCGTTCCCTCCGTCGTGGAAGTGACTGCACTCTGATCCTATGGGAAGCCGCGCGGCTTCTCCCAACCCCTCAGGAAGATCACATGAGCGCTGACGAGCTGCGACGCTCCGTCATGGCCGCCCTCTCGGCCGTAGCACACCCCGCGTCCGGGAAGGACCTGGTCGCTACCGGGCATATCCAGGACCTCGAAGTAGACGACGAAGGAGAAGTTCGGTTCGGCTTCGTCATGCGGGCCGAGGATCCCGGAGACCTGGTGAAGCAGGCCCGGTCGGCGGCCGAGGCGGTGGAGGGAGTCCGAGCAGTGAAGGTCAACGTCACGCTTCCCCAGATGGCTCCTGCCGGGGGCGGAGCTCCCAAGCCGGGATCTGTGCCGGCGCCGGTGCCGAAGCCTGGAATCCTTGCGAACGTGGCGCATGTGGTTGCCGTGAGCTCGGGCAAGGGTGGGGTCGGCAAGTCGATGACCGCCGCGAACCTCGCGGCTGGCTTTGCCGCAGATGGTCTTCGGGTAGGTCTTCTCGACGCCGATATCTATGGCCCGAACATCCCTCTGATGTTCGGGGAAACTCGTCGGCCGAGGGTTACGGGGGACAAGGGGCAGGAGATGATCGAGCCCCTCGAGGCGCATGGGGTGAAGCTCATGAGTCTCGGTTTTCTACTCGAGAAGGATCAGCCCGCGATCATGCGAGGGCCGCTCATTGCAGGGGTGCTCAAGCAGTTCCTCGAACAGGTGGACTGGGGGGACCTGGACGTCATGGTCATCGACATGCCCCCCGGCACCGGCGACGCCCAACTCTCCCTGGTCCAAACCATCGATGTGGATGGTGTGGTGATGGTGACCACGCCCCAGGAGGTCTCGACGGGCGATGTGCGTCGAGGGGTGAAGATGTTCGAGCGGGTGAACACTCCCATCATGGGCTTGGTCGAGAACATGAGCGGGATGGCTTGCCCGCACTGCGACGAGGTTATCGAGGTCTTCGGCTCCGGGGGAGGGGAGAAGCTGGCTGCCGAGATGGAGCTTCGCTTCCTAGGACGGATTCCGCTGGATCCCAGGGTCCGCTCGGCAGGGGATGAGGGTACGCCCACCGTCCTGAGCAGCGCCGACTCTGCGGCCGGGGTCGCCCTCAGTGACCTGGTGGCCACCGTCTGGACCTCGCTCAGAGGAGCCGGTTGACCGGGCTCCGGGGATGAGAACGCAGAGAGGGGCCACGGCGTTCACGCCGCGGCCCCTCTCTGCGTTCCGAGATGCCGAGTTGTCTAGTCTCTTTCCAGCCACTTCCGGTCGGCGGCGGACAGAGAGCCTCCGCCCCGGACAATCTCGAGGACCTTCATCACCACCCAGCCCACCAGAAGGACAGGTGCGACCTTGAACAGCAGAAATGCTGCCAGCCCGAAGGTCAGGGAGAAGACGGTCCCGACGATGGACAGGACGATCCCGGCCGCGATGAGCGTAATGACCCCGACGGCGAAGAACGTGAGCAAAGTACCGATCATCGTTATCTCCCGGCGTCAGCCGACCCAGAGAACGCGGACGCTTCCGAATGCTGCGTCCAAGTCGATCGAGACCTTCCGATCAGCGTCGTCCCAATTCAAAGAATAGTAGGAGTCTCCGCGCTTCACGAGGCCCTGGGAGTCGAACGACGTAAGAAACGAGTTCTTGTTGATGCGCACACCGAGGCCTTCCGGGAAGTGAAGTTCGAGAGAGCCCAGGCCGATCTTCAGGGATGCGCGTGCGTCCTGTCTCCACTCCCCTGTGAACCACAGTGTCACCTCGCCCACGCCGGCGGACACGTCGATCCGACGGGCGTTGAGGTTGCCGAGGTCGCGCGCCTCGAAATCCGCGGCGCCGACCTCGAAGTTGGCGACGCGCATCGGAACGGGATTCGGCTCGGAGACATCCACTGTCGACTCGGAAGCACCGGTGCTCAGGTCCAGGTCGAGCAGAGACAGGCCACCGAGATCCAATTCTGCGCGCACCGCACCGAACGCGAGGTCGAGGTGCATGGGAATGCCTCGACCCAACTCGAGGTCCATCTCACCGCCGTTCCCACCACGATCCGACCGACGCGATCTCCCCATGCCGATATGGTCGACACCCAGATGGAGGCGGCCGTGATCATATTCGACGTCTGGCTCGAACATGTCCTCGTCGTATCTGAGCTGCATCCGGTAGAGGTGACGCCCTTCGGCCGCCCGCACCTTGAAGCGACCCGCACCGTAGACGACCTCGACATCCAGCTCGTCCTCGCCGGAGGCCTGCCGGGACATGGACACATCCCGCCAACTCTGACCCAGGGCGAGCGACGGGAGCGCCGTCAGCGCGATCATCACCACCATCACCGTCCTACGCATCGGTCTGGTCCTCCCCACTCTCCGCTTCATCGCCCGGCGTCGGATCCACCTCGACCTCGACGTCCATGACGGCTTCCCAAGCGGCGTCCAGGTCGTCGTTGGGATAGTAGGGACGCTGTCTTCCACCCTTCGTGAGAAGGACCGCCCCGAACCCGATCATGACGGCGAGGATCGTCAGCACCACGCCTGCGAAGGCCAGCAGCCCCCTGAAGAACCCGAAGAACGGCAGGATCGAGAGTACGTTCGCCGCGATGAAGAAGGCCATGAGGCCGACGAGTCCTCCAGCCATGGTGTATACCGGATTCGACTTGCGAATCCAGTCCGTGTATCGGTACTCGCTCTCGGCCAGCCACTCACCCGTGTTCCGGGCGACCGCCAGGTATCCGAGGACGCCTGCCATCAGGGCCGCGACGGGGAACAGGGGCAGCCAGGCGATCATCACGGGGATTCCCACGATGGTGACCGTCAGCGCCACTGCCCCGAGGATCCACACCGGCAGGAGCAGGAAGGTGCCTGCGACTCCGACCATCGCCGAACGTCCGGGAGACTTCTTCGCTGTCTCTGCAACGGCATCGAGGTTCTCACTCGCGAAGGCGAGCACGCCCATGCCGAGGAGCCCGATCATGAGAATCGCCACCAGGTTCTGGAACACGCCTGCAACTCCCTCGGCGGCCCTCGAGAACGGATTGGTGAACGACCTGGGCTCAGCCTCGAAGCGCGGGACGTCCGTCGCCCCGAACTCGTCCATCAGCTCGGTGCGCACCCGCTCGCGGATCTCGCTCTCCAGAACCCGCTCGTTGCGGGCCACGTCCATTACCTCCCCGTCCACGGTGCCCTCGTTGCGAAGCAAGCGGGCATCGGCGAGGCGCACCTCCCCGCGGACCCGACTGCCTTCGAGGAGCTCCAGCGTCCCGTCCACCACCACCACATCTCCACTCACGGTGCCCTCGACCCGCACATTGCCCTGGATGACCACGAGGGTCCCGTCCACCGACTCCCCACGAGCGATATCGACATCCTCGTCGAGATAGATCGCGAATCCTTCATCCAATCCCGCGAGTGCTTCCTCCAAGGCCCCGAGCCGCGTCACCTGGCTCAGGAGGACGCGCAGGATATCACCCCCACTCCTGCTTCCAACCGAGAACTGAACATCTTCCAACTCGCCAGCGGACTCATCCACGCGTGCCGAGAGGCCGGCTTCCAGGGCCTGGTCGATGCTGCGGGCGAGGTCCAGGCTGCGACCCGTGACCGACGCCGGTGGCGACCAATCGCGGAGCATCTCGGACAAGGCGCCGTTGTCCAGCGACACGGCGTTGCCCAAGAGGGCCCGCCAGGCCACGTCGAGGGGGCCTCCGGCCTCGTACGAGCCGGACGATTCGCCGTCGATGGACACCGAACCCGCTCGCAGTGCGATCTCCAGGGACTCGTCGCTGGAAAGCTCGAGTCTGAGGACGGCCTCGTTCCGGCCTACCGAGATCTCCTTGGAGAGGACGGTGACTTCCTGGGCGTTGCCCAGGCCGGGGACGAGGAGTGCACCGAAAACAAAGGCCGCAAGGCCACGACTAAACTGAAGCACGCGCATACTGACTATCCACCGGAGGGTTGGCGATGAGATTTCTGTAAAGGACCCAGGTCGCTGCGACCATGAGGCTCGAGAACAAGAGGAACCCGCCGGCCAGCATTGCGGGCGTCGCAGCGAGTGACTCCAAGATCGTGTAGGCCCTGAACAAACTGGCGCTCTCCACCAGCAAGGCCGACGATGCCTCCCAGGCCGCCGCCCCGACCGCTGCCGCCTTCCAGCCTAGGAAGGAGAGCAGGGAGCCGGGGGTCAGCATGGGATGCGAAAAGACGGTGTATACCAGAAGTCCGAGCGTGGCCATCGGAGCCACGGCGATCCCGGACAGGGTCGCCCAGGCCTGCCGCGACGTCGGAATCATCCGCGCTGCCCAGGCCAGGGCCCTGCTCGTGCCGGCGACAACTTCCCTCACCGGCGCTCTGGTCGGAGCGGGTGCCGGGATTCGAACCTCGCTCATGACCCGCGTCGCGAACCCGTCTGCAGGAGCCAGGTCGCTCATGCTGGCGAGCGATCCCATCAGACCACGCCAGGCGACGAGTTCCTCCGAACAACGTGAGCAGCCGTCCAGGTGACCTTGAAGCCTCGTCACCTGTCGAGCCGGAAGCATGCCCTCTGCCAGTTCCTGAAGGCGCTCGGACGGAACGTGTCCCGCGAGGGCCGCGCCAGGGGCCCAGCCAGTCAAGAGGGCGCGAATGCGTGCTGCGAGGGGTAGTCCCTGCGGCACGTGGACATCGGCCATCACACGGCTCGCGAAGTCCGCCTGAGGGCGCAACTGGGCCAGTTCGCCGAGTTCGGAAAAGACGAGCCGCCACATCTCGACCTCTCCCGCACAACGGGCGCAGCCAGCCAGGTGTTCCTCGGTGAGGGAGTGCTGCCCCGCAGGGAGCTCACCCTCGAGAAACGCCTGAATGGACTCGGCGCTCAGATGCTCATGGGAATGGTCGCGAATCACAGCTCGACTCCTGGTTGCTGTAGTCGTCCCACCCTACGGGGGTGGTCGGGTGGAAGTTTCACAATAATCGGTGTAAGTGCCGGCAGTGCCCCATACCCCTGATTCCCGCCTGAAACCTCGCTGATCGACATGTCGGCAATCCCTCAGACGTCCGCTTGAACGAGACGCTTCTTGAGCTCGTTCCTGGCGCGGTGCAGATAGGTCTTCACGGTCCCCAGAGGCAGGTCCATGATCTCGGCGATCTCCTCGTACGCATAGCCCTCCACGTGCCTCAGGAGGATCACAGTGCGGTATTCCTCTCTGAGCTCCCCCACCGCCCGCTCGATCTGGCTCCCCAATTCCTTGTGTTCGACGTACTCCAGCGGTGTTTCGTCCGTAGACTCCACGACGAGCCGGGACTGACTCGCTTCCTCCGCCGTCTGCGCGTGCGGCGAGCCGTCGATCGAAACCGTGTCCAGCTTTCTCTTACGGAGGTGATCGATGGTGTGGTTGTTCGCGATCTTGAAGATCCAGTTGCTGAACTTGTAGGACGTCTTGTAGCTGCCGATCGCGTTGAACGCGCGCACGAAGGCCTCCTGGGAGAGGTCCTCGGCGAGCGCCCGGTTCCTGACCATTCGGTAGATCAGGGAGAACACGGGACGCTCGTAGCGGGACAGGAGTTCGCGGAAGGCCAGCTCGCGGCCTTTGGCAGCGAGCGTGGCCAACTCTCGGTCATCGAGCTGCGAGTAATCCGGAACAGGCAGCGGTCTGGTATCCTGCCGTGGGTGGAGCCAGTGCTTCTTGGCCAGGGGTAGGGAAGCGATCGAGGCAGTCATCCGCGCGCCCTGCGCCCCCGAATGTCGTCCGGATTCGCGGGCAGCCGTTGAGCACCCCGGCCCCTTCCCGTAACTTTCTGCCCCGCTTGAACCTGGGGCTTCCCGAGAATCTAAGCCGTCTCCAGCCACTCTGTCATGCCATTCGCCCATCCGGCGGCTCCCCGATCCGGCGCCGACCGCGAGGAGCAGGTCCAAACGATCTTTTCGGAGATCGCGCCGCGGTACGACCTCCTCAACCACGTCCTGAGCCTGAACATCGACCGATCATGGCGCCGAACGGCCGTCGATCGGTTGGAGTGGGACAGGCTCCCCGGCGGTCGGTACCTCGATGCATGTGCCGGGACCATGGATCTGGCCATGGAATTGGCCAACCGCAGCGGGTTTTCGGGCTCCGTAGTGGCCTCGGACTTCGCCCAGCCGATGCTCGTGCATGGTGCCCACAAGGTCGATGCGGCGCCGGTGCGTCCCGTGTGCGGCGATACTCTGCGGATGCCCTTTCCGGACGATTCCTTCGACGGCGCCACGGTAGGGTTCGGGGTGCGCAATCTCTCGAACCTCAGTGCTGGACTCCGCGAGTTCCACCGTGTTCTGCGACCCGGCGCCAGGCTGGTGGTGCTCGAATTCACATTGCCGCCGAACGCCCTGGTCCGGGCTGGATATCTCTTCTACTTCCACCGGATACTGCCGCTGGTGGGCCGCATCGTCTCAGGCCATCCGTGGGCGTACACGTACCTCCCCGAGTCGGTCAAGGAATTCCCGGGCCCCGATCGCCTTCGGGAGCTGTTCGACGAGGCCGGATTCGAAGATTCGTCCTTCCAGCTGCTGACCCTCGGCATCGCTGCCATCCACTGGGGCAGGAAGGCGAGCGGTTCGCCCGTCTAGTCGTCCCCGAACAGCTGCGTGGAGATGTAGCGCTCGGCGAAGGACGGCAGCAGAACCACGATCGTCTTCCCCTCCATTTCCGGGCGTGCCGCCACCTGGTAGCCTGCGACCATCGCGGCGCCGGACGAGATCCCGCACGGAATTCCCTCGACGTGGGCCGCCATTCTGGCCATCTCGAAGGCTTCTTCGTTGGCCACCGTGATGACTTCGTCTATGAGGTCAACGTCGAGCACCTCGGGCACGAACCCCGCGCCTATCCCCTGGATCATGTTTCCCGGCCCCGGCTCCCCACCCGAAAGGACCGGGCTGAGGTCGGGTTCGACTGCGACCATCCGCAGTCCCGGCTTGCGCGTCTTGAGGACCGACCCGCACCCGGTGAGGGTCCCACCTGTGCCCACGCCGGACACGATCACGTCTACTTCCCCGTCCGTGTCGTTCCAGATCTCCTCGGCCGTGGTACGGCGGTGGATCTCGGGGTTGGCGGGGCTTACGAACTGACCTGCGGCCACTGCGCCGGGGGTGTCCGCCAAGAGGGCCTCGGCCTTGGAGAAGGCGCCGCCGATCCCCTCTTCCTTGGGCGTGAGGTGAACCTCGGCTCCGAGGTGTCGGAGCATCTTCACGCGTTCGATCGACATCGTCTCGGGCATCGTGAGAATGCAGCGATAACCTCTCGCGGCGCAGACCATGGCCAGCCCGATGCCGGTATTCCCGGAGGTGGGCTCCACGACGGTCCCCCCTTCGGCGATCAGTCCGTCACGCTCGAGCGCATCTACCATGGAGACCGCGATGCGATCCTTGACGCTCGCGGTCGGGTTGAAGAACTCGAGTTTGAGGAGGACGTCGGCCCGGGCCTCCATTCTCGCAGCGATGCGAGGAGCTCGGACGAGAGGGGTGTCCCCGATCGTATCCGTGATGCTGTCATACGTTCGGCCGCGGCCGGGCCGGGAGGGCGTTGCGGGCATGGGGGGTGCTCCGTTTGAAGATTGTTCGCTGTTCTTCGGATGAGCTTCTGAGCTTGGGTGGTCCATTTCACGAGCCGGCCATCACCTGCCGCCCTCGACCTCCCAGATCGTCACGGGTCCGAGTGAAGCCAGAGACTCCCTCCCGATTCGCTCGGGATCCCCGACTACCAGGATGGTCATCGCCTCCGGTCGGAGGTTTCGTCTGAACACGTCATGGATGGCCGATGGGGTGACCCCTTGGACCCCTCTCAGGTAACGCTCGAGCCAATCGGGCGACAGCTCGCGGGCGAGGTAGTACATCCTGCGGGAGACGATGCGGCCCGGCGTGTCGAAGTTGAATACAAAACCGTTCACCAGGCGATCGACCCCGGTTCGGACTTCGTCGGCCGACGGCGGCTCCTCCGTCATCTCGGTCATGGTCTCGAGCATGAGGCGGATCGCCGGGACCGTGCTTTCGGGTCTTGTCTGCGTTATGGCACCGACGAGCCCGTCGTACCGGCGCGGCATCGTCCACAGCGAGGACGCCGAATATGCGTATCCCTCTTCAGTCCTCACTCGCGCCAGAAGTCGGCTGGAAAACCCGCCGGACCCCAGAATCGAGTTGCCGATCTGCGCCGCGAAATACTCGGGGTCCTCGGCCATGTGTACCGATGTCGGGTGAGCCATCACGATGACGCTCTGCTCGAGGGCGCGGGGGATGACGAACACGCCGGGCTCACGGCGGATGTCGGGGGCGGGGGACGGGGGAAGTTCACCCTCGCAGTGCGGCCAGTCGGCCAGAGCCCGTCGCAGTTGGACCTCTAGGTCCGGCCAGCTGACGTCGCCCGACGCCCCCAGGGTCATCTGCTGTCGGCAGAGGATCTTCGAGTGGACGTTGAGAAGCTGCTCCCGGTTGAGGGCTTCCTCAGAGAGGTCGTCCATCCGCATCTCCCACCCCACCGGATGGTCTCCGTACATGAGGCGGTTGAACTCGGAATAGGCGAGTCCCTGGACATTGTCCTCCCGCCGCCGGATCTGCTCGACGGCCCGGCCCCGCCAGATATCGATCTGGTCATCGTCGAATGCGGGCTGCTTGAGCAGCTGAGCCCACAGGTCGAGTGCCAGGGGAAGGTGCTCGGTCAGCGTGTTGAGGCTGGCCACCACCGACTCGCCTCCACCGCCGAACAGGGTCTGGATGGAATAGTACTCCAACAGTTTGTCGACCGAGTCCGGGGCGAGGGTTTGCGTTCCGCCGAAGCGGAGAAGCGAGGCCAGGGCCGTGCCGGCCGCGTACTCACCCCGGGGAAGGCGCGCGTATCCGCCCTTGAACGACGCGAATACCGAGACCAGCGGTACCGAGTGGTCCTCGATGAACAGGACCGGCACTCCGAGGACCTCGTGAATTTCGGGGTCGGGAGGATCGAACTTCAGAGCCTCGAACTCCAGGCTCAGGGCCGCGTCCCGGCCCACCGTCTGACCGTCCAGGCCGGGCGTCCAAATAGCCAGCATCGAGGCGACGATCGAGGTGCACACACACCGGCTCATGGAGTCGCCCCGCTGCGCACCAGGCTCGCGACCGTGCGGTTCGAGTCGATGAGATGGGTCGCGGCCACCCGACGCACGTCGTCGGAGGTCACGGCCCTGACTCGGGCGGAGAATCTGAACGTCTCTCGCCAATCGCCCAGCAGATTCTCGGACTGGGTCAACTGAAACGCCAACCCCAGATTGGACTGGAGTCTCCGAATGGACGAGGCGGCCACCTGGTTGCGGACCCGTTCCAACTCGTCGGCCGATGGGCCCTCGCGGGCGAGTCGCCCCACTTCATCGTAGATCGCCTCTTCGAGTTCCGCTGTCGTGTGGGGAGCGCGTGGGGTGGCATCGATGGTCAGAAGCTGGGGGAACCTCCATCCCGGTCCCAGCGACGAGAAGACCCCGGTTGCGATCCTGTCTTCATCGACAAGCCTGCGATGCAGCCGTGAGGTCCGTCCGCCGGTGAGGAGGGAAGTCAGAATCGACAGCGCAGGAGCGTCCTCATCGAGCGCCGCCGGGACCTTCCATCCGATGCGTACCGACGGCTCTGCGTCCCAGAGCAGTTCGATCCTCCGCTCGCCGCGCTGATCGGGCTCGCGGGCCAGGACGGGGGGTGGCTCATCGCCTCTCGGGATCGGGGCGAGGTACTTCTCCACCCATGCTCTCACCTGGTCCACGTCGACGTCTCCGACGATGGCCACGGTCGCGTTGTTGGGGCCGTAGAATCTCCTGTAGTACTCGTCGACGTCCCGGCGGCTGAGCGTCTCCAGATCTGCCATGTACCCCACTACTGGCACCCCGTACGGATGCACCTGGAAGGCCGCCGCGAGGTGCGACTCGTACAGCAGCCCCCCGGGACTGGTGTCGATGCGCATACGGCGCTCCTCTGCGACGACATTCCGCTCCGTGTAGAACTCCCTGAATACCGGATTCTGCATCCGATCCGCCTCGAGGACGAACCAGAGTTCCGTGCGGTTGGAGGGAAGCTCCACGAAGTACAGGGTGGATTCGGACCCGGTAGTGGCGTTCAGTCCCCGCGCTCCGGCACGGGTCAGAATGCGGTCGAACTCGTTCGCTTCGACATGCGCGCGGGCGGAGTCCTCCAGCGTGGCGATGAGCCGGGTCAGTCGATTGATTTCGGTCGTATCCCGGGACCGGGCGCCACGAGCCGAGAGGAGGGTGTCGTGCGCGGCGTCCATCACTTCGAAGAGACGAAGCTCCGCGTCCACGTCCCGGGTCCCGATGGTCGTGGTCCCCTTGAACAGCAGGTGCTCGAGCAGATGAGCGAGGCCCGTGGTCCCCAGACGCTCGTGTACCCCTCCGATCGCGTATTCGACCACGAACGCCACCGTAGGAGAGCTGGGGCGGGGAAGGACGAGGACCCGCATACCGTTGTCCAACTGCATTCGTGCCACGGGCAGTCTCTCGCCCGGGGCCTCCTGTGCACTCAGCGCGGCGGTGGCACAGACGATGGCCGTGGCGACGTACGCGAAGATGCCGACTGTCTGTTTCATGCGTCGCTCACGGCCCGGGTTGGCAGTCGGGGCAGAAGAACGCAGATCGGCCCCCGAAGACGATACGCTCGACCGGATGTCCGCACGTGCCGCATGGCTCACCTGCCCGTCCATAGACGTGGAGTCGGGGGGCGTACCCTCCCTCGTCGCCTTCTGCGTTTCTGTAGTCACGAATCGTCGTGCCTCCCGCGTCAATCGCGCGGTTCAGGACCTCGCGCACGGCCCGGAGTAGCCCACCCGCCTCTTCCAGCGTGACGGATTGCGCCCGTCTGATGGGATGCACGCCTGCCAGAAAGAGTGCTTCCGCCGCGTAGATGTTCCCTACGCCTGCGATACGCCTCTGGTCCAGGAGCCATGACCGAACGGGTGAACGGGAGCGAGAGAGCCCGTCGTGGAACCGCCGGACCGTCAGCCCGGACTCCAGCGGTTCGGGCCCCATCCGTGACGAGCGGTCGGCCCACTCCCGGGCTTCGAGGAACTCCACTGTGCCAAAGCGACGCTGGTC
Source organism: Gemmatimonadota bacterium (assembly GCA_039587465.1). Lineage (GTDB taxonomy): Bacteria > Gemmatimonadota > Gemmatimonadetes > Longimicrobiales > Gaopeijiaceae > JBDHIL01. Next base: position 11,050 of record JBDHIL010000023.1, on the reverse strand, counting down.
GTCGAAGACCAGCACGCCGCCGCCGTCGAAGTAGAAGCGCACCGTTGGGTGGGTAGGTCGCGAGCGCCCTTTGGGTGGGGTCGGGAAGGGAAGCAGGCGGCCGGTCATACCCAGGTTGATCTTGATGACATCGCCGCGGCCAAGCTCGAGAATGACGTTCTTGCCGCGACGCCCGACGCCGCTGATGGTCCGGCCTCTGACCCTGGAGCGGAAAGCCCGCGCCGGCGACCGGAGGATGTCGGGTCGGATCACGTGGGCGCTGCTGATGGTCCGCCCCGTAACCGCTGGCCGGATGCCTCGTACGATGGTCTCCGCTTCAGGCAGCTCGGGCACTAGCGGGTTTCGCCGGTCAGTCGCGCGCGTTCCCGCCACCCGATATCGCGCCGGAAGAAGGCTCCGTCGAACTCGATCGCCGCGGCCCCCTCACGACTCGCCCGTGCCGCAGCGTCGTGGTCCGGGCCCACGCCCGTGACGGCGAGAACGCGGCCGCCGGAGGTGACGAGGCCGTCCGGCCCGGGCGTCGTGCCGGCGTGGAAGACAACCGTGGCATCCGACTCGAGGTCCGTTGGAATCACGATGCTCTTTCCCTTGGAGTAGTCGCCGGGGTAACCGCCGGAGGCGACGACCGTAGTCACGGCGCTCCCATCCCTCCACCGCGGCGATGCACCCCTGATAGATCCGCCGTTCGCGACCTCGGCCAGCAGCTGCAGCAGTGAGGAGTCCATCATCGGCAGGACCACCTGGGTCTCCGGATCGCCGAAGCGGCAGTTGAACTCGACCACCCGGATGCCGTCCGGCGTGAGCATCAGGCCGCCGTACAGGAGCCCACGGAACGGGCACCCGTCAGCGGCCATGGCACTCAGCGTAGGCTCGAACACCGACTCCCGTGCCTCGTCCAGCACCTCTTGCGTGGCGATCGACACGGGGGCATACGCCCCCATCCCACCGGTGTTCGGGCCAGCGTCGCCCTCGCCGACTCTCTTGTGGTCCTGGGAGGGCATCAGCAGGAGGGCATCCGAGCCGTCGGTGATCGCGAAGACCGAAATCTCCTCGCCCTCCATGTAGTCCTCGATGACGATCTCCCGTCCGGCCTCGCCGAAGCTGAGGTCTCCGAGCATGAGTCCCACGGTCTCGATCGCGTGTTCGCGGGTCTGGCACACCACGGCGCCCTTGCCTGCTGCCAGGCCCGAGGCCTTCACCACGATCGGGGCTCCACGCTCATGGACGTAGTCCTCGGCAGCGGCGCGGTCGCTGAACGTACGATGCTCTGCCGTGGGCACGCCGGCGCTGCGCATGAGGTCCTTGGCGTATGCCTTGCTGGACTCGATGCGGGCTGCGGCAGCGGACGGCCCGAACACCGGGAGCCCCAGCGTCTCGAACCGGTCGACGATTCCGTCGGCCAGGGGTGCCTCGGGACCCACGACCGTGAGGTCGATCCGGTGGGCTGCCGCCCATGTGGAGAGGGCCTCGACGTCTCCCGGGGCGATCGCCACCGGAGCGCAAAGCGACGCCATGCCCCCGTTCGGCTGAGTGCAGAAGAAATCTGCCGTCGGGGCGTCCCGCCGGAGCTTCCAGAGAAGGGCGTGCTCGCGCCCGCCGTTGCCTACGATCAAGATGCGCATGGGGCAGTATCGGCGGGGGATTGGGGTGGGTCAACCGTGGGTCGGCACCACCGCTGCAGCAGCCCGGGAATTCCCCGCAGTATATACGCACGAAGGGCGGCCGGAGCTGAGTCCGGCCGCCCTTCGCGAGGCCCTGGGAGGGTTGGCTGCTACCGCTTGAAGCCACTCATGAACTGTTCGCCCATTCGCTTGGCAGCGTCGGACATGTTGTCCAAGATGTCCTTGGCTCCCTCGCGATATGCCTGAGCGGCCTCCTTCAGGTCTTCCTGGTAGGACGGGTCGGGATCACCCCGGCGAGCATACTCGCCCCGAATGATCCTGTCGTAGTCTCCACCCTCGATCCATTCGCGCAACTCACTCACGCGGAGGACGTAGAAGGGGTGGGTCGTACCCAGCAGATTCAGGATCTTGAAGACCTGATCGGCGACGTCACCACCCTGGCGATAGTCCTCGGCCTGCACGATGAACTCCTGCAGGCTCGTTTCCTCGTCACCGCCCCCGCCTGCCATCTTCAGCATGGTCCGCATGACGATTTCGGGATCCTGGACTGCCAGAAGTCCCGCCCGATCGCATGAAAGTTCGCTCTTGCGATACCATTCGAGGAGGGCCACGAGCACCGCTCTCGCTGCCAGGCCGACGATCGGGAATCCCATGTTGGCGAGGTTGAGCAAGAGGACGGTCATCGTCTTGTAGAGGACGTGATCGCTCATGATGTGGCCGATCTCGTGGCCCATCACATACGACAGCTGATCGTCCTCCAGAAGTGAGACCGTACCCGAGTTGAGGATGACGAACGGCTCATCCATTCCATAGGCGCCGGCGTTGACCATGGGCGTCTGGGAGATGTAGAGCGGGTAATCCTCAGGGGCATCCAGGGTCTTCAGAACCTCCTGATACAGACCGTGAATGTGGCCGAACTGGTTGGGGCTGACCCGCACGGCATTCGCCTGGAACGCCAGGCGCACCGGCTTCTCGCCGAAAAACCCGAACAGCTTCTTCAGGACTTCGTCGAACACGGGAAGGCGTCGCAGCGCCTGCAGCGCCGCCTTGTCCGCCGGGTGCTCCCATGAACGGGGAGCGATGTCCGTCAGCACACGGTGGGCCCTCGCCTCACCTCCACCGGCTTGCTCTTCGGTGTGATCCTGGTCCTCAGCCATATCTCGATCCTCTTTTGGTGTACCCTGGCTCTCTCATTGAAAGTGCCAGGCGTTCGCACCCACCTACGGGGCGGCGGATGCGCGGGTTTCAGGCTGTGCCGCGTGTGTTGGTTACCATCTACCCCAGGACCCGCCCCAGGTCCTCCACAAGGTCCTGCTCGTCCTCGATCCCCACCGAGAGGCGCACCAATCCAGGGGTCACCCCCATCGCGTTGCGCCGGTCCTCGGGCACCGAAGCGTGCGTCATCAGCGCCGGAACGCTGATCAGGGACTCGACCCCCCCCAGGCTCTCGGCGAGGGCGAACAGCCGGCAGCGCTCGGTCAGCGCCTTGGCGCGCTCCAACGTGCCCACGTCCACGGAAACCATTCCCGTGAATCCTTCCATCTGGCGCGCTGCGAGCTCGTGCTGGGGGTGAGAGGGCAGGCCCGGGTAGAGGACACGATCGACCCGTGGATGCTCTTCCAGGTATCTCGCAACCGCCATGCCGTTGGCGTTGTGCTGCCTCATGCGCAGGTGGAGAGTCTTCAGGCCACGCAGGGTCAGCCAGCAGTCCATCGGACCAGGGACCGCACCGGTCGACTTCCGGATGAACGCGATCTCCTCTCCGAGGTCTGCGTCCGCCACCGCAACGATCCCCCCGATCACGTCAGAGTGTCCGTTGACGTACTTGGTGGAGGAGTGGACCGAGAAGTCGGCTCCGAGTTCCAGGGGACGCTGGTTGTAGGGAGAGGCAAACGTGTTGTCCACGGCCAGAAGCGCTCCTCCTGCGTGCGCGATGGACGCGGTGGCGGCGATGTCGCACACGCGCATCATCGGGTTCGTGGGCGTCTCCACGTGGACGAGCTTGGTGTTCGGGCGCATGGCCGCTTCGATCGCCGCGGGGTCACCCGAGTCGACGTAGCTGAACTGGATTCCCAGGCGGCTGAGGACATGGTTGAACATGCGCGTCGTGCCACCGTAGGTGTTCTCCTCGCTCACCACGTGGTCGCCGGCAGACAGGCGCTTGACGATTGCCTCGATCGCGGCCAGTCCCGACGAGAAGGCGACCGCCCGTCTTCCCGACTCGAGGGCGGCCAGGTTGGCTTCGAGGGCCTCACGGGTGGGGTTGGCCGTCCTGCCGTAGTCGAAGTGTCCAAGCGGCTCTCCGACGGCCGGCTGGACGTAGGTCGATGTCTGGAAGATCGGGGTCATGATCGCGCCGGTCACCGGCTCCGGTTCGACCCCCGCATGGACGGCCTTGGTTCCGAAACGATCAGTCTGGGAATCGGTCATATCTGTCGTGTAGATGAGTCCGTGGGGCTCCGTATCGATGGGCGAATGTACCGGGCCGGGAGGCTTCGGGGGAGTCGGTCGCGTGCGCTCGGGGGTTCGGCCGCCGATCCGGGGCACGTCGGTCGCGCTGATCGCGAGGCGGCCGTTGCCCCGGGCCCGGGCGGGTAACAGATTCCCGCATCCCCGTTGCCATCCCATCTGGAACCACTAGGAAACCCATGCCCCTGAGTCTGCCCGACGACCTCATGGTGAGTGTTTCGGGCGTGCGCGGCCGCGTCGGCCAGCCCCTTACCCCCGAACTCATGTCAGGCATCGCAGCCGCCTTCGGGGCTTTCCTGCGCGACGAGGGTGACCTGGGGCCGGTCTACGTCGGCCGCGACTCGCGGACATCGGGGCCAATGTTCCAGCGAGCCGTGGTGGCGGGGCTCCAGTCCGTCGGCTGTCCGGTTGTAGAACTCGGGGTCGTCCCCACACCGACTCTTCTTCTGGCCGTCGAAGACGCCGGTGCCGCCGGGGGTGTAGGCGTCACGGCGAGCCACAATCCCGCTGAGTGGAACGCCCTCAAACTGGTCGACGGAGAAGGCATCTTCCTCGACGCGGATCGATCCGCCCGGTTCCGCCGTTACCTCACTGAGGAGGATCCGCCGCGCGCATCCTGGGACGCGATCGGAACTCTGGATGAGGATCCGGGAGCCTGGGGCCGCCACCTAGAACGGATCCTCGAGCTGCCGCACCTGGACGTCCCCGCCATCCGTGCCAGTGGGCTGACGGTTGCCCTAGACTGCGTCCACGGCGCGGGTGGGCCTGTGATGATCGACCTTCTCGACCGACTCGGTGTGTCCTTCAGGGGCATCGGCATGGATGCGGATGGGCGGTTTCCCCGGGACCCCGAGCCGACGGCGGCTAATCTGGGCGATCTGGGGGTCCTGGTGCGGGAGACCCACGCAGACGTGGGGTTGGCGGTGGACCCGGATGCGGACCGCCTGTCGCTGGTGGACGAGACCGGGCGTCCGATGGGCGAGGATCTGACGCTGGCCCTGGCGACCGCCGCGGTACTTCGGCGCACGCCTGGACCCGTAGTGACGAACCTCTCCACGAGCCAGGTGGTCGAGGACGTGGCGACCTCGTTCGACTGTCCCCTGGTGCGCGCTGCCGTCGGCGAGGTGAACGTCGCGCGGCGGATGCAGAAGGAGGGCGCCGTAGTCGGCGGCGAGGGAAACGGCGGGGTCATCCTCTCGGCTCTCCACCACACCAGGGATGCGCCACTGGCGGCGGCCTTGATCCTGCAGCACCTCGTGGATGAGGGAACGACCCTCTCGGAGGCTGTCGGACGCTGGCCGTCGTACGCCATCGTCAAGCGGAAGGTGGCCTTTCCCAGGGAGGCTCTGGACCGAGCGTACCGCGTCCTGGACGAGGACCTCGGAGCGGAGGTCCGTGACGAGACCGACGGATTGAGACTGGCGTGGCCGGGGAAGAGGAGTTGGCTGCACGTCCGACCCTCGGGCACCGAGCCTGTGGTGCGGCTCATCGCCGAGGCGCCCCACGAGGCGGCGTCGATGGATCTGATCACGAAGGCCGGGGATATTCTCGAAGGCGTGAACTGACGATTGATTCTTTGCTGGCCCGTTCGGCCGGCGTGGGAGATAGGCGATGTGCGGGATCGTGGGATACGTGGGGCCGAAGCAGGCACAGGAAATTCTCGTTCAGGGTCTCAAGCGCCTCGAGTACCGCGGGTATGACTCGGCTGGCCTGGCGGTCATCCGTGCGGACGGGTCGCTCGGGGTCGTCAAGAAGGCCGGGAAGTTGGCCGAATTGGAGCGGACGCTGGCAGACGACCCGATGGACGGAACGTGCGGCATCGGGCACACACGCTGGGCGACCCACGGCGCCCCCAACGAGACCAACGCCCACCCGCATGTCTCGGGGAGTGACATCGCCTTGGTCCACAACGGCATCATCGAGAATGCCGACGTCATTCGCGAACGCCTGAGGGGCGAGGGATACGTCTTCGCATCCGAGACCGATACCGAGACCGTCGTCCATCTCATCGACCACCTCTGGACCGACGGCGATCCGCTGGAAGTGGCCGTGGCCGCCGCGCTCGACCATGTCGAGGGGGCCTACGGGATTGCCGTGGTGTCGTCGCGCGACCCTGACAAGCTGGTCGTGGCCCGCCACGGATCACCCCTCCTCATCGGAGTCGGACGGGACGGTGAAATGCTGGCGGGATCCGATGCCGCTGCGGTGGTCGCCCACACCCGGGACGTCGTCTACCTCGACGACGGAGACTACGCGGTGCTGACGCCGGACGGGTACGCGACGTATCGACTGGGCGGGGACGAGGTCACCCGGGACGTCCACAAGGTGACTTGGGACGTAGGGACGATCGAGAAGGGTGGTTTCGAGCACTTCATGCTCAAGGAGATCTTCGAGCAGCCCGCTTCGCTCCGCGACGTCATGCGCGGCCGTCTCCTGGACGAGGAGGGGGACGCGAGACTGGGAGGAATCGCCCACCATCAGTTCGACCTGGGGCGGGTGCGGAGGATCGTGGTGACCGCCTGCGGCACCAGTTGGCACGCGGGGCTCGTCGGTGAGTACATGCTCGAAGACCTGGCCCGCGTTCCCACGGACGTCGAGTACGCGTCGGAGTTCCGCTACCGGAACCCGGTGCTGGAAGACGGAACGCTCTGCTTGGCGGTGAGTCAGTCCGGAGAAACCGCGGATACCTTGGCGGCTCTTCGGGAAGCCCGGCAGCGGGGTGTGTCGACCATGGGAATCGTGAACGCGGTCGGGTCGACCATCTCCCGCGACACCGACTTCGGCATCTACCTTCACGCCGGACCCGAGATCGGCGTGGCTTCGACCAAGGCATTCACGAGCCAGATGGCGGCCTTGGCGCTCTTTACCCTCTACCTGGGCCGGCGCCGGAACCTCTCGGTGCTCCAGGGAAGGGAGTACGTCGAGGCGCTGCGGAAGCTCCCTGAGCAGGTGGAGCAGGTTCTGGAGCTCAATGACGAGATCCGGGCCCTGGCCGAGGAGTTCGCCGACGCAGACAACTTCCTCTATCTGGGGCGTGGGTACCAGTTCCCGGTCGCGCTCGAGGGAGCGCTCAAGCTCAAGGAGGTGAGCTACGTCCACGCCGAGGGCTACCCCGCAGCCGAGATGAAGCACGGACCCATCGCGCTCATCGATGAAGACATGCCCGTCGTCTTTCTCGCTCCCCGAGATCCGGTCTACCAGAAGGTCGTCTCCAACATCGAAGAGGTCCACGCGCGTGGGGGCCGTATCATCGCCGTCGTAAGTGACGACGCGCCCGAGCTGGAAGGGAAGGCGGACCACATCATCCGGGTGCCCCATACCATGCCCTCCCTGCTCCCGGTCCTGACGACCGTTCCGCTCCAGCTTCTGGCCTACCACATGGCCGTCATCCGTGGGGCCGACGTCGATCAGCCGCGCAATCTGGCCAAGTCGGTGACGGTGGAGTGACCGGCGCCCGGAGATGAAGGTGGTCCTTCAGCGGGTCCGTCGGGCGGCGGTCACGGTCGACGACCGGACCGTCGGCCAGATCGAGTCCGGCCTCCTGCTTCTGGTGGGCTTCCGGCCGAGCGATGGTGAGGCGCAGCTGTCCTGGATGGCGGACAAGGTGCTGGGGCTGCGTGTCTTCCCCGACCATGAGGGCAAGATGAACCTCGGGCTTGCCGAAGCCGGCGGCGAGGTGTTGGTCGTGAGCCAGTTCACCCTCTACGGCAACACCGAGAAGGGGCGCCGGCCCAGCTTCGTCGACGCAGCACCGCCCGAGATCGCGGTGCCCCTCTACGAGCGGTTCGTCGACCTGCTCCGGGAACGCGCTCCCGCCGGGGTCGAGACCGGAGCCTTCGGAGCCATGATGCAGGTGGAGCTCGTGAACGATGGACCCGTCACCCTCGTGATCGAACGCTGATGGATGCGCCGCACCTGGTTCTCGCGTCCGCTTCACCCCGGCGTGAGGATGTCCTCCGCCAATTGGGCCTCGCCGTGGAGCGAAGCCCGGCGCACCTGGATGAGTCGTACCTCGAGGGAGAGACGCCTGCGGAGCACGTCGAGCGCCTGGCACGGGAGAAGGCACGGGCTGCGGCCGTCCTCCATCCGACGGCACTGGTCATCGGCGGTGACACCGTGGTGGTTCAGGGGCTGCGGGTCATGGGGAAGCCGACGAGTGACGCAGAGGCGGTCGAGATGCTCATGGAGCTGTCCGGTCGCGAGCATCAGGTACTCAGTGGTGTCGCGATTGCAGCCCCATCGGGGACGGTGAGCCGGACGGTCGAGACAGGCGTTCGGTTCAGAGCGTTCGGCCGGGCAGAGGCCGCGGCATACGTTGCGACCGGTGAGCCCGCTGACAAGGCCGGAGCGTACGGTATTCAGGGCCTGGGGGCAGCGTTGGTGGAGGAGATTCGCGGAGACTACTATTGCGTGGTAGGCTTCCCGGTGGCTGCCTTCCTGGAGCTGCTTCCGGGGGTCGGGTACACGTATGTATTCGGCCGGCTGGAGCCCTTGGTCTGAGCCTTCCCTGTCGAAGCCGTCCGTTCACCATTTCCCCCGAGCCCGATGGCGACTCCAGCCGTTCTCGCGATCGACCAGGGCACGACCGGATCGACCTGCCTCGTCGTGTCCGACGACGGCCGGATCCTGGGCCGCGCTTACTCCGAGTTCACGCAGCATTTTCCCCGTCCGGGTTGGGTTGAGCACGACGCCCTCGAGATCTGGGAGGTCACCCGCCGACTCGCGCGGGAGGCACTCGATTCCGCGCAGGGCGCCGACGTTCGATCCGTCGGAATCACCAACCAGAGGGAGACGGTGGTGCTGTGGGACCGCGAGACACTCGAGCCGATGCACCGCGCGATCGTCTGGCAGGACCGCCGGACCGCCGGCGCGTGCGCGGACCTCCGGGCAGACGGCCACGAGGAAGACGTGCGGGAGAGAACAGGGCTGGTGCTGGATCCGTACTTCTCGGGCACGAAGATCCGCTGGATCCTGGACAGCGATGCCGGGCTGCGCGGCAGGGCGGAGGCCGGCGAGCTCGCTGTGGGGACGATGGACAGCTGGCTCATCGCCCGACTGACCAATGGTGCGGTCCACGCCACCGATCCCACGAACGCTTCACGCACCCTCCTCTTCTCCCTGGCGGACCGTACGTGGGATCCCCATCTCATGGACCTTCTCGGTGTGCCCGATGCGCTTCTCGGCGAGATTCGGCCGAGTTCAGGCGACTTTGGCACCGCCGCGGGCGAACACCTGGGGCTGGATCTCCCGATCGGCGGTGTAGCGGGAGACCAGCAGGCTGCTCTGTTCGGCCAGGGGTGCTGGGAGGCGGGCTTGGCCAAGAACACCTATGGAACCGGGGCCTTCCTCCTGCTCAACACGGGCCAGGAACGGGTGCCCTCCCAGCACGGTCTTCTCACGACGGCCGCGTGCGCCGCGGATGGGGGCATGGCGTACGCTCTCGAGGGCTCGGTGTTCATCGCCGGAGCCGCCATGCAATGGCTGCGGGACGGGTTGGGGATCCTCGCCCAGGCGGCGGATTCAGAAGCCATGGCAAGGTCGTTGGACGATAATGGCGGTGTGTATTTCGTGCCTGCGTTCGTGGGCCTCGGGGCTCCGCATTGGGTTCCGGATGCACGAGGGGCCGTGTTCGGGCTCTCACGCGGCACGAAGCGCGAGCACCTCGTTCGGGCGGGATTGGAGGCGATGGCCTTCGGGACCGCGGAAGTCCTTCGTGCCATGGAGGCCGATTCCGGCGTCCGAACTGCTGAACTGAGGGTGGACGGTGGGGCTGCCCTCAACGACTGGCTGATGCAGTTCCAGGCCGATGTTCTCGACGTGCCCGTACGCCGTCCCTCCCTGGTCGAGACAACCGCTCTCGGGGCGGCGGGCCTGGCCGGCCTCTCAGCCGGGGTCTGGTCGGATGCGGACGTCTTTCTCCAGGCCCAGGAGGGCGCGGCTCGCTTCGAGCCCTCGATGCAGGCCCCGAAGCGGGACGCACTCGTTTCTGCCTGGGCGAGAGCGGTCGGGGCCGTGGTCCAATGGGCGACGGCAGGCGGACCGTGAAGCGCCCGGCGGTCGCCGTCCCACGACCCTACCGCGTGGCAGTTATCGGGGGCGCGGATGCTTCGGAGGACCAATACGAGACGGCTCGCATCCTCGGATCCGAATTGGCTGCCCTGGGGGCAGTGGTACTCTGCGGAGGGCATGGCGGGGTGATGGAGGGCGCGGCGAGAGGGGTCGCCGAGGCAGGCGGAACGGCCATAGGGATTCTCCGGGGGAGCGATCCGGCGGACGCGAACCCATGGATCGCACTCCCCCTGCCCACGGGCATGGGCGAGGCCCGGAACGCGCTGGTGGTCTCCGCCGCCGAGGCCGTCATTGCCGTCGGTGGGGAGTGGGGGACTCTCTCGGAGATCGCGTTGGCCCGGAAGATGGGACTCCCCGTGGGGGTTGTCGGGGAGCCTCCGGCCCAGGGCCTAGGGCTGACGCGGCTCAGCACGCCCGCCGAAGCAGCCCTTTGGGGAGTGGGGAAGGCCCGATTTGGGCGTGGGGAAGGACCCGTGACCGAGTAGGTGTTGTTACGGAGATTCTATCAGTGTATTTCCCGACTGGAACGAAACACCGCAAGACGCCTAGATTTCACGCGGTTATTGGAGTGCCGGTGCTCACGTTTTCGCACCGCTAGGAGTCGGCCCAGCGAGCCGGACTCCCCCACTTGAACGACGTGGGACAACGGACGCCGGAGCCTCCTCTCCGGGTCCTCTGAAACGCTTGGAAGGGGTGTCTTTTATGAAGAAGCACGGCCGCTTCATGGTTGGTCTGGTAGGCGTCGCCGCTGTCGTCTCGTACCTCATTTGGACCGGCGTAAGTGAGACGATGATCTACTATCTGACTCCGGTCGAGCTCGTGGAGAGGGTGGAGGCGGATCCCACCTTCCATGACGTCGGGGTCAAGGTCAGCGGTCAGGTGGTCGCGGG
>JBDHIL010000082.1:0-2811 GCA_039587465.1 Gemmatimonadota bacterium | reverse complement strand
CGTCGCGTAGTAGATGGGCGTGGTGAGGTACCTTCGCCTACGTTCGCTCACGCTTCTGCTTCTCCCCTCACGAACCGTCGTCGTTGCCGGGCAGCCTGTTCTGTCCCTGGGCCACCTCACTCTTCAACTCGTCCAAGCCGAGTGACCTGCGCTCACCCTCGGCGTCTCGCAGAGTAACCGTGTCGCTCCAGATGTCCACGGCCACGACCTTCTCTTCCCCACGGCGGGTGCGCAGCCGCTTGCCTTCGCGGGGGAAGCGCCTTCGGGCCTCCACATACGTGCGGTGCTCGTACATCAGACAGCACATCAACCGGCCACAACACCCCGAGATCTGGGCAGGGTTGAGGGACAGGCGCTGATCCTTGGCGAGTTGGAGGCTCACCGGCTTCAGCTCCGGCAACCATGTGGAGCAGCACAGCTCCCTGCCGCACCGGCCGACACCCCCCAGCAGCGCCGATTCGTCGCGGACCCCGATCTGGCGGAGCTCGATGCGGGTCCGGAAGGTGCGCGCCAGATCACGGACCAGCTCTCGGAAGTCCACGCGCCGGTCGGCGGTGAAGTAGATGATCAGCTTGTTGCGGTCGAACTGCCACTCGGCCTCGGTGACCTTCATCTTGAGCTTCCGATGCTCGACCAACTTGCGTGCCTCCGCGCGCACGCGATCCTCGTCTCCGTGGAGCGTCGTCGATCTCGCGACCTCGTCCTCACGGGCCAGCCGGAGGATACGGTGCTCGGGCGTGGGGGTCGCACAACCGCCCGATGCGGAGCACTTCCGCTCCGCGATGGCGCCTACGGCGGTCACTTCACCGAGATCTTCGCCCCGGTCGGCTTCCACGATGACGCTTTGGCCGGGGCGGAGATCGAGGCCCGCATACGCGAAGTACAGCTTTCGGGTGCCCTTGAAGCGGACCTCGGCAAATCCGGCCATGGCCGCCCCTCCCTTATATCAGGTCGATGACCTGATCGAAAAGACGCCGTGGGGGCGTCGGTCAGACTTCTCTCCAGGCCCCGATGGACCCGTACTTGTCCCAGCGCGCCGGCACCAGCTCGTCGATGGGGATGTCGGCGAGCTCGTCGAGCACCCGGGACAGCGCGAATCCCAGGTTGTCTGCCGTGCTGTCCCAATCCGAATGGGCGCCCCCCACCGGCTCGGGGACCACCTCGTCGCATACACCGAGCTCCACCAGGTTCTCCGAAGTAACCCGGAGCGCGGCCGCCGCCTTCTCCCGGTGCTCGGCGGACCGCCACAGGATGGCGGCACAGCCTTCGGGGGAGATTACCGAATAGATGGAGTGCTCCAGCATGAGGATGCGGTCGGTGACACCCAGAGCCAGCGCGCCTCCCGAGCCACCCTCCCCGATCACCACGCTGACCAGAGGCGTCTTCAGCCTTGCCATCTCCCTGAGGTTGGTGGCGATGGCCTCCGCCTGCCCCCGCTCTTCCGCCCCGATGCCGGGGTATGCCCCCGGGGTGTCGATGAACGTGATGACCGGGCGATGGAATTTCTCCGCTTGGCGCATCAGCCGAAGGGCCTTCCGGTATCCCTCGGGATGGGGCATGCCGAAATTCCGGCGGAGGTTCTCCTTCATGTCACGGCCCTTCTGGTGGCCGATGACCATGACGGAGCGTTCCCCCAGGCGCGCCCATCCTCCGACGACGGATTCGTCGTCCCGGAACAAGCGGTCGCCGTGAAGCTCGATCCAATCGGTGAAGATGCGATCGATGTAGTCCTGGGTGAACGGACGCTGGGGGTGCCGCGCAACCTGGACCTGCTCGATGGGACTCAGACTCTCGTAGGTCTGCTTCTTCAGGTGGTCGAGCTTCTCCCGTAGGATCAGTACCTCGTCGGACACGTCGATCCCCTTCCGGGCTGCCAGATCGAGCAGCTTCTCGATCTGACCCTGGATCTCGACGATGTCGCGTTCGAATTCGAGATGTGGGGCGCTGGCCACGGCCGGTCCTGGTCGGGGTTCGGGAGGAAGGAGATAAGCTCGCCGCTGGACCTCCGGGTCCGCAAGCGGATCGACCCTTCAGCCGCCGCGGATCACCTCGAAGGGCTCGACCTCCGCGAACCTGTGCATGCGCCCCCAATACCGGGCGTAGGCCTGAGCCATTCGCGGTGTCAGGTCGAGGCGGTTGGCTCCAGACTCCATGTAGGCGGTCAGGGCCTCCATCTTGTCCATGAGGTGCTCGGAGACGTCCTCGAACTTGGAGGGCCGGAAGTCCAGTCCGCTGGTAGCGGTCTGGTAGCCCAAGAGCGTGGGCACCGCACCGGTGGACGCCTTGGCGATGCGGAAGGCCTCCCGGCGGGCCGGGTGGCTGTCGTCCATGGCGGGGAAGAGGACCGTGCGGGGTCGCAGGTCTGCGACAAGCTTCTCAACGATGGCCATCCGCTGTTGCGTGTCGTCCAGGGCGCCCTCGTCGATGACGACCCGGGCACCCAGCATCTGCGCCGCTTTGTCCGCGCCCGCCAGTCCTTTGTTCCCCGAATCCATTTCGTCGCGGCAAAGGGGGACGATGACCACCTGGGCGCCGGCGGCAGCCTGCCTTATGAGCGTGCCGCCGCACCCCATCTCCACGTCGCCGACCAGCCCGCCGATCGCGAGGATCGCCGATCGAGGGGGGCCGTCGCCCGTGCCGGTGAGCTCGGCCACCTTCGCCACGAACTCGTCCCGGTGGAGTGGCTTGGTGAGGAGCTCGGTGGCACCCGCCCTGAAGGCCTCTTCCTGGTAATGGGTCGCCGTGTACCCCGTGATGGCCAGGATAGGAATGGTCGGGTTCTCCGACTTTGCGATCCGGCACAGCTCGAAC
>JBDHIL010000022.1:0-51761 GCA_039587465.1 Gemmatimonadota bacterium | reverse complement strand
AGTGCAAGTCGTGCCGAATGGCGCTCAGCCTCGAACACCCCGACATCCACTGGTATTTCCCACTCACACGACCCAAGGGCGCGAGCGGAGACAAGCTCGCCGGCGCGCTTGAACAAGCTCGCATCGACCGCCTTGCGGAGTTGAGATCGAACCCGCTGTACCCGAGCCAGGGCGACGAACTGAGGGGTATCTATCTCAGCACCGTGAAGGGCATCAGGAAGCGCGCCCATGTTCGGCCGACGATGTCGCGCGTCCAGATTTTCATCGTAGGGGACGCAGAGTTCCTCGTGCCGCAGGAGGCCAGCCAGGAGGCCGCCAACGCCCTCCTGAAGCTTCTCGAGGAGCCGCCTGCGGATACACACTTCATGCTCACGTCGAGCGAGCCGGGTCGCTTGCTCCCAACCATCCGCTCACGGACGGTGCCCCTCCATCTCGCGGCCCTTACCCGCGGCGAGGTCGAGGGATTCCTGGCGGAGCATGCGGGAGCGGAACCTGCCACCGTTGCTTGGGCAACCGGCTTGGCACAGGGTTCCATCGGCCGGGCGATGGGGTTCCTTCCCGATGGAGAGGATCATGGCCCCCTCGAGGTCCATCGCCGAAAGTCATTCCGGCTCATTCAGGCGGCCCTCGCGAAAGACCTGGCCACGGGTTTCGCGGCATCGCTTGGGTATCCGCCGTCCGGGGCGCGGAGCCTGGTGGAGCTCTTCTCGGCCATGGAAGAATGGCTTCGGGATCTGGCCGCGGTGGCCTCTGGCGCCGAGGATCAGGTCACGAATCACGACGCTCTGGAAGCGCTGCGCAAGCTCGTTCGGGAAGGCGGCCTACAGGCCGGAGAAGTGGCGGCAGCGATGCCCGCCCTCGAGGAAGCCCGCGAGCTGTCCCGCGGCAACGTGAACCCACAACTGGTGGTCTCGGGAACCCTGCGGAAGATCCGCCGGGCACTGCGGCCGGCGGTCCGACAAGGGGCGGGAACCCGCTGATGAGCGACGAGGAAGGGGGGTTGACCCATCTGGGACCCGATGGCCGCGCACGCATGGTCGACGTAACCGCCAAAGATGCGACGGATCGGGTCGCGGAGGCGGAGGGACGGATCGTGATGGAGCCTGCGACGCTCGAGAGGATCGTCGCTGGAGAGACGCCGAAGGGCAACGTCCTCCAGGTCGCTGAACTAGCCGGCATCATGGCCGGAAAGAAGACGGGTGATCTCATTCCACTCTGTCATCAACTCCCCGGTGCCAGCATCGAAGTCCGCCTGGACCCCGATCCTGCTCTTCCCGGGGTCGTCGCCCGGGCGGTGGCACGATTCTCTGGCTCCACTGGCGTCGAGATGGAGGCGCTCACAGCAGTCTCCGTGTCGCTCCTCACCGTCTACGACATGGCGAAGTCCGTCGATCGCGGCATGCGGATCGAGGGTGTGCGACTCCTGCGTAAGGACGGTGGCCGCTCCGGCAGCTGGAGCGAGGGCGAGTAGCCCGGAGTTTGCCCTTCCCTACCGTGAAGACCTGCCCCGGCTCGGCGCGATGGGGACCGTGAGCCGCTGACCGATCTGCAGCAGACGGGCGTCCACTCCCGGGTTGGCGGCCTCCAGGTCCCGTAGCGGGATACGGTAGCGCAGGGCGATATGCGACAGCGTCTCCCCGCTGGCGACCCGGTGCTCGACGAATGTCACACGATCGGACGCAGGAATCCGTTCGTAGTTCTCCCGGAAGACCGCGCCGCTTCCCAGCGGCACCCTCAAGGGGGTGATCCTGCCGGGAGGCGTAATACCGCGGACGATCTCGGGGTTCAGCCGTTCGATCTCGTCCTGAGGAGCCTCTGCCGCCAACGCGACGACGTCGAGGGTCGAGGCATCCGGTACCGTCACAGTGTCGAAGAGAAAGCCCAGGGTGTCGGCTGGCACGTCGTATCCGTACACCCGCGGGTTGCTGGCGACCTGCGCGGCCGCGAGCAGCTTGGGCACGAAATCCCGCGTCTCTCGAGGGAGGCGGTGTCGCAGCGCCCAGTACAGGCTGTCGCTGGCGGGTACCATCGGGGCGTAGCGGTCGAGCATTCTCCGGACCCTTCCCGGACCCGAATTATACGCAGCCAGAGCGAGGTACCACGACCCGAAACGCTCTCGGAGGCTCTGCAGGAAGTCGACAGCCGCCTCCGTGGACTTCATGGGATTGCGTCGCTCATCCAGAAGAGGGGTCACCTCCATCCCGAATCCACGCGCAGTCGGTGCCATGAACTGCCAAAGTCCCGCCGCGCTGGCGGTACTCACCGCGCGAGGGCTGTATCCACTCTCGATCACCGGCAGATACCTGAGTGACGGAGGGAGTTCACCGCGAGCCAGCGCTGAATCCACCCCCGGGACGAAGCGTGCCATGCGCTCGAGATAGTCTGGAAACCACCCGGAGGCCGTAGTGGTCCAGTGCTCAACCCAGAAGGCCACCCGCTCCTGGAATTCCGCATCCCGCGTCATTGGCGATGAGAGGATCTCGTCGTTCACCATGCTCTCGGGCGGTGGCGGAACGAGTTCCGGGACCGTGGCCTCCATCCCCACCACAGGTGCGACCACACGCATGTCGGGCGGGGCGACAGGCGGCGGCGTGATCCATGGATCCGCACCGGCAGCGCAGCCGGTCAGGTTGAGAGCTGCGGTCCAGGCGACCAGCCACCGCATGATTCCCCTCCCTATCATCACCCCACCTCGTGATCCTCCCGGGCGGGCGCGGGCGGGGCCGCGTCTCATAGAATCTCGGTCAACACCTGCTCGAGGGTCTCCACGGTCCGGTCGATGTCGGCGAGCTTCTCCAAGCCGAACAGACCGAGACGGAAGGTCTGAAAGTCCTCGCGCTCACCGCACTGCAGCGGTACCCCCGCGGCGATCTGAATTCCCGCCGCCGCGAAGCGCTGACCCGATTTGATCGCGGGATCCTCGGTGTAACTCACCACGACCCCGGGAGCCTTGAACCCTTCGGCTGCCACGCTCCGGAAGCCCCTGTCCTCGAGGAGGGCGCGTACCCTGTCGCCCAGTTCCTGCTGCCGCTCCTTCGCCGTCTGGAGCCCGAATCTCTCCACCTCTTTGACGACATCCCGGAACGTTGCGAGCGCGTCGGTCGGCATCGTTGCGTGGTAGGCGTGCCCGCCACTCTCATAGGCCTGCATGATCTGGAGCCACTTCTTCAGGTCACATGAGAAGCTCGTACTGGTAGTGGTCTCCATCACCTCCATCGCCCGGGGGCTAAGCATCACCAGTCCGCAGCATGGCGATCCGCTCCACCCCTTCTGCGGCGCAGTGACGAGCACATCCACGCCGATGGCCTGCATGTCGACCCAGATGGTGCCGGAGGCCACGCAGTCGAGCACGAACAGCCCGCCCACGGCATGCACCGCCGACGCGACCGCCTTCATGTACTCGTCCGGGAGCATGATTCCGGACGACGTCTCTACATGAGGCGCGAACACCACTCCCGGTCGCTCGGCTTCGATCGTCGCCAAGACCTCCTCCAGGGGTGCCGGAGCGAAGGCTCCCTGTGGTCCCGGCTCTACCGGGCGAGCCTGGAGGACGGTGGATTCGGAGGGGATGCTTCCCATCTCGAAGATCTGGGTCCATCGGTAGCTGAACCAGCCATTCCGCAGGACGAGGCACCGTCGGTCCGTCGCGAACTGACGCGCTACGGCCTCCATGCCGAACGTACCGCTCCCGGGCACCACTACGGCCGCCTCGGCGCCGTAGACGTCCTTCATGGACCCGGACAGCTCATTCATCACTCCCTGGAAGGACTGAGACATGTGGTTGAGCGCTCGATCCGTGTACACGACCGAGTACTCGAGCAGTCCGTCCGGGTCCACGTGAGGTAGCAGCCCTGGCATGGTTGTCTCTCCTGAGTGAATGGAGGCCTGGACCAGGCCGTCCCGCTCGACTACATGCGGTAGTTGGGCGCTTCCCGCGTGATGGTCACATCGTGCGGGTGCGACTCCCGGAGGCCACCCATCGTGACTCGGTTGAACTTCGCCGTGGCGCGCAGCGCCTCCAACGTGGCCGCCCCGCAGTAGCCCATACCACTGCGCAGCCCCCCAACCAGCTGGTAGATGGTATCGGACACAGGACCCTTGTAGGGAACGCGGGCTTCGATCCCCTCAGGCACGAACTTTCGTCCGTCCTCCTGATCGTCCTGGAAGTACCGGTCGGCCGAGCCCTCCTCCATCGCGGAGAGTGAACCCATTCCCCGCACGGTCTTGAAGCGCCTGCCCTCCAGGAGGAAGCTCTCGCCGGGCGACTCGTCGGTGCCGGCGAACATGGAGCCCATCATCACGCTGTGTGCCCCGGCAGCGAGGGCCTTCACGATGTCACCTGAATAACGGATTCCGCCATCTGCGATGACGGGGATCTCTCCGTCCACGCCGTCGACCGCATCCATGATCGCGGTCAGCTGGGGAAGGCCGACTCCCGTGACTACCCGTGTCGTGCAGATGGAGCCTGGCCCGACGCCGACCTTGATGGCATCCACACCTCGCTCCGCGAGGGCCTTGGCCGCCTCGGCCGTACCGACGTTCCCACCCACGATCTGCGCGTCCGGGAAGGCCTGCCTCACACGCGAGATCGCGTCCAGGACGCCCTGGGAGTGCCCATGCGCGGTGTCTACGACGAGGAGATCGGCACCCGCCTCGACCACGGCGGCGGCTCGATCGAGGTCACCCATCGACGCTCCGAGGGCGGCCCCTACACGCAGTCGGCCGTGCTCGTCCTTGCAGGCGTTGGGGTACCGCTGACGCTTGAAGATGTCCTTCACCGTGATCAGCCCCCTCAGCCTTCCGTCGTCATCCACGACCGGAAGCTTCTCGATCCGGTGCCGGTGCAGGATCTTCTGAGCCTCATCGAGGGTCGTCCCGACCGGAACGGTCACCAGGTTCTCCGACGTCATCACATCGGCAATCACCTGATCCAGGTCCGACTCGAACTGCAGGTCCCGATTCGTGACGATCCCCACGAGCCGGCCGTCGGCTGCCACCAACGGCACACCGCTGATGGAGAATCGAGCCATCAGGGCTCGTGCGTCGGCGAGCGTAGCGTCGGGAGTGAGCGTGATCGGGTCCATGATCATGCCGCTTTCCGACCGCTTCACGCGATCTACCTCTGCGGCCTGCCGTTCGAGCGGCAGATTCTTGTGGATGATGCCCACCCCGCCCTCCCGTGCCATCTGAATGGCCATCCGTGACTCGGTGACCGTGTCCATGGCCGCAGAGATCAGGGGGATCTGCACCGAAATGCCACGCGTGACACGCGACGAGACGTCGGTGTCCTGGGGGTGCACCAGCGAATGCCCGGGAATCAACAACACGTCGTCGAACGTGAGGGCTTCCTTGACGATGTTGGCGCGGCGGCTGGAGGCGTCGGCCATCGGACCTGGACCTTTATCGGAAGGGTTGAAATCGCGTTCTAATGTGAGCGCGCCCACCCCTCGGGACGCCCGCTACCGGGGCGCCGAAGGGCGGGCGGAAGCCCGCTCGGGCGAGCGCTTGCTGTTGCCATGGGTGACGATATCCGAAGGGCAGGAGACCGTCAACGGCTGCATGGCCTTCCCGCTCCGGCCTTCCTCAGGGACGCGATTCCGAGTCTCCCGTGCCGGTCGTCGTGTCGTTCGATTCGTCGCTGGCCCCGTCGTCCTCCGGATCAGTGCGCGAGTTCGACTCGGCTTCCGACCCGGCATCCGGAACTCCGTCGAGAGCGCTCCCGAGATCCGAAAGGATCTGCTTGCCGGCGGACGACACCCCGGACAGCACCCGGTCCGCGGCCGAAATGAGTTGGAACGCTTCGCGGATCGTGTTCGGGCTCACGGCTTTCTTGCGCAGCTTGTCCTCGAGATTCTCGGCGAACTTCTGCAGACCCGACGCCTCCACAGAGTCGACTTCCGCATATTTCAGCTCGAGGAATTCGATGAAATCGAGAACCTGATAGATCTGCTGATCCGGGAGACTTTCGATCTTCCGTATCAATCGCTGGTGCAGTGCGTCGTGCATGCTCGGCTCGATGAACTCGTGTCGTGGGGTGACCGTAATGCTCCTGACGGGGCTCAGCCTCCGGGAGATTCATCCGGTGTCCATTGGAAACATGCGCGCTAGCGGGCCACGTCCGCAAACCCTGCCTCCTTTGCGTGAGATCCCAAACACCCTATCGTCCCGAGGTGCCAGCATGGTGACCGCCGCCCTCCACACCGTATCCTGAGGCGATGCCCTTCCTACCCCTCCGCAAAGTGCCTCTCCCGGCCGCAAGCGCCTCCCTCTACGAGGAATGGCTCACGTGGGTGACGGCGGAGCTCGATCGACCGGATTGTGACCGCAACGATCTGTGCCGGCGGGTCCTCACGGACCTGCACTTCCCCCAATGGTCTGATGTCGATCCACGCTCGTTGCCCCTCGGCCAGCGGGTGGCCCTGGCCCAGATGGATCCCCGCAATGTCACGCTGGAGCCGGAGTATTATCAGGAGACCCAGGACTCACGTTACTCCGAGGTCAAGCCGCTTATCTGGCTGTGGGAGATGTTCGACCGGAGCACGCTGGGTGAGAATGTCGAAGTAGGCATACGCTTCCGCCGCATCCTCGCCAGGAAGATCTTCAAGCGATGTGGCCGAAACTTCAAAGCCTTTCACCATGTAAAGCTCTCGTTCGGGTACAACATGGACGTCGGCGATGACGTGGTCGTGCATCGGCATGTTCTGCTCGACGACCGCGGCGGCATCGACATCGGGGACGGTTCGTCCATTTCGGACTTCGCGAACGTGTACTCCCACACGCACGACATCGTGGACGGCCGCATCGTGCACTGCCCCAGGACGGTGATTGGAAGCGGCGTGCGCATCACCTACCACGCCACCATCCTGGCCGGGACGCGAGTTGCCGACGACTCGATGGTCGGGGCCGGCGCCATACTCACGCGCGATACCCAACCCCACTGGGTGCACGTCGGCATCCCCGCCCGCCCCGTAAAGGAAAAGCCGGCAGACGAACGCGAACGGAAGGCGCCCGCCACTCCCGACCCTCTCGCCGACGACTAGCACTGCGACCGCTCCGGTCGGCGGGGGTGGAACGGTACTCGACACACTGCGGCCGCAGGCGGTCTGCAATCGCCTGCGGCCGCTGTCTCTCTACTGGCTCGCGCCGGCGGCGCGCTAGCCTTCGTCCTCGTACTTGTCCTTCAAGCTCGCTACCACTGCGGGGTCCGCCAGCGTGGTGGTGTCTCCCACGGCGCGCCCTTCAGCGATATCCCGCAGGAGGCGACGCATGATCTTCCCTGAGCGGGTTTTGGGCAGATCGGCCGTGAAGATCACCAGCTCGGGCTTGGCAATCGCACCGATCTTCTGACCCACGTGGTCCCTGAGTTCCCTCATCAGGTCGTCGGATCCCTCGAATCCGTCGCGCAGGGTGACGAACGATGCTATCGCCTGGCCCTTGATGTCATGGCTCTTACCCACGACTGCGGATTCGGCCACGGCGGGATGGTCCACCAATGCGCTCTCCACCTCCATCGTCCCAATCCGGTGGCCGGCGACGTTCAAGACGTCGTCTACCCGACCCAGGATCCAGAGGTATCCGTCTTCGTCCCGCTTCGCACCGTCTCCCGGGAAGTAGACTCCGTCCCACTTCGACCAGTACGTGTCGCGATAGCGTTGGTCGTCGCCCCAGATCGTGCGCAGCATTGAAGGCCACGGATCCTCGATCGCCAGGTAGCCCGCGCTCGTCTCGTTCCCCTGGTCGTCCATCAGGGTCGCGGTTATGCCTGGGAACGGGCGGGTCGCGGTGCCCGGCTTGGTCTCCGTCAGCCCGGGGAGCGGAGTGATCATGATGGCCCCCGTCTCGGTCTGCCACCATGTGTCGACGATCGGGCACGACTCGGACCCGATGGTGCGGTGATACCACATCCAGGCCTCTGGATTGATAGGCTCACCAACCGTGCCGAGAAGGCGAAGCTTCGAGAGGTCATACTTGCCGGGCCACTTCTCGCCCCAGCGCATGAAGGCCCTGATCGCGGTCGGCGCGGTGTAGAACACCGTCACGCCGTAGTCCTCACAGAGCTTCCAGAACCGGCCCCGGTCCGGCCAGTCGGGCGCTCCCTCGAACATGAGCACTTGAGCCCCGTTCGCGAGGGGCCCGTAGACGATGTACGAGTGCCCGGTGACCCATCCAACATCCGCAGTACACCAGTACACATCGCCGTCTTTGAGGTCGAACACGGCCTTCGTGGTGGCGTAGACCTGCGTGAGGTAGCCGCCCGTCGTGTGGACCACCCCCTTCGGCTTACCGGTCGTACCCGAAGTGTAGAGGATGTAAAGGATATCCTCCGAATCCATGTGCTCCGGGGGACACGAGGGCGACGCTTCCGCAACGAGATCGTGGTACCAGAGGTCCCGTCCGTCCTTCATGGTCACGGAAAGCGTGTCCGACATCTCTCCACCACGGCGGACGACCACGACGTGCTCGATCGTCGGTGACGTCTTGAGCGCTTCATCCGCGTTCGCCTTGAGCGCCACTGTGCCACCCCGGCGCCACCCGCCGTCCGCCGTGATGAGCACCTTCGAGCGGGCATCGTTGTTTCGATCGGCCAGGGAGTCCGGGCTGAAGCCTCCGAATACGACGGAGTGGATGGCCCCAATGCGCGTACAAGCGAGCATCGCGATGGCCGCCTCAGGGATCATCGGGAGGTAGATCGTGACTCTGTCGCCCTTCTCCACCCCCAGCCCCTTCAGAGCATTTGCGAAGCGGGAAACCTCGGCGTGGAGTTCGGCGTAGGTGAACGTCTTCTTGTCACCCGGCTCTCCTTCCCAGATCAGAGCCGGTTGGTCTCGCTTGGGACCGTCCAGGTGCCGGTCGAGACAGTTGTGAGACACGTTGAGCTTCCCGCCGATGAACCACTTCGCGTACGGCGGGTCCCATTCGAGCACTTCTTCCCAGGGCTTGAACCAGTCGAGTTCCCTGGCCCATTCGGACCAATAAGCTTGAGGATCCTCGGCGGCCCGATCCCAGACAGACGGGTCCTGGAGGGTCGCCTGCCGGCGGAATTCCTCGGACGGTGGAAATCGGCGGTTCTCTGTGAGAAGGGCGTGGAGTGCTCCGGTTTCGCCACTCATTTAGGTGTCCTCGATGACTGAGTCGATTAAGGAACGTCGCACCACGGTGGCGGCACCTGGCGGAAGGATGCCGCTCCCTTGAAATCTGTGTAACCTTCCTGATGTTGCAAGCGCCGGTCTCCCCAAATTCACGCTGACAATCCAACCCGGGATCGCCCAGTGGCCGACGCCCAGGAACACGACCTGTGGAAGGCTGAGGGAGTCTCGGCCGTAGTGTGCGGGGTCGCGACGGCTCTGGGTTGGGGCCTGCAGCTGAGCGATCTACCCGACGCCGCCCTGGTCGCCTTCATCGTCGCCTATCTCAGCGGGGGCTGGGACAGCTTGAGACGGACGGTCTCGGCCCTGAGGGCGCACAAGCTCGACGTGGACCTGCTCATGCTGCTCGCAGCGGCGGGTGCCGCAACGGTCGGGCACTGGCTGGAGGGCGCGGTTCTTCTCTTCCTGTTCTCCACCGGAAACACGCTCGAGACGTTCGCGTTCGGGAAGACCAGGCGATCGATTCAGGGGCTCATGGAGCTACGGCCCGAGTCCGCCAGCGTCGTGATTGACGGCGGGGAAAGAGCCGTCCCGGTCGGCGACCTCGATCTTGGCCAGGTGGTGCGGGTGAGGCCCGGGGATCGCATCCCCGTCGACGGCACGGTGCTCCGCGGGAGTTCCCGCGTAAACGAGGCCACGCTGACGGGAGAGCCGACCCCGGCTGCAAAACGTGAGGGTGCGGGTGTCTTCGCGGGTACGTTGAACGGTTCCGGTTCACTGGACATCGAGGTCACGCGCCGGGCCTCCGACACTGCCCTGGCGCGGATCATCAGGCTCGTGGAGGACGCCCACGAAGCAAAGGCCCCCACTCAGAGCTGGATCGAGATGGTGGAGAGCCGCTACGCCATGGGCGTCATCGTGGCTTCGCTGCTGGCGATCCTGATTCCATGGTTGGCCCTGGATTGGACGTTCGACGCCGCATTCTACAGGGCCATGACCCTGCTGGTCGTGGCCTCGCCCTGCGCCCTGGTGATCTCCATCCCGGCCACGATCGTGTCGGCTGTGTCCAACGGGGCACGTCGCGGAGTCCTCTTCAAGGGGGGGGCCCACCTCGACGCTCTGGCAGGTGTGAAGGTGGCAGCCTTCGACAAGACCGGGACCCTGACCGTGGGTCGGCCGGAGGTGGTAGAGGTCATCCCCGTCGACGGTGTGATGAGCAAGGCGCAACTCCTCACCGCAGCAGCTGCAGTGGAAGCCCTCTCGGAGCATCCCCTGGGGTCGGCCATCGTCGCGGCAGCCAAGAAGGGCGGACAGGCCATCCCGGAGGTGACGGATTTCGAGTCCTCGGCCGGTCTTGGAGTCGAGGGGTCCGTAGATGGCCTCCGCATCCGGGTGGGACGCAGGTCATTCGTGGAGACGGACGCAGGATCGACCCCGGCATCTCTCACTGACCGCCTGGCCGATGGGGAGCTCGCTGGCGCCACACCCGTCTTCGTTTCCGCTGACGGGCGTCATGTCGGAGCCCTGGCAATCGCGGACCGCCCCCGCAACGGTGTGCAGGCCGCTCTGAACAGTCTGACGCGGGCGGGCATCGAGCATATCGTCATGCTCACCGGCGACGACGAAGTGGCAGCCCGTGCCATCGGGCGAGAGGTCGGGGTGGAGGAAGTGCATGCCGGCCTCATGCCGGCCGACAAGACGAAGGTCATCGCTTCCCTGCGAGAGCGCTATGGACCCGTCGCGATGGTGGGCGATGGGGTCAACGACGCCCCGGCGCTCGCCACTGCCGACGTCGGAATCGCGATGGGAGCTGCGGGGACCGACGTGGCCCTGGAAACAGCCGACGTCGTGATCATGGGGGAGAACCTCGATGAGCTGGCCCATGCCGTGCGACTAGCCCGTCAAGCCAGAAGCGTCGTCCGACAGAATCTCGTCTTCGCCACGACCGTGATGGGGGCGTTGGTGATCCTGGCTTTGGGCGGCTGGATCGGGCTTACCGCTGGGGTCGTGGGTCACGAGGGCAGCACCGTCGTGGTGGTTTTCAACGGCCTGCGCCTGCTCCGAGACGGGGAGCGGTCGACATGGTCCGGGTAGCCTCAGTCCTCCGGAACGAGACTCGCCAGCCCCGGGCTGTGCATGAGGGCCTCGAACGCCCGCACGGTGGTCAGCGCTAGTCCCGAAACGGCCGATGCTCCTGACTCGAGAACGCGCCGTGGAAAGCGGAGCTTGAACCGCACCTCCGAGTCGGCGCGATCGGGATCTTCGCTCCCGTCACCCAGACGGAACCTCAGCGTCACGGGAGTACGATGGCCAGTTGGAAGGAACTCGGCGCTCAGCCGACCCAACTCCCCCATCACAGCCGATCGAATGTCGGCCAGCGCTCCCAGGGGCACGAGGTCCACGACGAGCGCGACGTTGCCGGTGAGCCCCTTGCTCGTTTCGTCGAGGAATACATCCACGCTCACCGAATCCGGGCCGTCGGGCAAATGGAAGAAGAGGTAGGCGCTCCGGGAAGAGTCCCCCTCCCAACGCCCTTCGAACTGATGGCTGGTCGTCTTCTGCATTCCAGAGAGTTCCCACCCCGCAGATTCCACCCCCTCGCGCACGGCATCCATGAACGGTTCGAGGGTGAGAATGGCGTCCTCGGGAGGACGATTCACCCAGCCACCGGAGGATCCCCGGCCCCACTGCCATTTGGGGGAGGAACGGGCCTGTTGACACTCATTCTTGGACTCCTTTATCCTTAGTGTGGATCCGGCCGACGGTCGGCCCGGGCGCAAGATGGGCGTGCAACACAATGTCGATCAACTCTCCATCCAGCGACGCTGAACTCCGCAAGGCCCTCGATGCGAACGGCCAGCGGTTCACGGAGCAGCGAGCAGCAGTCTATCACTTCCTGTCTGACACGGATATCCACCCCACCGCAGACGAGGTCTTTCTCGGGGTGAGACAGCTTCTCCCCGGCATCTCCCTCGCCACGGTGTACAAGAGCCTGGAGGCACTTGTCGGATGCGGTCTTGCCCTCAAGCTCACCTACGGGGACGGGTCTGCGAGGTACGACGGGCGGACCGACCCGCACCACCACGCGCGATGCCTGGCCTGCGGTAAGGTCTCCGACGTGCATGGCGGGGCCCCTGCGCAGGAGTTCGAAGCTGCCCCGGGGTCCATGAACGGCTTCACGGTCACGGGCTACCGCCTGGAGTTGACCGGGTACTGCATCGACTGTGCGCAGGGCGCTGTCCCGACTCGTATTGACGCCTGAGGCAGGACTGACTCCGCCGGCGTGCGCTCGCCGACCGCCGCCGACTCACCCTTCTTCTTGGTGTCGAGGTCCGGCCTGATGCGCCCCTTTCGCCGGCTCGGCACGGGCCTGATCATCGCTGCGGGTGTGGCAGTTTCGAGTCCCCGCGCCGCCCTTGCACAGTCGAGCGCGGTAGACCGACTGGGCGCCGACATCGAGAGGGCTCTCTCCACCTACGCGTCGCGGAGCACCACCTGGGCGGTCGCCGTCACTTCGCTGGATCGGGGGGACACTCTCTTCTCGATGAATGCCGACACGGCCCTCGCCCCGGCAAGCAATATGAAGCTGCTCACGGCAGCCGCTGCATTGGAGACGTTGGGGCCAGACTTCCGGTTTCAGACCTTCATGGTGACCCAGGGAACTGTGCGCGATGGCGTGTTGGATGGCGACCTTGTTCTGTACGGAACCGGAGACCCCGGCATCTCCGATCGGTACTTTCCCGACAAGTACACGGTCTTCGATCACCTCATCGACCAGCTCATCGAGGCCGGGATTCACACAGTGCACGGCGATCTCGTCGGCGACGCCTCGTTCCTATCCGGGCCGCTCAGGCCGGGCGGTTGGGACCCGCGGGATCTGAACGATCACTTCGCACCTGCGGTGTCGGCCCTCTCCTTCAACGAGAACGTGGTGTCGTTCTGGGTCGAGCCCGCCGCCGTCGGCAGCGCCCCGATCGTCCACACGATCCCTGACCACGCCGGTCTCGACGTGGTCAACAAGGCCACCACCGTGGCGGGCACACCGAGGCTGCGATTGTCTATCCTGCGTGACGAGCCGACGGATGCGATTCGGATCGAGGGCGCCATTCGCCGGAACGGGCGCGACGTATGGCGACAGGTCACGGTTCCGGACCCGCCGGCTTTCACGCTTTCTGTGCTCCGCCAGGTGATGTCGGATCGGGGCATCGAGGTCGATGGGGTGAACCGGGTCGAGACATCGGCCGACGCCTCTGCACTGTCACGCCCATCGATCACCGTCCCGTCTCGGGAAGACCACCCCCGGACCCGGACCCTGGCACGCCACACCTCCCCGCCGCTCACCACATATCTCGAGGAGATGGTCAAGAGAAGCAACAACCTCTATGCAGAGCTCATCTTCCGGACGGTCGGCCGCGTCGAGCTTGGATCGGGCAGCCCCTCGGCGGCTGCAGCAGCTGTGGCCGTCAGCCTGGCCGACCTCGGCGTTGCGCCCGGGGGAACTATCCAGACGGACGGCTCTGGGCTGTCCGCTGACAACAGGATCAGCGCCAGCAGTTTCGTGAGTCTTCTGACCAGCGTCGCCAAGTCCGACTTCTGGACGCCGTTCTGGCACGCACTCCCCGTGGCCGGAACCCGGCGGGAGTTAGGCCGGATGAGGGGGACGCCGGCCGCAGGCAACCTGAGGGCCAAGACCGGCACGATCGAGGATGTGTCGGCCCTGAGTGGCGTCGTCCGGTCGCGAGACGGGGAACGGCTGGCGTTCTCGATCATCGTGAACGGCGCGCCTTCCTCGGCCCGCGCGAAGCGGGTCGAGAACGAAGTCGGCGTGCGGCTCGCGTCGTTCTCCCGCGGTGAGTCCGAAGCGCTCGCTGCACACGACGTGGTGCCCGACCCGGAACAGGTCGCGCCATCGAGTGAGCGGTACCGGGTCCGAGCGGGCGAGAACTTCACCACCATAGCCAGGCGTCACCGTGTCAGCCTCGACGCGATCTTGCGCATGAATCCGAGTATCGAGCCGCGGAGGCTTCGGGCCGGCCAATGGATCTTGATCCCACAGGCGACCCATGTCGCACAGGGGTCCTGACCGGCGAGCAGACTTCTCCCTGCTTCACCTCTGCCGGTCCAGAATCCTCAACACGTCCTCGATCTCAGCGCTGGTGTTGTAGAAGTGCGGCGCAATCCTGAGTGCGCCCTCCCTCACCGACACGGTCACTCCCGCGTCCTCCAGCGCACCTGCGGCGGCATCTACCCGCGGCATCCTCAAGGAGAGGATCCCAGCTCTCTGCTCCGGATTCAACGGAGTCACCGGGGTGACCTCAGGGCGCGTCGCCACCCACCCGATGATCTGGTCGTGCAGCTCGAGGATGTGGCGGCGGACGGCCCCGATCCCGATCTCCCACAGCACTTCGAGGGACTGCGCCATCCCCAGATAGTCCTGGATACCCAAGGTCGCGAGTTCGAATCGGCGGGCGTCTCGCCGCCACGCCATCTCGTAGCCGAGCATATCGTCGAACCGCGCCCCACCCTCCATCGCCAGCCAGCTCACCATGGGGGGAGTAAAGCTGCCAAGCAGCTCACGTCGGACCCAGGCGAAGCCGGAACCATAGGGAGAGCACAGCCACTTCTGCGCTCCGGAGGCCAGAACGTCGATATGGCATTCGCGAGGATTCAGCGGAGCCGCCCCCAACGCCTGGATCGCGTCTACGCAGAAAAGGATGTCGCGGTTGCGGCAGGCAGAGCCCAGAGCCTCTAGGTCACAGCGGTACCCCGACGCGAACTGTACGGCCGATACTGCGAGGGCGCGGACATCGGGGCGTCCGAGAGCTTCCAGGAGCGCGTCTTCCCGCGGCCGACCCCATTCGTCAGCCGGGACCACGTGGATGTGGAAGCCCTTCGGCTCCAGCAGCTTCCAGGGGAACACGTTGGCCGGAAACTCACCCTCGCTGAGGACGATGGTTCCGGGTGGACCGATCCCGGTCAGGGAGGCGGCCAGGTTGACCCCGAACGAGGTGTTGGGGACCAGGGCCACCTCCGCGGAGTCGACACTCAGGAGACGGGCCACTGCAGACCGGGCGCGGCGCTGGATCTCACCGAGTCTCCTGTGATCAACGCCCAAAGGCTCGTTTCGCCGTCGGGCGAAGTCTACGACCGCCTCCACCGAACTCTTGGGATTCAGACCCCACGACGCTGCGTTCAGGAAGATCCCATCCCTGGGAGGCGGATACTCCCGCGCACGAATTCCCGAGAGAGTATTCATCAGAGGAGGGTCATCGGTGGGTCATCACAAGAGACTCTTCAGTCGGGCGTATTGGATGATCCCACGGCGGCGCTGGCATCACCGCCACCTGCCCGGAACGCGACGTGTCGACGCTGAAACGAAGGGCGGGCGACGACGCCGTTCAGCACTCACTCACTCGCCGGCGGTCAGTTCCGGCCGGTGACGCACCTCGGGGAACTCGTAGTAGAGCACCCCTTCGTTCGATATCTCGGATCGGACCCTGAAGCCGTCGTCCATCGAGATGAGGATCTTCTCGGCCGCCGGTAGCGAGATGTTCATGTCCGCCGCGACTTCGGTCACGGTGAGAGTTCCGCCCTTGATCTGGGCCAGCCGGAGAATCTTCCGCTGAAGACCCTGCATGAGAGCCTCACGGCGAGACTGTTGCCCACGCCATCCCCAGTAGAACGACAGGGAGCCACCCGCCCCCATCACCGCGCCCATCGCAACCGCGACCATTTCGAATTCGACGAATCCCACCAGAACCATCAGGCTGGCCAGGAGCACCATGACGCTGCCCAGGATTCGCCGCTTCATCCCCGTGCCCGGAAGTCGCTCCTCGGGCTCGGCCTCTATCATCCGCATCTCGGGCTCGGGACCGGTGATCGACAGGGCCCTCGAGGCATGCTCCCATCCGAGGCCGCACCGCGGACAGATCAGGTGCTTCCGGCGGGCGAGCCAATAGACAAGGCCGCCGAAGCCATAGGTGAACAGACTGACGCCAACCAGCATCCCTACATGCCCGGCTCGCCTGAAGTATGCGATGCCCTCTCCCTGGTAACTGCAACGGGGACAGCGGCGAACTCCGGCCGGCCGCGTAAGGGCCATACCCACGGGTGTGGCGACGCCACAGGTGGGACAAAGGGTAGCCCCAGGCTGGAGAGGCTCACCGCACGTGGAACAACGCATGGCCATACCGAGAAATCTTCAGGTGAATGCTCATTTTCTGCGGGCTCTGCTCCCTACGTCGGGCTGAGGGAGAAGATTCAGGCGTTCTACACCCACACGGCTCAGAAGAGCCTTACGATCTTCAGTCCCAGAGCCGATCCTGAGGGAGCCTCCCCTCCCCGCACACCTCCCAGCCGCACCACCACCGAGCCCCCTGCCGGCGGACGGACGATGTAATGTCGGGCTGAAGAAGACAAGAAGTCGAGATCGTGCTGGAAGTCCGCTTGCCCGACGAGGGCGGGCTGCAGCCCGTCCGATCCGTCCGAGCGCAGCAACCGTGAGCGGAGGCCGAAAGAACCGAACCTGAGCTCCTGCCCGTAGTCGCCGCGTCCGTCCAGATAGAGCGCCGCAAGCCAATCCCGGATCAGGTTACCCCAAGATGTATCAGCCTCGAATTCGACGTTCTCTATCCCCGTCCTCACGGAAGAAGTGAGGCGGGCGAGAATGTCGACGCCGAATCGCTCAGCCATATACAGCACGTAGAGCCACCCAGCTCCACGTTCCTCCAGCGTGCCCTGCCCCGTAGCCACGATCAAGCTGACGGAGAGAGGGTCTGCGACGTATCTCTTGGCACGCACCAGGTTGCCTGCGCGGAAGTCCTGAGCGATCGAGGACGCGCCGAACGAGCGTGCAACGAGTTCCTCAGCCATCTGCGCGAGACCCTCGGACAGCCACAGCGCTTCGGACCCGGCAGCCCCGCCCACGAGGATCCGCTCGTTGAAGTGGATCATGTGCTGGAACTCATGCGCCAGGACCGCCGGCGTTACGGCGAGAACCTGGGACTTCGGATGGGGATCGGAGAACTCCCCCGTGGGATCAGGGACCAGAGCATAGAAGATCTCACCCTGGTTGCTTCCCTCCCGGTCGGTCAGCAGGTCGAGGCCATAGAAGAATCCCCCGACGAACCCATCCGATCCCCTGGGAGAAAGCTTGTTCACGCTCGTGGTGAACAGGATCGCGATCCGCTCATTCCCGTCGAGGTCCGACGGAGAACCGAATCCCCCTGTGACCGTGGGATAGATCGTCTCATCGAACGTACTCGAGAAGGTGGCGAGATCGTCGTCCGTGAAGCCGCCAGCCGGAGCCAGAGTGTCCTCATAGAGCACAGCCTGCGCGCCCACGTGACGCACCACAGCCACGACCTGGTCGAAATCTCCGCTGGAGTTGTAGACGTTGAAGGTACGCTCCTCGCCCACCGCCGGAACCGAAGAAGAGCCCTCCGCCCTCTGACCCGTGCCCGCGGGGGAGCGGCCGTCCTCGACGAGTTCGGCTTCGCGGCGGCGGAGATGCTGATCCCACGCCTCCTGGGTCCCACGCTCCAGGCTGTTCGCTGGACGCCCAGCTGGAGCCCCGAGCTCCGGGGGACCGGATTGGGCACCCGACCACGACGCCACGCCGCGGAAGGAAGCGGGATGGGTAGCAGCGCCCACCGTGGCAGCCGAAAACGCTACCGCCAGGTATTCCTGCCCGCCCCCGGCCAAGCGCAGGCACCCGGGCCCTGAGGGGTCGTCCACATCGAGAACCTCCCCCGGGGCCAGCGTCGTGATGCGGCCCCCGTCGGTTACCGACAACTCGATAGCGCCGCTCGCCACGGAACCGAGCTGCACGCTCACATCCACTGTCCGCGTGGGAAGGCAGGGTGGGATCTCGACGGTGAGTTGACCCGATCCGACCGACAGGACCCGCCCCCGAATGCCGGAGAAGAGCACCGCGTTCCGGGCTGTCTCGGGAAGGAAGTTGCTCCCCTCGATGGTGATCGTGTCGCCAGCCTGCGCCTCGGTCACCGAGAGTCCGGTGATCTCGGGGCTATCTACCGCATGAACGGTGAACTCAGCCGCGGCCCTCGCCTGCTCCACGACCCGGACGCGGATCAAGACCTCTCCCGGAGTCGACCCGAGCCGCACCGTCTGGTAGGTCGACCCGGTCGAGTCCGTGACGGTCGCTGCTCCGGAGGCGAAGGAGGCATCACCGGCTTCGACTTCCCACAGCATCGTCACGTCAGGGCGGGGCTCCCCGGTCGATGCGGTGTAGACTGCAGCGTGGAGTCGGGTCGGGAGCACCTGCCCCAAGGCACCGAATTGCCCATCTCCCGCCGCAACGACGACCTCGAGTTCCGGCAGCTCAGGCCCAGCCGGATCCCCACACGCAACTGTGGCCGCCAAAAGCACGGCCCCGGCGAGCCGTCTGCGTCCTGACGGGAAACGCAGCATCACGCGCCGTCCCGGGTGCGTTGGAAAGAAATCAGGTCAACGATGGGGGTCCCGGTGAGCGACGAAGCGCCGGTCCTGACACGCCCAGTGACCGTAACGAACTCCAGTGGCACCAGACCCGTGACCTCGTCGAGCCGCTCGGGTGGAACGGCCACGTAGATAAAGGGGCCTTGCGAGTCACCGAAGCGGCACAGCAGGAACGGCTCGCCCTCGAAGAAGTCCGACCGGACCCGCTCGGCCCTCTCGACCGAAATGAACTGAAGGCGCCACGCGACCACACGGCCGCGATGGGCTGAGGGGCTTTCTCGAACCTCGTCCGGCGTAAGGGGGTCGCCCTCGGCCGGGGCCGGGGCAACGTCGGTCTCAGGCATCCAGGACCACCCTTCGATCCGGACCCGAACCCAGCTGCCCTCCCGCGCCAGCGTCTCTACCTCTGCACCCGGCGCCGTCACCGCCAGCGTGTCGCCATCCGGCGCCGACAGGATCGTCGCTCCAAGCGAGCCCGCGGTCGAGAAGCCGATCGGTCGTGCAGAACCGGGTCCGACGGGAGCAGAGGCGGGGTCGTCCGGTTCCGCGCGTGGTCCGGGCTCGGCGCGGTCCACGGAAACAGACGGCTCCCAGATCCATCCTTGGCGCCGGACGTGAATCCACCCTGCTTCGCGCCCCAGCTCCTCGAGCAGCGTGCCTGCGTCCAGCCGGCCCAGGATGTTCCCGGACGGGGCATCCCTCAGGTTCTCGCCCCCGTCCTCCGACACGACCAGGTCCATGCCCTGCCGGTCATCCACCTGCAGGGACCGGTCCCACACCCAGCCTTCCAGCACCACCTCCAGCCAACCATCCCGGCTGGAGACGACCACCACCGGCGTCCCCGCGCCGAGTCGGCCCAAGCGCTCGCCATTGGGCTCCCTGCGGAAGTTCTCCTCCGCACGGACACGGGCGCCGCTCTGGGCCTCCAGCGAGCCGGCAGACACGGTGATAGGGCCGGCCGCGAGCATCAGCACGAGCGCGGGCCTGGCAAGCCACGGGGTGTTGGCTGAAACGATCAGGGTCTGTGGGTGTTAGAATGTCCTTCAGGCACGGCTCCGGGTCCGTGTAAGGGCTGAATCTGCCCGAGGTGCCCGGGGGCGTCAATCACGATCCGCAACGTCCGGAACAGGTCACACGCCTTCCATGCGCATATCGGCCCCCGTCTGTCTCGTGCTCGGCACCGCCGCCCTCTCCGGCATTCTCAACCCGGCAGCGGCCCAGAGCATCCCCTCGCCGTACCAACACATCGAAGCAGGATCCGAAGCGGGCCCCTTTGTCGGATATGCTTCCGTGAACACCGGTCGGTTCGGCTACGGTCCCCGCGGCGGGCTCCTGCTGGGAGCTCGGTGGGGGATCGAGGTCGCTGGTCCCATTTCCTTCGAGACCGTGGTCGGGGTCATCCCGGGGACGCGTGACGTGATCAACCCCGGCCGGGCGGAAGGCGACCGCAAGGTGGGTGAGGCCGACGTGCTCATGACCAGCGTCGACGCACGCTTCAAGTTCAGCTTTACCGGCCGGCGCACATGGCATTCGATCAGCCCCTTCCTCGTGTTCGGCGGCGGTCTCGCCTTCGACCTCGCGCCAGACGCGGTCGATGACGAACTTCTCGACCCTGCAGACCGGTTCGAGTACGGAACGAGCTTCCACGGGATCATGGGTGCTGGAACGAGGTGGTGGATCAATGAACGCCTGACCCTTCGGGGTGATGCGGCGTTTCAGTTGTGGAGGCTCGACACGCCTCCCGGGTTCGCCACCCCCGAGCGTGGGTTCCCGAGCGTGGAGGAGAAGGAGTGGGTCTCCGGCCTGAGGCTCTCCATGTCAGCCCTCATACGCTGGTAATACCGGGGTGAGCGGCGAGGCAGGCTCGGACTTCGAGGTCCTCGAGCCGGACTGGCTGGACGCCCGTCAGGCCCAGATCCGAATCCTGTCGGGGATCCCAACCCCGAGCGCGGAGGAGGTCCCGACACTGGAGGCAGTCGGCAGGGCAATCGCCCACGACCTGGCTGCAACGGCGACGCTCCCGGCTCGCGACAACTCCGCCATGGACGGGTACGCCGTCCACGGCCGTGACATCGCCGCCGCTTCGGCAGCGAACCCTGTGCGCCTCCAGGTGACAGGCCGCCTGGCCGCCGAAGACCAGGCCGAAGCACTCGTGGAACCGGGAACGGCGGTGCGCATCATGACCGGTGCGCCCGTCCCCCCGGGAGCCGATTCGGTCGTGAGGGTGGAGGACACCGACGCCGAGGAAGAACCCGGCTTCGTGCAGGTGCTCGGCAACCGCGACCGCGGCCGGAACATCCGACCTGCGGGAGAGGACATGAGGGTCGGCGATGCAGTACTGCGTGCCGGTGAGAGCATTCACACGGGCACCGTGGGAGTCCTCTACGCCTTGGGAATGGCTACCGTGCCGTGTGCTCGACGGCCGACGGTCGCGATCCTCTCGACCGGGCACGAATTGAGGCCGCCCGAGCGTTACGATGACGTTCGCAGCGGAGCGGGCACACCCGAATCCAACGGACCGATGTTGGCGGCCGCGGTCTCGGAAGCCGGCTGCTTGCCCCGCTACCTCGGTATCGCCGGCGACGATGTGAAGGACATACGGGCGCATCTGGAGGACGCCTCCGATGCCGATGTCATCATCACTCTCGGCGGAGCGTCCATGGGTGAAGCGGATCTTGTGAAGAGGGTCCTCGCGCAGATGTCCTTCGAATTGGACTTCTGGCGGGTGCGGGTCCGGCCGGGCAGCCCCATCTCGTTCGGCCATCTGCCCCGCACGGGGGGAGCGCTGCAGCCCGTCTTCGGGCTGCCGGGTAATCCCGCCTCCGCGTTTGTGACGTTCGAACTCTTCGTGCGGCCCTTCCTCCGTCTGCTGGCCGGCCACGAGAGGGCCCACCGCCCGTTGGTGCGTTGCGTGGCGGGAGAAGCGCTGCACGCTCCCTCTGGCCTGCTCCACGCCCTCCGGGTGAGAATCGACGGGACCACGTCGCCGCCCACTGCGCTCCCGACCGGCCCCCAGGGTTCGGGGCTCGTGAGGAGCATGTCCCTGGCGGACGGCCTCGCGCTGATCCCGGAAGACGCGGACGGGGCGACGGCGGGTCAGGTCATCGACGTGATGCTGACAAGCGCCGGCCTCAACGCAGGGGACAGCCGCCCCCCATCACGGCCGACCTGAAGCCGGACCCGGCTTCTCAGCCTTTCGCCTTGAGGTCCTTCACCTCTTCGGTGAGCCGCGGCAGCACCTCGAACAGGTCTCCGACGATCCCGTAGTCCGCGACGTTGAAGATCGGAGCCTCGGGGTCCTTGTTGATCGCCACGATCGTCTTCGATGTCCTCATCCCGGCGAGGTGCTGGATCGCGCCCGAAATTCCGACGGCAACGTACAGGGTCGGCGCAACCGTCTTTCCGGTCTGACCGACCTGCTCACCGTGCGGACGCCAACCGGCGTCGACCACCGCTCGGGAGGCACCCAGAGCGGTACCGGCGCCCATGGCCTGCTGGAGATCTTCAAGGAGGCCCCAGTTCTCGGGGCCCTTCATGCCCCGACCACCCGACACGATCACCGTGGCTTCGGCCACGTCGAGTGAACCGCCCCCGGCAGCCTTCCTCTCCACCACGCGAGTCTTCCAGGAGGCCGCATCGACCTGCGGCTCGAAGACCTGGACGGAACCGGGACCCGCCGCGGCCTCGGTCTGGAAGACATTGGGTCGAATCGAGACCAGGGCCGGCTTCGCGTCCATGGAGACACGTGCGAACGCCTTGCCGGCGTATATGGGCCGGACGATCGACAGTGCGCCGTCTTCGACCGTGGCGTCGATCACGTCCGAAGCCAACGGCACGTCGAGCAGAGCCGCCACGCGTGGTCCGAGGTCCTTGCCCTGGGTCGTAGCGGAGAAGATCACCGCAGCGTAGTCACCCGCTCGGATCCGGTCCACCGTCGCAGCAGCGTATGCCTCCGGGTGGTAGTCGCTCAGGTCGTCGTGCTCGCCGACCTCCACCTGCGCCGCGCCATTCGCACCGAGAGAACCGGCATCACCCGACACTCCGACTCCTCCGAGCAGGAGGGCCTTCGCCGATCCACCGAAGGACGCGGCGAGTGTCGCCGCCAGCGCGACGGCTTCACGGCCGGCACCTCTGATCGCGCCATCTCTCTGTTCTACAAAGGCGAGTACGTCCGCCATCATGACTCTCCGTTGTTCGTGATTTCGATTTGGTGGTGATAGGCGACCGGAGCCCTAGAGGGCGTTGGCCTCCTCACGAAGCAGACGCACGAGTTCGGGGGCTGCCTCCGCACCCTCACCCACGATCTTCCCGGCGGCTCGGGCCGGAGGCTCGGACAGCTGAACCACGTTCATCCGGTCAGCCGACACGCTCGCCGCCTTCTTGTCGAGTGGCTTCCGCTTGGCTGCCATGATCCCCTTGAGCGATGCATAACGCGGCTCGTATTCGCCCTTCGTGATGCTCACGACAGCCGGGAGATCGGCCTCGACGACTTCGACGCCGCCCTCGACCTCGCGATGGCAGACAACCTTCCCGTCCTGAACGTCGAACTGGGTGACACCGGTCACACACGCACGACCGAGCAGCGTGCCGACCATCGGCCCGACCTGCTGCTGATCACCGTCCGCAGCCTTGACGCCGAATAGGATGAGCGGCGCGTCGGCAGCTTCGAGTTCAGCCACGAGAGCCTTGGCAGTGGAGAGGCCGTCCATTCCCGACTCGCCCTCCAGGAGTAGAGCCTTGTCGGCGCCCATGGCCAGACCGGCCCTCAGCGTCTCCTGTGACGCCTCACCCCCAAAGGTGATCAGGGTCACCTCACCCTCGCCCGCGCCCTCCGTCGTACGAAGCGCAGCCTCGACCGCATACTCGTCGTACGGGCTTAGAATGAACTTGACCCCGGTGTCGTCGATCGACTTACCACCCTCCCCGATCTTGATACGCGTTTCGGTGTCGGGGACTCGCTTGACACAGACAATGACGTTCAACGGACACGCTCCGTGATTCATTGGATTCTGGTGCATCGGCGGTCCTGCAGGACGCCGTCCACCCGATGGGTTGATGCTCGCCCCGATACCCGCCTCGGGATCCGACGCTTCGAGGGGGTGTGCGAGGCCGTTGAAATCTACAGCGTTGCACCCAGTATCGCGAAGCACACGACTGCGATCCCACCTCCGATCAGGGCATAGGGAAGCTGCGTTCTAACATGGTCGATGTGATCCGTCGCGGAGGCCATCGACGCGATGATCGTCGTGTCGCTGATCGGCGAGCAGTGGTCACCGAAAATGCCCCCCGACAGAGACGCTGCAACGAAGGGGGCGAGGGGCAGTCCGAGCGTAGCAGCGGCCGGCACCGCGATGGGGAGCATGATCGCGAACGTCCCCCAACTGGTGCCGGTGGAGAATGCGATCCCCGAGGAGACGACGAACACCAGTGGCAGGAAGAGGTAGGGCGGCAAGAGGCCGGACGTCACCTTTGCGACGTACACTCCCGTACCGAGTGCCTCGGCCACGTCGCCCAATGCGATCGCGAGCAGCAGGATCAGAGCCAGAGGGACCAGCCCGCCGGCTCCCTTCAGGCCGATCTTCACGAGTTCGTTCTGTGTGAAGGCCCGCTGAGCGAGAAGGAGAATCCAGGCGACCGCGAGGCCCATGAGCACAGCCCAGAGCACGCTGGTGGAGCCGGAGCCGGCCCTGAGATCCCCGTCCCCGGTGATGACCAGCGCCACAGGCATGAACAGCACCATGGCGGCGATGGGAACGAACATGTTGAATGCGCGAGGCTGGATCTTGTCATTGGGCGGCGGAGACAGGACCTCCTCGTCGATCATGGGAGTCGAGCCCGGCCACAGCATCAGCCCCCCCCGCGTGCGTTCTTCCGCCTTCTTCATGGGGCCGATGTCGATGCCCCGGAGAATCACCAGGAGGACGAGGAGCACGGCTGCGATCGCGTAGAAATTGTAGAGGATCGACTTCAGGAAGACGCCGAGGGCGTCTTCAACCCCGAGGCCCTCGAGAATCCCCAGGTTGTAAGCGCCCCAGGCGTTCATGGGGATGAGAATGCAAATGGGCGCAGATGTGGAATCGATGATGTACGCCAACTTCTCTCTTGAGCACTTGTAGCGATCGCAGAGGGGGCGAGCCACGGAGCCCGCGACCAGCACCGTGATGTTGGATTCGATGAAGATCACGATGCCTGTCGCCCAGGCGAGCAGCTGCGCGCGCTTGGCCGAGTTCACCCAATGATTCTGTTCGAGGTAGGTCACGAAGCCCCGGACGCCTCCGGACGCTTCCACCGTCGCGATGAGCGCACCGATCACGAGGGTGAACATGATCGCCCTGGTATCGCCCTCGCTCCCGAACACGTCCACGGTACCCTGGATAGCGGCCGCCATACCCTTGAGCGGATTCCACCCCTCGAGGATCGTCCAACCGAGGAAGAGTCCTCCCGCCAACGAGAGATAGACCTGGCGGGTGACTATGGCCACGATGATCGCCAGAACCGGGGGAAGTACAGAAATCCAGGTGGGGTCGCTCATTCCTTCTCCGTCATCGAGGGGGCAGGTCGGGGGCTCCGGGACACGCCCGGAGAACCGAGAACATAGAACCGAAACGGCCGATCCGCCCCCGCTGACACACCGATCCGCCCGGACACCCCCACGCAGGAGTCAGGCACAATCCAGCCCGGAAGCAGCTTCAGTGGCGGTCGATCGAGGTCGTGGCCGTAAAGGTCTCCGGTGATGGCGAGCGCCTCGCACAGACGACCGGGGCCAGCGGCTACAGGTGTTCGGCCACGTCGGCGGACCCGGGCACGCGCGAGCCCCTCCACCAACTCCAGGCCTCGGACGAGCACGGCCTCAGGGCTCCCCTCCACCCCGGTCACCACGTTCATGCACCAGTGGATGCCGTAGCTCCGGTAGATGTACGCCCGCCCTGCCGGCCCGAACATCGCGCGATTGCGCTTTGTGCTTCCGGAGCGGGTAGCGGCATGAGAGGCAGGGTCACCCGACCCCTGGTACGCCTCCGTTTCCACGATCACTCCCGCGACCAGCGACCCGTCGACCGAGGATACCAGACGAGCCCCGAGAAGATCACGGGCCACGTCCAGGACCGGGCGAACCAAGAAACCGGCGTCGAGCACGCCTGCGCTGGGTGCGGTCGAATTCCAGGGCAGCGGGTCCTGCCTCCGTCCGGATGACTCCAGGAGTCGGAACCGAATCGGCTAGGAGCGCCCGCGTCCGCCGCGGCGACCACCGCCACCCTGACCACCGCCACCGCTGACCCGCTGCGAGCGCCGGTCGTAGTCCGATTTCCAGGCCTCGAGTACTTGCTCTCCGCGCTTACCCGGCACAGCCCTGATGATCGTCTCCGGATCCTCCTTCATCACGCGGAACAAGTCCGACCCAAAGCGCTCCACCAGGGACTCCGCAGTCTTCTCACCGACGCCCTTGTAGCGGTGCGTAAGGTACCTGCCAATGGCGGCCGAGTCCGTCGGCAGTCCCAGAGCTGCGGCGTCGAACCCACCCTCGGAGGACGTGGCCACTGGTTCGGTGTCCGAAGATGCGACCTGCTCCACCTCGGTCTGCTGAGTCCGGTCGGGCTCGGCAGCGGGTGCTGCAGGGGCCTCCACGGCTCCGAGGATCTGCCCCTCGAAGAAGGGATCGGGTTCGCCATCCCGACGGCGCGTGGTACCCCGCCGCGGACCAAGCCGCAGCATCCCCTGACCCAACTGGGACGGATCGAATTCGACCACGGAGGGGCTGGGGGCGGGAGTCTCGGTCGCCGGAGCGGACCATTCGGCGGCCTCGGCCTCGTCGCGCTCCGGAGCGCCCGTGTCCGTGTCCGTGTCCTGCGTCTCGGCGGTCGCAACCGCATCTTCACCGGACGGGTGCTCCGGGGCTGACCCCTCGGGCGCAAGGCGCACCTCGAAGTTGCCCTGCTCCGTCCGTGTCAGCGCAACGATTCCGTGATCGCGAGCCTGATGCAGGAACTTGCTGAACTTCGGGAAACCCAGTTCTGCTTCGTGGAACGACCGGTCCATCTCGAGCATCTTCCGCTTCACGTCGGAGTCGCGCACCGACTCTCGGCCGGCCTCGTGCAGTCCCGTCAGCGCCCGGGACAGCAGATCGTAGGCACCCTGAAGCGGATCCTCGTCTGCCGACCCGTCTGCCGGGGCCTGGGCCTGGGCCGCAGGCGGCTCGGAACCCCTTCGGGCGGGACGGCGTTCCCTGTCCCGATCACGCCCTCTGCCCGACCGTCCGCCCCGCTCACTGGACTCCGACCCGCGGCGACGGCCCTTGCTCGGGCCGACCTCGTACTGACCGTTCTCCAGCTTCTTCAGCTGCACGATGCCACGCGAAGAGGCCTCGGCCAGGAATCGGCTGAACTTGCTGAACCCGATGCTCCCTTCGTCGAAATTCGTGTCCATCTCCTGCATGACCTGCTTCAGGCGATCAGAACGCATCACGTCCTTTCTCGCCACCATCTTCTTGACCGCCTCACCGACCAGAACCCAAGGGTCGACGGGCTTGTGGTCCGTTTCGGTCGTCTTTCGCAGCCCGGTCAGCGACGTATACGAGTAATACTCGTCACAGTTCTGGACGAGGATGTCGGAACTCGACTCCTGGATCCCCACGCCGATGACGTACTTCCCATACTCCTTGAGCTTCAGAACGAGGCTGGAGAAGTCGGAGTCACCGGTCAGGAGGATATAGGTCCCGATCTCAGGACGGATGAAGACCAACTCGACCGCGTCGATGGCCATCCGGATGTCGGTCGCGTTCTTCTTGCTGCTGCCGTAAGCCGGGGCGAAGATCAGGTCGACCGACGCCTCGGAGAGAGGCACGATGTACTGGGGATACCGGCGCCAGTCTGCATACGCGCGCTGAACGCTGACCTTCCCCTTGATCACGTCGGAATCCAGGAGATTTCTCAGCTCCCGGGAAAGATCACTCCGCATACCCATCGTGACGTTGTCGAAGTCGATGAGGAGCGCAGCGTGGGGCGCTTCAGCGCCCAGGGAACCGGGACCCCCGAAGTGGGGCGTCCTGGAGTAGGGTGTTGCCATGATGTCTCGCTACCTGTTTTGTCTTTGGCCGCGAGACCTCCCCACCACACCCTGGCCGATGGTCCTCGGATGGGTCGGGGAAGCCTGCTTCACGCCGTTCGGCGCCGAGCGACCGTCATTGTCAGGCCGGTGAACCCTCCGACTCTATCAGGCGGGTGAGTTCGATCCGGCGGATCTTGCCCGTTCCCGTGCGAGGGAGTGACTCGAGAAAGCGAACCAGATCCGGCAGCTTGGCATCCGAGAGTGTCTCACGGCACCAATCCAAGATTTCCTGGCTCGTCACGATCGCCCCCTCGACAGGGACGATGCAGGCGCAGATGGATTCTCCGAGGAGCGCGTCGGGCACCCCGACTACCGCTACCTCCTGTACCGCCGGATGCGCCTCGAGTCGAGACTCGACTTCCCGGGGATACACATTGAA
Source organism: Gemmatimonadota bacterium (assembly GCA_039587465.1). Taxonomy (GTDB): domain Bacteria; phylum Gemmatimonadota; class Gemmatimonadetes; order Longimicrobiales; family Gaopeijiaceae; genus JBDHIL01. Next base: position 23,735 of record JBDHIL010000022.1, on the reverse strand, counting down.
TCCAGATCGAATGATAACTTCTTTGCGGCGGCCGACCAAATGGATGAAGCCCTCTTCGTCCACCATTCCCAAGTCACCCGTGTGGAGAAACCCCTCGCTGTCGAGGACCGCCGAGGTCGCCGCAGGCTGCCGCGTGTACCCCTGCATGACGCCGGGACCCCGGACCAGAACCTCCCCCACGCTCTCGACCGGCAGCTCCGCGCCATCCTGCTCGACGATGCGGACCACGGTCTCCGCCAACGGCCTACCCACCGTGAACCGGCGCTTGTCGTCCGGATCTCCGGGCTCGGACAGGCAAACCGTGGAGGACGCCTCGGTGATCGAATATGCCGTGACGACGACCGGACACAACGCGTCCTCGAGACGTCGGACCAACGTGTCGCTCACAGGTGCCCCCGATACGACAGCGAGCCGGAGAGAGCCGAGGTCCCGCGGTCGCGCAGCCAGAGAAGTCAACTCGGCCACGAACACTGTCGGTACACCATAGTGGACCGTCGCCCGGTGTTTGACGATCAGGTCCAGGATGCTGTCCGGATCCATAACGTCCTGCAGAATCAGCGAGGCCCCGCTCAACAATGTACCCAGCAGGCCCGGCCCGAGGCCGAACGCGTGGTGCAGGGCTGAGACACCTACCACACTGTCCGACGAATCGAGGCCGAGTCGGGCGGCCGTGCCCGCAGCGGCCGAGAGGAGGTTCTCGTGGGTGAGTTCGACCCCCTTCGGCTTCCCGGTGGTACCCGACGTGTAGACGATCGCGAAAGGATCGCGCGTCGGATCGATCTCAGGGGCCTGATAGTCCCGGCCTGCACCCGCAGAGAGAAGATCCTCGAATTGGAAAATCCGATCGTCGTACCACAGATCCTCCTCCCCCACCGTCACGAGGTACTGCAACTCAGGTAGGAGCGGCATCATGTCCTCGAACAGCTGCAGAAAGTCCACACCGTAGGCTTCCTCGATCGTCACGGTGCAAACCGTCTCCGAGTGACGCAGCCGATACTGGAGCTCCGCAGCCGTCAAAGTGGGATCCAGCGGCACGATCACCGCTCCCAGCTTGGTCGCGGCAAAGATCGATACCACCAACTCCGGACACAGCGGCATGACCATGGCAACCCGGTCCCCCCGCTCCACGCCCAGGTTGGCCAGCGACGCGGCCAGCGCTTCGGCCTGCGCCTCCGTTTCACCCAACGAGAAGACACGGCCGTCATGATGAAGGAACGGCCGCTCCGGGTTGGGCGTGACCCTCATCGCCAACGCCGCCGCCGCCGTCATCTGTTGAGAGCGCTCACTGAGCGCCATGACACCTCCTACAGGGGGATTCGACTCGGGTAACATAGGTGGAGGGCACACAGGCCGTCAAACCAAGCATATAGTACTCTAAAGCGTTGTCTTGTAACATTTTACATGACATTCTAGGACTTTGGAGGCCATGCCGTGTCCAGCGCACCCTTTATCAGGTCCTCGGGCACCTCTCTGCTCCATGCTCCGCCACCGGCCACCCGTCCCACGCACTCCAGCATCACGAAGCGCACGGCCCCGGAGCGAGCCTTCTTGTCGGCTCCCAGGAACCCCATGACCTGGGCCCGCGACACCGGACCCAGGTCCAGCGTTCCCAAACCGAACCGGCTGAGCGCGACCTTCAGTCGATCCGAGGTCCCGGGCTCGGTCACCCCGAGGCCCTCCCCCAGCCGTGCCTCGAGTATCATCCCGGCACCCACAGCCGAACCATGGCCGAATCGGTACTCAGCGGCAGCCTCCAGGGCGTGTCCGTATGTGTGACCGAAATTGAGGATCTCCCTTCTGCCGGTCTCTCTCTCGTCGGCGGCGACGACAGCCGCCTTCAACTCGACGGATCGCCTGACCGCCTCCAGAATGCTCTCCGGTCTTCCGTGCATGAGCGCAGGCGCCTGTTCGACGAGTTGGTCGAAGTAGTCCCGGTCCAGGATCGCACCGTGTTTGACGGCCTCGGCCAGACCCTGCGCACGCTCGCCCACCGGCAGCGTGTCGATGGTGAGCGGGTCCACCGCCACCAGCTTGGGCGGGTGGAACGCACCCACGAGGTTCTTGCCAGCCTTCGCATCGACGCCGGTCTTCCCACCGACCGACGCATCTATCATGGCCACCAGGGACGTCGGGACCTGCACCACGGGAATGCCCCGGAGAAAGGTGGCCGCCACGAACCCCGCCAGGTCTCCGGTCACGCCTCCACCAACTGCGACCACCGCCGCGTCTCTGCCGAACCTCGCGGCGAGCAATCTGTCGGTCAGAATCGACCAGCTCTTCCGCGTCTTGCTGACCTCACCCTCCGGGAACGTGAACAGTTCCGCATCCAATCCGGCATCCCGGCATCGCGCTGCGGTGGCGTCCCCGTATAGCCCTGCCACACGGTCATCGGAGATGACCGCATAGCGCGCTGCGGGCGCATGCTGCAAGAGCAGACGGGGCAGATCCTCCAACAGCCCCGGCTGAATCATGACCGGGTAGGTGCCCGATTCGCTCTCCACGTCGATCCGCGCCATCGAGCCGCCCTTCGACGCCACGTCAGCCCCCGGCGGGCTGCGGCACGACCCGATAGGTGGCCCCCAGCATCGGTCCCACCGTGAGTACGGATCCGGGCAGACCCATCACTTCGTTCGCCTGCATCATCGCATTCTTGGGCAAGCCGTTCAGTGATGAGCTCACGGCATCGATGAAGCGGTCCCGTGCTGCGGCATCGTCCCAGACCACCTGCCAGATCAGGGCATGCTCACCATCGTCGTTCTCCAACAACACATACCGGTCCCCGCCCCATCCCTCCGCCAGGACGCTCTGGCCCGGTCCCAGATGCGTGTCCAGGAAGATGCCGGTCTCGAGCCGTCCGAGGTCATCGGAATGGACCTCACGGCCTCCCGTCACCACGATCGTGAAGTCCATCGGCACATCTTCCAGATCGCCGTTCAGCACCTGTTCGGTGGATCGGGGGAGATCCTCTCCGAACGGAGCTGCCCGCTCCCCTTCGGCCCATAGAGCCTGGACGAAGCCCGCCCCCTCCAGGTACGGAAAGAGAAGGGCCTCCTGGATGACCAGCGGAGCTCTCGCCAGCGCGGGAAACTGACTGCGCATCCCCTCGAGAGCCGGCCTCAGGGTGGCAGCAAAGTCGGGAATCTCCGCGAGATCTACGGCACGGCCCTGCATCCTCTCCATGAGAAACTCCAGCATCACGAGCGTCGCATGACCCTCGATGGCCGCCTGAGCCGCCGTTCCCCGGTCGTTGCCCACCTCGGGGCTCGTGAGTTCGTCCAGGTCCGCCCATTGGTCCTGAACGGCGTGTACCAGCTCATGGACCAACAGCCCCTCGAGCGTCTCCGCAGGTTGGTCGTCCATCACGAAGAGTGCCGTCGAGTCGGGATCGTAGAAGCCAGCCACCTGCTCCGTATAGAGGTCGAGCAGGAGACCTCTCAGGTCCAGGGTGTCCGGGACCAGGCCGAACAAGGCATAGGCAGCCACTGAGTTGCGGGCCTCGTCCACCGGGAGATCCTTGTCCAGCTTCGCTTGCAGGTACCGGACCAACTCGTCTCTCGTGCGACTCTCCAGCCGCACCGGTTCCCTCAGTTCGAGCCCGGAACGTATCGCAAGGTCAGGTAGCAGAGCCTCTGCGAGTTCGGCGAGCATGGGGTCCGAAGAGATCACCAAGGAGCCTTCCGACTCCTGGGCGCCGGTGCCGCAGGCGACGATAGTGAGCAGCGCCACTGCCGCCGCGAGGGAATGCACGATCTTCATGTTGTCTCCGGTGGAGCCATACTCGATGCGTCTGCAACCTCTTCCAACGTACACTTAAGCCAGCCACGTTCCCGTGCCAATCCGGCCACCGATCTTCCCGTCACCGGATCTACCCAATCTGGAACCACTTGGAGCAGGGGAACCACCACAAAGGCTCTCTCGAACCAACGGGGATGGGGGATTACGAGGCCGGGCTCATCGAGGCGCAGCCCCCCCAGGAACACGACATCGACGTCCAGCGTCCGCGGCGCGCCCGGAAACGGTCGGGTCCGCCCCGCCGAAGTCTCGAGCCGTTGAGCCAAGCCGAGAAGGGCCCGAGCCGAATGGTGCCACGTCCCCGCCACAACCGCGTTGACGAAGTCCGGTTGGCTCGCGCTTCCCTCCGGTGGCGTCTGGAAGGCGCCCGACACCACCATACCCGTCAGATGGCTGGCAAGCTCATGCACCGCGTGCCGGATCTGACCAAGCGGATCACCGAGGTTGGCACCCAGCGCCAGCACCGCGATTTCCGCCTCAACATGTTGCATATCTCTGTCGGTCCCGCGTGGCGGATCTTCCCGCGTCGGTCGCGTGAGGGCCTCCCCGTGTCACCGGGAATCGGGTCCGGCCCGCAACCCCTCGCGGCTCCCGTGGTATGACAACCCGGGAGACTGAAAAACTGAGTCGCGAGCGGGGAGAGGGTGCCTCGCTGTCCCTCGCAGGCCGGAGTGTGCGCAAGCCCGCGTTAGGGGTCAAGGCTTGCACCCGGTCTGCCGCGATGGGAGCTTCTGAGTCTGTAGGCGCAACCGGACGAACCGGCTTCGCTTCAACCAACACGATAAGGAGGGGACTTTGCACCGGATCCTCGTTAGAACAGCGTTCGCCCTTCTGGCGATGACTCACTGGTCGGGTTCCCCGGCTTCGGCCCAGGAAAGGACCGGGTGGACCGCACAGGCGGAAGCCAACGTCGGCTACTTCAAGGCCACGCGCGACGCCGGCAAGATCCTCGGCTCCGAGGTGGATGCCCAGATCAGGACGGTCGTCCAGCATGCGCCGGTGTTCACTCTCGCGCTCCTGCTGAGCGGGCCGTCGCCGCGATTCTCACTCCGCACGGCTGTGGACTATGTGAAGACTGACGCCCGGGGCCGGGCGCTCGGCTGCGGGGACGCGGGTATCTCGGGGCCGGGCTGTGCCGCCCATGACGTTCCGGCTACCTCGCTGTCGGGCTTTGTGGACGTACTGCTGCACAACGACGAGGACGGAACGGGAACGCTCAGGTATTTCGTCGCGGGCCTCGGCGCCCGTTCGTACGCCTTCGACGAGGACGGATGCCAAGGCGTCGCCGGCGATGCGGTCCTCTTTGATGTGTGTCGGCCCATGGAGGAGTTCCTGGCCGATCAGATCGGGCTGGTGTTCAGGCTGGGGCTGGGAATGCGAGGCCGAGGCGGTCCGATCGGTTGGAACATCGAGTTGCGCGATCACGTGGGACGCTTCGCAGGAAGTGGTGTAAGAGGCGAAGGTGGGACACAGAACGATTTCTTCATTTCTGCTGGAGTGTCATTCCCCGGCCGCTGAGGTAGCTGTGAGTACCCTCCCAATACACTTCGGACGTGTCGGCGCCGTGGTCCTGCTTGGCGCCCTGCTCATCCGATTCGACCCCGCTCCCCTGGCAGCTCAGGAGACGGGCGATCCACTGCAACAGGCTCAGCGCTGGTTGGATGCGGGCTCGCCCGAAGCAGCGCTGGACATCTGGGAAGCCGCGCAGGATTCCCTCTACTTTCAGGGAATATCCGACCCCCGCCTGGGGATCGCGTACATTCAGACCGCCACGGAGTACTCGCTGGACCGAGAGTACGACACCGCCTCGCGGCTCTACATCCAGGGCTTCACGGAGACCGATATGGACCGTTTCGGTGACACCGTGGAGGAAGAAGTCCGCCGCATCCAACCGCTGCTCTCGGAGGCGGATTCGGCGGCATGGGAAGCCCTGATCGAGGAACGCGACCCGGCGATCCTGCTGGAACTCCGTAGGTTCTGGATCAACAAGGACCCAACTCCGACGACGTACGAGAACGAACGGCTCGTCGAGCACTGGGGACGTATCGCCTACGCCAGACGAACCTTCACACAAGCGGTGAACTCTCCGTACCGGACCGACGACCGAGGTACCATCTTCATCCAGTTCGGTTCTCCGGGTCGGCGGAAGGCCGGGAGCCTGGGCAGCGACGGCTCGGAGCTTCGGCGCTGGGTATCCGATCGCATCGCGCGGGAAGCCATTGCGAGGCTCGACCCTAATCCGAGCTACGAAGTCTGGGTCTACGACACCCTCAATCCCCGTGAGCTGATCTATTTCCTATTCGGGAATCAGAACGGCACCGGTCCTTTCCGCCTGGTGAACGGTGTACGCGACCTCATCTCGTCCGCCGCCATGAGCCCCAGTTCGCGGCGCCTCACCCCGGGGAATATCCGCGCTGCCCACTTCATGGAGTTGTTCTACTACGCGGACCTGTCGGCCATCGGCGGAGAGTTCTCCCGCCGCTACGCGACCCTGGAACAGGTGTGGGGACAGGCCGAGAGTCGTTCAGTCACGTTGGGTACCGGCGGCTTCCCGCCGGAAGGCTCGCTCGCGGCGTTGTCCATTCAGTACGATCAAGTCGACCAACAGGTGCAGCAGGATCCCTTCCGGCGGCCCTACGAAACCGAAATCTCGGACCTCGAAGACGTGGCGACGGTGCAACTCGTCGCGACGCAGACCCGTATCCTGTCAGACGAGAACGAGCCCAGGCTCGTCCTTACCGCGTTGTCCGCACCTCGTGCCCAGCAGTCCACATTCGACTCGATCTTCGGACTCGGTCTGGAAGAGAGGGGTGTACTGCACACCCTCCTCGTCCGGGACTCCACTCTCGCCGAGGTCGGCCAACTGGTCGGTCAAGACGCCCGATTCGGGCGAGGCGGCGTGTCCAGCTTCACTCTGCGTCACACCCCGGAGCCACTCTATTTCACGATGGTAGCCAAGGAGGTCGGCACTGAGCGCCGCTCCGCAGAGATCATCCGATTCCCAGGGCACGCGAACCTGCCACCACTGCCACCGCTGACGACCGCGGAGGATTCGTTGGAAATCAGTGATCTGGTAATAGGAATCGAACCTCACGAGGGGCTCGACGAGACCCGGCTACCGTTTCCTGTCGTGCCCGGTGAGGTTCTGTGGCGCGATGATGCCGTACTCGCCTATCTCGAGGTATACCACCTTCTCGTCGTCGACGGTGTTGCCCGCTATCGAGCCAGCTTCCAGGTCCTGCCGTGGGATGAGGTGATGGACGAGCCCATCCAAGGAGTCACACCAGTCACGCTCTCGTTCGATCTGGAGTCTGTGGAGCCCACGAGCCGCCAGGTGCTCAACCTCGGCATCGAGAATCTCGTACCTGGTCGATACCAGGTGCTGATCACGGTCGACGACCTCCAACGCGGCACAGCGAGGAGCCGGCACGCGATGGTGGAGATCGGGAGTCTTCGCCCCAGGAGGTAAGCGCACCTGGAGGAGGGTCGCCCCACCGAAAGGAAGACGATCCATCAGAAAGAAGAAGGGGCCCCGATCGGGGGCCCCTTCTTCTTTAACTTCGCCACGGCGCATCCACTCGCGTCACCCGATAGTCCTGACCCCGGAGCGGAGCTCCATGTCGAGGTCGGCCAGCATCGCTCCGATCTCATCCTGCCGTTCCTCACTCACTGGCAGCCGCTTCCATTCCCGGGATCCGTCCTCCAGGGATTCGCAGGAGGCGGTGAACCGCAAGCGAAACGTGTCGTTGGCACTACGTCTACCCTCGATCACGATGTGCGTCCGCACCTGTACGATGCCCTGAGAACGCTCCGTCTCGAGAGCCTCCGACGTCTGCCACTCAGTTTCAAAGAAGACCGAGTTGTAGTTCTCTTCGAAGCGCTGAATCACGAAGGCATTCTTCGTTACCAGAATCTTCTCCACCCCTGCCCGAACGTCCGGGTACGTCGCTCGGCCGATGTCCCGCCTTATCTGAGACGGATCACTCAGGCCTCCTCCACCGCCAGAGGCACATCCAGCAAGAAGAACAAACGCCGAAAACAGCCCCGCCACCAATCTGTTACCCATCATGTCATCTATCTCCTGACTGCACGAGACTCTCCTGGGAGAATCGCGATCGCTCCCGCGACGCGCTCCTCAATCTCTCTGCCCGAGGCTTCCCCCACAAGCGACGTGGGCCGCACCGTCTCACGACGATACGGCCCACGTCCCTACTTGCTCCCTTCCCCGTCTAACCCAGCGCGGGGAGTCCGAAACACCTAGTGAATCGGGGTCGGAAGCGCCTTCGTGTGGCTGCCCTGGATAGCATCCATGGCCGCACGCTTCCTGGCCAGGACCTCAGGCGTGAAGTCGGGTCGCAGGAGTTCTGCCGGAGCAGATGCGTCCCCGCCGCCGCCGAACGTGTAGATGTCCAGCAGAAGCGTCTCCAGCTCAGCAGCCGGCACCGGGAAGTGTATCGCCGTCCCGGACACCAGGTCACCCCAACCACGATCGTCGAAGAACGCATCGCCCGGGAAGGTGAGGAATACTTCCATCCTCTTCTCGTACTTCAGCGTCTCGAGCAGGTCGCCACAGGCTCCTGCCGCGTTCTTCGGCACACACCGGGCCTGTCCCTGCGCGCCATTGAGCGTCGCCGCAGGCAGTTCCCCGTTGGGAACCCGGTAGTCGTTGATGATGTCCCTCGCACCTGCCTGGTTGCCGGTGCGGAACATCGCCTCGGCCATCAGGAAATCCATCTCAGCCTTCGAGATCTCGACCATGTCGCCAAGCCAGTCGTAGGCGTAGTCGTCGTAGATCCAGGTGTGGTAGAACGAGTTGTGATACGTACCACGCTCCGGGCGGAACGGTGCCAGTCCGGCGTACCAGAAGTACTTGCCGTCCTCATCAGCGACGCCGTTGGTGATGCGACGGTCGTCTGTATCGATGAGGATCTGGTTACGCGTAGCCAGAGGCGCCGCCATCCAGGCCTGGAAAGCACCAGACTGATCGGCAGGACCCAGGTGACGGACGTCGGTCCGCCCCCACCCTGAATAGATCGTGTACGTCTTGTTGATGTCCCACCAGTTGATGTCGTCGCCATAGACCGAGAAATCCGCATCAACACCTGAGTTGATGTGGTTCATCACCATGCCCCAGTCCACAGCACCACGCTCAGCAGGCGTGCGAGCAACCGACGCCATGAAGCGTGCTATGTACGAGTGCATGATCTGCGACAACTCGGTGTTGGTGTGCGACCCGCTCATCCACGCGAATTCAGTGGTGAACGTGTTCGCATCGGCGATAGCGATACCGTCCATGAGGGCGGCGATCGCCGCATCCATGACCTCACCGTAAGGAACGAACGCCACACTCTCGATGTCCGTGTCCTCATTGAGGATCGCGCCCTGATCGTACAGCAGGGCGACCGTACCCAACGAAATGCCCTGGATGAACTTCGCCATGGCCATCGCGCGCTGGGTATCCGCACCATCGTCACCGATCTCTACACCCCCGTCGATGGCGAGGATGCCATCGCGCACAGCCGCCAGAGCAGCGTATGCGTTGAAATAGGGCGACTCGACCACGTACGAATAACCGTAAGAGGACGAGTTGGAGATCTCAGCCCTCGGCTCGGAGCCGAAGTCCTTCATCATGAAGTTACCCCAAGACGACGTGTGCTGGTCGGCACCGACGCTGAGGGCAGGACCCGGGGCCCAGCCGTGCTGGCTGAACCACCATGTCCGATAGGCACCCGAAATGAGCGCCTCCACGTCACCGGCAGTCGCAAGTGCGCGCTCCCGGTCCGGGGCGTTGAGGTTGGTGACCTCGAGGTCGACGCATGCCGAACTCGAGAGCGCCACCATCCCGGCAACCGCCAGAATTTTCTTGATGCTCATATTGCGTCTCCTCAGAAGACCAGCTCGACGCTGGCGCTGAAGGTGCGATAGTTCGGGTACTGATAGTTGTCGATACGTCCGATCGCATCAGCACCACCCGTGCCACTGCCCACCTCGGGATCGTAGCCGGTGAAGTCCGTGAACGTCAGCACATTGCGGCCAATCAGGCTGAGGCTGGCTCGCGTCAGGCCCAGGGCCCCACCGAGCTGATCCTCGTCCATCGTGTACCGCAGCGAGAGCTCGCGGAGCTTCAGGTATGTACCATCCTCCACAAAGTGCGAGGAGATCTCGTTCACGTTGTAGAGAGCGGGGTAGTAGCCCAGGGGCTTCATCTGGCCCTCAGGCTTGCCGACCTGGTCGACGATGCCGTGCTTGAGCTCACGATAAGCCCACTGCGCGGTACCGTTGTAGATGTCGGCGCCCACATCCCAGTCGAGCAGGGCGTGGACCTGCAGGTTCTTGTACCTGAACGTGTTGGACAGACTCAGGGTGAAGTCGGGAAGCGTGTTGCCGATCGGCAGGAAATCCTCACACTCGCCCGCTGCGTCGCACTCCTGCGCAACGATGGGCATGCCCCAGTCGTAGCCGTTCTCGGAGGTGCCCCACAGGCTCTTGCTGATCCCATCCTGATACCCGTTGCCCGCACCAACGTAGACCAAGTAGCCGTCGTCGTTGACCTGGAACAGCGAGCAGTCATCGCCCGGAGCCAACTCATTACAGCTGGTGGCGAAACGGTTCCCGTAGAAGGTCCCGTAGACTTCGCCCTCACGCATGTAGAAGTTGTCGTTCGGACCGAACCGGTAGGCCGGCACGTCCAACTGGGTGATCTCCTGACGGGTGCGGTCGAAGTTGAACCGCGCGAGCCAGCTCATGTCCTGCGACTCGAAGACCGATGCCTCGAGGAACGCTTCCATCGTCTTCGACTCCAGAGCACCAGCGTTCTGCCACTGGCTCGTGAAGCCTGCATACGACGGCAGCGGAACTGCCAGGAACTGATCGGTGACCTCGGACCGGGCATACGTGAAGCCCGTCGAAATCTTGTCGAACAGCACCATGTCCACGCCGTACTCGGCCTCAGCCGCGAAAGCAGGCTTGAGGGCCCTGTTGCCCAGGTTCCTCGGGCGAATCTGGCCGCCACCGACCGAGTAGGTCTCGTACTGGGCGCTGAAGCCCGGGCGGTCACCCGCCGTACCGTACGAGAAGCGCAGCTTGAACTCGTTGACGGCGTCCATCGGCCACCAGTCTTCCTGGGCCAAACGCCAGGCGAACGAACCACGGTAGTAGGTCTGCCACCGCTGGTCTGCACCAAACAACGAGGATCCGTCCCGCCGCACGAGCGCGTCAGCGATGTACTTGCCCTGGTAGTCCAGCGCCAGGATGCCGAAGTAGCCCTCGGCCAGCACATCGAAGATGCCCGAACCCGCGCTCTTACCGCCCTGAGCGACCGCGAGGGTCGGGACGTCGGCGACGACCAGGTCGTTACCGGTCACCGAGAAGTTCTCGGAATGCTGGTCCTCTAGCAGGTACCGGAACTTCGTACGGGTCGTGAGGTCGCCGAACGCGTGGTTGATCGATGCGGTGAACGACGCATTGATGTCATTCCCGACCGAGTTGCTCTTGTTGATGCTGCCGAGCCCACCCTCGGGGTTGTCGAACGTCTTGAAGCCCTTGGGCGTAATGTTCGACTGGTTCCGGTCCTGACGGTCGAGCGAGTAGTTACCCTCGAGCTCGAGCCAGTTCGCCGGCCGGAACCGGACGAAGAGGCTGGTCATGATCCGGCTGTTGTAGTCCCACTGATCATAGAACTGCGTCATGTACAGCGGGTTCTCTTCCATCGCGAGGGAGTCGGCCGAATACAGGTAGTATCCGTCCTCATCCGTCTCCGTGAGGTCGACCGCAGGAGACATGAAGGTCAGGCTGAAGAAGGGATTCCCACCGATATCCTCCTGCTTCGTCTGAGCGTAATACGTGCTCATGGAGAGGTCGAGGTTGTCCCAAATCTGGTGGTCCAGGTTCACGCGGAAGTTGCGACGCGTGTAGCCATCATTGTTCTGGACCACGCCCGACTCGTGCATGTTGGTGAACGAAGCACGGTAGCTCGTCCCACCGGACTTGCCTTCTGTCGCGACGTAGTTCGAGTAGTAGCTCCCCGGATCGAAGAACGCGTTCAGCGCGTCGAACGTGTAGGGGAACGGTGTGGTCTGGAACGTCGTGTTCAGATCGACACCGTCGAGCTGTACGCTCGGGCCCCACCCGACCGGGTTTCCGGCAGCGTCGGCGAAGTCCTGCCCGTCGGCCGTCAACTTGTACGGGTGGTACTCGGCTAGATCGATCGATCCTTCGATGTCGTTCTGGCCGTATTCGTTACGGGCGATGACCCGGTTCCGATCCGTGGACAGGTTCGTTCCACGCTTCGTGATGATCTGGATAACGCCATTGGCCGCGCGCGAGCCGTACAACGAGGCTGCCGCAGCGCCCTTGACGACCTCGACGGACGAAATGTCCAGCGCGTCGACGTCTGCCATGGTGTTGTCGGTGATCACGCCGTCGATGATGATGAGCGGCGCCTGCGAGCCGGTCAGGGACGTCGGGCCCCGGAGCATGATGGAAGCCTCTTCACCCGGCTGCCCGGAACCCCGGACGACCTTCGCACCGGCCACCTTGCCCTGGATGATCCCATCAGCCGAAGGCGAGGGAACCGGAGCATTGGCAACGTCCACCTTGTCCACAGTGAAGGGAAGCTTCACGCGGGGCGTTTCACCGGCCACGCCGGTCACCACCAGCTCCTGCAGGCGCAGTGCTGTGGCGTTCACCCTGAACTCGATGGTCGTGGTCTGTCCCGCCGTCACGGTCACCGTCTCGGTCGACGCGACGTAGCCGATGAGCTCCAAGCGCAGCTCATGGGTGCCGGCAGGCACGTTGAGAATGAGGAACCGACCCTGTGCGTTGGTCAGGCCGCCAGTGTTCAGCGCGGCGATGTAGACCTGGGCCGACTCCAGCGTGTGCCCGCTCGTCGCGTCCACGGCCGTACCAGTGATGGTACCGGTGGACTGCGCCTGCGCAGGCGCGGCGGAGACGGCGCAGACCAGCGCCGCTCCAGCCAGAATCGAAATAGACTTACCCCAAAGTTTCATCGGATGCCTCCCTGGGGGTGGGAAAGGGTACACGAAGTGGTCAAGCTCCATGCACGCAACAAAGCGCTCCGGGCAAGGATGCACCGGACCGCTATGACCGTGTGAACGCTGCTGACGAACCCGCAGCGTTCTCGATCATTCTGTAAGTCTGAGGCTGTGTGAGGGGTGCGAACAAAGACTGGTGTCAAAGAAGACGCCCCTGATGGAGAGTGATAAATGTGGCTTCGCCACATCACAGGCAGGTCCCCACCTATGACTCAGCACCTAAACCTAGGACCCTGTCCCGGACAGCGGTTCGGCGCCTGACAATCCCCTGATTGACCCCGGAATAGTTCCAATTATTAGTTACGATGTCAAGGGAGGCGAAAGCGACACGAATCCGGCACTCTCCCTGGGCGCCCAGGGCGGAGGCACACCCTGATCAAACGTGAAGCCCCCCACTCGGGGGCGGCTTGAAGCCGAAGCATGCCCCGGGCTACCTTGTTCGCGACGCCCTGCCCTACTTAATGGCACCGCCTTTGCATCGTCTGGAAAGGGAGTCTTCCCGAACCTGCGCAAGGCCCCCATGGCACCAGCGAAGTCCAAGTCCAAAGCCAAGAAGGCTGGCCGGCTGAGAAGCGCCGCCAGATTCCTATGGCAGCCGCGCCTCTATCTGTTCGGCGGTGGATTCCTCGGTGCGGTCGCGGCCGGCGGGCTATGGGGCACCTGGCAGAATCTCTGTTCAGGCGACGCATGTCCCTCCATCGCACAGATCAGGACCTGGGAGACCGAGCAAACCAGCAAGCTGCTGAGCCACGACGGGAGGCTGATCACCGAAATCGGTTACGAGAGACGCACACCGATCTCGATCCACGACCTGCCGGCGTTCGTCCCGCAGGCGGTCATTGCAATCGAAGACAGCCGCTTCTACAGCCACCGGGGCTTTGACCCCCGCGGAATCGCGCGCGCGGCCTTCGGCGTGTTGACGGGGCGCAACCTTGGCGGCGGCAGCACCATCACGCAACAGCTCGCCCGCAACATGTTCGACGAAATAGGGTTCAAGCGCCGCTACACCCGTAAGCTGAAGGAAGTCCAGGTGGCACTGGACTTGGAGCGGTCCTACACGAAGGACCAGATCCTCCAGGCCTACTTGAACGAGATCTATATGGGTCGGGGGTACGGCTTCCAGAACGCGGCCCGCGGCTATCTGGGCAAGAACCTCCCCGACGTGAATGTGGCCGAAGCTGCCCTCCTGGCCGCCATTCCGAACGCTCCCGCCCGGTATGATCCGTTCCGGCATCCGGAGAATGCGAAAGCCCGGCGCGATAGAGTCCTGACACGCATGGAGCAGGAAGGATACCTCACGCCGCAAGAGTCCGCCCGATGGAAGGCCTATCCACTTCCGGCCGAGCCTCCGACCGGAACCATCACTTCGACCGCCCCTTATTTCGAAGAATGGGTCCGGCAGATCCTCGACTCCCGGTTCGGCGAGCAGATCTACCGTCGGGGCCTGCGCGTCTACACGACTCTGGACATCGAGATGCAGGCCGCGGCGATGGAGGCGATGGAGGCGGGTTGGGCCGCCATTGAGTCCGACGAGAACTTCGAGCATCCTCTCTTCGCAGATTTCGATACGGTGAGGAGCTTTCCGGGGTCCACGCCCTATCTCCAAGGCGCCTTCATCGCGTTGGAACCGGCCACCGGGCAGGTCAAGGCCATGATCGGCGGACGCGACTTCGGGCAATCGAACTTCGACCGCGCGCGACTCGCAAGGCGTCAGGCCGGCTCGTCATTCAAACCATTCGTCTACACGGCGGCCATCGCGAGCGGGATCGCGGCGTCCCATGTAGTGGTCGATGCTCCGGTGGTCTACCCGCAGGTAAGCGGTGAGGATTGGCGCCCCACCAACTTCACTCCGGCGTTCAAGGGTCCCATGACGATCAGGGAGGGGCTCTACACATCCACCAACATGATCGCGATCAAATTGGGCTGGGAGGAGGTCGGCATCGAAACGGTCCGCCAGACGGCCCGCCGCATGGGCATCCAGACCGAGATCGAGCCATTCCCGTCCACCACCATCGGTGCGGCCGAGGTGATCCCGATCCAGGTTGCCGAGGCCTACTCCACGTTCCCGAACATGGGCACCAAGGTCAGGCCGTCCCCGATCTTGCGGGTCGAGGATTCCGCCGGGCGGGTCCTGTGGGAACCTCAACCTGACCGGACCCAGGTCCTCGACAGCCTCGTAACCCGTATCATGGTGTCGATGTTGGAGGACGTGGTAGTCCGGGGCACGGGATACAACGCGGTGCGGGTCAACGCGGGCCTGCCGTACGATGTGCCGGCGGCCGGAAAGACGGGGACCACCAACGACGGCACCGACGTCTGGTTTACGGGCTTCACCCCAACGCTGATGGCCACCGTCTGGTTCGGAATGGACGCGCCAGTGCCGATCTTCACTCTCGGGCCAGGACGAAGGCAGGCCACGGGCGGCGGGCTCGCGGCTCCGGTCTGGGGGGGCTTCATGAGACGCGTTTATGACGGCCGTGCCGCCGAGCTGGACTCCGACGGTAACGAGATCGACGGTACAGAGATGGACTCCATCCTGCCGGTTCCCGAGCGCTGGCCCCTGCTCTCGGGCCTGAACGCGGTTCTCGTCGACCGGCGCACCGGAAACCTCGCTTCCCGCTGGTGCGACGAGCAGGACCAGTACGTCGAGTATTACATCCCCGGCACGGAGCCGACGGAGTTCTGTGACCGCTCTGGCGGGAGACGCTTCAGGATCCCTCGGGACCACTAGGCGGAGCAAGGCAGGGTCGGGACTGCACGATTCCCCAATTCGGCTGGTCTTCGAGTCCTGTCCGAGGACCCTACACGACCTGGACGCCGTCGCCTGTGACGCGATGGGACACGAGCGGTCTCAGGAGGTCGAGTTCACCCTCGTCGATACTGAAGGCCTGACGGAGGGCAGCCTCACCGAGTTCAGCTCCGGCTTCATCACGTGCGTGGACCACACCCAGCAGATCACCCGCGGCGAGATTATCCCCGGGCCCCACCGCCAGCACGAAGCCCACCCCGAGATCTATCGTCTGCTCCATGCGCGTCCTTCCACCGCCCAAGCTCACCACCCCGCGCCCCAGCGCCCGCGGAGCGATCCTTATGACCTTGCCCGCCGTCTCCGTCCTCACCGGTCTCTGCACCGGACACGTGCTCAGGGAATCAGCCCGGTCCACGATGAACGGGTCACCACCTTGGGCCTCCACCAGCTGCGCGAAGCGCTCGAGGGCCTCACCGGAGTCCAGGAGGGCCTCGGCCCTGGCCAGGGCGTCGTCGTGCGCCAACTGCTTATCCGCCAGGCACATCATCTCGGAGACCTCATGCAAGACGAGTTCCCGCAGGTCCGAAGGGCCCTCACTCCGTAGACAGGCGATGGCCTCCGCGGTCTCGAGCCCGTTCCCGATCGTCCGACCCAAAGGTCGGTCCATCGCCGTGAGCAGAGCCACGGTCTCGAGCTCGTGGATACCACCGATGCCCACCATGACCCGGGCGAGCTCGATCGCGCGATCCTCTTCGGGAATGAACGCACCGTCTCCCACCTTCACATCCAGGACAAGGCCCGTAAGTCCTTCCGCCAGCTTCTTGCTCATGATGCTGGCGGCGATGAGCGGGATTACGGGGACCGTCGCCGTGACGTCCCGGAGAGCGTAGAGGCGTCGGTCCAGGGGCGCGATCTCGGCCGTCTGGCCGATCATGGCACAGCCGAGTCGCTGCAGCACCCTCCGGAACTCCTCCAGCGAGAGCTGGGTCCGGAATCCGGGGATGGCCTCCAGCTTGTCCAGCGTCCCGGACGTATGACCCAAGCCCCGGCCCGAAATCATCGGCACATAGAGGCCGGCGGCGGCGGCCAGCGGAGCGAGGACTAGAGAGACCTTGTCCCCTACCCCACCGGTGGAGTGCTTGTCGATCCTGGGGCCGTCGAGATAGGAGAGATCGAGACTGGTGCCGGACCCCAGCATCGCCCGGACGAACGTATCCGTCTCTTCCTCGTCGAGTCCACGGAACAGGGTCGCCATGAGGAACGCAGACATCTGGTAGTCGTGCACTTCGCCAGCCAGAAACGCGTCCAGGAAGGCTGCAAGTTCGTCGGGCGGAACGGCGAGGCCGTCCCGCTTGTCTTCGATCACCCGCGTAGGGATCACTGCGTGAGCTGCTTTCGCGTACCTGCCAGCGCCTCGTCGACCTTGCCCTTCAAGTCATCAGCCAACTCTTCCCACCGATCCTGCGCCGTACTCTTCATGCCCTTGGCGGTCTTCTGGATGCGGCGGCGGGTGCGCCGGCCGCTCTGAGGTGCAGTCAGCATTGCTACACCCGCACCGATGATCGCGCCAAGGACGAGACCTGAGATGAAGTTCGTGACCTGGCCTTCATGATCGTAGTCCATGCTTCGCTCCCACGTGGAGGGCCCTCCCATGTTGTGTATATTAGCCAACCCTTCGACGAGCGACGAGACAGGAGGATGAATGGAAGACTTGAGGGGCACCCCCCGGGAGATCGCGGTCCCGGCATCGATCCTCGTGACTCTCCGTGAAGCGTTGACCGAAGAGTGCGGCCCCGTGGCGGCGATCCGTGCCCTGCATGCTGCCGGTCACCGCGAGGGGGGGCACGCGGCAGTCAGCTTCGCTCGGGACCATCCTGACGGCTCGGCCTCACTGGCGCAGGACGCTTTCTGGTCGCGCCTTCGGGTCTTCTTCAGCCGTCGTGGGTGGGGGAACCTCTCGATGACGGCGGCGCATCAAGCGGTTGGACTCCTCTCGAGCCCCGATTGGGGCGAGGCCGGTCAAGGCGGCCCTGGTTCGGACTCCTCCTGCGCATTCACCACAGGGTTCCTGTCCGGCTTTCTTTCGCACGTGGCGGGCTGGCCGGTGACGGTGTCTGAGGTCACCTGCACGGCGCGTGGCGACGACGCATGCACGTTTGCTTTCGGTTCCGAGGCGGCAGTGAATGACCTCGGAACACGCCTGAGCGAGGGGGCCGCTCTCGCCGACGCCCTCGCCACTCTCTGAGACCAGGCCCGTGCGAGCCATGGGTATCGACTACGGCGAACGCCGCATCGGGTTGGCGGTGAGCGATCCGACCGGCGTGCTGGCGACGCCCATCGATACGATCATTCGCCGGAAGGGCAAGCGCCCTCCTCTGGCTCGGATGGAAAGAGTCGCCCGCGAGCGTGAGGTGGAGATGCTCGTCGTCGGACTTCCGCTCACCCTCGAAGGGCAGGAGAACGAGTGGTGCGAGGAGGTACGGGCCTTCGGTGACGCTCTGGCCATGCGGCTCGAGGTCCCGGTCGCGTACGTCGATGAGCGGTTCACGTCCGTGCGGGCAGAGCAGGCCATCCGGTCGATCGGCCTGAGCAAGCGGGACCGAGAAGACAAGGCCCGCGTTGACGCTGCAGCGGCCGCCATCATCCTGCAGAGTTGGCTGGACGGAGACGCGGGCCGATGAAGGGGTTTACACGGCTGATCGCGTGGGGTGGAGCTCTGGCCGCGGTCGCTCTTGCCGTCACCGTCGGGCTGGCCGCATCTCGAGGACCCGACTCAGACGTCACCATCGTCGTTCCGGACGGGGCGTACTTTTCAGAGGTCACCGACACGCTTTCGGATCGGGGGGTTATCGCCGCCCCCGGACTGTTTCGTGTGTACGCTCGTCTGCGGGGTCACGACCGGAATGTGAAGTCCGGGAGTTATCTTGTCCCGGCCGGAGCCGGATGGCGGAAGGTCCTCATGGCCCTCACCGAGGGCCAGGTGATCACGGTGCCGATGACGATCCCCGAGGGCTTCTGGCTCGTCCAGATGGCGCCCCGGATCGCCGAGATCACCGGTCAGCCCGAGGGGGAAGTGCTCGCCCTCCTCCAGGCGCCGGGTGCCGACGCCTCACTCGGCGTGCCGGGTCCCGGCCTCGAGGGGTACCTCTTCCCCGATACCTACATGTTCGCATCAGGCGTCTCCACCACGACCGTGCTCACGGCCATGGTCGCACGGTACCGCGAAGCATGGACGCCCGAACGGCGAGCCCGCCTTGATTCGATCGACCTGAGCGAACGGGAGATCGTCACGCTGGCCTCCATCATCCAGGCGGAAGCGCGCGTCCTCGACGAGATGCCCACGATCTCCTCGGTGTACCACAACCGCATCGAGCGGGGGTGGCTGCTCCAGGCCGATCCCACCGTGCTCTATGCCCTGGGCGGGCGGCGGGAACGCCTTCTTTACGCCGCGATCGACTCAGTGGCCGCAAACCCCTACAACACCTACAGCCAGAGAGGGCTTCCCCCGGGCCCCATCGGCGCGCCCGGCGAGATGGCTATCGAGGCTGCCCTCTATCCCGCGGATACCGACTACATGTTCTTCGTGGCTCGCCCCGACGGCTCCCACGCGTTCACCCGGACGCTCTCGGAGCACAACCGGGAGAAGGAAGAATCCAGGCAGCAGCGAGACGCCCGCCGTCCTCAGCCGCAGCCGTGACCACGCGTCAACGGCGACCCAGGCCAGAACGCCTCAGACTCATCGTGGTCACCGATCCGGATTCGGCCGCGCCCCGATCGGTGGTCGAGGTGGTCGCGGCGTCCCTCCAGGCGGGGGCGCCGGCGGTCCAGCTGCGCAACAAGGGTCAGTGTGCTCGGGAACTGGTGGCTGTGGGCCGTGAGCTCCGCTCCCTCACCCGGGCCGTCGGCGCCTTGCTGTTCGTAAACGACCGCCTCGACGTGGCGCTGGCGGTCGATGCAGATGGGGTGCACCTGGGACCCGACGATCTCCCGGTGGCGGCGGTTCGGTCCGCCGCACCCGCAGGGTTCCTCATCGGACGCTCGGCCGATCAAGTCTCCGTCGCACGTCGGGCAGCAGCCGACGGCGCGGACTATGTCGGCTGCGGAACCGTCTACTCGACTGCCACGAAGCTGGATGCTGGAAGCGTGATCGGACTCGAGGGACTCCGCGCCGTCGTGGAAGGCGTGGATATCCCGGTCGTGGGCATCGGCGGCATCGACGCCCAACGGGCCGCTGAAGTGACAGCCGCGGGAGCCGCGGGCGTGGCCGTCGTGGGTGCCGTCATGTCAGCGAACGACCCGGGCGCCGCCGTCGAGGCATTGCTCAGCGCTGGGCGATGAGGCTCCGACGGCAGAAAGCCCGACTGGCCTATCGCATCTGCCCCCGCCCACCACGATGGGCAGCTCCGGCGCCCAGGGACCCAAGACGATACATCACCCTGACCATGAGGTACCGGCCCAAGGTCTCCGCACGCCGTTCCTGGATGAAGCTGGCACCATTCGTGTAGGTGAGGCCCTTGTTCTGGTCGAGGAGATCGAATCCGACGAGAGCGAGCTCGACCCGGTCACTCATGGCCAGCTTGGCCAGCGACGCGTTGAGCATTGCAACGTTCCGGTCTCCGGCCCCGAAGACGTCTTCGTCGTAGAGTCGCCAGTTCAGAGACGCCTGGAGGGTCCAGCCTGTTCCGAACCGGAGCAGCCCATTTCCATAGAAGGTCCGGTCCATGTAGGACTGGTTCAGCTCCTCGTTCAGCGAATAGGCCACGCTGTTCAACGAGAAGCGTGCTCCGGCACGCACATCGAAGATGTCCTTGTCCCGATTGTCTACGCTCGCGTCGACCGAATTCTGCCAGACCCGGCTCCGGTTTTCCCGTTCGTTCAGGAGCTCCACGCCCCTGTTGTGGCTGACGCTGTAATCCAGATTGATGCGGGCTCCGATGGGACGGATCGGCCTACCGTAGGACAGACCGCCGTTGGCGGACCAGCGGTGGTCGACGTTCACCGGCCGGATCGTCTGCAGTGCCCGGGAGTCGTAGACCCTGGAGTTGACGATCGCGTTATCGGTGTATGAGAACCGCACGTAGGTGAAGAGGTTCACGAACGAGAACTGATCGAAGAACCGGTAATCGGCGTTCCACGAGTGCGCATACTCCGGCGTGAGGTCGGGATTCCCGACGTAGATCGCCGTAGGGCTGGTGTTGTCTGCAAAGGGCTGCAGTTGCGTCATCGAGGGCTCCCGGGTGGCCGTGCGGTACCGGAAGCTGAAGGTCTTGGAGTCGTTGAGCTGCCACCGCAGATTCGCTGACGGAAGAACATGTGTGTAGCCGTTCTCGATGAGCTCGTTCCGATCCCGAATGGTGCCCTCCAGGGTGGAGCCCTGGACCTCGACAGCCAGCGTGAGGCGGGCTCGCTCGGTATTCCGGTTGAGGCGGAAGCCACCTTCCAGGTAGGAGTACGACCGCTCGAAACCGGAACTCAGCTCGTCGTTGACCACGGGCACACCCGTCCCGATGTCGAAGACGGAGTTGTCGCGGTCCTCATCCACCGAACGATGCTGGCCGAAGAGCTCCAGCTGCGAGATCTGCCCCAAGGGCTGGGTCATGGACAGCCGCTCCGACAGAGACAGTGTCCGTCTCGTCAGGGTCTGCTCCTGGAACACTTCTTCGGTCACCAGCGCACCATCCCGGCCGACCGTTTGGGTGGTGGTCACCAGCTTCCCCACCGTCTCGGGCTCCTGCATACTGGCCCGAGCCTCCAGTACCACGGCCCGGCCCGTCTCGGACAGACGCTTCCTCCAAGTGAGGCGAGCCGAGCCCCCGAGATCGCTCTCGTCCACCGTGTTGGAGCTCGATGCCTCATTCTGGAGGCTCCCCTCCAGGGTCGTGGTCTCGCTTCTGGTCAAGCTCGTCATTCCGGACGAGCCGACATTGAGGTTGCCCCGCAGCCGGATGTCGTGGCCCTCGGAGACCGCGAACTGCGCGTTCATGTCCAGCCGGTGCGTGGTCTTCTCCGTCACCTGATCCTCGGAAGCATCCTTCAGGGCGGCGACAGAGGCGCCCAGGAGCTGCTGCTGCTTGGTCGTTTCCTTCTGCGTGTTGTCCAGGGTGTTGAAGAAATAGCTAGTACGGATCCACCGGTCGTCGGCGAAGTCATGGCTGGCGTTCAGGCCGAAGGCCAGCGACTCCGTGAATCCGTCGTTTCTGCCTCCCCCCAGGTCTCCTCTCCCCGAACCACCGCCCCCGCCGGAGCTGAAGCTCGCCACATCGCCCCAGCGGAAACCCGCCTCGTTGACATTGTTGGCACCGCCCAGAAGGGCGAGCTGGGTGGAAGGGGAGAACCGATTGAAGTTCACCGACTCGTTGTATCGTGTCCGCCCGTCAGGCTGCGACTCGACCACCGCCGACGGCTCCAGCCCCCCACCCACGCCACCCACCACATGGCCGAACGTACCGCGCCGGGCATCCTCCCGGAGTTCCAGATTGATGGTCCGCTCCTCCTCACCGTCAGCTATACCGGTGAACTCCGCCATGTCGGACTCCTTGTCATACACCTGGACCCGTTCCACAGCGTTGGCCGGCAGATTCCTGGTGGCGATCGTGGGGTCGGTGCCGAAGAACTCCTTGCCATCGACAAGGACGTTCTCGACCTGCTCACCCTGTGCGCTGATGGTGCCGTCGCTATCGACCTCGATGCCCGGCAATCGGGCCAGAAGCTCTTCCACTGTCGCGTTCGGCCTCACCTCGAAGGCCCGGGCATTGTAGTCCAGCGTGTCCCGCCGGCTGACGAAGGGTACGTGGTCCACGCTGACGACCAGTTCCTCCATCTCTACGGCCAGCACCTGGAGACGGATGGTGCCGGCGTCCAAGTCCTCAGCCACGACGTCGATGGGCTCGCGCACGGTCTGGTGTCCCACCACGGTGACCTGGAGGATGTACTCGCCGCCGGGAACCCGGCGCAGGGTGAAGTTTCCATCGCCATCGGTGAGGGAGAACTTGGTGAGGACCGAGTCCGGAAGGGCGAGTACCACCACCATCGCGCCCCCGACGCCCGCACCGGTCGAGTCGACGACAGTGCCCAGCACGTCGTGCGTGGTCTGTGCCGCCGCCGGACGGGTCAGGATGAGAATGGATCCTACCAAGACCAGGGCCAGCAGTGTCCGATCACGGAACGTCATGAGCGGTTCCTGCCGCGGATGACTCTGAGCTCTTCGAGCTTCTCGGCCACGATCTCCTCATACTCGTCTCTGGTCACAGCCTCGCCTTCCGTGGGCCTCACGATGACGCCCTCGTCCACCGCGGTGAGCGATACAGCCGTCGCGTTGTACTGGATCTCCCCGTCATCCACCGACACCACGAGAATCATCCCGGGCAGGCCCCCGTACATCGCAGGCCCCCCCGAGATCGGGATCTGTGGCGTGAACCATGCCTCGACGGTAGAGCTGTCCTGCTGCGCGACGGCCTTCTGGACGACATAGTCGAGAAATTCCGCTTGCTCACCCGTGAGCCTCCATTGCAGGGCCGGGACCTCGTCTTCGATGAGGAACGTGCGCCCCAGGAACTCCCGGGCCTCCACGATGGTTCCCTCGTCGTGCTGGACGTAGGCCTCCACGACGGTCTCACGGTCTCGGCGCGACGCAGAGGCCATCCGCATCCGCGCAGCCATGCCTGGGCGTCGATCTCCGGCTCCCGGGGGTCCGCCCACCCTCGGAGCAGGCGGAACGGGCTTCATGAGCGACTCGGAGCCCTTGAACAGCAGGATCACCTCGCTCACGCGCTCGGTGGGGAGCATCCCGCCCGCACCACCCGCGCGGTTGCCTCCCCGTGCCTCAATCCTGGCCCGCATCTCCGGAGGTAGCTCGAAGTCGATCTTGATGGAGTGCGAGTAGGCGATGGTCCCTTCCTGAGCGGAGAGTGCGGCAGGCAGGACGAGAAGCAGAGCGGACAGAGTTCTACGGAGCATCTGGATCTTCCGGCATAGGGCTGCGATCGATGTACTTCAGATATGACCCTCGGGAGGCGCGGTTTGTTAAACGGGAGTGGTTTTGGGAGTGGGACGCAAAACGCCCGCTCCGGCGTGGTGCAGGAGCGGGCGTTTTGATGGATGAGTCGGCGGCGACGTACTCTCCCACCGGGCAACCCCGGCAG
>JBDHIL010000008.1:1407-134603 GCA_039587465.1 Gemmatimonadota bacterium | reverse complement strand
ACCTGACCTGCCATGTCCTTCCCGACCCTCCCGGGGGGCTTGGGCCTCGGTGCCCTCGCCCTCCTCATGCCCGTGACGACGCCCCTGGTGCACGCCCAGATCGCCACGGATCGTCCCGACTTCGTGGAGTCCAGCGCCACAGTCGGAGCAGGAGCCTTCCAGTTGGAGACGAGTGTCTCCTACGGACGCACCGGCTCCGGAGCCGATCGCGCGGCCTCTTGGAGTACCCCGACTCTGCTGCGCCTGGGCGTCGGTGACGTCTGGGAGCTGCGCGTAGAGTCGGCCGGTTGGGTCCACGACGCCTCTGCGGCCGGGCAAGGCGCGGGGTCCGGCCTCGCTGACGCGGCCGTGGGCGCAAAATGGCACGTGGCCCCTCAGCGAGGGGCCTCCCCAGCTACCGCCGTCCTGGTGCACGCCGACCTCCCTTCGGGTGCCACGGCGCTCCAGGGTGACGGGGTCCGTCCCTCCCTACGAGCGGTGGCCGAGTGGGAGCTTCCTGCGGGCGTCGCTCTGGGTGTCATGCCGGGCATCGCCCTGAGGCGGGTGTCCGGAGAGAGCTTCGCAGCGGGCGTCCTCGGCGTGGTGGTGGGCAAGGCCCTCAGCAGCTCGGTGCGCACGTTCGCCGAGGTCTCGTTCCATCAGCTCGCCGCGGCGGAGCACGGCGGAAACGCCGGGACCTTCAACGCCGGGCTGGCGCTTCTCCTGACGGAGTTCGTGCAGCTCGATACGGGCTTCTCGTGGGGCCTCACCGAAAGCGCGGAGGACCTCACATGGGGGCTCGGCTTTTCATTCCTCCGGCCGGATTCTCTCGCTTCAGGTCGTTGATGATCTGGTCCTGCTCCTTCAGGAACTGCGACCGAGCCGACTTGCTCACGGGAGCCGGCGCTGCCGACCGAGGGGCCACGGCACCGTCTTCCAGATCAACTCCCACTCGTGTTCCCGCAGTTCCCAACGCAATTCCCGCTGTTGAGGGACGGCAGCGTCCGGCACCGCGAGGTGGACTTCGTCAGCGACCTGATAAGCGTGAGTGACCGCTTTGGAGGCGAACCCGCAGACGCCCCGCAACGTCGTTCAGTCCATCGAGTGTTGGGGTTGTACGCTCGACCCTGCGGCTATCTTGTCTCGCCCACTTGGTGTCGCGAGGTCAGCTACACCTGCGATCAGTGAACCTTGGAACTGCGCCGACCATGCCCAGTCCAGCCCTCCTCCAGCATCCACCGGCCTTCGACTCGGTGATCCCGCGGGGTCCGTGCCCAAGGAGCTGGACGACTAGCTGTCGATTCCCAAGTCCGACCTCGGACCGGCACACCCACACCCTGCTCACCACCACTCCAGCCGGAACGGTCCTCCTGACGCCATAGGGCGGTTGAATCTCCCATCCCGGAAGACTGGCGGAAAAGCGCCACTGTCCCGAGGCTATGGCATGGACAGACGAGACTTCACCAGGATCACCGCCGCCGGGCTCGCTTCGCTGGCGGTGCCCGGCACCCTCCAGGCCCGGGGCTCGAGCGTCCCAGCGGACCTACGCGTGAACCGCACCCGGCTGGCCGCGCGCATGACGCGCTTGGCCGGCTTCGGTGCCAACGACGCCGGCGGCATCGACCGGGTCGCCTTCAGCGATGCCGATCTGGCGGCCCGTGCCTGGGTGTCACGACTCATGTCCGAGGCCGGCCTCGGCGTGACGGTGGATGTCGCTGGAAACATCGTGGGCCACCGGGCCGGCTCAGACCCGGCCCTACCGCCCCTTTCTCTGGGCTCCCATATCGACTCGGTTCCGGGGGGCGGCAATTTCGATGGCCCTGTCGGCTCCATGGGCGCCCTCGAAGTTGCATGGACGTTGGCCGACGCCGGCCAAGCGACGCGGCACCCGCTGGAGTTCTTGATCTTCCCCAACGAGGAGGGTGGCAAGACGGGCAGCCGTGCCCTGGCAGGCAAAGTGGACCCGAGAGAGCTCGACATCGTAACGGCGTCGGGCTTCACCATCGGGGAGGGACTCCGTCGCATCGGCGGAGAGCCGGGCCGCCTCGGTGACGCCCGCCGGGCCCCTGGGTCCGTTGCTGCCTTCCTGGAGCTCCATGTCGAACAGGGCGCCATCCTGGAAACCGACGGTTTCGACATCGGCGTGGTCGAGGGCATCGTCGGCATCATGCGCTGGAACGTGGTCTTCCAGGGCAAGACGAATCACGCGGGCACGACACCCATGGACCGGAGAGCCGATGCAATGGTGGCCGCGGCCCGCTTCGTGGACGCGGTGCATACCGGCGTCAGCAGCATCCCCGGCACCCAGGTCGCGACGGTGGGCCGGCTCGTAGCCGAGCCGGGCGCGCCCAACGTGATCCCCGGACGGGTGACGCTCAGCCTCGAGATCCGTGACCTGGCCATGGAGAAGATCACGCGCGTCTTCGAGGCTCTGGAGCGTCGCGGAGAAGCCATCGCGCAGGAGACCGGCACGAGCGTCGCTTTCGATCGCTTCTACGTGAGCGAGGCCGCTCCGACGCATCGCCGGATCCGGGACACCGTAGAGGCGACGGCCCGGAGCCTCGCCCTCTCCACGCTGCGCATGCCGTCCGGGGCCGGGCACGACGCCCAGAGCATGGCACACCTCGGACCTGTGGGCATGATCTTCGTCCCGTCCATCGGGGGGATCAGTCACGCCCCCGAGGAGTTCACGCCCCCCGAGGCCGTGGCGGATGGGGCCGATGTGCTCCTGGGCACTTTGCTGGCGTTGGACGAAGGCTCGCTGGGCGGCTAGCCGGCCGCCCCACCCTCGGGTCTTGAGCCCGCTGGAGCAGGAGCTGGCTGAATCCCGCATCCACGCTCCCATCTCTCTGTCATGCCTTTCAGGACCACATGGCGCTTGTTCTTCGTGTCTCCAACAGAGGCTCGACCGCTTCGGCATCCCGGCCGAGGCCGCAGGGCCCCTTGTGCGGCTCCATCGATTTCCAAGGCCGCCCCCGGACAGGCGCACCCATCTCTGGCTCACGCCCCCTTCAGTTGGCGGCAGTTGGCGGCAGTTGGCCGAGGCCTCGGACACCGGAGACAGTGGGTGGAACGCGCGGGCCGCTTCCGACGCCGGTGGTGGTCGAACCGTTACTTCGTTTGCAGCCGTACAACACAATTTGCCGGATTTGCGATGGGTCGATTCCCTCGGAAGAAAAAGCTAAACCATTGTCAGAACGATTCTTAAGAACATCTGTCCGCACGGCGCAGGTTTGGCACGTGGCTTGCACCAGTTGAATGCGTGAATGCACCGATAGTGATGGCTTCGGCCAAGGATGATGGCTCAGGGCGCTCCGAGAATCGGTCGGATGCGTGGTTTGTCCTGGGCTGGATCGGGATCGCGTTTCTGACAGTCGGGGGAGCGGACTTTGTGCTCAGCTGGTTCCCGGTGCGGTTTGGGAGCGCAGAGTGGGGGTTCGGCACGGTAACCCAGGCGTTCAATGGGCTGCCCATCGTCTTGTTGGGAATCGGATTGTCGATCGTGGCGGGCGAGCAGGTTGGCCGTCGGTGGTGGGAGTTGGTCGGCTTCGGTGCCGCGTGCACTTTACTTGTGTGGATGGTGGTGGGCTTCGTGATCTGGGCGTGGCACGTCCCGGGGGCCCTGGCCACCGTCCCTGAGCAGTTGGCTGGAGGGTTGTCGAAGGCGATCGTGAAGACGCTTCTGCAATCGTTGGTATACCCGGCATTGTTGATCTATTTGGTGAGGAGGGTTTGGCCGGCACGGCGCAGCCAAGCCATGGAGAGTTAGCTTTCGTTTCACAGTTTTTCTTTGCGGGGACTTCAGAATGAGAATGGAGAATTTCAAGAGGGTTGCACTGGCGCTGGTGTTCATGGGCTTCGGGGCGACGCCGAGCCAAGCCCAAGAGTTGATCAGCGGGCAGTACACAGGCGGGAGCAACTTCGCTACCACGATGACCGGGCTTCTTTACTACGAAGGGAATGGCATCGTGTCGTTGGATCTCACCAATCAAGGCCCGGGCGTGTTCGCTGCGGTCGGACTGGTGAACGTCCCTGAGACTTGGCTCGTCACCGCTGGAGATCCGACGCCTCAGGCTGATGGTAAGGATCCATGGACTTGGGAAGCGACCGATCAGCTGACTGGCGATGGTCTCGAGCCCGCCACCTGGGCATGGATCGCAGCGAGCCCACGGCCCCAGCACGGGCTCGTGGTCGGTGATGATGAGCTCTCGTTCTACTTCAATCTGGGCGCTGACTACACCTTCGCTGAGGTAGAGAACATCGGGTTCGCTGTTCACTCCATCGCCTACGTGGGCTGCTCCACCAAGTTCGGCGTCTGGAATGGCGGGGACGCGAACAATGACGCTTTGGCCGAAGATTACGATCCTACCTGCGTTTCGGTGCCCGAGCCGTCCTCCACGACGCTGCTGGCAGCCGGCCTGATGTTCCTGGCCGTCATCGTGCGCCGCCGCCGCGGTGCCGAACTCGTCGACGAGAACGGGCACAGCATCTAGATCTGATCGATCCAAGGCCCCGCAAAGGCAACTGGGTCCTGGCTTCGGCCAGGACCCAGTTTTTCTTGCCCGTCCGCCAGCCGCGTCTTCGTGCGACACCACGGAGCTGGCTGAGTCGTTGCCTTTAGGCTCGAGCCTCTTCTGCCCTGTCCTTCAGCACCAGAGGGCCGTTGTCGTTCCCAGCCCTTCCACTTGGGCAACGCAGGCCTCGATGAGGATGTCGCCCACCGGCCACCTCACCGCCCTTCGATTTCCTGGGCGAAGTTCTCCACGACGATGAGGCCGTCTTGCACGTCGCTGCTTCCCAGCATCGACATGATGAACCGGCCATCCGGGTGGACGTCGTAGGAGGCATGGTTCGGGTCCATGTATATGCCTGAGGTCTCGAAAAGCACTTCCCGCTCCCCGATGCGGAAGTCATCACCAGCGACCACCACCTTAGCAGCCAGGAGGCCGCCTCCCCGCTCCCGGTAGTAGAGCTCGCCACCATCGGGCGACCATCGGGACGAGGTCCCGGCGTTGAGCGAGACGATGGTTCGCCCGTCGCTGACATTCGGGAACGGGCTGACGTACACCCGGTACTCGCCGGTTTCTTCCGAGGTGTACGCGATCCACTGGCCGTCCGGTGAGATGGCGAAGTTCCCCTCGAAGTACGCAGGATCGGCGAAGAGTGGCTCCGGATCGGAGTCCTCCTCCGTGGACCAGAGATACATGTCCTCGTCAATTCGGATGACGACCCAGCGGCCATCGGGAGAGAACTCGATCTCCTGGGCCAGCCCCTCCTCTACCGGCAAGAACCGCTCCGCGCCCGTGGCGGCGTCCGCCCTTCGCACGTCGAAGGATCGGTCAACGCTGGTGCCGACGCCCACGAAGACGATGCGGTCGCCATCCGCCGTCCAAGTCGGGCGGATTCCTGTGGTGCCCTCCCCGGTGAGCAGCTGGCGGGGACCCAGATCCAGTTCCTTGACCTCCACACCCACCTGCCCGTCAGGCCGTCTGATGTCATAGGTGAGCCGGGACCCGTCCCGGGAGAGCCGTGCGCCCCCGATGAGCCCCCGCCAGTCGGGATCCACGGGGCTTGACCCACCGTCCCTGGTGACCCACACCGGCTGCCCAGACTGGCTTTCTGTTCCGGCTCCCGGTGCATACACAAGGTTACCACTGCGGGAGATAGCGAGGTCCGCAGAGATCTGGCTCTCGATTCCCACGCCGGTGAACAGCGGGAGCATCGGGCCGGCCTCCAGGGTGCGCTCGTCGAGGGGAACCGCCACCACGCTTCCGTCGGCCAGGACGCCGATGATGTGTCCGCTGGTGGACCAATGGGCCTGGATGGCCTGGAAGAGGACCGTCACCTCCCCTGTTTCGATACGTGCGACACCAATGTCGCGGGTGTCGGCATTGTAGCTCTGCTCCCGGGCGATGGTGACGAGCATCAGCTCCGAGCCGGGCAGAACGTCAGGGAAGTAGTGACGGATCTCCTGCCGGGTGCTGTCCACGACGGTGACATATTCGGGCACTCCTCCACCCTCGGGAATACGGGAGATGCCGTGAGGGGCCGCTCGCCGGCTGAAGTAGAGGTAGCCATCGTCGCCCCACGAGATCCCCGCCCGATTCACCGCCGTGTCGGACAGCAGAACGAGGGGTGGGCGGCCCTCCAGCGAGATCACCTGAATCGTCCGGTCGTGTCCCACGAAGGCCACCCGCATGCCGTCCGGAGAGAAGCTGGGCTGGAACGCCGCATCGGTCCGGGGGATGAGCCGGGGCGCCAGGCTGTGCCGGTCGCGGATCCACAGCCCCGCTTCCTCGGCGTTGTCGGGATCAGCACCCGTGAAGGCGATCATCTGCCCATCCGGCGAGACAGCCAGGCTGTTCCCGAAGAAGTTGGTGGAGGCCAGTTCCGGAACCTCGTGTAGCTGGTACCGAGCAACCCCCGGCGAAGGCGGTCCGGCCTCCATGAGCAGAGCAACCATGAGGCCCACCGTCGCCAAGCCGAAGGCCCCGGCAGCAGCCTTCCACGCAACCGCGTGGCCACGAGCCCCAGCAGGAGCCACCTCATGGCCGTGGCGAAAGCCGGGATCCCGGAGGGACCGCGCGAAATCCCCTGCACTGGTGAACCGGTCCGCTGGCAGCTTCTCCAAGCTCCTGCGGATGGCGGCATCGACGTGCGCGGGAATGGTGGTGCGATGTTTGATGGACGAGACGGGCTCCCCGGCGATGATCTTGCCCAGGACCGCCTGGGCCGTGGAGCCCGGATACGGGGGATCCCCGACAAGCATCTCGTAGAGCACGCATGCCAAAGCGTAGATATCGGTCTGGGCACCCACGTTGGAGTCGCCGGTGGCCTGTTCGGGACTCATGTAGTAGGGCGTCCCGACGCTCAGGCCCGTCTCGGTGAGTCGCGCCCCACCGGCAGCACCCACGGCCAGGGCGATGCCGAAGTCGGCCACCAGCGGCCGTCCCTCGCGCAGGAGGATATTCCCGGGCTTGATATCCCGATGTACCACGCCCTGGCGATGAGCGTGGTCCAAGGCCTCCGCCACCTCCGTGGCGATGCGAACCGCCTCCTCCACCGGAAGCTGATGCTCGCGGTCGACACGCTCCCGGAGAGTTTCCCCCTCCACGTACGGCATCACGTAATACAGGAAGCCGTCCGCGTCACCGGAGTCGAAGAGCGGCAGGATGTTGGGGTGCTGGAGATTCGCCGTGACTTCGATCTCCGCAAGGAAGCGGTCGCCGCCCACCACCGCCGCCAGCTCCGGCTTGAGGACCTTCAGCGCCACCTTCCGGTTGTGCTTCAGATCCTGGGCGAGGAAGACCGTGGCCATGCCGCCCTGCCCGACCTCGCTCTGAATGTCGTAGCGGTCGGAGAGGGCGTCGTTGAGGCGGGTTATGGAAAGTTCGGTCATGGCAGGAGGGTCTCCGGGTTGAGTCGGGGCCATTATGCCGCGCCGCGGGCCGCGGCGCGAGCCCTCCCAGGCTGCTAACGCCGAAGTCCTGGGTCGCCCCCCGGCTGCGAGATACCGCCGGCAGCCCCTACCGAACCCGGTACCGATACCCCACGGTAAACTGTGCCGCCCCGTCGGTGTCGTACTGCCGCCGGCTGTCCACCAGCACCTCCCGGCCGTCCACGGTGCGCATGAGGATGTCCAGGTCATGCGGCACCTGCATGAGCCAGGCGTCGTAGCCCACCTCCAGCTGGTGATCGCCCAGGCGGAAGGTGTAGACGAAGCCACCCACGCCGGCCATCACCCTCTTGTTCCACAGCCAGGCGGTACCCAGCCGCCCCTCCACCCGCTGCGAGCCGGAGCGCCAGGCCGTGATCACGATCTGAAGAGTGGCTGCACGGAAGTTGTTCTCCCTCACCCCGCTCCCATACCGCTCCTCGGCGTAGAGCTCGCCGGCCGGGGGCTCGGGGATGCCCGGGATGGCGCAGGTGATGCCCCCCAGCCCATTTGCCGCTGTGAGGCCCGCCTCCACGGAGACGGCCTGGTTCAGACCCCACCCTACCGCGGCGCTGCCCCCCCAGCTCTCCTGCTCGCACCAGCGCTCGCTGAAGGTCTCCGGGAAGGCCGCGAAGAAGCCCAATGTCCCCCGGGTGTAGAGCGATCCATCACCCTGAGCCCATGCCGGCGTTGCCAACACCAGCAGCGCCATGAGCCCGAACGCCAGTTCCTTCCTGTGCCCCCTCACCGAGTCCTCCTACCCGTGGTTTCGGTCTGCATCCGGCGCGGTCTGCATCCCGTCCTATCTACGCCCATAGGGCCTCCTCCGTGTCAGGAAAGGACGAAGCCTCCTGCGCCATCCACCTCCAGGGCCGCGCCGTCGAAGGAGATGGATCCCGGGCCCATCTGCAGTAACGGCGCCGTGGGCTTCCCATGGGCTGCAATAAGGCATCCGTTCCGGAGATCCCCGTGCCAGTGCTTTCCATCCTCAGCCTCCTGCAGATCGTCGTCGGTCTTGGACTTCTCAACGTCTGTCTCGTCCGAGCCGGCTCGGCAAGTGACTACCGAGGGGAGAGGCCAAAGCGCTCAGAGAAGAGTTCGAGGCCCACGGCCTGCCCGACTTCGCCTTCTAGCCGGCGGGCGGACTCAAGACCGGGGCCGCGATCCTTCTGGTAGCCGGGATCCGGGCGAACCTACCAGGTCGTTCTGCTGCGGCGATCGTGGCTCTGCTCATGGTCGGCGCTTTCATGCTGCTGATGTGCGGTGGCAGCGTCTTCCTGAGCTGGAATGCCCTAGCTGGAGAACCGTACTCTCCGACCCGACGCGCCGCTCGAATGCACCAAAGCGAAACGGGCTCCGCACCCACCGTCCACAGGTAGGGGGGAACCCGTTCTCGTCATTGACCCTTCATGGTCGCTACTGGACTTGAACCAGTGACCCCCACGATGTGAGCGTGGTGCTCTACCAACTGAGCTAAGCGACCGTGCGCCGGGCAGTTTCGCCCTGCGCGTACTGAATACCCCCACGGGGACTCGAACCCCGGTCTTCGCCGTGAGAGGGCGATATCCTAGGCCACTAGACGATGGGGGCGTGGCCCTTCCCGCAATTGAAGGGCCCAAAGTCTACGAAGACGCCTGTCGGGGGGTCAACCCCCTCTCGGCCGTTGCGGAGGCGGCAACGTCCCGTTCAACCGATCGGCCTCCCCGGGTGTCCTTAAGAGTGTGGGCATCATGGCCATTCGCCAGTTGCTCGCTCCTCCCAACAACCGACGGTGAACGTCAGGGCGTCCGCATGCCGCAGAAGCTGAACACAGCATCGATCCAGGGATGGCTCAAGGGTCGAAAAGGCTGGAAGCGCAAAGCCAACAAGCTGGCAAAGGACTTCGCGTTCCCGTCCTTCCGTGACTCCATAGTATTCGTGAACCGGGTGGCGACCCTGGCAGACAAGGCCGACCACCACCCGGACATCGACATCCGGTTCAGTGACGTCCGCATCACGCTGTCGACGCACGACGCGGGCGGTATCACGGACAAGGACCTGTCGCTGGCAGAACAGATCGACTTCGCGACCTCCGCCAGATAGGAATCAGGCCCCGGAGTCAGGGAATCAGTTCGGGCAGACTCGCCAGGTGCGCCAGCCAGTAGTCCGGCCGCGCTTCGCTCAAGACATCCCGGGGGTAGGAACCCCACTCCACCGCGGCGGTGCGGGTACCGGCCAGCCTTCCTGCGGTGATGTCGTAGGGAGCGTCACCCACGAACAACACCCGCTCAGGGCAGTCGGTCAGGCCCATCGAACCGAGCGCGAGATGGACCGGCTCCGGATCGGGTTTTCCGCGCTTCACGTCATCGGCACACACCAGCAGCTCGAAGACCCCCTCCAATCCGCAGCAGGCCAGCGTCCTGAGAGCCATGCGCCGGCGCTTGCTGGTCACGACCGCCACCCTGGTTCCGACATCCTTGAGCGCCTCGACGGCGTCCAACGCCCCGGGAAACGGCTTCACCATGTCGTCGTGGATGGTCCGCTGATAGGACGCGTAGGTGCTCGCGATGCGCTCCACCTCATCATCGTCGTGGACGAATTCGCGCAGTTGGTCACGGAGCGGACGCCCAATGGTGGCCATCCAGGTCTGGTCGCTCACCCCAACGAGCCCGTGCACCTCAGTGGCATGTCTGAAGCATCGGAGAATCAGATCCACGGTGTCGGCCAGCGTGCCGTCCAGGTCGAAGAACACGGCTTGCCACCGCTTCATCCTGCGCCCTGATCGAGGAAGTGTCGGACAATCCTGAAGACCTCGAGGTCGCTGAGGAGCCCTGCGTGCGTGGGGCAGCACACGGTCTCGTTGATCGCGTCCGGCAGGGTGGCACTCTCACCCGGGATGATGTGCGCGTCCACGGGTGTCCTGACGGTGAGCACCTCGACGCCAGCAGGCACGGGTGGCCCGGCGTTCAGGCTGTCGAGGAATGCGCTTCCCGGCTTCATCTCGGTAGACCCCTCGCCCCACGCGACGTAGGCCGACAGCGTGCCCCGGTGCGGGGACGCGAGGAACACGACCCTGCGCACCGGTGGTGCCTCCGGCTGCCGCAGGAGCCACCTCACCGCGAGCCCGCCCATCGAGTGCGCGACGATGTCGAGCTCCGAGTGCCCCGTTGCCTCGAGCAGCCTCTGCGCGCCCGCGGCTATCTCGGCGGCGTGGGCCCGGTTCGAACCGGTCGGCCGCTGGAACGTCACGGCGGCTACATGGTCGGGCTCCCATCCGGAACTCATCAGCCTGATCCGCAGCGCGGCAAGATCCCGCTCGGTGTCGAACCACCCCGGGATCAGCAGCACGGGCACATCGGCGCTCCCCGGGGCGGCAGCCCGCCCTGAGTCCGCGGAAGACGACCCGGCTACACCGAGACCCATGATCACACACGCGATCAGCAGAGCGTACCTCAACCGGTCTGCCTCACGGCTTGAGCAATGGCGTCCACCGAAAACCGGATCTGAGCCTCGGTCAGATCCACCGGCGGAGTGAGCTCGAGCACATGCCCGTGGTCGCCCGCAGGGAGTAGCAGCAGGCCCCGCTCCAGGGCAGCTTCGGCGACCCGGGCAGCCCGTCCCACCGACGGAGTGCGGCTGGGGCCGCTCGCGAACTCCACTCCGATGAGCAGGCCCAGACCGCGCACGTCAGCGACCCCAGTCTCACCAGCGAGACTCTCCCGGAGATCAACCACCAGACGCCCGCCGAGCACATCGGCTCGCTGCAGGACAGCCTCGGTGTGGAGGGCCTGCAGCACCGCCTCGCCGGCTGCGCAGGCCAGCGGATGTCCGAGGAACGTGCTGGTATGGATGGCTTCCCCAGTGCTTGCGGGCCAAGCATCCATGATCGCGGGCGGGGCGAGACAGGCACTCAGAGGAAGACCTCCGCCAAGCGCCTTCCCGACGCAGATGATGTCCGGGCGGAGTCCGACCCGCTCGGAAGCGAAGTATGCACCGCAGCGGCCCATGCCGGTGAGGATCTCGTCCGCGATGAGCAAAACGCCGGCCTCCCTGGCCAGCCGCGAGAGCGCCGGCATGAATCCGTGGGGAGCCACCCGCGCCCCGGCGCGTCCCTGGACGGGCTCGATGATCATGGCACCCACGGGGTCGCCATTGGGCCCTCCACTGGTCAACGCCCGCTCGACCGTCGCCAGCGCCTTCCCGACGGCATCGCCGTCGCGGAGGAGGTCCGGGAAGGGGCAGATCGCAACTCCCGGATACAGGCGCTCGAAGAACGGGCGGCGAAAGTGGGGCCGCGACGTCGCGGACAGGGCACCGAGCGTGAGGCCGTGGTAACCCCCTTCGAACGCGATGACCCCCGGCTTACCCGTGGCCAGGTGGGCCGTCTTCAATGCCGCCTCCACGGCCTCCGCGCCGCTCGTAGCCAGAACAGTTCGAGCCTCGGGCCACGGTGTGATCGCCGCCAAGGCCTCCAGGAACGAGACCTTGCCGGGCGACGGGTGGACATCCCCCATGCCGTGGACCAGGTCCTCGCCCTGCTCATGCACGGCCGCCATGACCCCGGGGTGACCGTGCCCCAACAGAGCGACGCCGAAGGCCCCGGTCAGGTCTACATAGACGTTCCCGTCCACGTCCTCGACGTTGCTGCCCTTCGCACGCTCCCAGAAGATGGGCCACCGATCGCTCGCATAGGTGACGTTCCGGGACTCCACGGAGCCGAGTCTCTGCGCGAGCCCACGCGATCGGGGCCCCGGCGGCCGTCTCTTGACTCGAGGGAGGAGGCTTCCGAATCCAGTGTCCGTCTGCTGGCTCACTCGCT
Source organism: Gemmatimonadota bacterium (assembly GCA_039587465.1). Classification (GTDB taxonomy): domain Bacteria; phylum Gemmatimonadota; class Gemmatimonadetes; order Longimicrobiales; family Gaopeijiaceae; genus JBDHIL01. The sequence continues at coordinate 122,391 of JBDHIL010000008.1, read as the reverse complement.
CCCTCCGATGGTCAACCGCTCAGCGCAGCGGGTCGGGTCACTCGTCCTCTGGGGGGTCGACCGGCGACATGCCCATCGCGTGGTACCCCTTGTCGACATAGACCGTGGTGCCCGTGATTCCCGAGGCCAACGGAGAGCAGAGGAAAGCGGCCGTGTTTCCGACCTCTTCGGCGGTGTTGATCTCAGGCAGAGGCGACGAGAACTCGTAGTACGCACCGAGAGCCTCGATCATGCCGATGGCCTTGGCAGCACGACTCGGCAGCGGACCGGCGCTTATCGTGTTGACGCGGAGCCTCCACTTGCGACCCGCCTCGAACGCGAGCATGCGTGTGTCACTGTCCAGCGCCGCCTTGGCCGAGCTCATGCCCCCACCGTAGGCCGGCACGACCCTCAGCCCTGCGAGGTACCCCAGCGAGACGACCGACCCACTCGGGCGCATGATCGGCGCCAAGCGCTGCACCATGCTGACCAGGCTATACGCGCTCGCACTGACAGCGGCCATGTACCCGCTGCGGCTGGTCTCCAGCAACGGCCGCGTCACCTCGGGCCCGTTGGCCAACGAATGCACGACGATGTCGAGGCACGGGTCCCCGAAATCGGCCACCAGCTTGTCGGCCACGCCCTGAATCGAATACCCCTCGTGCTCGGCGTACCGCTTGTCCTCCCGGACGTGGTCGGGGATGTCCTCATCAGTGTCGAACATCGCATCAAGGGGGTAGATCCTCTCGAGCTCCACCTCACCCCCGTCGGGAAGGGCACGGTCCAGTCGACCCCGTTGCTCGAGCCTGTTGAAGATCCGCCATACGGGGGGCCAGGTTCCCACACATACGGTGGCCCCGGCCGAGCACAACGCCCGGACGATGGCCCAACCGTAACCCCCGTCGTCGGCAACCCCGGCGACGAACGCGCGTTTCCCCGTGAGATCGATGGGCAGCATGTGTGGACGTGCTCCGGTCCGGTCTACATTCCGAGATTGGCAGGTGCCGCGGAGAAACAAACTATGCAGACAGGCCCTCCATCGCCTAGTCCGAGGTGTCCGAGCGGGCCCTGGCTCCCCCCTTTCCGGAAATCCAGAACAGCAGTGCGGCGGTGACGGCCAGAGCCGCGACGGCCCCCAGGGCGCCGGCCCTCTCCACGCCCCAGTACCAGGCCCCGATGACGAAGGACAACGCCGAAACCGCCAGGATCTCCCGGATCCGGTGCTCCCGCGCGTACAGGAAGCCCATCACCCCGGACCCGGCTACGGCCACCATCGCGGACTCCGGGGGTCCGTTCGCGACCTCGAGTGTGGTCACGAAGCCGAGTGGGATCCAGGCGAGTTGGCAGGCCGCCAACTGGAGGCCGAACCACCCACGACGCAGCCCAGCCGGAGCCCAGTGGATGCCGTACACGGTCACCCCGGCCACGAGAAAGAGCCACAGGTCCACCGCGTAGACCGTATCCTCACCGAGGCTGAGGGATTCGCCCCCTGTCATGAACACGAGGACGAAGCCCGCGTACAGCGACATGTTGAACGCGTTGAGCACCCAGCGGTTGTCGTCCCGGCCGGCGTCCGACCCCAGCATGCGCACCATCCTCAGAATGGCGAGCAGGAGCAGCCCGTCGAGCACCCAGAACACGTCTCCGTCCGACAGCGGCGTCGCGCGGTGCAGAAAGATGCCGACGAAGATCAGGCCTGCGGCCAGGTGCACCGCGGGCATGATCTCGTTCCGCTTCACCGAGGGGAGTCCCAGCACGAGGGGAGCCACCAGAGCCACCACCCCACTCATGGTTCCCCAGAGTGTCATGTCGGGCCATGCATTCTGGGAATAGATCAGAGCCGTGATGAGCAGTCCGAGGCCGGCAGTCTGCATGAAATACGCTGTGGGCAGCCACTGCTGCCGGCGTTCGAATCGAACGCCGGCGAAGTGAACGCCCAGCCCGACCCCGAACAGCGTCAGCGTGCGAAGGGCCTCGGTCATGAGAGGCCAGGCCCAGTCGAGGAAGACACCTCCCGCGATGAGGAGGACCACTGCCCCGGTGCCCGCGAGAACGTACTGAAATAGTCGCTGGGTGACGGCAGCGGACGATTGCTCGACCTCGCCCCTCAGTGTATCCGCGAGTTCCTTGTCGACGAGGTTCTGCTCTTCCCACCTCCGGATCGCTTCGAACACCGCATTCATCGCTACCCCCAGTCTCCCCTCAACGGCAAGCCCCTGTGACAACCTCCGACCCTCCCGCACTGACGGCAAGCTCGCGTTCGCTGCGGATGGGGGCTGGTGCAGCAGTCCGCTCGCAGGCGACAGGTCCGACGGTTGGCAGTAACTTTGCATGGCTTCCCGCCTCTTGTGGCCCCGGTCGTTTTCGCCGTCGCGATCGAGCGGCCCCGCACAATGCGCCCGGCTACCCGAGGGATCTTCCGTGATGTGGGACAAGGACCAGGACAAGAAGATCGGTGAGCGCGAACTCGCTCCCGAGACACTGATGATGGGCTACGGCTACCGGCCGGAGTGGTCCCAGGGTGCGGTCAAGCCTCCCATCTTCCAGACTTCGACATTCGTCTTCGAGTCCGCGGAGGAGGGCAAGGCCTTCTTCGAGCTGGCCTACGGGCTCCGCGAAAAGGGCCCGGCCGAGACGATGGGCCTCATCTATTCGCGCCTCAACAACCCCGGTCTCGAGATCTTCGAGGACCGTATCAAGCTCTGGGACGACGCAGAGGCCGCGGCCGCGTGTGAAAGCGGTATGTCCGCGATCACCACGACCACGCTCTCGTTCCTGAGGCCGAATGATGTCGTGGCTTTCTCCGAGCCGATCTATGGCGGCACGGAGTACCTCTTTCACGAGATGCTTCCGCAGTTCGGAATCGAAACCGTTGGATTCCCCGCGAGTGAGGGAGTGGCCGCACTCGAGCGGGTGCTCGACGAGGGCGAGGGGCGGCGCGATCGGCTCCGCATGATCTTCCTGGAGACACCGGCCAATCCCACGAACGCCCTCGTAGACATCCAGGGCTGTGCCACGGTCGCACGGTCCTGCAGCACGGATGAACGGAAGGTACTCCTCACCGTGGACAACACGTTCCTGGGCCCGGTCTTCCAGCACCCCCTGAAGCACGGGGCCGACCTGGTGATCTACTCACTCACGAAGTTCGTCGGAGGGCACTCGGACCTGATCGCCGGGGCCTGCCTGGGATCGGAGGAGCTGATCAACCAGGTCAAGGTGACCCGTACGATCTTCGGCACCATGGCGGGGCCCTGGACCTGCTGGCTGCTGCTGAGGTCTCTCGAGACCCTCAAGCTCCGCATGACCAGCCAGATGAAGAACGCGCGATACGTTGCCGACTTCCTGGCTTCTCACGAGAAGGTCGAGCGCGTTCATTACCTGGGGCACCTGACGCCCGGGGACAATCAGTTCGAGGTGTACGAGAGGCAGTGCGAGGGGCCGGGCTCCATGATCAGTTTCGAGGTCCAGGGGGGCGAGGCCGGGGCATTCCGCCTTCTCAACGCTCTCCGGCACATCAAGCTGGCGGTGAGCCTCGGAGGCACGGAATCACTCGCCGAGCACCCGGGCGCCATGACCCACTCGGACGTGCCTGCGGACGAACAGCTTCTGATGGGCATCACCCCGTCACTGGTTCGCCTCAGTGTCGGGGTCGAGAACCCCGACGACATCATCGCAGATCTGGGGCAGGCGCTCGCGGCCGTCTAGGCCGAAGATGGTTCTTCAGGGCCCGGCCGTGGGGCCCGTATGCCCAGCGACAGGGTGCCCGCAGTGGCCGGGTGCCCGAGAGGCCCCTACAGCAACCAGAAGCCCGCGCAGACATACCCGGTGAGGAGCAGCCCCCCCTCGAACCGTGAGATCCGCCAATCGGTGCGCAGGAGGGGAACTACCAGCAGCGACAGGATCAGGACAACGGGTAGTTCACGGGCCACGATGCTCGAGTCGATCGAGATCGGCTCCAGCATCGACGCCACGCCCAGAATCCCGGCGATGTTGAAGATGTTGGACCCGATCACGTTGCCGACGGCGATATCTGCCTCGTCGCGCACGCACGCTACCAGCGACGTCGCCAGCTCTGGCAGGGACGTTCCCACCGCGACCACGGTCAGGCCGATCACGGTCTGCGAGATGCCCATGGCGTCCGCCACGTTGACCGCACCCTCGACGATGGCGTAGCCGCCCGCCACGAGGAAGCTCGACCCGATCAGTACCAGCCCGACCTCCTTGAGCATCGAGGTCTCGCCGACACTCGCGGACGCGTTGATGAACTCCTCGTACTCACCGAGGATCTCGGGCGCCTCATCCCCCACGGACTGGAAGACGAAAAGGAGGTAGGCGGCCAGGGCCATGAGAAGAATCATGCCGTCGGCGCGCTGGAGACTACCATCCCAAGCCAGGGGATAGAGGCCTGCGGTCACCAGCAGCATGAGCGGCACCTCGCGCCAGACCACGCGGGCCTGAACGTCCAACGGCCGGATGAGGGCCGTCAGCCCGAGAATGAGCCCGAGGTTCGCCATGTTCGAGCCCATGACGTTGCCGATAGCCAGGTCACTGTTGCCCCCCAGCGCGGCCACCGAGCACACCACCAACTCCGGGGCCGACGTGCCGAAGGACACGACTGTGAGTCCGACCACGATCGGGCTGACGCCGAGAGAGGCAGCGAGGCGGGCCGAGCCACGCACCAGCCACTCGGCGCCGAAATACAGGACACCGATTCCTCCCGCCAGCAGCAAGACATCACCAATGACGAGGGGCACGTTCGCAACTACCTCACGACCCGTGGCGACCGAGCCAACCGCTCAGTTCCGCGAAGGTCGAAGCGTTCAGCACGTCGGACGGATTCAGCCAACCGCGGCGGGCCTGGTCGACTCCGAAACGCATGTTGCGAAGCCCCGCAGGCGAATGCGCATCGGTACTGATCACAACCTTGACCCCCAACGCCTTCGCTCTGAGTACGTGCACATCGTTCAGGTCCAGCCTGTTGGGGTTCGCATTCAGTTCCACCGCCACGCCCAGCTCTGCGGCGGCCTCGAGCACAGCCTCCACATCCAACTCGAAGGCCTCCCTTCTGTTGATGATGCGTCCGGTGGGATGGGCCAGGATGTCGACGGAAGGATGCCGCATCGCCCGGAGTACCCTCTCCGTCATCCGGGTCTTGTCCAGATCCATGAAGGAGTGGACAGAAACCACCACTACGTCCAGCCCTTCGAGGATATCGTCGGGGAGGTCGAGACTCCCGTCCTTCAGGATATCGACCTCCGCACTACGTAGAATGCGGATCTCGGGGAGCTTCTCCCGAACTTCGTCGATCTCTTCCCACTGGCGACGGGCACGCTCGGGGGTCAGCCCATTCACCATCGCCATCGCCTGGCTGTGATCCGTCAGGGCGAGGTATTCGTACCCCAGATCGATGCACGCGCGAGCCATCTCCTCCACGGACGCTTTGCCATCACTCCAGGTGGAGTGCATCTGCAGATCACCCTTCATGTCCTGGAGGCTGACCAGCCTCGGCAGATCACCCCGCGCGGCTGCCTCCACTTCACCTCGGTTCTCTCTGAGAGCAGGTGGCACCCAGTGCAGGCCAAGGGCCTCGTAGACGCCCTCTTCCGTGTCGCCGGCCAGTCGATCTCCGTCTTCCTTCCCGACCGACTCCGGATCGGAGCCCTCCGGAATCCTGAAGACGCCCCACTCGTTCACCCGCAGGCCCGCCCGGACGGCTCGGGTGCGTACAGCGACGTTGTGCTCCTTCGAGCCGGAGAAGTACTGAAGCGCAGCGCCGAATGAACGCTCGGGAATCACCCGCAGATCGACCGCCAGCCCGGAGTGAAGGACGATGTCGCCCTTCGTGTCTCCCGCACCCCCGACCCTTCCCGCACCGGGGTACTCGGTGAAGTGTCTGACGACGGCCGCACCGTCTCCGTCGCAAAGTGCGAGCAGGTCGACGTCGCCGATCGTCTCCCGCCGACGCCGCAGACTCCCGGCGACCTCGATACGCTTGACGCCTGGAGCACTCTCCATGTGGGCCAGAAGCCCGGCGATGAGTTCCTCGGCCTCATGAATCCGGAAGCGCCCGACGTGCTTGCGGTGATCCTCGATCGCGCGGCCGATCTTCTCGACGCTCTTCTTCCCGAACCCGTCGAGCTCCTCGAGGCGGCCAGACCCGAGTTCGGCCTCGAGCTCTTCGACCGAGCTCACGCCCAATTCATCAAACAGCTTACGCGCCTTCTTGGGACCCACGCCCTCGAGGCGCGTGAGTTCGACGAGTGTTCTCGGAAACTCCTGAGCGAGCTCCTCCAGCCTGGTGATCCGGCCGGTCGCGAGCGCCTCGGCAATGTGGGCGGCGACGTTCTTCCCAATGCCCGCAAGCGCCGTCAGGTCCTCGCCCTGCGACACCATGTCCCTCAACGGTCGACTCTGGGCCTCGACCGTGGCTACCGCGTTGTGGTAGGCACGGATCCGAAACGCATTGGCGCCCTGGATCTCCAGGAGCACCGCCATCTCCCGCAGCAGGCGGGCTACATCGAGATTCTCCATCAGCCGACAGGGTCCTCGCCGCCCAGGGCCCGCAGCCGGGAGAGGAAGTCATCGTAGTCGACGACCTCCACTCCGAGCTTCTCGGCCTTCGCCAGCTTGGACCCCGCGTTGGCCCCCGCGACGACGAAGTCCGTCTTCTTGCTGACCGAGCCGGACACGCGCCCTCCAGCGCTCCGCCAAGCTTGCTCCGCCAGCGGGCGCGACACCGGCAGCGTCCCGGTGAAGACCACCGCACCACCGCCCGCCGCAGGCGCCTCCACCGGAGTCGTCTCGAGAGGCTCGACGCCTCGGCCAAGCACCGCCTGAATGGCCGCTGCGTTCCGCTCATCCGCCAGGAACTCGGTTATGACCTCGCTCATGCGAGGTCCAACGCCGTCCACGGCCTCGAGGTCGTCGCGGGAGGCGGCGAGAAGCCCCCGGAAGCTGCCGAAATGCTGGGCCAGGCCACGGGCCACCGTGACACCCACCTCGGGAATGCCGAGGGCCACGAGGAACCGCCCGAGCTCAGGGCGCTTCTTTGCCTCTATCGCCTCCACGAGGTTCACGGCCGACTTCTCTGCGAAGCCGTCCAAGGCGATGAGCTGTTCGGTGGTGAGGTCGAAGAGGTCGGCCAAGCGCCCCACCAGTCCCTGGTCCACGAAGAGGTTCGCGGTCTCCTCACCCAGGCCCTCGATGTCCAGAGCCTCTCGGCTGCCGAAGTGAACGATCCGGCCCTTGAGCTGTGCGGGACACCCGAAACGATTGGGACACACGGTGCGTGGGCCGTCCTCGTAGGTGCTGCTGCCGCAGGCAGGACATTCGGAGGGCATCTCGAAGGGCTCAGCACGATCCTGATCTTTCTCCACTACCTCCACGACCTGAGGGATCACGTCTCCGGCCCTCTGAATTCTGACCCTGTCACCCTCACGGATGTCCTTGCGCAGCAACTCCTCCCTGTTGTGGAGGGAAGCCCGGGAGATGGTGACCCCACCCACCACTACCGGCCGCAGGAACGCGACAGGCGTCAGGACGCCGGTTCGCCCGACCTGGATGCCGATCTTCTCCAGTCTGGTGACTTCCTTGCGCGGCTCGAACTTGAAAGCGAGCGCCCACCTCGGATGGTGGGAGGTCATCCCCATGGCCGACCGGGCAGCCGTGTCATCCAGCTTGATGACCACGCCGTCGATCTCGTAGTCGAGCTCGTCGCGGTCCGCCGCAAAGCGCGCGTGGTAGGCGAGAACCTCATCGACGTCCTCCGCCAACTGCACACGCTCCGGCACCTTGAAGCCCCACTCCCGCAGAGCCTCGACGCTGTCGGCGTCCGAGGCAAAGGACTCTCCTTCAGCCGACAGAATGTCATACACCAGCAGGTCCAGACGTCGGGACGCCGTCACGCGGGAGTCCAACTGCCGCACTGCGCCCGCTGCCGAGTTGCGGGGGGATGCATACGGCTCCTGGCCGCTCGCGACGAGCCGTTGGTTGAACGCCTCGAAGTCCGAGATGTACATGATCACCTCTCCCCGGAGCGCGAGGAGGGGCGGCGCCGGGCGAACTCGGGTGCGCAAGCGGAGGGGCACCGACGCGATAGTCCGAATGTTCTCGGTGATGGCCTCGCCGCGTCGGCCATTTCCGCGTGTGACCGCTCTCACGAACACTCCGTTCTCGTACACCAGCTCGATCGAGGCACCGTCCAGCTTGGGCTCGAGCAGATACGTCGGAGTCTTCCCCTCTCCTAACGCCTTCCGAACTCTCTCGTCGAAGCGCCGGACCTCACTCTCCTCCTGGGTCGAGTCGAGTGAGAGCATGGGCTCGGTATGCTCGACGCTCTCGAACTTGTCCTGGGGCGGCGCTCCCACGCGCTGTGTCGGGGAGTCGGCGGTCCAGACGGACGGGTGCGTCTCTTCCAGGGTCTGGAGACGACGGAACAGAACGTCGTATTCGTCGTCTGAGATCTCCGGCCGCGCCTCGACGTAATAGAGGTGGGCATGCCGGTGCAGCTCGGCCCGCAGGCCCTCGGCAAGCCTCTCAGCCGACGCACGGTCCAGGGAGCCGGGGTCCTCGTTCAAATCAGGGAGGTGCTTCATGGACGCCATCTCGTGATCCGCTGAGTCACAAGCGCCGTGGCGCGAAGAATGGGAAGCGTCAATAATAACCCCTCCACCCCAGGCAGACTCGGGGGCTGGCTCAACACCATCAAGAGGCTCTTCCCATGAGGCAACACCTAACCCGCCGCTTCGCGATCGCCGGGATCCTTCTTCTCTCGATGGCAGGGAGCGCAGTCGCCCAGGGCATGGAGGAGACCAACCCCCGCCGCAGCGACGAGGGTGAGGGCCCTCATGAGCGCCTGATCCTAAGAGGGGTGACGGTCATCGACGGCACAGGTGCTCCCCCGATGGGGCCCGTGGATATCGTGATCGAAGGGGACCAGATCGCAAACATTGCTTCCGTCGGCTATCCCTACGTCCCCATCAATCAGCAGAGCCGCCCCCAGGGCGCGACCCGGGAGATCGATCTCACGGGGCACTACGTCCTGCCCGGCTTCATCGACATGCACGTCCATACCGGTGGGCCAGGCAAGGCGCCCCAGGCCGAATACACATACAAGCTCTGGATGGGACACGGGGTGACCACGACGCGCGGGGTCGGGCACGGCCCGATGATGTGGGCCCTCAACGAAAAGGCGCGGGCAGCGCGGAACGAGATCGTGGCTCCGCACATGGTCGTGTATGCACGCCCTGGCGAGGCGTGGACTCGGGGGCCCATCGAATCCCCCGAAATTGCTCGAGAGTGGGTGCGTTGGGCCGTGGAGCAGGAGGTGGATGGACAGCATATCGACGGGCTGAAGCTCGGGTCGTACGACCCGGCGATCATGGAGGCCGTCATCGACGAGGCCCACCTGCATGGATTGGGCACAGTCGCCCATCTCGGGCAGATGGGGGTGTCGCGGATGACCGCCCTCGACGCGGCGGAGGTCGGTCTCGACATGATGACGCACTACTACGGCCTCATGGAGTCGATGCTGACCGACTACTCCATCCAGGACTGGCCGCTGGACTACAACTACAACGACGAGCAGCATCGCTTCGGGGGCGTAGCGCGCCTCTGGTACCAGGCGGCCGAGCCGGGCTCTGAGCAGTGGACCTCACTCATCGAGCGGTTCCTGGAACTGGACTTCGGCATCGACCCGACCATGACGATCTATGAAGCGGGCCGTGACGTGATGCGCTTCCGCGAAGCCGAGTGGCACGACGAGTACACCCTGCCGTCACAGTGGGACTTCTATCAGCCGAGTCGCGTGGCTCACGGGGCCTACTGGTACGACTGGACCACGGAGGACGAGTTCCACTGGCGGCGCTTCTACCAGAAGTGGATGGCCTTCCTCAACGACTTCAAGAACGCCGGGGGCATCGTCACCACTGGATCGGACTCGGGCTTCATATACAAGCTCTACGGTTTCGACTACATCCGTGAGTTGGAACTCCTGCGGGAGGCCGGCTTCCATCCGCTGGAGGTCATCCGCTCGGCCACGTACTACGGCGCGCTGCAGATCCACAAACCGATGGGCACGGAGAACGATCTCCAATACGGCATCCTCCGGCCCGGGATGCGCGCCGACCTCGTCGTGGTGGAAGAGAATCCCCTCCAGAACCTGAAGGTTCTATACGGCACCGGCGCGGTGCGGCTCGACAATGAAACGGGCGAGATCGAGCGAGTGGGAGGAGTGAAGTACACCATCAAGGACGGGATCGTCTACGACGCGAAGCAGATGCTCGCTGACGTGCGCGAGATGGTCCGGCTTCAGAAGGAGGAGAGGGCGATCACCGAGCAGGGCGGCGTCTGACAGCGCGGAGGTGAACCGGTGGCCATGGCCTCATCGGATACCCTGATTAGGGAACCTCCCCTCCCAGGCGCGGACACGCTGCGTGTAGACCGTCGGGCGCCAGGGCGTCTACATTTCGAGAGCCCCATGCTGAGGGCACTCTTCGGGTCCATTCGGGAGCTCGTCTCCTTTGGTTGATATATTGCCACCGTGGGGCCACGGCCTAGTCGCGGTTGTCGCCTTCTTCGTCATCGCCATCGGCGCCAAGGCCGTGGTGGACGCCGCATGTGCGGTGGCTGCTCGGCTCAACGTCTCCGAACTCGTCGTGGGGCTGACGGTAGTCGCCCTCGGGACGTCCGCTCCCGAGTTCGGGGTGACCCTGGTCGCAGCCTTTGCAGGGCGCAACGAAATCTCGATCGGCAACATCGTCGGCTCCAACATCTTCAACCTGGGATTCATTCTCGGCGGAGCCGCGATTCTTCGGGCAATCCCGACCACTCACACTCTGGTCTGGCGGGACACAGCCATCCTGGTGGGTGCGACGTTCCTGGTTCTGGTACTCGTCGGAATCGACCTGGAGCTCGGGCGCGGAGACGGGTTGCTCCTGTTCAGCCTGTTGTGCGTCTACCTCTTCTGGCTGTGGAAGCGGCGCAAGGTGCTTGAGGAGTTGCCCGACGACAGGCCGAGTCGGCCGGTCGTGTCGACCGGCTCACCCCTTCGCGACGGATTTCGCCTGATCGCGGGACTGGCCGTGGTGGCCTTCGGCTCTCACCTGCTCGTGGAGTCGGCGACCGCGCTCGCCCGGGATGTCGGTGTGTCCGAGTGGGTCATCGCGGTCACCATCGTGGCCGCCGGCACTTCTGTGCCCGAACTGGCCACGACGCTCGCCGGAGTGGCACGTGGCCGCATGGCCCTGGCCGCGGGCAACGTCATCGGCAGCGACCTTTTCAATATCCTGGGAGTCCTCGGGGTCGCGGGGGCCCTGCAGCCCATGGGGATCGACGCAACAGCGCGCGGCTCCCTGATTGCACTGTCGGGGATGGCTCTGGTCGTCCTGTTCTTCGCCAGAACGGGGTGGCGTATCTCGAAGTTCGAGGGCCTCGTGCTCGTTCTGATGAGCCTCCTCAGATGGACCATCGACTTCGCGTCGAGAGTGTGACCGAGTCTCCAGCGGGCGAACGGAAGCTGCGCCTGGAGGTCGACCGCCTTCGAGCCGACACGCCCGGGTGCAGCCACCGCATCCACTTGAATAACGCGGGTGCCTCCCTCATGCCGACTCCAGTGATCGAGGCGGTCGCCGACCACCTGGATCTGGAGGCCAGGATCGGGGGATACGAGGCGGAAGACGAGGCGAAAGAGGCGATCGATGCCGCCTACGGTTCACTAGCGCGACTCCTGGGCACCTCCGCCGAGAACGTGGCATTCACTGACAGCGCCACATCCGCCTTCGTGCAGGCTCTGTCCTCCGTCCGTTTCAGGGCGGGTGACGTGCTGTTGACCACCGGCCACGACTACGTCTCCAATCAGATCCAGTACTTGAGTCTGGCGGACCGGTTCGGCATCGAGATCCTTCGAGCTCCGGACTCAGCCGAGGGGGGGGTGGATCTGCACTCCATGGAGGAGCTTATCCACAAGAGGCGGCCCCGCCTCGTCGCGGTAACCCACATGCCCACGAATTCGGGACTGGTGCAGGACGTGAGCGCCATAGGAACGATGTGCCGGGCCCGGGAGATACCGTACCTGGTGGACGCGTGTCAGACCGTGGGCCAGATGCCCGTGCACCCGGAATCAATCGGCTGCGACTTTCTATCGGCGACCTCCCGGAAGTTCCTGAGGGGCCCGAGGGGGTCGGGCTTTCTCTGGGTCTCCGACCGGGTCCTGGATGCCGACATCGAGCCCCTGTTCCCGGACCTGCGTGGAGCGGACTGGATCGAACGCGACCGCTATCAGCCCGCCCCCGGGGCACGTCGCTTCGAAACCTGGGAGTTCTCCTGGGCCCTGGTCAGGGGAACCGGGGTAGCCGCGGCCTATGCACTGGAAGTGGGACTGGAGTCGATCCAGGACCGGGTGCGCGAACTGGCACGCGACCTCCGCGACCGCCTACCGTCGCTGGGCGGCGTCCGGGTGCTGGATCGCGGCGCCGAGCTCGGGGCTATCGTGACAGCGTCCGTGGACGGATGGACTCCTTCCGACATCGTCTCCACCCTCCGGTCCCGAGGTATCAATACATCGGCGCAGACCCGATTGGACGCCGTTATCGACTACGACGCCAAAAGCACGGATGGAGCTCTGCGCATCGCTCCGCACTACTTCAATACACGCGGGGATATCGATCACCTTCTGGAGGCCCTCTCGGAGATTCTCGGCCAGGAACGTGCCGGAGCCGGCTCGCCGGGCACCGCTTGACCATTCGGCCGGAACCGACTGCTCACCGCTTCGCCGGCGACGTTCGCCGCATATCCACTGCAGCGATTTCATGGACTTTCCCGGACCATGTGAAGAAATTTCGCGAACCCTCCGTAAACAGCCTGCATAGTGTGGTCATCCGGATGCCGGGGTCCCGACGGACCGGCCCGGGCGAATTGCACTGAAGGGATGACACATTGCAGCCGGAGCTAGAGCGGGAACTGATTCGAAAGTGCAGGGCGGGGGACACACGGTTCTACGAGCCGCTCGTCCGGGCCTATGAGCCCGCCGGCCTGAGGCTGGCCGTCGCCATGATGGGCAACACGGAAGACGCACGGGATGCGCTGCAGGACGCTTTCGTCAAAGCCCATGAGGCCCTGCACCGATTCGACCTTCGTAAGCCGTTCGGCCCCTGGTTCTTCCAGATCCTGAGGAACCAGTGCCGAGACAAGCTCCGGAGCCGGAGGGCTAGGTTCAAGATGGAAGCTCTCGACGAGAGACTCGAACTCAGACCGGACGACCTTGAGCGCGGACCAGAGCGAATCCGGCAGCGGTCAGCCGCTCGAGAGTTGCTCTGGCAGGCCCTGGAGCACATTGGCAATGAGCATCGCGAAATCCTCGTCTTGAAGGAACTGCAGGGCTTCCGTTACGCAGAAATCGCCCAGATCCTGGAAATCCCCGAGGGAACAGTGGCCAGCCGACTCTACCATGCCCGACATGCGCTGAAGCAAGCACTCGTCGGCATGGGAGCCGAGTATCCCTAGGAGCTAGAACCGTGCCTCAGTCAATCTCCCCTGAAGATCTCATGCGCTTCATCGACGGTGAGCTGCCGCCGAGCGAGCACGCCCGGGTCGAGGCAGCCCTCGCGTCCGACACGGAGTTGAATCGGGAAGTGGCGATCTATAGAGGCATGAAGGGGGACTTCCAGGAACTCAGCTTCGATCCCGGAACGGTCTCCCGTTCTGTGTGGGACACCGTGAATGTCACCCTGACCCGACCGGTCGGGTGGTTCCTCGTGATCGTCGGCGTCGCCATCTGGACGGGCTACGGAGCCTACCTGTTCACCTTTTCGACCATCGATCCGTTCGAGAAGCTCGCCACGGGCGGCGTGGTCATCGGAATCCTCATCCTTCTGGCCAGCATCATCTGGGAACGATACCGTGAGTGGTTGACCGACCCCTACAGGGACGTTTACCGATGATCCTCGCCACCACGTCCGAGATTCCCGGGAACCGCGTTGCCGAGACACTCGGCCTGGTGAGAGGGAATACGATTCGGGCCCGTCACGCAGGAAAGGACATCATGGCTGTACTGCGGAATCTGGCGGGCGGCGAAGTGAAGGAGTACACGAAGATGCTCGCTGAATCCCGCGAGCAGGCGATCGACCGAATGGTTGAAGAGGCGCAGGCGTTGGGTGCGGATGCCATCATCGGGCTGCGGTTCCAGACCTCGATGGTCATGGCCGGAGCCGCCGAAATGCTCTGCTACGGCACCGCAGTCCTGCTGGAGCCGGAAGAGTAGCCGCACGGGCGCCGACGGGAGATCGTCCCAGTTTGATCCATTCCACGATGGAGGAGGCCGTCCCGAACTCGGCGCGGACCACTGCCGACCCTCTTCGGCCGACTCCCGCCGTGAGCCTTCTCATTCTCGCTGCGGCGTTGCTCTCGCAGTCGGGATGCGCAGCCGTTGGACCGAGGAGCCTGGCCGTCGACAGGGACGCCATCGACCGGATTCTCGATCAGCCACCTGTGGACCAGACTCACTTCGGTGTGCTCGCGGTAGACGCCGACGACGGCCGAGTCCTATACGCCCGGAACGCTCACCGAAAGTTCATCCCGGCGTCCAACCAGAAGATTCTCGTCACCTCGACGGCGCTGTCCCTGCTGGGCCCCGACTACGTTTTCCGGACCGAGCTATGGAGAGTGGGCGACCTGTCGGATGGCGTCCTGGACGGTGACCTGGTGCTGTTGGGCAGCGGCGACCCCACCCTGTCTTCACGCTACTGGGACTCTGGCGAAGCCGCCCTGGCAGCCCTCGTAGACAGCCTGAAGACCGCTGGCGTACGCCGGGTCACGGGGGCTCTGGTGGTCGACGCTTCAGCCTGGGACTCCACGACCGTGGCCGGCACCTGGATGGTCGCGAACCTCCCCGGCCGATCTTCTGCAACCGGAGGCGCCTTCGCGATCGACGAGGGCGAGCTGCGACTCGTGGTGACCGGTGGCGACAGCGCCGGAGATCCGGTGGACGTCCAGTGGACGCCCGGAGGCTCTCCCGAGTACGTCGTCTCTCGTCTGGTGACGGCCCCCGCGGACTCCTCTACGCGGGTGCGGCCGAGATACCTGCCCGAGACCCGGCGCATGGAACTTCACGGCCGGGTAGCTGCGGGCACGGCCGACACGCTGGCGGTCGCGCACCGGAATCCCGTTCGCCAGGCGACGGCAACCCTGGCCGCGATCCTGGAGGACGCCGGGGTGCGCGTCGACGGCGGATGGTCGGTGGCATGGGAATCGGACCAACTCCTGGGCGGAGGATGCAGGTCCGGCACCGTGGAGCGGTGCGAGTCCGGGGCACGCCTGGCTGGACTCACGTCCCCACCTCTGTCCGCCATCGTCCAGGGCATCCTCGAACCCAGCCAGAACTGGATGACCGAACAGATGGTACGAGCCCTCGGCGCCGAGCTGGGCGAATGGGCTAGTTGGCCCGACGGGCTCGATGTCGTGGAGGACTTCCTGGTGCACACCGTGGGCCTGGACTCGCTGGACGTGAACCCGCGAGACGGCTCGGGGCTTTCCGCGTACAACCTGGTTACCCCCAGAGCCCTGGTGGCCGTCCTGCGCCATATGGCCGCGGGGCCTTCCGGGGAGATCTACCGCCACGCCATGGCCGAGCCGGGCGAGTCGGGTTCCACCCTGTCCCGGCGCCTCGACGGCTTCGAAGGTCGGGTCTTCGCCAAGACCGGCACCATCTCAAACGTGAACTCCCTTTCGGGGTATCTCGTCAGGGGCGACGGGAAGGAAGTCGTCTTCTCCATTCTGTCGAACGGTTCCGGCCTCCCTTCGCGAACGGTGCGTGAGGCTATCGACGACGTAGTGAGGGTGTTGGCGAGATGAGCAAGTACGACATTCCGGACCTGCCGTCCGACGACGAGCTTGGCATCGACGACGAGGACCTCGCGGAGTTCCTCGAGGATGAAGAGTCGGAGCTTTCGGACGAGGAGATGAAGGCCCTCCTGGGAGAGAGCCGGAAGCCCGCTCCCGCCCCCTCCCCGCCCCGGGCGAAGAAGGAGAAACGCTCTTCCCGGAAGAAACCCCCGGCGGACCAGGAGCCGCGCGTGGACAAGGAGTCCGACGCGGAGGAGGAACGTCCGCAGGCCGAGGGTAAGCAGCCATCGACCGCGCCGGACGGGCCCAGGAGCCGCTGGAAGGGACCCGTCACCATGGCGCTGCTGGTCTTCGGCGCGTGGTTCGGTTCCTCGTCCACAGCGGTCCCTGCTGCCGTCCCGGCCAACGCGCCCGACACGGCGTTTTCATCCGCCCGCGCAATGTCGCACCTCGTGAACGTTGCCCGCATGGCGCATCCTCCGGGCTCGCCGGAGCACGAGCGCGTGCGCGGATACCTGCTGGACGAGCTTCGGGATCTCGGGTTGGAGCCCGAGGTCCAGACGGCCACGTCGATGATTCGTGCAAATCGCATGCTCAGGTCTGTCACGGCGCGCAACATCGTCGCACGGATTCCCGGGACCGACGATACCGGGGCCGTGCTCGTGACCGCACACTACGACGGCCGCGAGCTGTCTCATGCGGCAGCCGACGACGGTTCCGGGGTCGTGGCGATCCTCGAGTCGCTCCGAGCGCTGCAGGCCGGAGAACCACTGCGGAACGACCTCATCGTTCTCCTGACCGACGCCGAGGAACTCGGCCTGCTGGGCGCGCGGGCATTCGTGGGCCAGCACCCCTGGATGGCCGACGTGGGCGTGGTGCTGGGACTCGAGATGCGTGGAGCGGGCGGGGCATCGGTCATGTTCGAATCCGGCGATGCGTCCGGTGGCTTCCTGCAGGCCTACAAGGCAGCAGCGCCCGCACCCTTCGCCAACTCGATCTCGGCCGCGATCTACGACCTGATTCCCAACGACACTGACTTCACTCCGTTCCGCGAGGCGGGCAAACAGGGGCTCAACTTCGCCGTGGTGGGCCGAAGTCACATCTACCATCAGGCCTATGACAACCCGGCCAACCTACAGGAGGGCTCCCTCCAACATCACGGGCTGAATACCCTGAGCATGATCCGCCACCTCGGTAGCCGGGACCTCTCTTCAGTAGCCGATCCCGCCGTGGTCTACTTCACCGTTCCCATCCTCGGCCTCGTGCTGTATCCGAAGGCCTGGGTGTGGCCGCTCACCGGCGCCCTGGCGCTCCTGTGGCTCGTCATCGCATTCGCCGTGACACGACGCCCCCGAGGCTTCGGGGGCCTGGTCAGCGGAGCGGTGATATCGCTGGTGTCGGTGGGAGTCGTCTGGGGGGCCGGGCACTGGTTGAACCGGTGGCTCCCACGCTTCCACCCCGAAGCGGGTATGCTCGACGGCAGCGTGTTCCATAGTGAAGGCTGGTATCTTCTGGCCCTCTGTTCACTCGCTCTCACTGTGGTCACCACCCTGCTCGGACTGGGTAGGCGCATGTTCACCCTACCCGCCCTCTCGGCGGGCGCAGGAGTCGTTCTGGTCCCGCTGGTCGTGGGCTTCACGTATCTGATGCCTGATGGCGCACCCAATCTGCAGTGGCCGGCGATCGCGTTCATCGCAGCGGTGGCCGCCGGCTCGATGGGGTCCAAGGGCGTCTTCGGGGCCATGCGGTGGGTCGTCAGCGCCGCGGCAGCACTCGTGGTTCTGTTCGTCCTGTCGTCCATCCTGGAGCTCGTCTGGCTGACTCTCAGCATCAGGACAGCCTCGCTCCTCGGCGCAGCCGTCGTCGTCGCACTGCTGATGATGATGCCCGCCCTCGACGCGCTCCGGGAGCCCAACTCGTGGTGGGCTCCTCTCACCTCGCTGGTGCTGGCCGGGACCTTCCTGGGAGTGGGGATCGCCCGAGCGAGTCCCTCACCCCAGCGCCCTCTTCCCTCGACTCTCATCTACGCGCTCGATCACGACACCGGGGAGTCGTGGTGGGCTACGCAGCCGAGTCGAGGAGCGGGAGACGTGTCACGCGAGTGGGCAGAAACCCAGGCATCCACCACCTTCGATACGACTCGCTCTCTGGAGGAGTTCGCGCCCGCTGGTTGGTCCTACGACGTCGCGCCCGCTCCCTGGTTCGACCTACCTAGACCCACCGTAACCATATCGGAGGACTCCGTCGTGGACGGCCTCCGGCATCTCAGGCTGTTCGCTCGGTCGGACCTCGGCGCAGAGCGGGTGGTCTTCCAATTCGGCGAGCCCGGGGTCAGCCTGACTGCGATCAACGGGCGACCCCTTCCGACGGCGGACCGCAGGGGCAACCCGGTGGATGGGCCCCTGCAAACCGTCGAGCACTGGGGTGTCCCAGACACGATCATCGCGCTGGACCTCACCCTGGAGGCAGCCGACTCGGTGTTTGCCTTCACCGTCATCGAGCAATTCTACCGGCCAGCAGAACTCGTTGGAGCAGAAGCGTTCCAGCGTCCCCCCGGACTGGCGCCGAACGTCAGGACCGGGAGCGACCGGGCCCTGATCCGCACCTCGATCTCGGCACCTCTCACTCCGGTGCTGCGATCCGAGCTACCTCCAGCAGAAGGGCTCGTGACTGACAGCCTTGCGCCCGGGCCCGCTCTACCGGACACGGGCGTCACGATCATTGTCGAAGACACGACACCTGCGGACACCTCATCGGTAGCGGATACTCTCCGGTGATGGAGATCGACTGTCCGGAAACGCCGGGCCGCCTCGGGCGACTCGACGTAACCGCTACCTGAACCGGAGGCCTTCACGTGCTGCGCGCCCTCGTCACATCCGCCTTCCTCCTCGTCGCCATGGCAGTCCTGTGGGCAGCCTTCTGGATCGGCGCGGACACCTCGATGGGAACCCTGTTCATCAACCTCGGCACCGAGATCGTGGGCATCGTCATGACGGTAGCGGTCGTCGAGTGGTTCTTCGAGCGTCGTCGACTTCAGACCCGGGGGCGCCAGTTGGCCTGGGACGCCCTGCACGCCGCGCAGAGTGCAGTATGGGTATGGCAGGGCGGACCGCGGGAGATGGAGACCGACGAGGTACTGGGCATTCTTCGGGTCGTCCAGGAGGAAGATGCCTTTCCGGACTTTACCGAAGGACTCTTCCTCACGATCGGCACCCGAAGCCGCAGGCTGCTGAACAACGATCCCGAGGCGGTCGCCGCCGTGCCTGGCTTGATGACCGCGTTGGAGCACCTCGCGCGCTTCAGCGCCATCAGAGACGGGAAGCAGTCGATGCCGCCGAGGAAGGTCGCCGACATCGCAGAGGAGGGGGTAATGGCTCTGGCCAAGGCCCTCGGGCAGCCAACGGAGCGGCACCTCGCCAGCCTCATCCGGTACCGGGATCCCAGCATCGGCGGCCAGGAGCACCGTCACTTCGGGGGTGCGTCTCAGAGGGGACCGCAGGGGTACTCGACGTCGCGCGAGTAGTCGACGGGCACGCGAGCAGCGTCGGCATCCCCGTGCTCATTTAACGTCCCAGGCCTCGGCGGCGTCGGAAGCATCGAGGAACCGTGACCGGTCCCCCACCCCACAATGTTCAAAGGTACGATGATGAGGATGACGATCGCGCGCTGCGCCGGCTTCGCCATTGCCCTGCTCGCAGCAACCGCATGCAACGACGCCACAGGACCCGAAACCCTCGATGAGACTCTGCTGCAGGAGGCAGCCCTCATCGCTGCGGATGCAACGCTCGAGGATGTCGGAATGATGGGCCGCCAGTTCGCGTTCGGCGTGAGCTCAGGCCCCGGTTTCGGGGGAGGACGCCCGGGCGGGGGACAGCCTGGCAGACCGGGGGGTCAGCACGGAATCGGCAGTGCGCTGTCGGGAACCCGTGACTTCACTTTCTATGACACCGCCGATGTCGTGATGGACGCATTCGACGAGCTGGCAACGGCCCGGATCGAGGTATTCATCGAGGTCGGTGGTGAGATAAGCAGAACGGACTGGTCAGCGAGCATCGCGCGCTCGAGAACCATGGCCATCAGCGGCCTGGAAGGGGAGAACACCACCCGGATCTTCAACGGATCGGGCACCGAGGAGGTGAGCCGACGCCGGACACTGGAGAGCGGAGAGGTCGCTGCGCATGACATGACCGGTTCCTTCACCTATCACGATCTCGTGGTCCCGACATCCGACCAGGAGATCCGCTACCCGCTCTCCGGTACCATCGAGCGGCTGATGACCGTCGTGGCTGTGAACGGACGGCACGGCGACGCCACCCGTACGTTCGAGATCACCATCACGTTCGACGGCGACGACACGGCGACCGGAACGATCGCGGGCGAAACGTTCGAGATCGACCTGACCGCGCTGCCCGGGCAGTCACCCATGCGACGGGGTCTCGGCCACAGACCCGGCGGCTGATCGCGGGTACTCGCGAATGGGAGGGGGCGGCAGGTCGACTGTGCCGTCCCCTCTTCGCGTCTGTGGCCGCTGTTGCCGCAAGACGCCACAGGCGAAGTTTCAGGGCGCTTCGACCGTACTCGATGTAGCCGACATCGACAGGACTCGTCCCATGAGCAACGACGCCCGACGCTTCTCCGACGAAGAGTTCGCCCTGGTCCTGCGAAAGGCCATCGAGCTCCAGGACGGCGCAGGCCCGCGCCCGCATTCGCCCGACGGGCTCTCCCTGGAGGAGATGAAGGCCGTGGCCCGCGATGTCGGTATCGACCCCGCGCTGGTCGAGCGGGCGGCAGCGTTCCTGCCCGACGGGAGGATGTCGGGGTTCGACCGGATCACGGGTGGTCCGACGAGATACCGGCTGGAGCACTCCGGGACGGCTTCGCGGACGAAGGAGGACTTCGCAGAGATTCTGGACCTGATCCGCCGAGAGACCGGGCATCACGGGAAGGTGACCTCGGAGCTGGACGGCATCACCTGGGCCACCGAGGGCGAAGTGAGCCAATTCCACGTGTCCCTGTCGCCCCGGACCGACAGCACGGAAGTCCGCGTCACCGTGAACCGGGACGCGGCATTCGTCCTGACCTGGTTCTTCTCCGTGGCGGGGGCGTTCGTGGCCGCCGGAATCACCGGGGCTGTCGGCCAACCCGAGACCGTGGTGGGCGGGTTTGCCATCATGGGGACTGCTCTCGGGGCGGGCCTCACGCTGGCGCGAACGCTCTGGACACGGAGCTCGCGGGTCGTTCGCGATCGCACGCATCGCTTGATGGAACTGCTGGCTCGGGAGGTCGACGCCGGCAGCAGCGACTGACCGGCCAGGCCCAAAGCATCCAACGGCCACGACAGGAACGGCCTGCTCGTCGCCGAGGGTCAGTCCGGCCGGAAGAACCCGAAGTTCTCCAGCATGAACTGTTCGACCGCCCGGGCCAGCCGGGTGCCGAAGATTCGTCGATTCTGGTCGGTGTCGCGAATGCCGACGCGGTGCATCTCGATCTGCAGGGCGCTCACGGTACCCCCGGCTCGGCTCCCGTGTCGAAAGGTGTTGTAGCCCCCTGAGAAATAGGGGTCCGATCCGGGGTGCGGCGCGTACGGGCTCGGCACCGACAGGAGATCCTGTTCGAGCAGGTAGGCGCCGAAGCTCGGGCTCCCCCTCACCAGAGCGGACAGCGAGTGGGGGCTGGTACGGGCAAGCGCGGCCAGGCTGCTCGCTCCTGCAAGGCCGGCGGCATCAAGCTCTGCGTCGTCTCGATTCAAGTCGACCGCTGACAGCAGATAGCCCAACTCCAGGCGCTGGATGTCGTGCCCGTGCCCGTGCACATCCACGTACAGCCCCGCCCCGAAGTCGGAAGTCACCTCAGCCGTGGCCGCTTCGAGGAATCCATGGAACTCCCGCCAAGCCTGCTCGGCGAAAGGACTCCCCTGCGCAGCCTCCTCGATCTCGCGGTTCGGATCCAGCTTGGTGCGTCTGAGATGTGAGATGACCACGTGGGGCGCCCGCCCGGTCAGTTCGATAAGGGCATCACGCACGGCGAGGAGGGTCTCCGCGGTCCGGGAGTCGGTGACCACCGTCCCCCACGAGCGGTCGGGAATCTCCGGCGGGGTGAGCGAGCCCCCGTGCGGCGCCGACAGAACGAGCGGAAGAGTGCCGGGGATGTACTCGACATAGCCTCGGCGACCGAAGTAGCTGGTGCCCGGCTCATACACGCCGACCACGGGGTCCACCCACACCTCGAGCGTGGCGGTGGCCGTGACGCTCCCGAGCTCGGCGATGATCGAGGTGGTGCCTTCCCCGACTCCGGTTGCGACACCCGCGCCGCTCACCGAGGCAACCTCGGAGTCACCGCTGTGCCAGACCACTCGTGCGGCAACGGAGCGGCCTGAGGAATCGAAGGCCGCGACGTCGAAATCGACCGAGCTCCCGACCCCTGCGACCATCGTCGAGAGCGGTTCGATCTCCAGGCGGACCACGGGGGAAGAAGCCTCGGGGCCGCAGGCCGCCAGCAATGCGACCGAAGCCAGAGGTAGGAGAGATTTCATGGGCTGCCCAGGTGCATGTTCGGTTCGATCCATATCACCATGGTGGGTTGCCCCTGCGTCCTGCAACCGAGTTGGAGGGACTCGCCGCGCGGGCCCTGTCACAGCATCCTGCCACAGGAGTATGTCTCCTTGTGAGACCGCTAGATGTCCCCTACCGTCGAGGATCCGCACCTCGCGGGCAGATCAACTCGAGAAGAGAACCCACTATGAAGCGACTCCTCTCCGTGGCCGCGGCCCTGGCCCTCGCCACGTTGCCGATTACCGCATGCAGCTCCGCTCAGGCAGCGCCACCGAGCTCGGCTTCACCGCAAGAAGGCGAGGCCCGGCCCGGCGGTCGTCCCGGCGGCAACGGGCCGCAGGATGGCCCGAAGGACTACTCCGAGGTCATCACCGAAGATGCGGTGACCCAGGAGGGCCTGTTCCACGTCCACCAAGTGGACGACGACTACTTCTTCGAGATCCCGAGTGCCGAGTTCGGCCAGGAGATGCTGCTCATCGGGCGTCCGGTAGAGTCCACCCTTCAGAATCCCGCCGGCTTCTTCGGCGGCGGCGCCCGGCTCATCGTCCAGTGGGAGCGACACGGCGACCGCGTGGTTCTGCGTGAGAAGGAGTTCGACCTCACGGCCAGGCCGGACGATGCCATCTGGAGGCAGGTGCGGACCTTCCGCCTGGGCCCGGTCCTCTCGACCTTCGACATCGAGGCTTTCGGGCCCGACAGCTCCGCGGTGATCGACATCACGGACCTGTTTGTCTCGAACATCCCCGAGTTCAATCCCGTCGAGAACATCAACCGGGGCCGCAGTTGGGTCGAACAGACGTGGGCGTTCGCGAGAAACGTGAACATCGAAGTCACTCAGTCCGGCCAGACCCGGCCCGCCGGAGGGCCTGGCGCACTCCCCGGAGGGGGGGCGCGGAGGCCCACGTCACAGACGGTCCGGGTGCACTTCAGCATGCTCAAGCTCCCCGACGAACCCATGATGCCGAGATGGGAAGACGATCGGGTCGGATTCATCTCGAGCAGCGCATGGGACTTCTCGCGCCCGGACAACCGCCTGGATCAGGTCAGCTTCATCCACCGGTTCAAGCTCGAGAAGATGCACCCCAACGTCCAAGTCTCCGACCCGGTTGAACCCATCATCTACTGGATCGACCCGGCCACGCCCGATTGGCTGAAGCCCTGGATCGTGTCCGGAGTGGACAAGTGGCAGGCGGCCTTCGAGGAGGCCGGGTTCAGCAACGCCATCTTCGGCCGGGTCGCGCCGACCGCCGAGGAGGACCCTGACTTCTCGCTCTTCGACGCGCGAAACTCCGTCATCTACTGGCGGCCCTCCACCGTGGCGAACGCGACCGGCGGACAGACCGTCGACCCCCGCTCAGGCCAGATCCTGAAGGGGGAGGTCAACATGTACCACAACATCATGCAGCTGCAGAAGTACTGGTACTTCACCCAGGTGGGTCCCCTCGACGAGCGGGCGCAGTCGCTGCCGCTTCCGGACTCGTTGATGGGTCGGCTGGTGGAGTACGTCGTCACCCACGAGATCGGCCACTCGATCGGGTTCCCGCACAACATGAAGGCGTCGGCCATGTATCCCGCGGACTCGATCCGCAGCCGTTCCTTCCTGGAGCGCATGGGCGGTCACGTGGCCACGCTCATGGACTACTCTCGGTTCAACTACGTCGCGCAGCCCGAGGACAACATTCCGCCCGAGCTGCTGATCCCCAACATCGGCCCGTACGACCACTTCGCCGTGAAGTGGGGCTACTCACCGATCCCCGGTGCCACGACGCCGGACGAGGAACTCCCCACGCTGGACGCATGGGCACGGGAGCAGGACAGCGCGCCGTGGCTCCGCTTCAGCACGCCAGATGCCGAGGGCGATCCGGAGAACCTCACAGAGGCAGTGGGCGACGCCGACGCGGTGCAGTCCACCACGTACGGCATGCTGAACCTCGAGCGCGTCATGGGCATGATGCTCGACGTGGCAGAACAGCCCGGTGAGAACTACGACGAACTCGAAGCCCTGTACGGACAGGCCGTGGGGCAGTGGGGCCGATACATGGGACACGTGGCCGCCATAGTCGGCGGAGCCTACACCCAGGAGAAGTACGGTACCGGCGTTCGCTTCGAGCCCCTCGAGAAGTCGCGCCAACGCGAGGCGGTTCAATACCTCAGCCAGAGTGCGTTCCAGGTGCCTCAGATGTTCCTCGACGAAGAGATCCTCCGTCGCATCGAGAATGAAGGTACGGTGGCGCGCTTCAGGACCCAGCAGAACAGGGTCGTGACGTCGTTGCTGAACCAGGCTCGCATGGAGCGCCTCATGGAGTTCGAAGCGCTCGCAGATCGGCCTCAGGACACGTACACGCTGGCCGACCTGATGTCGGACATGCGTGCCGGCATCTGGGGTGAACTGGACAACGGCAGCGTCACGGTCACCGTCTATCGGAGAAATCTGCAGCGGGCCTTCCTGGCAGCGGTGGACAACAGGCTCCACCCGTCTGAGGAGGCGTTGAACCGGCCGGCGACGCCGTTCCGTCCGGCCATGACCCCACCGTGGGCATCGGACGTCCGCGCGGTCCTGCGTGCGGAGCTTCAGGACATCGACGGCATGGCTCAGGGCGCCCTCGGGCGAGCCGGCAACGCCATGACCCGGATCCATCTGCGGGACGTGCGCACTGAAATCGCTCGGATTCTCAATCCCGAGCGGTAGAGTACCCACGCGGCAGCCCGCCTTCCGGCGGGCTGCCGCGTGCTCGCCAACGGCCAGAGCTCCAAGGAGACATCGCCGCACTTCGACGACCAGGCCGCCATGTTCGCACGGCAGGAGATGAAGCAGATCGCGTGGACCGACGCGGACATCCGGCGCACCGCCCTGCGCAGTTATCGACCCGGGAGCTAGAACCGCCATTGGCTCCCGTTCCCACTCTGACGAGATTTCAGCGTGAGGCTGCCCGCGTCCGAACTCGAATTGGTCACGACCGATGCACGAGAAACCCGACCGGGAGAAGGTCGAGCACTGGAATCGGATTCTCCAGCCCTACTGGGGTGCCGACACCCGTAGGAGCGTCGTCCAGCTGCTCACGACCGCCATCTCCTTCGTACTGCTCTGGTACCTGATGCTGCGGAGCCTCGAGGTCGGCTACTGGCTCACGCTCATCCTAGCCGTCCCGACGACCGGCTTCCTCATGCGGCTCTTCATGATCCAGCACGACTGCGGTCACGGATCGTTCTTCCGATCCCGGAAGGCCCGCGACTGGGTCGGTCGGGTCATCGGAGTTTTGCTGCTGACCCCGTATGAGTACTGGCGGAAGTCCCACGCATATCATCACGCGCATGCGGGCGATCTGACCTTCCGGGGCTTCGGCGACGTGGACACGGTCACCGTCAAGGAATACCTGGAGCTCTCACGCTGGCAGCGCTTCAAGTATCGAGCGTACCGGAATCCCGCCATCCTCTTCACGATCGGGCCCCTGTTCCACTTCGTCGTGAAGCATCGCTACCCGTGGGACACTCCCCGCGAGTGGAAACAGGCGTGGCGCGGCATCTGGTGGACCAACCTCGCCATTGTCGGGATCGTGGGGGTCATGTGGGCGACCATCGGAATCACCACCTTCCTCATGATCCAGGGTCCGGTCACCGCCCTCGCCTGCATCCTGGGAGTCTGGCTCTTCTACGTGCAGCACCAGTTCGAGCACACGTACTGGCACTGGCACGAGCAGTGGGACTACTACGATGCCTCGCTGCGCGGGAGTTCGTACCTCGCGCTCCCCAGGCCGCTGCAGTGGATGACGGCGAGCATCGGCGTACATCACGTGCATCACATGAGTGCGCGGATTCCCAACTACAAGCTTCAGCAGGTGCACGACGAGAACCCGGAGTTCCACGTTGTGACGAAGATGAAGATCAGGGACACGTGGAAGCTGCTCCGCCTGACTCTCTGGGACGAGGAGCACGAGAGACTCATCGGGTTCCGCGAGCTGCGCCGCATGCGCGCCGCCACATAACGGCAGAGGTACCTACCCCCGCACGGAGGCAGCAGTCATGGAATTGGGATTGTTCTCGATGAGCCTGGCGGTGAGTGATCTAGAGGCCTCGAGCGCCTTCTACGCGAAGCTGGGCTTCGAAGAGATGGCGGGCGACGGCGAGCACTATTTGATCATGGTGAACAACGGCTCGGTCGTCGGGCTCTTCCAGGACATGTTCGAACGGAACATCCTGACCTTCAACCCGGGATGGCGGAGGCCCGAAGACGCCGCCGGCGATCCGCCCGAAGACGCGTTCCTCGACGTTCGAGAGATCGCGGCTCGGCTGGAGAGCGAGGGCCTCGAACTCACGACCAAGTCGATCGCCGGAGAGTCCGGCCCCGGGCACATCGTGGTTCTCGACCCGGACGGGAATCCCGTCCTGATCGACCAGCACCGGTAGCGCCGTCGGTATAGAACCCGGCTCCCCTTCTGGAAGCGACCTCCCCCGCACGCTTGCCGCTCCGCACCGACCGCAGGCACATTCGGCTCCGTCCCGCCCTACTCGAGGTCCCGGAGGAGCTGTGAACCGAATCCCGGTCTGGGTTCAGGCCGCGCTGGTCGCAGCGATCGTCGTGGTGATCCATCTGTCGTTGGTCCCAATGGTGGGGGACCTGGACTCGTTCTATCACTGGGGCCACGCCGCTGGCTATCTAGAAGGATCGATCTTCGACACATCTCTGCCCTGGGCGACCCAGTCGATCATCGCCGACCGGGGTGCCGACCTCTGGTGGGGCTTCCATCTGCTGTTGGCGCCCGTCACCCTGTTCGGGAATCCAGCGACGGGCATCTGGATCGCCGCCATCCTGATGACCCTGGCGTTGGTGGCATGCGTCTGGTTCGTGTTCGCCCGCCACTCGATCGACGCACCTGCGATCTGGGTAGTGGTGTTTCTCCTGGCCGTCCCCAACGTCCTCTTCCGATACCTCATGGTCAGACCGCATGTGCTGTCCCTGGGGATGTCCCTCGTGCTCCTGTCCCTTCTCGCAAAGGGACGATGGTGGCAGGTCGGACTCGCAGCTCTTGCCATCACATGGCTCCACATCAGTCTCTTCTGGATGCCTTTCGGCCTGCTCGCAGCGTATGCGCTGTCACGTCTATTCGCTCGTTCGGACGAAGGCGTCCCGCTGCTCGCCGCTATACCCAGTGTCATCGGCGGGGTCGCCGTCGGGTGGCTGCTCCGACCGCATCCGCTGGCAACTCTGGAGCTGGCGTGGATCCAGATCGGTGAACTGTTCGCGCTCAAGGGTGCAGACACACCTCTTCTCTTCGCGGGAGAGCTTCTTCCACTGCCGATCGAGGAGCTCGTGGTCACGTCCTGGCTC
The DNA here is from genome assembly GCA_039587465.1 of Gemmatimonadota bacterium. Taxonomy (GTDB): domain Bacteria; phylum Gemmatimonadota; class Gemmatimonadetes; order Longimicrobiales; family Gaopeijiaceae; genus JBDHIL01. The sequence continues at coordinate 94,698 of JBDHIL010000008.1, read as the reverse complement.
TTCCTGGCGGTATGGATCGTGTGCGGGGTAGCCTCCGTGCGTCTGTGGGCTCGCGACCGCCTGGCCGCTCTTCCCGGCCATGCCCGCAGCCTTCTCGTCGCGTCTTCCGCTGTATCCGGCGTCTTCCTGTGCCTGACTCTCGCCGCGGCCCGACGTGGACAGGTGGAGTGGGTGGCCTTCGGCATCATGTCCGCTCCCCTCCTCTGGACCTTCACCGTTCCGGCTGCCGGGCGGCGGCGGATGTTGGCGGCGGCCCTGGCTCTGCTTGCCGTGCATCTCCCCTGGTCGGTGCATCGGCACCGTCTCAACGTCCAGTATGCCGCCTTCCCTGCGAACGCTCTCGCGGTCCCGGCCGAGTGGCTCGAGCTCAACACGCCGCCGGGTGACATCGTCTTTCACGCTCGGTGGGACAACTTCGGACCACTCGTCGCCCACAACCGCGCGAACCGCTACCTGAGCGGTATGGACCCAATATTCCAGTTCCTCCACGACCCGAAGCTCTACTGGGAGTTCTTCTGGCTTTCGGCGGACATTCACAGTGACTGGACCTGTGACGCCTTCCCCTGTCACGAGGGAACCGCCACCGACACCCACGAGGTGCTCCGCGAGCACTTCAACGCCCGCTGGGTACTCGTGGAGCCTCGGAGGAACCCCAAGCTGACGCTCTACCTGATCGAAGACCCCCGGTTCCTGATGGTGCTCGAGACACCTCGCGAAGCTGTCTTCCAGGTTCTCGACGGGAGTGCCGACCTCCGCGGGAACGCCGACATTCGCGGCAGTGCTGACCTGCGCGGGAACGCCGACATTCGCGGCAGTGCCGACGCCCGCGAGAGTGCTGTTGGTGCAGGAGAAGACCCCACGTGAGCATGCGTGTGGCTCTCTTCGCGACGTGCCTCGGGGATTCGTTCTTCGCGGACTCGGTAGCCGATGCCGTTCGACTCCTTCGCCACCTCGGCGCAGAGGTGCACTACCCCGAGGGGCAGACCTGCTGCGGGCAGCCGGCGTTCAATTCCGGTCACATGGACGAGGCGCGGCGCGCTGCGATGCACACGGTCCGCACCTTCGACGGAGCAGACTACGTGGTCCTGCCCTCAGGCAGTTGTGCGGGTATGCTGAGGCAGATGTATCCCAGCCTCTTGGGCGAGCCGGCCGCTCCCTTGGCTGAAAGAACGTTCGAGCTCGCGCAGTTCATCACCCAGGTTCTCGGTGTGCAGGATCTCGGAGATGGACTGCAGGGGCGTCACATCGCCTACCATCACGGGTGTCACGCACTCAGGGAGCTGGGCATCGAAGACGAACCTGTCTCGCTGCTCAGCCGGGCTGGGGCTTCGGTCACCGATTGGGAGGCGGACCAGGAGTGCTGCGGCTTCGGTGGCCTCTTCAGCGTCAAGATCCCGGAAGTGTCCGTAGCCATGGCGGACCGCAAGCTCGACAGCCTTCCCGAGGTGGATTTCATCACCTCTGCGGATGGGGGCTGTCTGATGCAGATGTCCGGGCGGGCACGGCGGCGGAAGGCGGCGGTCCGCTTCCGTCATCTCGCCTCGGTTCTGTGGGAGGCCACCGGTAGGGGGAGCAACCCCACTGCTGGAGCTGCGCTGTGAGCGACCCCCGTCCCGCGGACTATGCGACCGCAGCAGCGGCGACCCTTCGGGACACCCCCGAGGTCCGCACGGCCATCACCGCAGCCACTCGCACCTTCGACGCCCACCGACGGGCAGCGTACGCGCAAGTCGCGGCAGAGGAGTGGCGGACATGGATGGAGGGAGTAAAGAACCACCTCCTCACCCACCTGGCGGATTACCTCGAGCAGGCCGAAGAACAGCTCACGCGGAACGGAGTGCACGTCCACTGGGCGGGAACCGGAGATGAGGCCCTCGCAGCGCTGGGCGACGTGGTCGACGCGCACGGGGTGGGGGGAGTGGTGAAGGCGAAGAGCATGCTCACGGAGGAGTTGGGTGTGAACGCCTTCCTGGAGCAGCGGGGCGTGCGCGTGCGGGAGACCGATCTCGGCGAGTACATCATCCAGCTCCTGGGAGAGCCCCCGAGTCACATCGTGGGTCCAGCGATCCACCGGAGCCTCGAGGACTGCCAGGCACTCTTTCACCGCGAGCTGGGGACCTCACCCGACGCCACGCCGGACGAACTCGCAGGAGCGGCTCGAGATGCGCTGCGCAGCGACTTCCTATCAGCGGACCTGGGGATCTCGGGGGGCAATTTCCTGGTCGCGGAAAGCGGCACCGTCGCGCTCATCGAGAACGAGGGCAACATCCGCCTTTCGACATCGGTGCCCCCTGTGCACGTGGCCTTCGTTGGGATCGAGAAGCTGCTCCCCCGGTTCGAGGATCTCTCAGGCTTCCTGCAGCTCACTTCCCGAGCAGCCACCGGCCAGGCGATCGGCACCTACGTCTCGCTCATTCAGGGACCCCGGCGGGCGGACGAATCGGACGGACCCACGGAGGTCCACGTAATTCTGGTCGACAACGGACGCAGCAGTCTCCTGGCCGACGACACCGCGTGGGAGGCCCTGCGCTGTGTTCGCTGCGGCGCCTGCCTCAACGTCTGTCCCGTCTACCGGCAGACCGGCGGCCACGCCTACGGGTGGGCCTACTCCGGACCCATAGGCGCCATTCTCGCGCCCGGGCTGCTGGGACTGGAGAACGCAATGCCGCTCCCCCACGCCTCCAGCCTGTGCGGGGCCTGCGAGGACGTATGCCCCGTCCGCATCCCCTTCACCGACATCCTGCTCCATTGGAGGCACCAGGCCGTCGAAAGGGGACTCGCGTCGACCACGGAGGGACTGGCCATGCGCGCCTTCGCCGGGCTCACCGAGCGACCACGCCTATACGGCGCGGCCGCACGTGCGCTGCGGCACCTGCCTATCGAAGTGGGCGGAAGCGCCCTGCCGGTGCTGCGGAACTGGACGGCCGAGCGAGAGCTGCCGAAGCCTTCCGTCCGGCGCTTCGCACAGCTGTGGAAGGACGGGATCGCGTGAGCGCCCGTGAAGAGATTCTCACGCGAGTCCGGAAGGCGCTCGCCGATCGGGAGGCCCACGCTCATCCCGGTGACTTCGGGTCCTGGCAAGCCGAGCCCTCCGGCTCGATCGTACCCGCGTTCATGGAGGCCTTCACCTCGACCGGCGGCGAGGTCGTGCGCGTGGCCGACGAGGCACAGGCCGGGGCGTGGCTCCGGGAGTTCTCTGCAGACTTCTCCGGGACCGCGATCGGCGATGGGGTCCCCATGGCGCTGCGGCCTCCGCTCGCCGCAGCACCCCCCGCTGCGGCCGACCTCGGCGTGTCGATGGCGACCTCGGGAGTCGCAGAGACCGGATCGCTGGTGCTGGGCGCCCGGGATGGGCGACGCACCCAGCTGCTTCCACCCACCCACGTCGTCTTCCTGCACACCAGCGACACCGTCGCCACGTTGAAGGAGGCCCTCAACGCCATGAAGGGGACACTGCCCTCGGCGATCGGCCTCCACTCGGGGCCCAGCAAGTCCGCCGATATCGGCCAGGTCCTGGTCAGGGGAGTGCACGGGCCCGGCCGCGTGATCGCCGTCCTGATCGGAGCTGACCAATGAGCCGGAGGGGAAGCGTGGCGGCCATCGGGTGCGCTGCCCTGTTCGTCGCCTGTGCACAGCCGAGGGAACCGGATGCCGGCTCTGCGGCGATACTGCTCGACCCCCAGCATCCAGCCTGGTCTGAGACGTCGCCGGACTCCTTCGACGTTCGCGTCGAGACGACGAAAGGCCACTTCGTGATCGCGGTCCACCGCGGCTGGGCGCCACTGGGCGCCGATCGCTTCTACAATCTCGTCCGACACGGATACTACGACGACGCCCGCTTCCACCGTGTGGTCCCGGACTTCATCGTGCAGTGGGGAATCGCCGGCGACCCCGCGGTGACGGAGGTCTGGTCCAGCCGAACGATCGCGGACGACCCGGTGGTGGCCAACAACACGCGCGGCAGCGTCGCATTCGCCTTCACAGAGCCCGGGACAAGGTCTACTCAGGTGTTCGTGAGCCTCGTCGAGCTCACCAGGCTCGACTCCCAGGGATTCGCCCCGTTCGGCCGGGTCGTCCAGGGCATGGAGGTGGTCGACGCGCTCCATTCCGCCTACGGTGAGGGATCGGGAGGCGGAGTACGAGCCGGTGCACAGGACTCGCTGGTGGCCGGAGGCAACGCCTACCTCGACCGCATGTTCCCGGACCTGGATCGAATCGTCCGGGCTACGATCGCAAACGGAGAACCACGATGAGCGAACAACCCTCCCTGCACCGCGTTCTCCGGATCCGGGACGGCATGGCCGTTACGGTGGGAATCGTGATCGGCGCCGGAATCCTGCGCACTCCTGGGCTCATCGCCGGCTACCTCGGCAACCCATGGCTCATCCTCGCTGTTTGGTTCTTCGGCGGGGTCGTGGTCGCGCTTTCCACTCTTGTCCTGGCGGAGATGGCTGCGGCGCTCCCGGAAGCGGGCGGCAAGTACGTCTACGCCCGGCACGCGTGGGGTCCCGTGATGGGCTTCACGGCCGGCTGGTCCGAACTTCTGGTATCCAGGGGATTTTCAGGGGCGGCCAAGGCGGTCGCGATCGCGGAGTACGTACGGATCCTGGCGGGGGACCGGGGCAACATCCGGATCATCGCTCTCTCGGTCTGCTTGGCCTTCTTCTTTCTCCACACGCGTGGGCTGAAGGCCAGTACCGTCTTCCAGAACGTGACGACGGTATTCAAGGTCCTGGTGGTCATCGCCATCGCCGCGGCCGGACTGTGGGCCGGGGACATGGTCGGATTCTCTCCCGCCCCTACCATGACCTCGGGGCCCACCGTCGGGCTGCTCGGGTTCGCCCTGGCATACCAGTCGATCTCCTTCGCCTACTACGGCTGGGAGGACGCGGCCAAGATGGCTGAGGAGGTGAAGGACCCGGGCTTCGCACTACCCAAGATCCTCGTGGGCGGATCGCTCGCGGTGATGATCCTGTACCTGCTCATGAACACCGCCTTCCTGGCAGCCCTGACGCCGGCGGAAATGGCCGGGTCGGAGCTGGTGGCAGCCGACGCCATTGCAGGGGTCTTCGGCGACGCGGCGGGCAAGGTCGTGGTGGTCGCCAGCCTGATCATCCTGGTGAGCAGCCTGAACGTGAACTTTCTCGGCCTGCCACGGGTCGCCTACGGCCTCGGACGGCATGGGCTCGCACCCCACGCCTTCACCCGAGTCGATAACCGCGGTACGCCACGTACAGCCCTGTACTTCATCGCCGCGTGGATCGCGATTCTGGCCCTATCCGGAGCCTTCGAGCTCCTGATCCGCTTCATGATGACCGTGGCCATCACGGTGGACACCATGGTCCTGCTGGGGTACTTCCGCCTGAGAGCCTCCAGGCCGGATATGGACCGGCCGTTCCGGATGCCGGGCCACCCCTGGCTGCCGGCCCTCACCATTCTGCTGTACATCGGAGTCCTGGCCATTCTCGTAGGTACCCAACCCAAACTGGCGCTCGGCGCGGGCGGCATGATCGCAGCGATCGTCGTGGCGGGGTGGTTCACCGCGCGGCAGAACGAGAGAGCCGCTCGTACCTGACCTGAAGTCACCGGGTGAGACTGATCGAGGTCGCGGGCGCCGCCGTGCTGCCCCTGTCCGGCAACGCGCCCCGGCACCAATTTCCGGCATCATGACGGACGTCACCTCCAACGCCCCCGAGGGAGTTCTCAACGCCCTTCGGTTCCACGGGATCACGCATGTCGTGGGGATTCCGGACAACACCAGCGCTCCACTCTTCGACGCGCTGGAGGGTGACCCGTCTCCACGCCTCATCACCGTGAGCAGAGAGGGTGAGGCGTTCGCCCTCGCGTCCGGCCTTTGGCTCGGAGGGGCCCGCCCCATCGTGGTGATCCAAAACTGTGGTCTCCTCGAGGCAGGCGATGGCCTCCGGGGTACTGCCGGCCGCATGTCGGTGCCCCTTCCTATCGTCGTCACCGGGCGCGGATACGCCAGCATGGCACGGGCGGGCATCGGCCCTTCCAAGCCTCTGACGCGCCATCTTCTGACGCGCCCCGACGTGGACTCGGTCGCGCTCCTCACCGAACCGACTCTGGATGCGTGGGGCATTCCCTGGGACATCTGCACGGACGAGGACGATCCCGGAGACGCGTTGGCGGCCCTGATCAGAAGGGCGTTGGACCGGGAGCGACCCGTCGCGCTCATCCTGACCAGGAGCATGTGTTGACATGCTGACGCGCGATGAACTCCTGGTGCCGCTCGCGCGGAACCGCACCGACGAGGTCGTCGTTACCACCATGAGCGTAACGCGGCCGTGGGGCCTGCTCTCGGACAGGGACCTGGACTTCGCGTCGGCCGACTCCGCCATGGGACACGCGGCCGACCTGGCTCTGGGCATCGCTCTCGCTCAACCGCAGCGGACGGTGGTCTGCCTCAACGGCGACGGCAGCATGCTCATGTCCCTCGGGACTCTGGCCGTCGCAGCCCGTACCAAGGCGGTGAACCTGGTTCTCTTCGTGGTCGACAACGGGACCTTCGAGATCACAGGACACCAGCCCCATGCCGGAACAGGCAGAGTCGACTTCGCAGCGATGGCCAAAGCCGCAGGCTTCCCCCTGGTCTTCAAGTTCGATGACGCAAAGGCGTATGCGGAGGCCGTTCCGGATCTGCTCAACGCGCCGGGCCCCACGTTCGTTCACGTTCTGGTGGAGCCAGGAGACGAGGGCCCCATCAGTCGGAGTTCGTCCGAGCCTTCCCGTTACCTGCAGTCGTCTCTGGCGGGCTGGTCCCGGATGATGCGCACGGCCCTGGGCTCCGACTGACGCCTTCCGATTTAACGATCACCCCTCGGGACCCCTCTAATCATCGGTAGCGAGAGCGCCTCCCGCCCTCGCGCTGGAATCAGGAACGAGAGGGATCCGAATCATGAACGGGACGATGGGTTGTGCAGTCTTGATGGCTGCCGTGATGGCCTTCGCGCCTCTCCAGGTGGAAGCGCAGACGGGGGCTCGGGGACAACGTGGGATGAGAGGTCAGAACCCCCCTCCCGGCATCGAACGCCTGATGCGGCTCGGGGAGCGGCTGGATCTGAACGATGGTCAAATGGGACAGCTCGAGACCCTGCGCGCGGAGGTCGTGCAGCACCGGACGAGGCAGCAGGCACTCATGACCGACTTGCGGTCCAGAGTCATGGCGGGCCAACTCGGTCCGGCCGAGGCCCGCGAGCAGATGGCTGCGAGCCACGAGTCAGCCGGTGCCTTCGCCGACGACATGCGAACACGGGTCGAAGCCATCCTCACCGACGAGCAGAGAGCCGAGGTCGAGAATCTGGCGGGACAGGCCCGAGCCTTCGCCAGAGGGCGCGCAAGCGCGTCCCGGGGGCGCGGCCAAGCGGGCATGCGCTCTCGTGCCGGAACCCGCGGCTCGCGGGGCTGGAACCGGACGCGAATGCCCCGGCGGCCAGGTCGGATGATGCGGCGGCCGGATCGGGGCTTCGGCTTCGGCCCGGGCTCGCCTGTGCCGAGAAATCGGGTGCCACCCCTTCTCCCTGTGCGCTGACGGAAGATCCCCGGCGGGCGTGTTGCCCGCCGGGGCTTCACTTCATCCGCCAGGTGCGCTCTCGCGCATCCACTTCCGAAGGTCTCCGACGTCGAACCCACCGTTGACGTTCCCCTTCGCGTCGAGGTAGGTCTGCTCAGCCGATGTGAGTGCAACTCCGCCACCCCCCAGGAAGAACCCGAGGAGCGTCTCGACGGCTACCGACCAACCTTGGACGTTCATCTCCAGGAGCAATTCGGGCGACTGATTGCCAAGAGCATCTTCCACAGCCATCAGAAGTGCGACCGGACCGGCTTCGGTCACCGTACCGGACACGACCAGCTCGTCGCCGTCCACCACCATCGTGACGCCGGCGGGCACGCTCCCGACGGGCTGATAGGGCATGGTCCCCCCGGCGACCCGCAGACGCTCCTCGAATGGAGAGCTCTCGGGAACCTGGAACGACCCTTCGGGCTCGATCAGCACCGGTGTCGGCGCAGTGGACAGTCGGACCCGCGCGCGGCCCCCCTCCACGGCGAGCTCATGGATCACCACGGAGGTGGCAAAGCCGCTGTGGAGGCGGAGTGACGGGACGGTCCCCCAGTGAAAGGGGCGGGACACGCCACCACGTCCCCAGGCGTCAGCCGCCACACCACGGTCTCCACCCGCGTAGCTGTTTCTCTGGAGCCCCTTGTTGCCGTCCTGCTCGACCAGACTCAGGTAGTACACCTCGCCGGAGTTGGGCACAGGGCGGCGCTGCCCCATCGCGTCGAGGTGGTAGATGAGCACACCTTCTGCGGGAATCTGAACGTCGAAGCCCTCCTGAGTGCGGTACTCGACCAGCAGGCTCTCCACCCCCCCGAGGTCCAGCGGGATCCGGAGCGCACGCCCGGAAGTCTGGATCGGGTCGAGGAAGACTTCATGGTCACGCACGTTCCCGACATCGATGTAGCTGCTCCACCCGAGATCATCCTTCGACTTTACGCTCATGTGGCTGGGCCCGAACGGATCGCTGCGGTCGTCTAGGGGCCCGCATCCCCATGACCCCGCTGCCATCAGCGCCCAGCAGCCGAGTACCCAGCGACGGCCGGCCGCCCCCGTGTTGTCCATCGGGTGGTAGTAGTCGGGAAGTCCCAGGACGTGCCCGTACTCGTGTGCGATCGTGCTGGCGTCCTGAACACTCACTCCCCCACAGTCGGTCACACTCTGCACGATGTAGCCGTTCACCTGGATGACGCCCCCACCCGTGCGCGCGTCGCTCGAGGAGAAGGGCACCCCCCCGGTCCAGCCTGTGATTCCCCAGCGGTGCGGCCATATGGACTCGCCACCGCAGGACCCCGCGACCTCCAGGAACTCGAAGGTCATGGCATCGACGAAGCCGTCGTCGTCACCACTGTTGGGCACGCCGTCCGGTCCATCGTTGTCGTACTCACCGTAGTCCACCGTGGCGTCGGCCAACTCGAGCGCTTCCAGGAAGTACGGCCCCAGGTTGCCGTCCGCTCCCAGCCCGTTGCTCAGCCCGACGGCATCCATCATGTCGATCGAGGTGCGGACCCACGGCGTCACCGTACCGCTGAGGGTCAGGGCACCGCGAGACATCTCGAGATAGGCCTCAGTCACCGTACCCCGCTCCGCCGGCCCCACGAAGAGCGATTGGTTCACCATCTCGCTGGTGATGTGGGGCTCGTTCGAATCCGCGAAGAGCGCGGGCAGCACCAGCAGCCTGTGGTTACCGGAAACTGCGCTGACCATCCGCGCGCCATCGGTATCGGTGCGGAAGAGGCCGTTGGGAAGCGTGAAAGCCGTCGAATCTCGGGCAATCAGCTCATAGTAGGCCTGCGGAAGTTGGATTCCACGCGCCTCGGCAACTGCCTCGATATCCTGCGCACCGGCTCCCTCCGCGCCGACCCCCATCCCCGTGGCCATCATCAAAGCCACCCAGAGGGTGGGGACGACAGAAATCCCCCTCTTCCGGGCGCTCATCGGCGGAACACCAGTTCGTAGCCGGCCAGTGTCGTACGCAGTCGGTCGTTCGGGGCTGCGACCTGCTTGATCACGCCGACCGGTCGCTGGGTGGTATCGGCGAGCGCCACGCTGAAGGAGAGTTCGCCACCGGGCTCGTGGACGATCACAACGGTCACCGAGTCGCCGTCGACCCTCGAAAAGACCTCGCCGGAGACCGCGGTGATCGCGCCGACCCCGGCGCTCGGGAATGAGAGAACTGCAGCTCCCTCCTCTCCGTTCGGCGATTCGACGACCGCGAGGAGCGTTCCTGGTGCGGGAATGGGCGCGTCGTTGCAGGCCGAAGCTGCGCCCGCTGCAAGCAGCAGAAGCGAGAACCAGCGATGGGCAGAACCTCTCATGAGCAACCTTGCTTCCTGGGTAACACAGACCGAGAGCACGTACGTTCGGCCGCCAAAGGGTATTTCAACTGCCTATTCCGATGTAGACCCGCGCCGCTGCTCCGCTGTTCCCGGAGTCTCGAGAGCCTCCTTCATGGCCCGGTAGCCCTCTTCAATGAAGTACTCGATGTTCACGAAGTCGAATGTATCGTACCCTTCCAGTCGCGGGCGGACGTACAGCACGGGGGGGCCATCCCACTGGGCGAGCAGGTCGCGGCGCCGACGCCAGGTCATGATGGCGAAGATCCGTTGATGGACCGCCAACATGCCTTTCTCGAGGATCTTTTGGGTCTCCCCCTCCTGACCGGCCCCCACGTCGATGCCGATGATTCCGGTCGCACCCTCCGTCTCTGCCCTCTCGAGCGCCAGTGGATGTTCAGTGCCGCCGTCCACGTACGCCCCCCCCGGAAGCTCTGCCGGAGGGTAGAAGACAGGGAGCGCCGCCGAAGCGTAGACCGCATCGAGCAGCGAGACGTCCGTCCGCGCACCGGGCCCGAACCACTCGGTTCTTCCGCACTGAAGATCGACCGCGTTGACCTGAAGAGGCATGCCGAGGTCGTCCCAACCCCCGTCGGGAAGCAGTGTGGCGAAGTATTCACGAAGGGTGTCGCCCCGAAAGACGCTCACCTGCCTGATGCCGTTGAGCAGGAGCGCGCGACGGTTCACGCGGATGATGTCTTCCTTGCGCAGCGCGAGGGCGAGATCCCGCATTTCCTGCCAGGAAGCACCTGCCGCGACCAAAGCACCGATCAGCGCGCCGATACTCGTGCCCACCACTCCCTGTATCTTCACCCCGGCCTCGGAGAGCGCCCTCCACACCCCAATGTGGGACAGGCCTTTCATGCCGCCCCCGCCAAGGACCAACCACGCCCGCCTTCCGAGGGATCCGACTCCCACAAGCGGGGTATCCACAGACCCTTCAGATGGGTCGCCGGGACTCGCCCCCCCTGACGAGGGACCACTCCCGGAACAGGGCTCAACCACGGCCCGTTTAGCCTCATCGAAGTCCACTTGACCCCCCTGAAGTGCCCGTCTAGCTTTCGGGTCCTTGAAATCGAGAATCATTCTTGATAAGCCAGAACACCCAACCGACTCCGCTCCGAGGAACGGCATGAGCGACGCCTCAATTCTGAAGGTCTCAGGCCTTCACGCCAAGGTCACCGAAGAGGACATCGACATCCTCGAAGGTGTGAACCTGGAACTGCCGAAGGGCCAGATCCACGCGATCATGGGCCCGAACGGCTCCGGCAAGAGTACGCTCGCCAAGGTCCTCGCAGGTCACCCCGGGTACGAAGCCACCAGTGGCTCCGTGACATTCCATGGTCAGGATCTCCTCGAGATGGAGGCGGATGAGCGCTCCCGAGCGGGGCTCTTTCTCGCCTTCCAATACCCTGTCGAGATCCCGGGCGTGTCCATCGCCAACTTCCTCCGAACCGCGCTGCAGGCTCATCTCCCGGAGGGCGAGGAGCTAGACCTCTTCGACTACGCGGACATGCTCACGGAGCGCATGAAGATGTTGGAAATGGACCCGACGTTCGCGGAACGCCACGTGAACGACGGCTTCAGCGGGGGTGAGAAGAAGCGGAACGAAATCCTGCAGATGGCTGTTCTCAAGCCTTCTCTGGCAGTCATGGACGAGACCGACTCGGGATTGGACATCGACGCGCTGAAGATCGTCTCGAACGGTGTGAACAAGCTTGCAGAGGAGAATCCGGACATGACGATTCTCCTCATTACGCACTACCAGCGCCTTCTCGACTACATCAAGCCGGACGTGGTGCACGTGATGGTCGAGGGGAAGATCGTCCGGTCCGGAGGCCCCGAGATCGCCTTGGAGCTGGAAGCCGATGGATACAAGGTCTGGCGGGAACACGAAGCGGCCTTGGGTGCCTGACCAACAAGAGAGAGCACGCTGATGCCACGCAATGAAGCCATCCAGGACCTAGAGCTCGAGAAGTACGACTTCGTCACTGTCGCCGAGCCGGTCTTCCGAGCGCAGAAGGGCCTGTCAGAAGAGGTCGTCAGGCAGATTTCCGCGTACAAGGAGGAGCCCGAGTGGATGCTCGAGTTTCGACTCAAGGCCCTGGAAGTCTACAACTCCAAGCCCATGCCCGATTGGGGCGGAGACCTCTCCGAGCTCGAGTCGGTTCTCGACGAGATCTACTTCTACGTGCGCCCTCAGGACCGCATGGAGCACTCGTGGGACGACGTTCCCGACGAGATCAAGAACACGTTCGAGAAGCTCGGAATCCCCGAAGCCGAGCGTAAGATCCTCGCGGGAGTGGGGGCCCAGTACGAGTCCGAGATGGTCTACCACTCACTCAAGGAGGAGTGGGAGAAGCAGGGCGTCATCTTCGACTCGATCGAAGACGGTCTGAAGAACCACCCCGAGCTGTTCCGCGAGCACTTCTCGACGATCATCCCGGTTGCCGACAACAAGTTCTCCGCCATGAACTCGGCTGTCTGGTCGGGAGGTTCGTTCGTCTACATCCCCAAGGGTGTCCACCTGGACACACCCCTCCAGGCGTACTTCCGGGTCAACCAGGAGCGGATGGGGCAGTTCGAGCGCACGCTCATCATCGTCGACGAGGGTGCCAACGCCCACTACATCGAGGGCTGCACGGCGCCGGTCTACAGTACCGAATCGTTCCACTCGGGCGTGATCGAGATCGTAGTGAAGAAGAACGCACGCTTCCGGTACACGACGATCCAGAACTGGTCGAACAACATGTATAACCTGGTCACCCAGCGTTCGATCGTGCACGAGGGCGGCCACATGGAGTGGCTCGACGGCAACCTGGGCTCGAAGCTCACCATGAAGTACCCCTCCTGCTACCTGGTCGGAGAGGGGGCCCACGGCGACATCCTGTCGATCGCCTACTCGGGCGACGGCCAGCATCAGGACACCGGCGGGAAGGTGGTCCACGCCGCACCTTACACGACCTCTTCCATCGTGTCGAAGAGCATCTCGAAGGGCCATGGCCGCTCCACCTATCGCGGACTGCTCAAGGTCCACGACGGCGCCCATCACGCCCGGTCGAACGTGGAGTGCGACGCTCTGCTCATCGACGACACGTCGCGCACGGACACGTATCCCTACATCGAGATCGAGGAGAACGACGCCAACGTAGGACACGAGGCGTCGGTGTCGAAGATCGGTGAGGAACAGCTGTTCTATCTCACCAGTCGGGGTATTTCCGAGCCGGAGGCGATGGCCATGATCGTGCGCGGCTTCATCGAGCCGATCGCCAAGGAGCTTCCGCTGGAATACGCCGTCGAGCTCAACCGCCTCATCGAGCTTGAAATGGAGGGCTCAGTCGGATGACGACCGCGATCGCCGTCGAAGGTGTTTCCGACGCCCTGAACAGGGCGGCCGTGGAGGAGGTTTCCGCCCACGAGCCCGACTGGCTTCAGGCAAGACGGCGCGACGCGTGGGACGTGTACGAGAACACGCCCATGCCGACGACCCGCCTCGAGGAATGGCGTTACACGGACCTGCGCAGGAAGCTCAACCTGGGTGCGTTGACCCTGAGTGCGACGGAGACCGCGCCGGACGACATGGAGGCGTGGCCCACCGTGCTCAGGGAGGCCATGGCCCAGGACCGGGAGGCATCGGGGCACATCGTGCTCATCGACGGCCATGTGGTCCACTCTGACCTGGACGCCGAACTCCAGGCCAAGGGCGTGGTCCTCGCATCGCTGCACGACGCAGTGGTGAGTCATCCGGAGCTTCTCCAGGAACACCTGGCGACGGAAGCCGTGCCCGCCACTGCCGGCAAGTTCGAGTCCCTCAACGCGGCGCTGTGGAATGACGGCATCTTTCTGCACGTGCCGCGCGGCGTGCGCCTCGACCTTCCGGTCCGGGTAACCCGCTGGTTCAGTGAGGCCGGCGTTGCGTACTTCTCGCGCACGCTCATCGTCGCCGAGACGGCCTGCCGGGTTTCCTTCGTCGATGAAGTGCTGTCCGACGACTTCTCGGCCCAGATGCTCACGTCGTCTTCCGTCGAAGTCATCGCGCGTGACGGTGCTCAGGTCCAGTACGTCGCCGTGCAGCGGCTCGGGCGAGGCGCGTTCTATCAGGCGTCCCAGCAGACCCTCGCGGGCCGGGACTCCACCCTGGATACGCTCAACGTCGCCCTCGGTGGGACCACGACCAGGGTCGACCTCAAGGCCAAGCTGTTGGGCCCGGGCGCGAACTCGGACATGCTGGGGCTCTACTTCGGCGACGAAGACCAGCACTTCGACTTCAACACCAGCCAGGACCATATCGCCCCCAACGCCGGGAGCGACCTTCTCTACAAGGGCGCCCTGGACGGGCGGAGCCGGGCAGTCTTCAGGGGCATCATCCGAGTCCACCCGGGGGCGCAGCGCACCGACGCCTATCAGACCAACAGGAATCTGCTGCTGTCGCGCGAAGCGCGGGCCGACTCGCTGCCCAACCTGGAGATCGAGGCAGACGACGTGAAGTGCTCGCACGGCGCGACCGTGGGAGAACTCGACGCCGAGGCCAAGTTCTACCTGATGAGCCGTGGAATGAGCCGCACCCAGGCTGAGCGGCTCGTCGTGCTGGGCTTCCTCGGTGAGGTCCTGAGCCGGCTTCCGCTCGGTGGAGTGGCGACCAAGATCGGGCGGGTGATCCGCGAGAAGCTCGACAGCCATGGCTGAATGGACCAGGGTGGCGTCCCTGGCCGATGTGCCGGTGGGGAGCCTGAAAGGCGTGATGGTCGGCATGGAGCCAGTGGTCCTGGCCAACGTGGACGGCGACGTCTACGCCCTCGAGGACCAGTGCTCGCATCAGGCGCTGCCCATTTCGGATGGTGAGTTGGATGGGGGCGATGTAGTGTGCACCTATCATGGCGCCCGTTTCGATGCTTGCACGGGCCGCAACAAGGGCCTACCGGCCATTCGTCCCGTGAAGTCGTTTCCGGTCGATGTACGCGACGACGGGATCTACCTGGAGGTTTGATGAGCTTCGACGCCGAGGTCGTCCGCCGGGAGTTCCCGACGCTCGACCAGACGGTGCACGGAAAGCCGCTGGTCTACCTCGACAGTGCCGCCACCTCGCAGAAGCCCCGAGTGGTCATCGACGCCCTTTCCGACTACTACGAGCACGGCAACGCCAACGTGCATCGCGGGATTCACGAGCTCTCCCGCCGAGCCACCGTCGCCTATGAGGCAGCGCGCGAGAAGGTGGCGAACTGGATCAACGCTGTGGACCCGTCCGAGTTGGTATGGACCAAGGGCACCACCGAGGCCATCAACCTCGTGGCCACGTCGTGGGGCCTCGACAACCTCGGCGAAGGTGACGAAATCCTCCTTACTGTCATGGAGCACCACGCCAATCTGGTGCCCTGGCAGATCATCGCTGGACGGACGGGCGCTACCCTCAGGTACATCGAGTTGGACGACCAGGGCAGGCTGGTCCTGGACGACCTCGACTCAGTGCTGACCGACCGCACGAAGCTGGTCGCGGTTACCCACGTGTCCAACGCGCTCGGCACCATCAACCCCATCGAGCGGATCGCCGAGGCCACCCACGCCGCTGGGGCGCTCCTACTGGTGGATGGCGCCCAGGGAGCCGTGCACACGAAGGTGGACGTGCAGAGTCTCGGCGCGGACTTCTACGTGTTCAGCGGGCACAAGATGTGCGGGCCGACCGGTATCGGGGCCCTGTGGGCGCGCAAGGACCTTCTGGAGGCCATGTCGCCCTATCAGGGCGGTGGCGAGATGATTCAGTTCGTGCACCGCGATCACAGCACCTGGGCCGACGTGCCCCACAAGTTCGAGGCCGGCACTCCGAACATCGCGGGAGCCATCGGTCTTGGTGCAGCAGTGGACTTTCTCGGCGAGATCGGCATGGACGCCATCGTCGCCCATGAGCGGGAGCTCCTGGCCTATGCCGTCGAGCGGCTCGAAGCCATCGACGGATTCCGTCTCTTCGGTCCCACGGCCCTGTCGGAGAGATCTGCGGTCGCTTCGTTCGTGATGGGCGACGCACACCCCCATGACATATCCACGATCCTGGACGCCGAGGGAGTCGCTGTGAGGGCCGGGCACCACTGCGCGCAGCTTGTGATGAAGCACTTCGAGGTCGCCGCTACGGCGCGTGCCTCTTTCTATCTCTACAACACGACGGACGATGTCGATCGACTCGTGGACGCCCTCGGCGTCGTCCGGAAGATTTTCACCGCCTGAGGTCCCGCTGCTCTGGCTCCCGTGCGCCACACGCCCAATAATAGACCTCGGCCATCGACATCAGGGGAGCACATGACGGAAGTCGCGCTCAACTCGCTCTACCAACAGTTGATCCTCGAGCATTACCGCAGCCCGAGGAACAAGGGGGAACTCCCGGAGAAGACCGTGGAGATCCATATGGCCAATCCTGTCTGTGGTGACGAGATCCGCCTGCAGCTGCGCATCGAAGGCGGGCGTATCGAGGAAGCCAAGTTCGTCGGTCAAGGCTGTTCGATCTCGCAGGCGGCCGTCAGCATGCTGACCAGCAAGCTCGAGGGCCGATCTCTGGACGATGCGGAAGGACTGGCCAAGCGGTTCACCGACATGATGCACGGCGATGAGGAAGCGGCCAAGGACAGGGACCTCGGTGATCTCCGCGCACTAGCGGGAGTCAGCAAGTTCCCGGTGCGCATCAAATGCGCGCTTCTCGGCTTCGATGCACTCCAGGAGGCCCTTAAGGAGACGACCGGAGACGAATGACACCGACCAGGAGAGATGTTCATTCAGCGCACCTCGCGGACACGCCGGCGGGCCCGATTACGGTATGGGTGTCACCCGACGGCGTGCGCAGGATCGAGTTCGGTCCGCTGCCCGAGGACAGCCATGCCGACCCCCCAGAGGCATGGCCTCGGCTCATGGTGCATGCGGTAAAGCAGCTCAGCGAGTACCTCGCGGGACGCCGTCAGCTGTTCGACGTCGCCCTCGACCTGGAAGGGATCACCAACTTCCAGAGAGCGGTCTACACACAGCTCATGGCGGTCGAATACGGACAGGTCGTCACATATGGCGATCTGGCCCGCCAGGTCGGCCGGCCGGATCTGGCCCGCGCGGTCGGCCAGGCAGTGGGCGCGAATCCGGTGCCGATCCTCATCCCCTGCCACCGGGTGGTTGCCGCCGACGGCAAGTTGGGAGGTTTCAGTGGAGGCCTTCCCGCCAAGACAGGCCTCCTGCGGCTGGAGGGCATCGAGGTTGACGGCACGGAGCCCGGCAGTCGGGTGCGCCCGGAAGTACTACGCCTGGATCTGTAAGAACCGGGTGCGTGACCCTTTGGTGCGCCTCCCTCCCCCTGCTGCACCGCGCCCTCACGTGGCAGTGAAGGCCCGAGCTTTTCTAGGCCCTGAAGCGGCTGGGTGAGAGGGCGGCTGCCCCTGGCTCGGGGACTCCGTCGAAGACCTCCGACGCCACCTGGCGACCCGTGACCGGGCCCAGCGTGAGGCCGAGCATGCCGTGACCGGTCGCGACCATGACGTTCTCGGCTCCTGGCAGGCTTCCGACGATCGGCAGCCCATCAGCGGCCACCGGGCGAAGCCCGCACCACTCCGATAGCGGTGCAGCGTCACCGAAACCGCTGAAGTAACGCCGGGCCGCCCGCGTGAGCTGGTCCAGCCGTGGCTCACGCATGACATGATTCAGTCCGGAGAACTCCATCGTCCCGGCATATCGGACGAAGCCGTTCATCGGCGTGCAGAACACGGAACTCTCGTTGAGCACCCCAGCGATGCGCAGAGGGGGCGAACCCGAACCCACCGGCAAGTCGCGATGGTACCCTTTTCCCGGCGCGACCGGCAGCCTGGTCCCGAGCTTCGCCGCCAGGTCCAGGCTGAAGGGCCCGGTCGCGAGCACGACCGCGTCAGCCTCCACGAGTCCTCCACCCGCGAGACGAAGGCCGGTGGCCCGCCCCCCCGCCACGACGACGTCGTCGACGGCTACCCCGGTGCGGACGTCCACACCCTGCTCCGCGACCCTGGCGGCGAGCGTGAGCACAAACGCATTCGGATCCAAGGTCCGCGCTTCCGGGAAGTAGACCCCACCCATCACCTCGTCCGTGAGGGCCGGCTCCTCCTTCCGAAGATCGTCACCCGACAGCGAGTCGGGATGATAGCCGTGACGCGCGATGATCTCGGCCTCGTGACGGGCCCCTGCCAGCCCCTCCTCGGTCCGGCAGATGTCGAAGTAGCCATCTCGCGTGTACCCACACTCCAGCCCCTCCTCGTCGACGAGTCCGTCGAAGAGCGCCAGCGCATCCATGCCGAGCGGGGCCATCACGTTCATGCACGCCTCGACGTGCTCCCACGTGCAGTGACGCGCAAACGTCACCAACCAGGCCCAGAGGGCCGGGTCCCACCGAGGCTTCACATAAAGGGGGCTCGTGGGGTCCATCATCTGCACGATGGCCTTCCGCATCCGCCCGGGGCGATTCAGTGGAGGATGACCGGCAGATACGGTTCCCGCATTACCGGAAGAGGCCCCGGCGGCCAGCTTCTCACGCTCCAGCAGGATGACTTCGGCACCTCGTGCCCGCAGGTAATACGCGCATGACACACCGATGACGCCTCCCCCGACGACGACAACGCGGGCCATGCCTCACCCCACCGTCGGGTCCAACAGCACCTTGATGGAACCGGTCCGCCGCCGGTTCGCCGCGGTGGACAGCGCGTCACGGTACTCGGCGAGCGGGAAGACGTGCGTCACCATCTCCGATACCGGAGCCTGGGTCTCGACAAGCAGGTCATGCGTGATCTGGAAGGTGTGCGCCCGGCCTCCCTGCCAGTCCTCGATACTGTAGCCCACGAACCCCTTCATCTCCAGTTCCCTCGCCCACAGGAACGTCAGGTCCAACTTCTTGAGCTCGGCAGCGCATCCGAGCATGACGACCCGTGCGCGTGGAGCCGCGAATCGAAGGCACTGCTTGATGGTCTGACTCGAGCCCACGCAGTCGTAGATGACGGGGAATCCGCCTCCGGCGAAGACCTCGTCCCCGACGATGGGCATGTACGCCTGGGCCCCTGTGTCGACGAGCGCCTGCCGCGCCTCGTCCCCGGGAGCAACGATGCTGCTGGCCCCAAGGGCTCGAGCGATATCGGCCTCGTGCCCGCGCTTGATCTGTGCGACGATCTCACCTTCATAGCCTGCGGCACGGAGTGACCAGATAGTGCCGAGCGCGATCGGACCGCTCCCGATGACCAGGACCGGCCCAGCATCGAACGGACGCATCTGGAGAACCGCGTGCATGCCGACAGCCAGAGGCTCGATCAGCACCGCAGTCCGGTCGTCCATCGCGTCATCCACCGCGAAGAGCTGGCTCTCGTGGGCAATCGTGCGATCGGCCCACCCACCTGGAATGCTCGAGTGATACCCGACGGTGGCGCCTGGACGAAGCGGTGCGCCATCGAACTCCAATTCGCCCTCCTCGCCCATCCGCTCGCACGTGCAATGGAATCCGCTGGAGCACGCACCGCACTGCCGCGGGCCCGGGAAGCCCCTCATGGTGCAAGACACCATCGGATCGACCACAACGCGCTGCCCCACCGCGACCGATGTCACGCCCGGGCCGATCTCCATCACCCGCGCGAGAATCTCGTGCCCGAGTACCGCGGGAAAGGACCCGAACGGCTCCATCGCCGGACTGGCCTTGAAGGTGAGCGTACCGATGTCGGTGCCGCAGATCCCCGCCTTGAGAACCTGGAGGCGAACCCAGTCGTCAGCCGGAAGGCCAGGCTCGGCGACATCGCCGAAGCTGACTCCACTCATTCCGCCGAAGATCGCGGACTCCGTGAGGCCACCGAGACCCTTCCCGACGAGGAAGCTCGGAACCGTGACATTGAAGCTGACAGCGCGCATGGTCCAGAAGGTAGCCGATGGTGCGCCGCGGGGAAGTGCCCGTTCCGAGGGAGCTACGAAACGGCGGTCGGCTGGGGCTAGAGCGAGCCGCCACCCTGCCGAACATCCGCGAACCCCGGCCCCAGGTACTCTCTCACGAACTGGGTGTGGCTCAAGGCCTCCGTGGGGCTTCCGATGTGATGCGTCGTGCCTGCCACGCACCAGATGATCGTGTCTGAGAGAGCCAGGAGAGCCCGGGCGTCATGTCCGGAGGTCACGACGGCCACACCCTCCAGGGCCAGCTGGCGCAGGGCGGACGAGAGAGTCTCGACATCCTTGGGACTCACCCTCGCGAGTGGCTCGTCGACGATGAGGCACCTGGGCCTGCGGACCCAGCCAAGGGCAAGTGAGACGCGCATCCTCTCCCCACCCGACAGCTCCCGGACCGGCCGATCCAGCACGGAGCCGATCTGCATGGTCTCGACCGCTGACGCCACGTGCTCCGCACCGAATCGGTGGGATATGGCACCGATGTGCTGCGCCGGAGTGAAGGCCGGAGACAGGAGCTGCTCCTGAGGTATGTAGAACAGTCCGGCGGAGGCGAGCCGGGCGAGGCGAGGGCGTGTGTACACGAGGCCGTTGAAGTGTACCGCGCCGTAGTCGGCACGAAGCCAGCCGGCGGCAATCTTCAGGAGCGTCGTCTTCCCCGCCCCGTTTCGCCCCATCAAGGTGACGACTCTGCCGGCCTCTCCCCAGAGCGCCGCGGACTTCAGTACCTCGTGGCGAAAGAAGCTCTTGCCGATGCCTTCAGCACTGAGCAGGTACCTCACGCGGGCATTCGGAGGACCATCTGCAGGCCCGTCTCCAGCACGAGGCACCAGGCGATGGAGAGGGCCGCCGTCCGCAACGGAGAATGGCCGAGGTTCGCCAGAAAGAGGGCCTCGCCTCGCCGGCGCGCGAGCGTGTGGACTCCGAAGGCCGTGAAGCCGGCAATCCACAGTGCGCCGACGACGCTCGACCAGACGGGGCCTACCAGGGGCTGACCGTATGCACCCGCTCCAACTGCACCGACCACATGAAGCGCCCCCCAAAGCCACGTCGCCCGTGCCAACAGGGAACGGCGAAACGGGTTCGGGGGCAGGGCCAGCCTCAATCTTCCCCCAGGATTCCGGCATTTCGAAGGACCTCGGCGGAACGGTCGAGGTCGCGCGCCGGAACCGTCAGAACCGCTCCCCACAGGAACCCCATGCCCGGGTCCACACCCCCGGCATCGTCCGAAAGGACGCGGGCAGGAATCCCTACCTCATGCAGATACCCCTGCGCGAACTCGGCGTCGTGCCGATAGCGGAACCGCAGCATCCTGACATCCGTCACATGTCTGCTCCCTCCAGGCCGGCCAGAGCGCCACTCTGGTGGCACCACCGCCTACAGTGATGGCCGCGATGGTCGCGGTCAATCGGAACGACCGACGCTCACGGTCCGCGACCGATGCGCTATCGCAGTTGGCGTCCCGGCGGTTCACTGAGGGCCGGATCGATCTGGCGGAGGTGATTCCTGAGGTGCCCGGTGTAGTCGCGCATCATGAAATCGAGCGACACCGGTGTGCCCGGCACGACGTCCTCCCACGATACCGACTCGAGGTTGTGGTCGGTCGTCTCGCGCAGGCGTGACTCCTCCGGTACCGACTCCATCACGCGGGCGAGATGGAGGTTGAACGCTTCCCAGAGGCCCAGGACATCCTCCCAGCGGGCCTCCTGGTACCGCTGCAGATCCACCCAGGCATCCTGCTCATACCCGTCGAACAGCAGATCCCGTTTCAGCTGGGCCAGGATGAAGCGGCGATGATTGTTTGTGGCGGAATCGATGAGGTGACCCATGATCGCCCCGCAGCGTCAGGTGCTCATGGCGCCGGCGTTACCGCTGCCCGGTGGTTCGCCGGCATATCAACTCGATCGCGGGCATGGCGAGGCCGTGCCTCGGGTGTTAGAGATGGAACCGTTCGGGACCGCCGGGGTCCCCGTCCGCCACCTTCGGTGGAGTGGACCCGGGCCGCCCGGATGCACATCCCTGCCCTTAGGAGATCGAGATGGTCCGTAGGTGCCTGCCACTAATCTGTGTTGCGTCGTTCATGCTTCCCTCGCCGGTAACTGGCCAGGAGGTCGTCGAGCGATCGGCCCTCCACGACTACAGAGTCGTGGCAGTCGCCGATGGGCTCGTGGTTCCCTGGTCGCTGGCCTTCCTTCCGGATGGGGACATGCTGGTCACCGAGCGCCCGGGCCGACTGCGGGTGGTGCGGAACGGTGAACTCCTCCCCGATCCGGTACCGGGCGTCCCGGCGGTCCTCGCGCGCGGCCAGGGCGGACTTCTCGATGTCGTGCCACACCCGGACTTCGCCGACAATCGCCTCATCTATCTGAGCTTCTCGAAGCCCGTGGGCGAGGGCGCGGTGACCGCCGTGGTGCGGGGCCGGTTCGTGGACGACCGCCTCACCGACGTCGAGGAAGTGTTCGCTGCCGACACCGACATCAGCGCAGCCGGCCACTACGGATCCCGCCTCGCGTTCGACTCGAACGGGTATCTGTTCATCACCGCGGGCGACCGCCAGGTGCCCTCACGAGGTGATCTCGAGGCACACCCGTCCCAGGACGTCACGAGCAGCAACGGGACCATCAACCGGATCCACGACGACGGGCGAATCCCGGAGGACAACCCCTTCGTCGGGCAGCCCGGCGCCAACCCGGCCATCTGGAGCTACGGCCACAGGAATCCTCAGGGACTCGCGATCCATCCGGAAACCGACGAGGTCTGGGCGACCGAACACGGGCCGCAGGGCGGAGACGAGCTGAATCGCATTCGGGCCGGACTGAACTACGGATGGCCCGTCGTGGGGTACGGAGTGAACTACCGGTCCGGGCTCGCCATCCATGAAGGGACCCAGCGGGAAGGCATGGAGTCACCCGTCCATTTCTGGGTGCCGTCCATCGCCACCTCCGGGCTCATGATCTACACGGGAGACGCCTTCCCGGAGTGGCAGGGAAGCGTGTTCGTGGGCGGGCTGCGCGGAGAGCAGATCGCCCGGCTCACCCTGGACGGGAACTCGGTAGAGCGTGAGGAGACTCTCTTGCAGGGCCACGGGCGGATCCGCGACGTACGGCAGGGCCCGGACGGGTTCATCTACGTAGCCATCGAGGATCGCGGAGGCGACCCGACGTCGGTCGTGCGGCTCGAGCCGGTGCCGCGCCGGTAGAGTCCAACTAGGCAGGGGCACACTGCAGTGACACTTTCGGGCGCCGCATGAAGACGGCGATCATCGCGGGCTGTCGGACCCCGTTCGTCAAGTCGGGGACGGACTTCGCGGAGTTGACGGCCATCGATCTGGGCAAGCTCGCCGTTCGGGAAGCGCTGGGCAGGAGCGGTCTCCGGGCCGCGGCCGTCGATCATCTCGTCTACGGTACGGTCGTTCATGACGTGCAGGCCCCGAACATCGCCCGTGAAGTCGGACTGGCGGTGCTGCCCAAAACGGTACCGGCCGTCACGGTCTCCCGAGCGTGCGCCTCCGCCAACCAGGCCATCGCAGACGGCACGGGACTGATCGAGACCGGTCAGGCCGAGGTCGTCATCGCGGGGGGTGGGGAGTGCCTCTCCCGCATCCCCATCCTGGCCGGCGATCGGCTCTCCAAGGCGCTCGTGCAGGCGTCCAAGGGGCGGAGCGTCGGTCAACGCCTGGCACCGCTGAAGGGCCTTCGTCCCCGTGACCTCGTACCCGTCACCCCGGCCATCGCGGAGCCGACGACCGGTGAAACGATGGGCTCCGCGGCAGAACGCATGGCGAAGGAGAACGGCATCTCCAGGGAGGACCAGGACGCGTGGGCGCTCCGGTCACATGAACTCGCGGCACGGGGAACCGCAGACGGACGTCTGACGGCCGAGATCGCACCAGTCTACGTGCCGCCGACGTTCCAGCCTCTCGTCGACAGGGACAACGGCATCAGGGAAGATTCGAGCACGGAGAAGCTCGCCCGACTCCGCCCGGTCTTCGACAGGAAGCACGGATCGGTGACGGCCGGCAACTCGTCACCGCTGACAGATGGCGCCTCCGCCCTTGTTCTCATGAATGGCGAGAGAGCCGAAGCTGAGGGCCTCACACCGCTCGGCTACGTGCGCAGCTGGGCCTGGACCGCGTTGGACCCGGCGGCACAGCTTCTGCAGGGGCCGGCGTACGCGGCACCCCTCGCCCTGGACCGGGCCGGTATCTCCATGAAGGACATCGGCCTCATGGAGATGCACGAAGCCTTCGCGGCGCAGGTGCTGTCGAATCTGCAGGCGCTCTCTTCGAAGAGGTTCGCCAATGAGGAGTTGGGCCGCAGCGACGCCGTGGGCCACCCGGACCTGACAGCCATCAACGTGATGGGTGGTTCGCTCGCGATCGGGCACCCCTTCGGCGCCACGGGAGGGAGGATCACCACGACGCTGCTGAACGAAATGGCCCGCCGGGACGTTCAGTTCGGGCTCGTCACCGTGTGCGCGGCAGGAGGAATGGGATTCGCCATGGTGGTCGAGAGGCGCTGACCGACCAGCTCCCTCCGGGAAGGTTCTGCACGCTCGTGCGGTCCGGTCGGGCTCCCCGCCTCAGTCGGAGGCGGCTCTCACTGCGGCAATCACCTCGTCGAAGGGCGGCATGACATCCGCATCTTCGCTGATCCACGCGAACCTCACCACGCCCGCTCCGTCGACGACGAAGGCGCTTCGCTTCGGCACGTCCTTCAAGCCCCAGAAGTCCTCGTAGAGAACACCGTACGCCCTACTCGCGTCGCGGTTGAAATCGGACAGCACGGGAAACGGTACGCCGAGTTCCTCAGCCCATCGCTTCGTGACGAAAGGGCTGTCCACAGAAATCCCGAGGACACGGGCACCCGTCGCCGCCCACTCGCTCCAATCGTCACGCACGCTGCAGAACTCGGCGGTACAGCTGCCCGAGAAGGCCAGCGGCACGAACAGCAGCACGACCGTCTGCCCTCGGTGCTCCGAGAGGCTCACGCGGTCGGGGGCCGGGGCGGGAACCAACGAGAAGTCCGGAGCCTGCATTCCTGGGCGCACGGCGCTCACAGTTCGTGTCCCAGTTCCTGGTCCAGCTGCCGCCTGGCCTCGCGGCGGCGCTTCCCCTCTCTGAACCGTCTCTCTTCGTCCGACGTTTCGAGCTTCAGCGGCCGGACAGGCCTGGGACGATGGTTCTCGTCAATGGCCACGAACGTGAGAAGGCACGTGTTGGCCTCTTTCCGCTCGCCCGTCAGAAGGTTCTCGGCGCACACGCTCACACCGATCTCCATGGAGGTGCGTCCGACGAAATTGACCTGCGCGGTGCACGTGACGAGTTGGCCGGTGTAGATCGGCTCCTTGAACTCGACCCGATCGATGGAGACGGTGACGCACGGACCACCGGCATGCCGCATGGAGGCAACTGCCGCGGCCCGGTCGATCATGGAGAGGAGTTCTCCGCCGAATACATGCCCCAGGTTGTTGACCTGGTGGGGCATCATCAGCTCGGAAACGATGGACTCGGAGGCCGACGGGGGCCGCGGCGACATGTCTGAATTGCTCATGGCCGGAGAGTACCCCGGCTCTGCTCAGGCGTTCTGCCCAAGCCGGTCGCCCGCGCTGGTGCGGATGCGTTCCTCGAGCCTGTTGGGGGTGTCGCTCCCCACGTAGAGCTGCTTCCCGCTCACCAAGTGCAGCACAACGGCCTGGTCTCCCCTCGCGCTCCACACCTGCTTGGCGCCGAATCCCCTGACTCCCCATCCCCCGAAGTCTCGGATCGGGTGGTACCGGACCGACTCGAGCGACACGATGTCACCAAAGGGGACGCGCTTCTTGATCAGGGGTACCGCTCCCAGGTGAACCAGCACTTCGCTGGTCCTCACCACGACGGTCAGGCCGCCCAGGAGGAGAACGGCGACCACATAGATGGCCAGAATGGCGACAGCGGTGATCAGCCTTTGTGCAAAGGGATCGTCACTCCCCCACCCGGTCAGCAGGGGGTAAGCCCAGGCGATCACCGAGCCCCAGTAGATGAAGTGGACCCACTGTGGCCAGTGCGTCCATTCGCTGTATACGACGCGTTCCTTGCCCATGGTATTCAGGCTACGGTTGCCGTGGTCGAAGTCTTCACCCAGAATCTCGCCTCGATGAACTCTCCGCCACCTGGGACCTCACGAATGAGCCAGAGCACATGGGACCGATACGGAGCCTACCTCGGGACAGCCCCCGAGCAGGTCTTCGAATGGTACGATCCCGAGACCGGAGCTGAGGGATGGCTCGTGATCAATTCTCTCCGAGGCGGCGCTGCGGGGGGTGGCACGCGCATGCATGCTGGTGTCACGCGCGAAGAGGTGACGTACCTGGCCAAAGCGATGCAGCTGAAGTTCGCGTTCGCGGGCCCGCCCATCGGAGGAGGAAAATCGGGCATCCGCTTCGATCCGGAGGACCCGCGCCGCAACGACGTCCTGCGCAGGTGGTACGCGGCGATCCGGCCGTTCCTCGTAACACGGTATGGGACCGGCGGCGACGTGAACGTCGATGAGCAGCGCGACGTGGTGCCCCTGTGTGCCGAAATCGGTGTTCTGCACCCCCAGGAGGGCATCGTCCGGGGCCACCTCGGGCTGGACGACGAAGGCATCGGGGCGGCCTTCGATTCACTGCGCAGCGGAATCCGGCAGCAGGTACCCGAGTCGCTGGGAATCTCTGGCCTGGACCTGAGCGTTTCCGACCTGGTCACAGGGTACGGTGTGGCCCAGGCCGCCGCTCGACTCTACGAGCGACGTGGCTCTTCTCTCGACGGCACGCGCGTGATCGTCGAGGGCTTCGGCAACGTGGGGGCTTCGGCTTGTCTCTTCCTGACGAGATTGGGCGCCCGCATCGTCGGGATCACCGACGAAAGAAGCGGCCTGGTCAGTGATGACGGACTCGGAGTCGACGACATCGAAGACCTCATTCGGCGCAAGGTATCGCGCACGCTCCCCGAGCACCCGCTTCGCGTGTCGGGCAGCGACAAGGAGATGGCGTACCGGACGAGTGCAGACCTGTTCATTCCAGCTGCCATCTCCGGGTCGGTCGACGCTCGTCGCATCGGACAATTGGCGCGGCACGGTGTGACGAGCATCGTGAGTGGAGCCAACCAACCCTTCCACGAGATCCACCGCGGCGACGTACACACCTCCAGGGCAGCCGACGATGAGTTCGATGTCGTGCCCCCGATCATCGCGAGTCTCGGCATGGCACGATGCTTCTACCACCTCATGACGCGCACGGACGGCCAGACACCGGAGCAGGTGTTCGAGGCGGTGGACGGCGCAGTGGAAGATGCTGTCGACGCCGTGATGGAGCGCGCCACTTCGAAGCGGGGTGGGCTCATCGCCGCTGCGGTCGAAGTCGCCCTCGAGCGCGGGGGCGCCTAGTCGCTCGAAGCGGCAGGAGGCGACCCGAAGTCTTCCAGGAACTCGAGTACGTGGTCGCGCGTCTCCTGCAGGCCCAGGAAGTCAGTGTGTCCAGCCTTGGCGACCACATGCAACTCGACCCCGGCGGCGCCCGCCAGGCGCTCCGCGTGAGCCATGGGTACACGCCGATCGAACTCGGGCTGCACCACGAGGACCGGAACGCCAACCTCTCTGATCCTCCGGATCGGCGTCAATGGGCGGAAGGTGCCCCTCAGTCGGAGCCACCAGAACGGGCGCAGCAGGAGTACCAGAAGTGTTCCGGGGAGCCCGCGGTCGTTCATGAACGCCGCGGTCACGTCCATCACGTCGGCGGGGCTGGCCAAGAGACCCAGGCCCGCGAGGCCCGCGCCTTCTGCGACTGCCAGGACGCCGGCGGACCCGCCCAGAGAATGACCGACCAGGATGACCGGCCGCCCGGGGAACCGGGCCTCGGCAAATCGCGTCACCGCCATCACGTCGTCGCGGAAGTCCTTGATCGTGGCAGACGCGACCGCAGCATTCCGGCCATGGCCGCGAATGTCGAAGAGCAGGATCTCATAGCCCGCCTCCACCAGCGGCTGGGCAAGCGGCAGCACCGTGCCGTAGCTCGCACCCCAACCGTGGGTCATGATCAGAAGTGGGTGCCGAGGCTGACCATCCGGCTGAAGCAGCCAGGCGTGGAGTGCGTGCGCACTCGAGGAGATCACGAGATCCTCGTAGCGCATCCCCACATCGGGAACGGTGATCGCAGGCACTCGAGGTACCGGTCGGACGACGCGATTCGCAATGCGGTCCAGGAGCACCAATGCGGCTAACGCGAGCACCCCGCCGCTCACCACTGCTGCTATCAGCACCCTGAGGCCTTCAGGAGCCCTTTCCCAGTTTCTCCAAGGCCTTCCGCACGTAGACGGGCACCATCGCCCGGCGCCACTCCGGATCTACGACGATGTTCTCCAGCGGGTGACACTGCTTGTGAGCCCGGGCGCAGAGTTCGTCGACCAGCTCGCCGTCGAGCATCTTGCCCGCGGCGAGATCGCCCCAGCCGCTGATCTCCCTGGGACGCGAGCCCAGGGCGGTCACGACCCCGGCAATCGACCGCACGGTGCCGTCACCCTCCATGTCGGCCGAGACTGCGACCGTGAGCAGTGAGAAGTCGATCGACTTTCTCTCCCTGAGCTTCACGAACGCCGAACGCCGGGATGTCGCTGCCCGGGGAATGCGGATCTCGGTGACGATCTCCCCGGGTCGCCGTTTGGAATTCACGATGCCGTCGGCCACGAAGAAATCGCGCACCGGCATCTCGCGCATCCCCGATGGACCGTGCAGAACGACACTGGCATCCAGCACCATCAGTACGGGCGGAGTGTCCGCCGAGTGGGCCGCCACGCACTTCTTTCCCACCTTGGTCACGTGGCAGACGGTGCCGTCCTTCTTCAGGCAGTACCCGAGCGCGCTGCGCCAGAACTCGGTCTGGTTGTAGTAGGTGCAGCGTGTATCCAGGCACAGGTTTCCGCCGATGGTGCCCATGTTGCGGAGCTGTGGGCCGGCGATCTGCCCGGCCGCATCGGCCAGTGAAGGGAAGAGCGACCGTATCTCGGCATGCCCGGCCACGGACGTCAGCGTCTCCCCGGCACCGATACGAACCACACCATTCTCTTCACGCACCCCCTTCATCTCTTCAACGCCCTTGAGCGCGACGAGGTGCCCGGGCTCGAAGAGTCTATGCTTCATGTTGGGGATGAGATCGGTGCCGCCGGAGATCGGCATCACGTTGCCCGCGTGCTCTCCGAGGAGTTCTAGCGCCTGGGCGACGGTCCCCGGTCGGTGATAGCGGAAAGGAGGCAGGCGCAGCATATCAGCGCTCCACCGGACGAGCCACGATGATCCCGTCCTGACCCTGGATGCCCGCGATGCGCCGCGCGAGGCTCAGCCGGCTGATCTCGACGCTCTGACCGACAAGCGGCGCATGCAGGAGATGCAGTTCGCCGTCGATCCAAAGCGCGAGTCCCGTATGGGCGACATCGAGCCCGGTCACAGTACTGGTAGCCGCAATGATATCGCCGTTGCGGATGCCTGAAGCGGCTGCGTCGATCCCGGCAGCCGGCACGAAGACGCGGCCTTCGCCGGACAGTCGCTCCTCGGCTCCCACGATCAGTGACACGTGCTGCGGGTCCGCCAGTTGGCGATAGGCCGAAGTGTGCGTGCTCATGAAGTCGATCGGCTCCGCATCATGAACGCCGCCCAAAGCCTGGGTCACATCGGTCACCAGGCCCATGACCTCGTTGTCGCCGATCCAGTCCGTGAAATAGTGGAGGCGGCTCGGGTACCCATCGATTCGACCGCCTCGGTAGCGCAGCTCCGTCAGGAGGTCTTCGTAGCGGCTCTCCGAGCTGGCACGATCGTGCATCAGCTCGGGAGTCCACTCCTCGCGGACGAAGCGCGAAAGCGCGAACACGTTCTCGACGAAGGTGACGCAGTCGAGGCCGCGGAAGTTGATGACCAATGACTCCGGGCCCTCGGCCTCCAGCGTGCCTGGAACGTAGGCCGTGCCCACGAGCGAGCGTCCGAGCTCAGCCATGGCGTCACCCAGTGGCAGCGTGTCCAGCCGCTGGGCTCGGGCCCACTCGACCTTCTCCTGGAAGATACTCCAGTCCGCGTCGTCCCACTGCGGGGCGGACTGCCAAGCTCCAGCCACGGCGACGAACGCCACGAGCGCCAAGATTCTCAACTCCCGCTCTCCTGGCCTGCGGCGCGCGTCGGAGGTGTGGGCTTGCGGAGCGTACCCGCCTCGCGGGCCTCTCCGAGCCGGTGCCATACCCGCGGCGGCGAGAAGGGAAGCCTGTCCATGCGGAGCCCGACGGCGTCGTAGATCGCGTTGGCGATGGCGGGTATCGACGGATGCAGGGGCCCCTCACCCGCCTCCTTCGCACCGTACGGACCCTCGGGATCGATCGATTCCACGATGAGGGACTCGAGTTCGGGGGTGTCCATCGTCGTGGGGATCTTGTAGTCCAGGAGCGACGGCCCGTGATGCAGTCCCGCGCGGCCCTGGTCGGCATCCTTGAAGATGTGGGCCTCCATGATGGCTTCTGCGCACCCCATATAGGCGGAACCCTCCATCTGACCCTCGACCAGAACCGGGTTCAGGGCCCGGCCGCAATCGTGGGCGACCCAGATCTTCTGGACCTCCACGAAGCCCGTCTCCACGTCCACCTCGACCTCAGCCACATGGGCCGTGAACGAATACGCGGGTGAAGATCCGATCGTACCGCCGCGGTATTCCCCGTGGACGTCCTTCGGCGTGTTGTACCAGCCGGTCGAACCCAGAGTCCCGAACTTGGTCTCGGCCAGGCAGAAGGCGTCACGGATGTGCATGTGCCGTCCGGTGTCCGGAGCATAATAGGCGCGCGCTCCAGCCAGCAGAACTTCGCCGGGCCGGACCTCCCAAGCCTCGGCCACGGCCTCCTGCACCATCTTGCGCAGCTTACGAGCGGCGTCGATCGCGGCGTTGCCGAGCATGAACGTCACCCGACTCGAATAGGCCCCGAGGTCTACCGGAGTGAAGTCGGTGTCGCCCCGGTACACACGCACGTATTCCAGCGGGACACCGAGTTCCTCCGCGGCGATGTACGCGACCACCGAGTCGCATCCCTGTCCGATCTCGCTGGCGCCACTGAATACAGCCACGCGCCCCGACCGGTCGATCTGCATCTGCACGGCGGACTGCGGCATCTCATTGGGGTAGATCGGGTAGTTCGTGCCGCTGATGTAGGTCGAGCCAGCGACCCCCACCCCCCGTCCGAACGGCAGGCGACGGAACTTGTCCTTCCACTCACTGGCCCCTTCGACAGCCGCAAGGCATTCCATGAATCCGTTCGAAGTGACCCGGAGCTCGTTCACCGTGCGCGTGTCCGAGCCGATGAAGTTGAGCCGGCGGAACTCTATCGGATCGATTCCGACCTTCTCCGCCAGCTTGTCCATCTGCACCTCGAACGCAAACCGTGGCTGGACGGACCCGTGACCGCGCTTGGGGCCGCACGCAGGCTTGTTCGTATACACGCGGGTCGAGTCGAAGCGGTAGGCCGGCATGTCGTACGGGGCGCACAGGAGCTGCCCCGAGTAGTAGGTGGTCACCAGCCCGAACGACGCATACGCGCCGCCGTCCAGAAGAATCTCCGCGTCGACGCTCCGGAGCTTCCCCTCGGACGTGCAGCCCGCCCGATATCTCATGTGGAACGGGTGGCGCCCTCGATGCGCGTAGAAAACCTCCTCGCGGGTGTAGAGGATCTTCACGGGTCGCCCCGCGAGCATCGAGAGCTTGGCGACGCAGAACTCCAAGTCGAAGGGCTCGCTCTTTCCTCCGAATCCCCCACCGACCAGTGGCTGCAGCACCCGGACCCGGGCCGGATCCAACTCCAGCACCCGCGCCAGCTCGCGATGCAGGTAGTGGGGCACCTGGGTGGAGGACCACACCGTGAGCTTGCCCGACACGTCATACTCCCCGATGGCGCAGTGGGGCTCGATGGCAGCGTGCGTGGTTCCCTCGAAGAAGTAGTCATCCTCCACCACGACGTCCGAACCGTCCATCAGCTCGTCGACCTCGCCGAACTCGAGGCGCACCACCTTGGTCACGTTGCCGTTCCAGCCCTCCTTCTTGGGCTCGTGCAGGTAGGGGGTCGAGCCGTCCGCAGCCAACGCCTCCCGGGGATCCAGGAAGGCCGGAAGCTCCTCGTACTCCACCCGGATGAGGTCCAGTGCCGAGGCGGCAGTGTCCTCGTCGACGGCGGCGACGGCCGCCACCCCATCGCCCACGAACCGAACTCGGTCCAGGGCCAACGGGTACTCGTCGGGCGTCCACGGGATGATGCCGTAGGTCGTGGGCATGTCCCGGCCCGTCACCACCGCGTAGACCCCCTCCAGGGCTTCGGCTTCAGCGGTGTCGATGGAGACGATGCGGGCGTGCGGGTGGGGGCTTCTGAGAATCTTGCCGTGGAGCATGCCCGGAAGCTGAAGGTCGTCCGTGTACAACGCCCGACCGGTGGACTTGTCGAGCCCCTCGATCTTTCGCATGCGCGAACCGATCAACTGGAAGTCCGACTTAGACTTACGGGACTTCGGGCTCATCTGGCGCCATCCTTCGACGCCACGCGTTCGGCTGCGGCCTCCACGGCGTCATAGATCTTGGAATAGCCCGTGCATCGGCACAGATTCCCCGCCAGAGCTTCCTTGATCTCGCGTCGTGTGGGCCTGGGTGTCCGCTCGAGCAGGGCGGCTGCCGAGCAGAGGATGCCGGGAGTGCAGAACCCGCACTGGGCCGCCCCGCACAGATCGAACTCGTCCTGGAGCGGGTGGGGTCCATCCACAGAGGACAGTCCTTCCACCGTGATGACTGTCGCTCCGTCCGCCTCCAGGACCGGCGTCAGGCACGAGAGCGTGGGCTGTCCGTCGACCAGAACGGTGCAGGCCCCGCAGTCGCCCTTGTCGCAGCCCTGCTTCGACCCAGTAAGCCCAATCGCGTAGCGCAGGGCCTCGAGCAGCGTGTGATGAGTCGGAACGCCGACTTCGTGGACGTCACCGTTCACGCGCAGGCGCACCAGAGTTCGGGAAGGTTCCATAGGTCGGTATTCTCAGGAAATCATGCGTCTCGTGCAACGTCGAACCCGAGCGGGGTCTCCGGGGTAACGGATTTCCGGCAATTACAGCAGGACAGGAGAACTATATGCCTTACCCCGAGTTCATGGTCGCGCCGATGCGCGAGGATCTCATCAAAATTGGCTTTACCGAGCTCAAGCAGCCCGAGCACGTCGACGCCCTCCTCGACGGGGAGCGCCGAACCGTTCTGCTCGCGGTGAATTCCGTGTGCGGGTGCTCAGCGGGAATGATGCGCCCGGCCGTCTATCTCTCCCTGCAGGGCGAGAAGAAGCCGGAGGTCCTCACCACAGTGTTCGCTGGCCAGGACATGGAGGCCACCGAGAAGGCTCGGGAGTACATCACGGGCTATCCTCCGTCGTCCCCAGCGGTCGCGCTGTTCAAGGACGGGGAGTTGGTCTACTTCATGGAGCGCCACCAGATCGAGGGGCGGCATCCGGAAGACATCGCCGCCGACCTGCAGGCCGCCTACCAGGAGCACTGCTGACCGGACGGTCCGGCAACGGTCTCTTCGAACGCCGCCTCGCCGGCACAACGAAGGGCATGGCTGTGACGTGAGGACGACCAAGGGCCGCGGAGCAAGGCGCTTCCGCGGCCCTTTCGCCGTCTGCCAGGCGCTGGCGAGATGTGGTTCTTTCTCGCCGCGAACAGCCAGGGTACCGGTCGTCAGTTCCCCCCTGCCTCATCCTGCCGGTCCTCTTCGCTGATGGGGCGGGTCCTCACGGTGGGATACTCGATTCCCAACTGCTCCAGGTATGTGTCGTAGAGGTCGGGGTCGTAGTAGTAGGGCCGCATTCTCTCGCGCCACGTGGCCATGATCCCCTCGTTGAGGAAGATGGCGGGCTGGTCGGTCTCCGAAATGAACGGGGTGTATTGGGTCTCTGCGGTCTGCACGTTCTCGAAGTAGTCCCAGGCGTCGGTGACGATCTGGGGATTCAAGAAGAGGTCGAGAAGCGTGAGAGCCTGTACCTTGGCTCCCGCTACGCCGCCCTTGTGTGCAACGGGAGTGGCCATGGCGATGCCGTTGGCCCAGTTGTGGCCTGGGCCTCCCGGCATGTTCGACGGATAGCGGAGGGTCACGGTGGGCATGTTCCAGCTGACATCACCAATGTCGTCCGACCCGCCCCCGAGCGATCGTGAAAGGTCGAAGGGACCGGTCAACTCCGGGATCCGCGTAGCGAGACCCCGTGGCTCCTGGCCCATCTCCCGCTGGAATTCGTTGGCCATGAGGATGTCCGCTTCGCTCCACTCGGGCATGCCGACCCGGACGATGTTCTCATAGGACGCCTCGGCCACCGGCTTGCTGAAGTGGCGACCCCACGCCGAGCCCACAATGCGGATTGTGTCGATCTCTGTATCGGTCATGAGCGCGGCACCCTGCGCCATCTTGATCGCCGCATCGTACTGCTGCTTGGTGAGATCGTAGTCCCGCTCACGGAAGTAGAACCAGATCGTGGCGGCCTGCGGCACCACGTTCGGCTGGTCGCCGGCCTCGGTGATGATGTAGTGCGATCGAGCCGCGGGCCGAAGGTGTTCGCGCTTGAACTCCCAGGCCTGAGCCATCAGCATGACCGCGTCGAGAGCCGAGCGGCCACGCCACGGTGAACCGGCCGAGTGGGCGGTCTCTCCCCTGAAGCGGAACTGGGCCGAGATGAGCGCGTTGCCGGAATACTGCCCCCAGGACATCCCCCATCCCGAGCTCACGTGACTGAAGAGGTTCACGTCCACGCCGTCGAAGACGCCGTCTCGAACGAAGAAGGCCTTGGATGCGACCTGCTCCTCGGCCACGCCCGGCCAGATGAGCAGCGTCCCGTCGATGTTCTCGCGCTCCATGAGCTGCTTCGCGGCCAACGCGCCCACGATGTTCACCGCTTGGCCGGAGTTGTGTCCCTCTCCGTGGCCCGGGGCCATCGCGAGGATCGGGTCCCGGTATGCGACGCCGGGCTTCTGGTTCGACTGTGGAATCCCATCCACGTCCGAGCCCAGCGCGATGACCGGCTCACCGGTCCCATTGGACCACCGGGCCGTCCAGGCAGAGGGCATACCCGCCACACCCAGCTCGATGTCGAATCCGTTCTCGGCCAGAAGCGACGTGAGGTAACGCTGGGTCTCGAACTCCTGCATGCCGAGCTCCCCGAAGGAGAACAGCATATCGATGATCTCCTGGACCATCTTCGCGTTCTCGTCGACGATCTGAAGGGCCTCTTCCTTGAGGTCATCGAGGCGGGGGTCGATCTGGGCCCGGGCGATCCCGGGAACAATGGCGAGGGACACGCAGGCAACCAGCAACGCCCTCCCTAACAGTCGCTTCATCAGGCTTCTCCATTGGGGCGTGACGGAGCCCCGTTTCTACCCCACGGGCCCGTCAGCACCTGGCACACGGGGAGAGTGCTGAAGGAAGTCGAATCCGGCAAGCGCCCGCTGGACGTCCAAGGCAGCCGGTAATGCAGAGGGGCGGCGCCCGCCTGGACGCCGCCCACTCCTTCCTGTCCTCCTGTGTTCCTGTGAGACCGCGTTCAGTCCCAGTCGACCGTTGAAGCCCACTCTGCGAACTTCGTGGCCGGGGGTCCGAATTTCTGTTCGTTCCCCGCGATGTCCGCCGAGTACCCGACAGCATCGAACCACTCGAGCATGGCGGCGAAGTCTGCGCTGAAGGCGCGGACATCCTCGATCGGCACCTGGAAGTGTTTGATCTCCCGACCGGTGACATCGCTCAACAGAGCTGCCGCCTCGACAGGGGTCAGGGAATCCCCGGCTATGTCGATGGCCTGGCCGTTCAGGTCCTGGTGCCGCTCGAACGCCAGCCGCCCGTATGCGCCGATGTCCTTGACCGCAATCATCTGTATCGGGGTATCCGGCCTGACGGCGATCGCGAGGGTTCCGTCGTCGATGGCCGGCTTGAACCAGGGGGAGGCGAGATTCTCCATGAAGAAGACCGGGCGGAGGATCACAAAGGACGGAAAGCCCAGCGACCGCACGGTCTCTTCGACGCGGTCCTTGTTGTCGAAGTGCGGAATGCCCGTCTTCTCATGGGCCGAACCGACGGACGCGTACACGAAGTGCTGCACACCGGCCTCCTTGGCGAGCCGGGCGATGCGCTTCCCCTGCTCCTCCTCCCCTTCGACTCCCGCTTCCCAGGTGTTCTGCACCGCGAAGACCCCCCACACCCCCTGGAGCGCGGCTCTCAGAGAAGCCTCGTCGTCGAGGTTCCCCTCGACCACCGAAGCGCCGGCCTCTGCCAGCGCCTGCGCACTTTCCCCGCCCGGGTTTCTCGTCATCGCGTGAACCTTGAATCCCGCAGCGAGTAGCTCACGGGCGGTGGCTCCGCCCTGTTGGCCCGTGGCGCCCGTTACCAGAATCACGTCGGATCCCTTGTCCATTCGGTATTTCCTCATAGGTTCGAAGTAAGGATTAATTATTTAATCTTGAAATAATACCCAGGAACCACGGCTCACACAACCCCCTCACACTCGTCACGGATACCCCATGAGACCCTCCCTCTCCTCGGGCCTGTTGGCCCTCGTCGTTCTGATTCTCGGTGCCTGCGGGGGAGCCGGCAGCGACTCGTCCGGGTCAGCGACCACAGGAGCCGCGATGACCGGGCCCCGTGTGCCGTTTGCACCGACAGCGGAAGACGAGCTGCCCCCGGCCATCATCGGGCAGGCGGGCCCGCTGATGGGTGTGGACGTCGAGTACGTCGAGGGGGATACGCTGACCACCGGGTACCTGGCCGTGCCCGAGGGGGAGGGACCTTTTCCCGCCCTCATCATCATCCACGAATGGAACGGACTCGTCGATCGGGTGCGTCAGGTCGCCGACGACTTCGCCGCCGAGGGCTACCTGACCCTGGCAGCCGACGTATACGCCGGGCGCACGGGATCGACCCCGGAAGAGAACATCGCCCTGGTCAACGAAGTGCGTGAGAACCCGGAAGGTCTCGTCGCCAACCTCGACGCCGCGGTCGCCTACCTGAAGGACCGCGACGACGTGACGGGCCGAATCGGCGCCATGGGATGGTGCTTCGGGGGCGGCGTGGCGCTCTCGTTCGGACTGGACGGGGCCGATCACGACGCGACGGCCATCTTCTACGGACAGCTCGTCGACGATCCCGCACGGCTGGCTCATATCGACCACGAGGTCTACGGAACGTTCGCAGCACTGGACCGCGGCCCGGCGCCGGAGCAAGTCGCTTCGTTCGAGGCCGCACTGAGGGAAGCCGGAATCGAGAACGACCTCCACATCTACGACGAGGTGAACCACGGATTCTGGCTACGCGTCGACGGTGCGCCCGAGGTGCGGCGCGGCCCGGCGCTCGACGCCTGGCAGCGTCTGAAGGCCTACCTCGAGCGCACGGTGGGAGGTGAAGGCTGAACCGAGCCGGGCTGGACCTCTACTCCTGGAACTCTACAGGATGGTCTGACCCAGCGCCGAAGCCATGAGCCACACGGCTATCTGAGCGGTTTGGTTCTCAGAGTCGAGAACCGGGTTCAGTTCCACGACCTCGAGGCTCAACAACGCTTCGGTGCGGGCGGCCTTTTCCCCGACGAGGTGTCCCTCCCGCAGGGTCAGGCCGCCCTGAACCGGAGTGCCGACCCCGGGAGCCACCCTTGGATCCAGCGAATCCAGATCGAACGACAGGTGGAAGCCGGCGGTCTGGTCGGTGGCGCGCTCGAGAGCCTCGTCCATACAGACCCCGATGCCACGTTCGTCGATTTCGGACGTGGTGAAGACGCGGACTCCCAGCTCACGGATCAGGCTCCGCTCACCGGAGTCCAGCTCGCGGGCACCGAGTACGCTCACGTTCTGCGGATCGACCGCGGGAACATCGCCACACAGCGCCCGCAAGCGCGGGTGTCCCCGCCCCAGGAGCACTGCGAGGCTCATCCCGTGGATGTTGCCCGACGGTGTGGTCTCCGGACGATTCATGTCGGCGTGCGCGTCCACCCAGATCAAGCCGATGCGCTCGTCCTTCTCGCGGTAGTGACTGGCGACTGCTGCCACACTGCCCATCGACAGCGAGTGGTCTCCGCCGAGGACGAACGGGAGACAGTCTTCTGCGAGTCCCCGGGACACCAGCCCCCTGACCTGCTCACCGACCGCGACGATCTCATCGAGGAACCGTGCGTCCGGCTCACCCACGTCGGTCGTCTCGAAGCTTCCTGCTGTCACGGACCCCACCTCGCGGACCGCGTAGCCCAACTCCTGGACCGCCTCGGTGATCCCAGCGATGCGTAGAGCCGACGGGCCCATATCGACTCCGCGGCGGCCGGCACCCAAGTCGATGGACACCGATACCATGGCCACTCGTCGCTTCGGATTCAGAACCACCCGCCTACTCTCCCGTCCCGAGACGCCTGAGCTCTTTGCGCTCCAGCCGGCGCCGTTTCTTGGCATCGCGCGCGGACTCACCGGGGTGCCTCACCGTCACGTCGACTCCGCCCATCAGCGCCAGACCGGTGATACGGACGGTGGGGTTGTCCTCAGCCCCGGGCAGCGGTGTGTCCGACAGATGGTCGAATCCGCCCATGATGGCCACGCCCTGGCTCTCAACCGTGATGCCCGGCGGGACGATGATCTCGACGCCGCCCCAGACAGCGAACACCTGAACTTCGGTGGTCCCAGGCCCGAACACAGCCTCCCGGAAGTCCAGTTGCGTGCCTCCCATCACTGCGATGGCGTAGGTCCGGCGCGCCGGAGTCCACCGACCCTTCCGGGACGCGCCGCCGAGGCAGGCGACCACGAACGCCTGGTCCTTCACGTGGGCAGCGGCGGTGACCCCGAATTCCTGCTGAACGGTAGCCGGAATGGACTGCCCCTGGACCACAGCGGGCACGTCTGCTCCAGGAAGGTCCTGCAGCAGTCGGCGGACCTCCTCGTTCGTACTCGCCTTGTGCGCGGCCTCTACGCGGAGTTCGAACTCCTCCACGCTCATCACGTCGTTGGCGAAGTGCTCGCACAACGCATCGATGGTGATCTGCCGAACGTGACTCAGCGGTTGCTGGCCAGCCTGTGGACCCTCGGACATCGACCCTCCCTTACCTCTCTCCACCGCCCGCTTCGTACGCAATCTCGCCCTCCACTACCGTCAAATCTACGCGCACGGTCCCCAGCTCCTTCTCCTCCGGGTCGAAGATATTCCTCGAGAGCACCACGAGGTCCGCATACTTCCCGACCTCGAGCGTCCCCGACTGCTCCTCCATGAAGCCGGCTCTGGCAGCCCCCGAGGTGTACGCACGCATCGTCTCCTCCAGGGAGATTCGCTGCTCAGGCACCCAACCGTCGGGGTTCGCCCCGTCGATCGTCCTTCGTGTCACCGCTGCGTCGATGCCCAGGATCGGGTCCAGGGGCGCGACCGTCCAGTCGGAGCCGAAGGCCAGCGTCGCTCCGGCGTCGACGAGCGAGCGGAACGCGTATGTCGTCTTGATGCGTTCCGCACCGATGCGCTTCTCGGCCCACCTGCCGTCGTCCGCTGCGTGGTAGGGCTGCATGGAGGCTATGACCCCCAGTTCAGCGATGCGGGCCGGCGCCTCCCTGCTGAGATGCTGCGCATGCTCGATCCTGAAGCGACGATCCCTCTCACCGTTCTCGGCCGCGGCCGCCGCATACACGTCGAGAAGCCAGTCGTTGGCGCGGTCCCCGATGGCATGCACGATGATGTGAAGGCCCTCGGAGTCGGCCGCCATGATCCACTCCCTGAGCTCGGTGGTGTCCGTCGTCATGAGGCCCGAGGTCTGGGGCTCATCGTCGTAGGGCTCGTAGAACCAGGCCGTCGTGGAGCCGAGCGACCCATCCACGAAGGCCTTCAGGCCTCCCCACCAGAGGCGGTCGTCGCCCCTCCCGTTTTCCGCGACGAAGTCGCGCAGACGCTTCCAGCCGACCATGGGGACCACAGCGTAGACGCGGAGGGGAAGCTCTCCCGCAGCGTATGCGCGCCGGTATGCCTCCAAGCCCTCCCATCCGCCCATGTCGTGCACCTGGGTGACCCCGAGCGAGAGAGCATGGTCGGACGCCGCGCGCAGGGCCGCATCGACTTCCTCTTCGGTCGATGACGGGATGGCGCGGCTCACCAGCGACATCGCCTCGTCCTTCAGCACCCCGGTCGGATGCCCCGCCTGTTCACGGACGACGGTTCCTCCTGGAGGATCCTCGGTGGCGGCACTCACGCCGCCCGCGTCGAGAGCCAGTCCGTTCGTGAGTGCCATGTGCCCGTCGAGCCTTTGCACGAAGACCGGGTTATCCGGGGTCAGCGAATCGATCCACTCGCGGTGGGGCAGCTGTCCACCCCACATCTCATGGTCCCAGTCGCCTCCGGTGATCCATGCACCGGCGGGAAGCCCCGCAGCGAAGTCGCCGATACGTCGTGCGAACTCCTCGGGAGTATCCGCATCGCGCAAGTCCACGCTGGAAAGCTGGAAGCCACCCGAGATGAAGTGCGTATGTGCGTCGATGAAGCCCGGCAGGAGCGTCCTTCCGTGAAGGTCGACGACTCTGGTGCCGGACCCGATCATGGAGCTGAGTTCATCGTCCGACCCGACGCCGACCACGCGGCCGTCCAAGACCGCCAACCCCTCGGCGACGCTCGTGCCCGCGACGCCCGTCCAGACGACGCCTCCACGGAATACCATGTCCGCCATGTCCACCTCCGTGTCGCAGCCTGCCATGGCCGCAGACATGCCCAGGATCAGTAAGGCGATCGTGTTCCTCATTCCGGCTCCGGTCTTGGTGTGCGACCCGACAAGGGGAGTGAGGTTATCCGGCGGGCCACATCGGATCCAGTCCGACGTCTGAGCCCCGTCAGACCAGTCCACGCGCGAACGTTTCGAGAATGTCTGCGCAGATGCGGATCTCATCGGCCTCGATCCACTCATCCGCGGAGTGCGCCTGGGCAATGGACCCCGGGCCGAAACAGACCGCGGGGATTCCTGCCTCATTGAGGAAGGCCGCGTCCACCCACGCCGTCATTCCCTCGACCGTGGGCTCCAGGCCGTGGACCTCACCGGCCGCCAGAAGCCCCCGAACGAGCGCTGAGTCCAGCGGGACCTCCGTGCCGGGACGGTCCAGCGTCATCTCGAGTCGGCCGTCCACGGAGGGCTCGGCGTGCGCGAGGTTCGACAGGACCCCCTGGAAGTCGTTCATGACATCGCCGGTGCGCTCACCGGGCATGGTCCTTCGCTCAACGAGGAGAACGCACCGCTCCGGGTAGACGGACTCTGCCGTCCCTCCCTCGATGGTGCCCGCATGCAGGGACGCGTGACCCAGGAGTGGGTGCGGTTCCCTGCTCGACAGATCCCTGGCGTACCCGTCCAACGCGGCCAGGTAGAGCGCGGCATGGCGGATCGCATCCACCCCCTGGTCGGGTCGGGACCCGTGCGCGGCCCGGCCCGTGAACGCAGCTTCGATCCAGACGAAGCCCTTGTGAGCAGGCATCACCCTCAGACTCGTGGGCTCACAGACCACCGCCAGGTCGGCCGCGACCCCGGAGCGGACGAGGGCGTCCATGCCGACGCTCGCGTGCTCTTCGTCCGCGGTGAGGGCGACCACGAGGTTGGGCCGGTCACCGCTCCGGGCCAGCCTGCGCGCGACTGCCATGAGGGCAGCCACCCCACCCTTCATGTCACACGATCCGCGTCCGAGCACGCGTCCGCCGACCAGGGCGCCCTCGAACGGGGGAACGGTCATCCCTTCGACCCCAACCGTGTCCAGGTGCCCATTGAGCAGGAGGGTCGGGCCCGCGCCCTCGAGACGAGCGACCACGTTCACGCGGCCGGGTGCCACTTCGTGGGTGCTCGTCTCCAACCCCCACGCTTCGAGCAGTGAGGCACAAGCCGAGGCCATCTCGGCCTCACCGGCTCCGCCAACCGCGAGGGTCGGGTTCACGGAAGGGATCGACACCAGGAGCCGCGCCAGAGCGACCGGTTCACCCGATCGGGCCTCCTGGATGGTCAGTGTATCCATGATTCAGTCCTGAGAACTGCAGGCCCCGCGACCCACTCGGGAACCATCAGGGGCCCAGCTGCGTAGAGTCTCATCAACTGAACGTCCCTCGCCGGCGTCCGCCATCCACCCTGGCCCCGCAACGCATGCGATCCGAAGTGAACGAGACCGAGCCGCTCCGGAGATCTTCGCTCCGAACGCTGACTTTTGGCCTGCTCGGCGCTGCGGCGTTGGCCGCTGGGATGATGCTCGTGCGCCAGCAGACCCGCGAGGGCGACGTGAGCTTCCCGCAGCCCGGGCAGTCGTCGTCGGACATCTCCCTGGATCGGCTGCGGGAACTCGGAATCTGACAAGTCACGGGGTTCGGCGATCCCGACTTCCCGGCGTGACGCTCCCGGCGTGACGCTCCCGGCGTGACGCTCACCGCGTGACGCTCACCGCCTGGCACTCCCGGCGCGACCCAGCATCCCAGAAACGCAAAAGGCGGCGGGAGAGCACCTGGCTCCCACGCCGCCTCTGGTCCCCGCGTCGGGATCCTGCTGAAAGCACCTCAGTCGAAATGGACCTTGTTCTTCTCGATATAGTTGGTCCACTCCGGCGGCACATCCGTATCAGGGAAGATTGCCTGCACCGGGCACTCAGGCTCGCATGCCCCACAATCGATGCACTCGTCGGGGTGGATATAGAACTGATCCTCGCCCTCGTATATGCAGTCGACGGGGCAAACCTCGACGCAGGAGCCGTCCTTGGTCTCGAGGCAGGGCTCTGTGATGATGTAGGTCATGGATACTCCCTAAGGGATCCGATTTGCGTGCCCGTGAAATCGGGGCTCGACAAGGTTTAATCGAAGGCGAAGGGCGAGGCAAGCCACTTCGTGGCACGCGGGTGGAGAAGACCCGATCAGGCCCCGCCACGCCGCCCGCTCCATCGCTCGCCCGGCACCTCCACAGGTTCCGACGGCTACAGCTTGAAGCGTCGCTCGAAGGCCCGTCGCCAATGGCGATAGCGCCCGGCGAGCCGCTCATCGGTTCGTTCGGCAATGGGAAGGTACACGGCCACCGCCTCGGCATGGACCCGCTCTCGCCACTCGCTGTCGCCGCGCAGGTGAGCGTGGCGCAGATGGTCCAACCTCTCCGCGATCGCCAGCGTTCGAACATCGGCTTCCGCGGTCACCAGGGTCTCGGCCAGAGCCTCGCTCCCTGAGGCCGGCACGCTTCGGACGAGTTCCATCACGGACGAGCCCATTTCGGAAGCCGCTGCGTCGAGATCCGCCTGGAGCTCGGCGTCCTCGCTCTCGACGAGAGCGGCAGCGGCGAGCAGGACCGGGTCAGTCACATCCACGTCCCGCAGCAGAACCAGCACGGTCCGCCCCGGGTGCAGGTAGACGGGGTGGTGGTCATCATCGAGGGTCGCGACCCGCGGTGCCATCGCGAGAGCGTGGGCGAGGCTGATCCGCTGCACACCCTCTGCCCCGATGCCCGCGGACCGGGCGGCACGGGCCAGGCTGGCAGCCATTGCGGCGCCGCGGTCCTCACCGCCCACTCAGCGCACCCCGCTCAGGTCTCGAGATGAGCTTGGAAGTGTCGGATCGTCCGATCGAGTGCCTCCTGCAGCTGCGGCGGGGGACCCTCGAAGGGGTGCCTGGCCTCGAACGTGTGACCTGCACCGTCGACCAACACGATCCGGGCGCCTTGGGAGGCTCTGGCGAGAACATCCGCCTCCTCGGCCGGGACCGTGTCGTCCCTGTTTCCATGGACGATGAGCCAGGGCGCCTCGATCCGGCCGGCGGCACGCTGGATGTCGAGCCGGACGTGGTTGGCCTCGTAGTCTTCGAGAAGAGTCACGTTCAGGGGCATCTGCTGACCGGTCCGCTGGTTCAGCACGGCCACGTACCCGTCTTGCCGCCACTGCTCCTTGCTCTCCTCCGTCCAGCGGTCGAAGTGTGACACCGCGGCCCAGGTCACCACCGCCCCGATCCGTTCGTCGGCTGCGGCTCCGAGTACCACCTGCCCTCCACCGCGGCTGTGTCCGAGCAGACCGACCGTGCGGGGCCGCCGCGGGAGGAGCTCCCCGGAAATGGTCTCGTCCACGATGGCGGACAACTCGTCGAGCTCACAGGAAAGTGTGTTCGCTGCGAAGCTGTCGAGTTCGGTGAACTCGCCAAAGTCTTCACCCACTCCGTTCCGGGAGAAGTTGAACGACACGACCGCGAAGCCGGCCGCAGCCAAGTGCTCGCAGACATGGGGAAAGAAGCCCCAGTCCTTGAATCCCTTGAATCCGTGAACCACCACCACGGCGCTCCTGG
Source organism: Gemmatimonadota bacterium (assembly GCA_039587465.1). Taxonomy (GTDB): domain Bacteria; phylum Gemmatimonadota; class Gemmatimonadetes; order Longimicrobiales; family Gaopeijiaceae; genus JBDHIL01. The sequence continues at coordinate 50,574 of JBDHIL010000008.1, read as the reverse complement.
GAGGCGGTCCTTCCGGAATACGGATGTCGCCGCGTATGACGTCGCCGGGTCGGGGCTCCCGACGGAACGGAACGTGAATCACTCCTGTCGCCACTCGACGTCCGAACCCCCGGACCGATGGTTCTCGAGGCGCGCGAACATGAACAGCACATCCGCGAGGCGATTCAGGTACCGGATGACGCTGCCGTCCACGGGCTCCTGCCGGTCGAGCCCGACGACCACCCGCTCCGCCCGCCGGCACACCGTGCGTGCGACGTGCGCTGCAGCTGCGCCCGTGGACCCACCCGGAAGAACGAACGCCCTCAGCTCGGGAAGCTCATCGGACGCCTCGTCGATCCATCCCTCCATCTCCTGCACCCGTCCCTCCGGAAGAGGCGGCGTGGTCGGCCGCTGTCTCCCTTCGGCGGGCGGTGGTGTCGCGAGGTTGGCCCCCAGCGAGAAGAGGTCGTGCTGGACGACTTCGAGGCGGCCCCGGATCGATTCGTCCGCGACCTGCGTCACAGCCCATCCGAGCACCGCATTCAATTCGTCTACGGTGCCGTAGGCCTCGACGCGCAGCTCGGCCTTCGAGACGCGGCCACCTCCGAAGAGGGCGGTCCCACCCTCATCACCGGTCCTCGTATAGATCTTCATATCGCTCAGCGCAGTCGAGTGATCTTCCGCAGATTGCGTGCCTTGTCGAGGAGAGCCGAGCCCTTGTCGACTATGGACTCCTCCTCTTCCGGATCAGAAGCAGGTGACAGGAGTTCGCGGATGTCGAGCAGAACCTCCAGGTGCAGCTGCTCCCTCTGGTACTCCACATCGAGCCGGGCCATTTCCTGCTTGTCGCCCTCGGCGTCCGCCGACTGGAACGCGTCGCGATAGACGTTGTCCAGACTCTGCAGGACCCGCTCTCTCGCTCTCATCTCTCCTCCTGATCCTGCAATGGGTGCTGGCCCCCGACGCTCCTGCACTAGGTCCCCGCCAGGAGGCGGGCGCCGGTTCCAGAGCCATAATAGCCCGCCACGACGCTGCGCAGGTCATCCAGCCGGTCAGTGAAGAAGTGATCTGTCTCGGGAATCCGCACCAGTGTGATGTGCGATCCGAACGGACGGAGGATATCAGCAACCTCCGCCCCAGCCCCGAACTCGTCCTGTTCTCCCTGCACGATCAGCGTCGGCTTGTCCGTGTCCGCCAGAAACGAGAAGTCGTACTGATCCATCTCGATGGGGAGACCCATGCCCATCAGGCCATCGACGCGCGCATCCCCGACGCCGACCGACAGTCCCACCATCGAACCGAACGAGAATCCGGCCACGATCACCGGCAGGTGGGGATACTGCTCTTCAAGCCAGTCGAGTGCGGCCCGCACGTCGTCCTGCTCCCCATGGCCGTCGTCGTGACTACCCGTACTGGTTCCGACGCCCCTGAAGTTGAACCTCAACGCGACCAGCCCGGCGTCGTTGAATCCCTGGGCGGTCCGATAGACGGCCTTGGTGTGCATGGTTCCGCCATACACGGGGTGAGGGTGGCACACCACGGCGACGCCCCTGGGGGCATCGGCGGGGGGCCTCAGTGCGGCCTCGAGGTAGCCATGAGAAACCGGAATCCGCACAGACCGCCCTGGTTAAGGAAAAGCCCGCCCCACGGTGGACTTCTTCGTGCGGGACGGGTAGCGCTAGGCTATGTTGTCCAAGGGCCCCGAGGGGGTCAAGGGAACCCGAGAAAGGAACACATGTCCGGCGCCGCACCCGACCAGGAAGCCACCGCCCAAGCCAACGAGCTCTATTGGAGGTCGGAATTCAGCGTCAATCAGATCGCTGAGCAGATGGACCTGTCCAAGGGTGCGCTGTACGGAATGATCGAGCCCCTGCCGGTCGGACTGGAGTGCTCGGTTTGCGGGACAGAGCTCGTATACGGCACAAGAACCGCCCAGGAACGAGGCCGGGCTTCGTGCCCAGGCTGCGGATGGGATGGTGAGGAGAATGAAGCCGACCCGATCGGTGCGGACGCCCCGGTGACACTCCCGCTCGAGCTCGAACCCGCGCTGCGGGCCCCGCCGGCCATCGCCGTGGACCGAGCCCGCGATCGCATCCTGATCGGCGGGGCCCTCCTCGGTGCAGCGGCTGGGCTCGCCCTGGTCCTCTGGGCCCGTCGGCGCTGACTCTACCCCCGCACTCCATGCCGGCCACGACTGGAACGCGCGATCCGCGCACCATCATCACCCCCGACGCTTTCGAGGTCTCACCAGCCCTCCTGGGCCTGCCCCTGGCACCGCCACGGCGGCGCCTCGCGGCCCTCCTGATCGACTTCGCCGTGATCGGCGTCATCACGCTCATGACCAAGAGCTTCGGCTTTGTGCTCGGAGTGGTCGCGGCAGTGTTCTTCATGCGCGCAGGCTTCAAGCGCACCCCGGTGAAGGGGAGCGTCTTCGGTCGAGCCATGCGCATGTCGGTGGGATGCTTCGGTCTCTCGATCGGGGTCGTCACCGCCTCCATCTGGTTGACCGTAGGCGGAAGTCTGAGAACAGATTCCGACGATCTCCCCTCATCGGGGGTCTTCGACGGGCCGGAGCCGGACACCGAAGTGTCCCCGCGCGAGCTTGTGGCCCTGGCCGCAGCCAGGTTCAACCTGAACAGTGCGGACAACGCCGAGGAGGCAGAGGAAGCCATCCGCGCTCTGGCCACCACCAGCCTCGCCCTTGGAGTGTCTCCATCCGACCTGAGGGAGCAGCTCCGGGACCAGGTGCCAGAAGGCGCTGCCTGGGCCGACCTCGCGCCCGCCATGATCGACGCCGCGGTCGACGATGCTCTGCGTGGGCCGGCCGCCGAGGTCGAGGACCCCGATCTCACTGCAGCCGCGGAAGAGGTGGCGGGTCTGTCGATCGGTGAGGTGCTCCGCCAATACGCAGCCCTCGTGACGGCCGACTCGGAAGACGTGAGGCGCGCCGCCCTTCGCCAGCGGCTCACCGCCGAGGTGGCTGGAGACTCCCTGTCGACCCAGGCCCGCCGCATCGGTGATCTCGAGGCGGACGCAGCACGACAGAGCCGGGAACTCGCCTCTGTGAGGGAGGACCTCGCACAAGCGACTGAGGGCGGCCTCCTCCGGTGGGTCCGGGACTTCGTCGACGAGTTGGGATTCGGGTTCGGGTGGGCGTCCCTCTACCTCACGGTCATGCTGTCCTGGTGGAAGGGTCAGACGGTAGGGAAGAAGATCATGAGGATCCGGGTCGTGCGCCTGGATGGCGAAGCGATTACGTGGTGGACCGCCTTCGAGCGTGCTGGCGGGTATGCCGCCGGTCTTGCGACGGGACTCCTCGGGTTCGCTCAGGTGTACTGGGACGCCAACCGACAGACCATCCACGATCACATCGTCGGTACGGTGGTCGTGATGGATGGCGCCGAGAGGGTGGGCAATTGGGAGGAGGCACTGTGAGCGAAGACCGCATCGGCGGAGACGAGGTCCATCCACCACGTCCCCGCGATCGCAGCATCGAGGAGCGCTTCGGGAATCGGATCGTCCTCAACGTCCCCAGCCGGCGCAACGCCAAGCTCCGGAAGATGCTGGAGATCGTGAACACGGACGACGACCTCTATGCGTTGTGGACCGCGGCCAACGTGAACGCGATGGAACGGCTTCAGATGTCGGACCATGGGCCCGTCCACGTGAAGATCGTCATGAACATCGCCGTGCGGATGCTGCGCCTGCTGGTGGAGGCCGGAATCGAGCCGTCCATCGTCACTCAGTATGAAATGGACGAGGAAGATGCCGAGGTCGTGGTGACACTGGCGGCTCTGCTGCACGACGTGGGGATGTCCGTGCATCGCGCGGACCACGAGGCCTTCTCTCTCTTTCTCGCTCACGACAAGCTCAAGCAGCTCCTGCCCGAGATCTATAGCCCTCGGCAGGCCACGATCGTTCGGTCGGAGATCCTGCACGCGATCATCTCCCACCGCTCCGGGGGAAGGCCTCTCACGCTCGAGGCCGGAGTCGTCCGCATCGCCGACGCGCTCGATATGGCGAAGGGCCGGTCCCGGATTCCGTTCGAGGCCGGTTCCCTCTCGATCCACTCGGTGTCTGCCGCCGCCATCGAGGGCATCACCCTGCGGAAGGGCAAGGATCGCCCGATCTGCATCACCGTAGAGATGTCGAATTCGGCCGGAGTCTTCCAACTCGACCAACTGTTCCGTGAGAAGCTCAAGGGAAGCGGGTTGGAGGCGCACCTCGAGGTCAAGGCGAAGCTGGGAGAGGAAGAGCGATCACTCCTGACGGATTTCACCCTCTGATGACGCGGTCGCTGAAGCCGCGATGCTCCGCGGCGAGCTGACGTGGACGTCGCGGTTTCCTTCCCCCTGGCCTTCGTAGCCGGGCTGGTATCCTTCCTGTCGCCGTGCGTGCTGCCGGTCGTGCCCAGCTACCTGGCTTTCGTCTCGGGGCTGACGCTGGACGAACTGCGCAGCGGTACTGCAGCCGGCGCCCGGCGCTCCGCGCTCGTCAATTCTGTGCTGTTCGTCTTGGGCTTCAGCCTGGTCTTCATGACCATGGGTTGGGCCGCCACCACGTTCGGGCAGGCCGTGGCGCGTTCCCTCCCGTGGCTGACGCGCATGGGCGGCGTGATCGTCGTGGTGTTCGGCCTCTACCTTCTGGGCCTGCTCCGGATTCCCGCGCTTGCACGGGACATCCGAGTACAGCTTTCGGACCGGCCAGCCGGAGCCACCGGTTCCCTGCTCGTCGGCGTGGCATTCGGAGCGGGCTGGAGTCCGTGCATTGGACCGGTGCTGGCGTCCATCCTCCTCTACACCAGCCTGGAGGCTACCATGGCGCAGGGCACGCTGCTTCTGGCAACCTACGCCGTGGGGTTGGGCTTACCTTTCGTGGTCGCGGCCGTGGCGTTCAGTTGGTTCATAGCGCGAGTGGAACGCGTCAGACGTTGGTTGGTGCCGCTGGAGAGGGCAGCCGGAGCACTTCTCGTGGTGATCGGGCTGCTCATGGTTACCGGGAGCTTCGCCAAGCTCACGGCCTTCCTGGCCGGACTGGGGCAGCTTGTCACTTTGGAGATGCCATGATGGGCAGGATCGTGACCAGCCTCACGCTGGCCGCATTGCTGAGCGTTTGGGCCTGTTCCGAGGCCCCGCCGAGCGACGCCGCCCCGCGCACGGACGGTACGTCGGCAGACCTTCTGGCATCGACACCTCCAGGGGCTGCGGATCTCGACGAACTCCCGGCGGGTGCGCTCCCACCGGGCAGTCCCCGCGTCGGCCGGGCCTCGCAGGACATCGATGTCGCATTGCTCGGCGTCGACTTCGGGTCGAGGACGGCCCCTGTTCGCGTCGTGGAGATGTCCGACTATGGGTGCTCCTACTGTCGGCAGTTCCACATGGAGACGTGGCCCGTGATCCTGCGGGACTTCATCGAGACCGGCAAGGTCGAGTGGAAGTTCCTGCCATTCGTGAATGGCATGTTCGAGAACTCTCCCGCCACGACAGCTGCAGTCGAGTGCGTGCTCGAGCAGAGCGAGGAGCTGTTCGCCACGATGGATCAGCGCATCTGGGACGACCAGCGCGAGTGGAAGGGGTCCAGTGACCCAGAGCCCCTGCTGCGGGAGTGGGCTCAGGAGGTGGGCGCCGACATGGAGATCTTCGACTCCTGCCTCTCGACGGGTCGCCGGAACGACCGCGTGACCTCCGCCAGCGCGCTGAGCCGGCAGCTCGGCGTGCGGGGCACTCCCACCTTCTTCCTGGTCGGGTTCCCGCCGCTGCAGGGTGCGCTTCCGACCGAGACATTCGTCGAGGTCCTGAACCGGGTGTACGCGGTCGCCACCTCGAACCGAGAGTGACGAGAGGCGATCGGTGCCGAACGGGCAGGTAGGCGCCGGGCCAAGCAACCGGTTCGGCTTCCCGGTGCCCCGCACTCCGTGGCCAGGCAGGCCGCGGCTACGCGGTCGATGGACGCACCCGCTGCAGCTGCTGGCAGCGCTGACCGCAGTTGGATGCAGCCAACCCTCGGCGGATGCTCCCGGATGCGCCGTCGGGAGCGGCCCGACCCCTCTGCCCGCGGAACTCCAAGAGGTGAGCGGCGTGGCCGCCAGCGTCACGCACCCCGGCGTCTACTGGACCCACAACGACGCAGGCTCGGTTCTCTTCGCGATCGACGGGCAGGGCACGGTCCTGGGACGCTTCCGGCTGCAGCGGCGCGTGCAGGACTGGGAGGACGTCGCGGTGGGCTCCTGCCCCGAGGGGGGCTCGTGTCTCTATATGGCCGACCTGGGTGACAATTACGAGGAGCGCACGAACCTCCGCATCGTCAGGGCCCACGAGCCTGTCCCCACCCAGTCGGGCCCTCTTGCAGTGGAGACGTTCCCTGTCGTTCTCCCGGACGGGCCGCGGGACATCGAAGCCCTCATCGTCCTTCCCGGCGAGCGGATCCTGGTCGTCACGAAGGGACGGAACCACCCGGTCACGGTCTATCGCTATCCTGGAGCGCTTCGTCCCGAGGCGACCGTGCTGGAGGAGGTGCAGCGCTTGAGCGAGACCGCACGCATCTTCCCCCGCCAGGTCACCGGCGGGACCTCGACGCCAGCGGGAGACGTCGCCGCCCTGCGCACGTACGGCTCGCTCCAGTTCTATTCGGTCCGGGGCGACACTCTCATCCCGGCCGACAGTGGCTTCGTGGACCTGCGCGGACTCGGCGAGTCCCAGGGCGAGGGCGTAGGCATCGCGGGCGACGGCATGGTGCTCCTCACCTCGGAGGGTGGGCCAGGCGGAGGCCCTGGCTCCATCTCGACACTCCGGTGCCATTGGGTTGGTATGTAGCCGCTCCATGCCGCGCCCCCGCCCTCGCTGGCGCGCCGCTGAAGCGGCTCCCACATTGCCGTCCCCCAAAACAGCGGTCTGGCGTGCCTGTACCATTCAGCCGCGCTCACCGCACCAGCCCTCTCTGGAGGTCGAAGATGTCGTACCGTCGGACGTGCCAGGCACTCACGGCGAGCGTGCTCGCCACGGCCCTCGTGGCCCTTCCGCTGACGGCCCAGGAGGAAAGCTCGGAGGAGACTCCCACCATCGAGTCCAAGACCGAGGGCTTCCAGAAGATCGATGGATTCGTCCCGGTCTACTTCAGCGAAGACGACGGCAAGATCTGGCTGGAAATCAGTCGGTGGAACGAGGAATTCCTGCATTACACCTCGCTTCCGGCGGGCATGGGGCAGAACAGCCTGGGCCTGAACCGGGGTGACCTGGGCGCTCGGCACGTCGTGGTGTTCAAGCGGGTCGGTCCGAAGGTGCTCATGGAGGAGCCCAATTACGGATACCGAGCGATCTCTGACGACCCGCTCGAGCGTAAGTCCGTGGACGATGGATTTCCGACCTCTGTGCTTTGGGGCTTCACGGTTTCGGCGGAGACGGACGACCGTGTCCTGGTCGATGCCACCAGCTTCTTCATGTCCGACTGGCACAGGATGGCTTCCAGGCTCCAGTCGGGAGGCCAGGGCACCTTCCGCCTCGAGGCGACACGCAGCGCCATCTTCATGCCGCGCACGAAGGGCTTCCCGGACAACAGCGAGGTGGAGGTGATGCTGACCTTCACCTCCGACCGACCCGGCGGGCTCGTGAGCAGCGTGTCCCCCACCGCGACCTCCTTCACGGTGCGGCAGCACCACTCCTTCGTGCGCCTTCCGGCACTCGACGGAAGCTTCGTCCCGCGTAAGGCCGACCCACGGGCGGGGTACAACGGTGTGACGTTCATGGACTTCGCGCTGCCCATAGACCAGGACCTCGAGGTCCGCTACATCGCCCGTCACCGCATGGAGAAGCGGAACCCCGGCAGTGCACCCTCGGAGCCCGTCGAGCCCATCGTCTACTATCTCGATCCGGGCACTCCGGAGCCCGTGCGCTCAGCCCTGCTCGAGGGCGGCCAGCTCTGGAACCAGGCGTTCGAAGCAGCTGGCTTCATCAACGGATTCCGCATGGAGGTGCTGCCCGCCGACGCCGACCCCATGGACGTGCGTTACAACGTGGTCCAGTGGGTGCACCGCTCCACGCGCGGCTGGAGCTACGGCAACTCCATCTCGGATCCGCGTACCGGTGAGATCCTGAAGGGCCACGTCACCCTGGGGTCCCTCCGGGTCCGCCAGGACTACCTCATCGGCGAGGGCCTCACCGCGCCGTACGTGGATGGTGACGAAGATGCATCCGCGGCCAGGGAGATGGCCGTACAGCGTATCCGCCAATTGTCAGCGCACGAGATCGGGCACACGCTGGGGCTTTCTCACAACTACATCGCCAGCGCCCAGACAGCGGACGGAACCCAGTCGGTGATGGACTATCCCCATCCGGTCATCGGGATGGAAGACGGCCGGGTCAGCCTTGGTCCGCAGTCCTACGCCAACGAGATCGGAGCCTGGGACAAGATCGCGATCGCATATGGCTACACCGACTTCCCCGACGGTACGGACGAGGACGCGGCCCTCGATGCGATCATCCAGGCAGGGCTCTCCGACGGCATCTCGTTCATCAGCGACCAGGACGCCCGGCCTGCCGGGAGCGCGCACCCGAAGGTGCATCTCTGGGACAACGGTGCGACGGCGGCCGGTGAACTCAACCGGATGATGGACGTGCGGCGAGTCGCGCTCGATCACTTCGGTGAGACGGCCATCAAGACCGGTGAGCCGATGGCCACCATGGAGGACGCCCTGGTGCCGCTCTTCCTGCACCACAGGTATCAGGCGGAGGCGACCACCAAGGTCGTGGGTGGGCAGTACTACACGTACGCGATGCGGGGTGACGGGCAGGAGCCGTTGCGATCCGTCCCCGCGGCTGAACAGCATGAGGCGCTCGACGCCCTCATGCGAACGCTGCACCCCTCGGAGTTGACGATTCCGCGTAACGTCCTGGACAACCTTCCGCCCCGGCCCTTCCGGTACGGTCCGCACCAGGAGCTGTTCCGGCGCCATACTGGCCTCGTCTTCGATGCCGTCGCGCCGGCGACCGCGGCTGCCGACGCGACCCTGGGCTTTCTCTTCCAGCCGGAGCGGGCAGCGCGCATGGTGCAGCAGGCAGCGCTGGACCCATCTCTTCCGGGACTCGACGAAGTGATCGCCCGCGTGAGCGACGAGACCTTCTCGCTGGAGCCGGCCGACGCCTACGAGGCGGAAATCAACCGGGCGGTCGAGCGGGTCCTGGTGGAGAAGCTGATGAGCCTCGCCGCCACCTCTCCTGTGTCCCAGGTGAGGGCCATCGCCCATTACTCCCTGTCGGAACTCGCGGTGTCCGTCACCCAGCGCTCAGACGATGTGGAGGACCTGGAGCGGGCGCACTACCGACTGCTCGCATCGGACATCGGCAGGTTCATGGAGCGCGACTACGAGAGCGGCAGCACCGGCACCGCGCTGGCCATGCCTCCGGGCAGCCCGATCGGCGACCCTGGCATGGATTGGTTGGGTGGCTCCGACTGGAGCATGCAGCCAATCACGGCGGCAGACGCGTCCCAACTCCTGTTGACGTGTCCGTGGTCCTGGTAGCGCTGTAGGGGAGCAAAGCGTACGCCGGAGGGGCGGGCGGCCGATCGGCTGCCCACCCCTCCGCCGCCTCCACACCCGCACTTCCCCGGCGGTGCACTCGCGCCGATCTTCCAACTGCGCAGCAAAAGACACTTCGCACGCCCCAAGTGACCTCGAGCTCCGGTGAGCACACACATGATCCGCACGCGCAGGCCGACCCACGTCCGCAGTCTTCTGCTGCTCCTCTCGACCGCGATCGTTCTCGCACCAGCCGAAGGGTCTGCGCAGTCCGCCGGGGAGCTGTCCCTCGACCGCATATTCGGGTCGGCGGAGTTCTCGTCCGAGCGGTTCGGTCCGGTCCGGTGGCTCGTCGACGGGTCCGGCTACACGACCGTCGAGGTCTCTGCCCGCGTGCGTGGTTTCGACATCGTCCGCTACAGCCCGGATTCGGGCGACCGGGAAGTGCTGGTCGCCGCGGAGCGTCTCATCCCGGAGGGAAGCACCGCGCCGTTGATCCTGCATGACTACGACTGGTCCGAAGACGGCTCGAAGCTGCTCGTGTACACCAACTCACAGCGCGTCTGGCGAGTCAACTCGCGTGGCGACTACTGGGTGCTCGACCTCACGAGTGGAAACCTCCAACAGCTGGGGGGTGACGCCGAAGAGGCGACGCTCATGTTCGCCAAGTTCTCGCCCCAGGCAGATCGGGTGGCCTATGTGCGAGCGAACGACATCTACGTCGAGCGCCTGAGCGACCACGCCATCACCAAGGTCACGGAGGGCGGGTCTCCGACACTCATCAACGGGAACTTCGACTGGGCGTACGAGGAGGAGTTCGGCATCCGTGACGGCTTCCGGTGGAGCCCGGACGGGGGCAGCATCGCGTATTGGCAGCTCGACGCCACCGGAGTGAAGGACTTCCTGCTGGTGAACTACACGGACTCTCTCTACCCGCAGCTCACGAGCATCCCCTACCCGAAGGTGGGCGAGACGCTCTCGTCCGCCCGGGTCGGCGTGGTTTCCGCAGAGGGCGGCGAGACCGTGTGGGCGGAGCTCGATGGTGATCCGCGCAACAACTACATCGCCCGCATGGAGTGGGCGGCCAGCTCCGACGAGTACACGATCCAGTATCTGAACCGCCCCCAGAACACCAATCGTCTGATGATGGTCGAGGCGGCGACGGGCGCGGCACGGACGATCTACACGGACATGGACGACGCTTGGGTCGACGTCGTCGACGACATGCTGTGGATGGACGACGGCGAGCGCTTCACCTGGGTCAGCGAGAAGGACGGCTGGCGCCAGGTGTACGTGGTTTCCCGCGACGGCTCGCACGAGCGGCTCGCGACGCCGTGGAACATGGACGTGGTGAGCGTTCAGCTCATCGATGACGCGGGTGGTTGGCTCTACTTCATCGCATCGCCGAACAACGCCGGCCAGCGCTACCTGTATCGGTCCCGCCTGGACGGAACCGGTCGCCCCGAGCGGCTCACCCCGGAGGCACACGCCGGCTGGAATTCATATCAGCTGTCGCACGACGGGGAGTGGGCATTCCAGACTCACGCCGCGTTCGGGACACCTCCGACCGTGGGCCTGGTCTCGCTCCCGGAGCATGAGACCGTCCGCACCATGGTCGACAACGCCGAGCTTGAGGCGACGGTCGCCGCGTTGGACCGCGGGGAGTCGGAGTTCTTCAGGCTGACCACGGAGGAGGGCGTCACCTTGGACGGCTGGATCATGAAGCCGAGTGACTTCGATCCTGCCAAGAAGTACCCCCTGCTCTTCTTCGTCTACGGCGAGCCGGCGGGTCAGACCGTCATGGATAACTGGGGCGGCAGCCGTTACCTGTGGCACGTAATGCTCACCCAGCAGGGCTACCTCGTGGCGAGCGTAGACAACCGCGGCACGCCGGCGCCGCGTGGGCGGGAGTGGCGGAAGTCGGTACACGGTGAGGTCGGCACCCTGGCTTCACGAGACCAGGCCGGCGCGGCCCGGGTCCTTCGCACGTGGGACTTCGTGGACGAGAACCGCATCGGGATCTGGGGCTGGAGCGGCGGTGGGTCCATGACCCTCAACATGATGTTCCGGCACCCGGAGCTCTACCGGACCGGTATGTCCGTCGCGCCCGTTCCCGATCAGCTGCTCTACGACGCCATCTACCAGGAGCGCTACTCGGGCGTGCTCCCGGACTTCGCGGACGGCTACCGGCGGGGGTCACCCATCACCCACGTCGCGGGGCTGAGCGGCAACCTGCTCCTGGTGCACGGGACCGGCGACGACAACGTCCACTACCAGGGCTCGGAGCGTCTCATCAACGCAATGATCGAACAGGGCAAGCAATTCACGATGATGGCCTATCCCAACCGGAGTCACGGGATCTTCGAAGGCCCCGGGACCACCTTGCACCTGTACGATCTGCTCACGCGGTATCTGAAGGAGAACCTGCCCGCAGGGGGCACGCCGATCTCCTAGCGGTGCGGCTCGCGGGTGGGGTGGTGGCGTCGATCAACCGACGAAGCACCCTTCGAGTTCGCCCCCGAGCTTCTTCGGGAGACGTCGCTCGGGAAGGCCGAGCCCGACCCCACTCCGGTGGGGGTCAGGCGGGGCCCAGATGCTGTTCGCGGAAGGCATCGCTCAGGCGTCTTACGAAATCGGTCGCTGACCCGGCCAATCTCCTCGCTGCGCGACGACCTTACCATCGCTGACCACCATGAGTACGTCCTGCACCACTCCGATGTCGTCCAATGGGTTGCGTTCGAGCACGATGAGGTCGGCCTGCATGCCACTTTCGACTGTCCCGACATCGTCCAAGCCGAAGAGTTCGGCCGCCGTGGTCGTCGCGGCCCGAAGGGCCTCGAGTGGCGTCATGCCGATCCCGACCAGCTCGAGGAGCTCGTGGGCGAGGGTCGTCGTGCTCTCCGAGCCGTACCCCGTGTCCGTGGCGGCCACGATTCTGACGCCCATCCGGTGTGCGTTCCCTGCCATCTCCTGGACGCGCGGTAGCATGTGCCGTCCACGAATGTTCAACACCGCGTTGTCGTAGTCGCCACCCGGAATGGTCAGATCCCGAACAATCGCGATCGTGGGTACAAGGAACGTCCCGCGCTCCGCCATCAACTCGAGTGTCTCGGGACTCAAGTAGGTGCCGTGTTCGATGCTGCGAACACCGGCCAAGACCGCGTCCCGCCCGCCCGCGTCACCATGGGCGTGCGCGGAGACGCCAATGCCCCCGGCCGCTGCCTCTTCCACGATGGCCCGCAGTTCTGCTTCGGAGTAGAACTGCTTCCGGGGGTCCGTGTTGGGCAGCCCCGCCCGTTCGGTCGCGTTCGTCTTCACGAAGTCGACGCCGCGAGACACGAGGGCTCGCGTCATGCGACGCACCGCGGCTTCACCTCGGATCTCGGTGCCGTACAGGTCCGCCATCTCGGGGTGGTCCTGGAAGAACGCCTCCGCGGCAGGCGGCCTGACGTGATACCCGGCGGCGAGGTACTGCGGTGCCTCCAAGGTGCCCGCGGCTTGCAGCTCACGCATGCCGACGTCGGCGTAGTGTGACGTGCCCATGCTCCGCATGGTCGTGACGCCTTGCAGCAACGCCCGGCGAGCGTCAGCCGCGTTGCCGACGTGCACGTGGGCGTCCATGAGGCCCGGTGCAACGAAGCGGCCCATGAGGTCGATCATCGTCGCGCTGGTGGCAGCCGGCGCGCCACCCTCGGTGACGGAGACGATCTGCCCGTCGGCCATGACGACGGTAGCGGGCTCACTTATCGACCCGTTCGTCACATCCACGACGCGCGCGTTCGTGAGCACCAGGTCCTGAGCGGCGGCACTGCTCGCCAGGAGAAAGAAGGAGAGTGCGGTGAGCAGAGCTTTGTGACCCATGGTGACCTCGGAGCGAAGCGGGACCAGACCAAACGAAGAACCAGCGGTGAAAAGACCGCACCGCATTGTAGCTGACTCGGACGCTTGCCACTGCGTCCGCAGGAAAATCATGCTCGACGGTGCGGTGCTTTACGTGCACGCTCGCCGCGTCGCCCAAGCCATCGCGATGCCGACCAGCGTCCACAGCACCACCCGGTTCGCGGCGAACAGAAGGGCCGTGTTCACCGGGTAGCCCCCGATGCCCATCCTGGACACGTCAGTGAGCAAAGCCAGCAGTACGCCAATCCCGACGACGAAGAGCACGCGGTTCAGGTAGCGCGACCTCACCCGCGGAGAAGTCTCCAGCAGGAGCGCAGCCACCAGCAGCATGGACAGGAAGCCCACCGCTATCTGCACCAATTGCAAACGCCCTGCCGCCTCGTGGCCGAAGCCGGCGTAGCTGATGCTGAAGACGGGCTCTCCCCAGGGGAAGCCTACTTCGGGCTCGATCTCAGGGTTCGAGATGTAGACACCCCTTTCGGGAATGTTCTCCTTCAACATCTCGTAGACTGCCACCTCGTCGGGCGGCGTGTTCATGGTCAGTCGCGCGTTGAAGCGGAACATGCCGTTCACGATGAACGTCCAAACGAACAGCACGATGAAACCGAGCACTGCGGGCAGGAGGATGCGTCTCAACATGATGCTCCTCCAGGTAGACTGTCTGGGTCTTGCTTCTCTACACCAGGTGTGTCAATCCAGGCCGCGACGGCAGTTCGGGTGAGGTCCTGTGGCGGGCGACCTATCCGGAACTCTGCACGCCAGCCGTTCGGCATCCTGATGCTGGGGTACCGGGCGCTGGCGGCCCAGCCCGGGTCACTTCCCGGTCAGTCCCTACCGGCCGTCTGGGTTATGATCCTGCGGCAATCTCCCAAGAATCCGCGCTCCGCGCGCTCATCCGTCTCGATGGCGCGGAAGAATCCCCCGAGGTAGTCGAGGGCCCGGTTGCGCTCCCCGTCGCTCAGGTACGGAAACCCTTCGTAGAGTCCGACGATGTCATCTTCCGCATCGCGGAATCGCGACAGGAGGCCGTGCACGTCGAGACCCGACCAGCACCAACCCCGGTACAGGCGATCTCGCACAGACCGCAGGTTGAGGGAAGGATCCGGCGTGGAGTAGGGCGCGTCGACGATGCCGGCGAAGTCGAAGTCGTAGGGCACCGGGACGCCGATCCCCATGAGGTCCAGCAGTTCGGTGTTGTGCCCCGCCGCGTCAGACCAGTCCGTGTTGCCGATCATGTACTGGAAGATCGCCGTCGTAGCCGCAGACGGCGGGTCCATGGCTCCAGGGGGCAGGTTGGTCCCCTCTTGCAGATCGAGCACCTGGGCACCGAAGCGGGCGGCCATGGCATCGTCGTCCTCAATGAAGAACGCGAAGCGTGTGAACGGTTCGTCCTCACCGGAACTGTCGACGTACGTGATGCGTGCGAGGCGAACCAGGAAGGCCGTGGGGCTCACCTCCTGGAATGCTCGGTAGGCGAGGTACTCGTTCAGGACCAACTGCTCGTAGGAGTCCCGGTTCGGTCGGCAGGAGCCAACGACCTTCAACTTGTCCTCGCCGGCGAAGACGGTGCCCGTGACCTGCTTCTTCTTGAAGTTGAGCCGCAGCGGAGGGAGTGAGCAGTTGGCGGCGTCGCGCCTGAAGCTGCCGCGGGTACGGACCTTGACGTCGAGCACGACGTCCTCACCGGGCAGCAGTACGGTCGCCTCTCGCTCGGGCGTCTCGCCGCGCCGGTCTCCCTTCAAAGCCTGGAAGTCCGCCGTGAGCGTCAACTCCAACGGCTCCTCCGACGCAAAGAGCTGCACGGCGGCCGCCCTCTGAGCCGTCATCCCCACCCCACACATCCCGAGCGCCACCACAGTCACGAACGTACCCGGCTTCATCCCCATGTCTCCCACCCCGAAAAACCCAACCGTCTGCTTCACTGAATCTATACGTATCAAGCGTTAGATGGATTCACCGACGCAAAAGTTGCAGCCGTCGAGGCCCTGTCGATCCTGCCGAACGCCGACCCGTGCTTACGTCGTCGTCCCGCCATGGCTGCACCCGAGCAACTCCCGGGCGGCGGCGGCAGCACCCTCGCCTCCAGGGATGAGGCTGCGAGTCGACCGAGGAATCCATTGGACGCGGTGCCGTGAGAGGCACAGATCCTGTGTAACTGTCTATAAGATAGATTGCCAGTTATAAACTCCAAGGAGGCAGAGAACTGGATGTGGAAAACAGCGTATAGGCGCTGCGGGAGAACGTGTCCGTCCTTAGATGCCCGCCCCCGTGGATCTCTCTGCGGCCGTCCAGATAGGCCGCTTCGACCGCCCCGTTCGACCCCATCACGGAGCGCGGTCTGCGGATTCAGGGGTCACAGCCGGTACCAGGACGGGTCCTCGGCGAAGGTGCGGGCTGGCCCGGATAGAGCCTTGATCGGCGAGCGCACCGCACCCGGAGACAACTGCCCCCAACGCCGTCCTGCTCGAGAGTTGACATACCAGGCGCGTGATACGATAGTTGCATATGACAACTATCTCGAAGGTATCGCCGGCGGCGGATGCGTCGCTGCCGGTAATCGGGGGCACGGTCGACCCGACGCTGATCGACGACGCGAACGAACTGTCGGAATCGCTGACTGAACTGATTCGGGTGGTACAGTTCAGGGACCGTGACCGGGCCTGCTGCTACGACGTCAGCGTCAGCCAGTATTACGCCCTCAAGGCCGTTTCAGATGCGGGCGCCCTTACGGTGAACGAGCTGGCGGCACTGCTCTATCTGGACAAGAGCACGGTCAGCAGGATCGCCAACGGCTTGGTCGAGCAGGGGTATTGGGCTCGGGAGCGCGATCCGGCCGATGGACGGGTGGTTCGCCTGGAGGTGACCGACGAGGGCAGAGGACTTTGTGCCCGAATCGCCCACGACCTGGCGCGGGAATACGCTGAGCTGCTCGCGGACCTCGATCCGGAGGTCCGCTCCGCCATCAGTCAGGTGGTGCGCAGATTGGGTCACTCCTTCGCATCGCGCGTGGATACGTCCGGAGGCACCTGTTGCATGGTGAAATAGTGTCCGGGATCCACCGGGAGACCTGTCGTTTGTTTCTGAAGAGAGTTTGAGAACAGAGCCACATATTGGGAGGGACGGATCAATGAACCACACCATGGACGATATCAGGAAAGCAGTGCGCGATCGGTACGCCGAAGCTGCCACACAGAACGAGAGCTGCTGCGTGCCGAGCTGCTGCGGAGACTCCCCTACGGCCACGAGCCAGGGGATAGGCTACTCCAGCGACGAACTCGAAGATCTGCCCGAGAACGCCAACCTGGGCCTGGGCTGCGGAAACCCCACGGGCATCGCGTCTCTCCAGGAGGGGCAGACGGTGTTGGACCTGGGCTCCGGGGCAGGCATCGACTGCTTCCTGGCCTCGAAGCAGGTAGGGCCCAGCGGCCGGGTCATCGGGGTCGACATGACGCCCGAGATGGTAGAGAAGGCACGAACGAACGCGGCCTCCGGAAGCTATACGAACGTGGAGTTCCGCCTCGGCGAGATCGAGAACCTCCCCGTGCCGGACAACACGGTGGACGTCATCATCTCGAACTGTGTGCTGAACCTGAGCCCCCACAAGGGGAAAGTCCTGGCTGAGGCCTACCGAGTGCTCAGGCCCGGCGGAAGAATGGTGGTTTCCGACATGGTGTCCGAGCACAACGTACCCGGAATCCTCCAAGGCAACCTCGATGCAGTCGCGGCCTGCCTTCCCACCCAGCGCTCCACTTACCTGGGCGAATTCCGCTCCGCCGGCTTCCAGGATGCGCGCATCACTGAAGAGAGGCCCTATCCAGCGAGCTATGTGCTGTCGGACGCAGGGGTGCAGGAGTTCCTCGACGCGAACGAAGGCTCCCGCGCAGAGCTAGAGGCATTCGCAGGGTCGATTTCAGGAGCGATCTTCGAAGCCACCAAGCCGTGAATCGTTAGGCCGGGTGCGCCCTCTGAGGACTGAAACACGGCTTGGCTCAGAGGGTCGTGCCCGTCAACTCGAGGCTGAAGGCTTTGACCGGTGCTCGCTTTCCGCGCAGCGGCACCTCACCCTGCCAACTCGTGACGACGGCGCCATCGTGCTCCACGGCCTCCCCAACGGCGTGAGACACGACCAGTCCTTCACCCCGCGTCTTGCTCAGCTCGAGAAGTCTCGCCGCGGTATTCAGAGCGTCTCCGTGGTAGACGATCTCTCGCTTGACGTCACCGACCTCGCTCACTGTTACGGGGCCGAGGTCAATGCCGCCCCTGAACTCAGGCGCCAGCCCAAACCGCGTTTCATACGCCGCACGCTTGAGCGTCAGCGCCTTCCGGTAGGCGAAGAACGCCTGCACGCTGGCTCTCATCCTCCCCGTCCGGTCTCCACTCGGCCAACTCAACACGACTTCATCCCCCACGTACTGGTATATGGCCGCTTCGTACCGCAGGACGACTTCAGTCAGGTCTCGGTAGCACTCCTGCAGCAGCTCGCTGTAGCGTTTGTGCCCGAGTTCCTCAGCGATGGTGGTAGAGCCCTTCAAGTCCATGAACAGGAAGACTCGCTCTTCCTCGTGCGGCCGCCGGTAACGCCCGATCAGGAGTCGCCAGAGCTTGCCGGGCCCGACGAGACGCTCCACTTCGAGGGCGAAGTTGATCGCTACGACGGTGAAGACACTCCAGACAAGAAACGATGCCGTGTAGCGTGGCGTCATGGCATGGAACGTGGTAACCAGTGTCTCCCACGGCAGAATGAACGCCACGAACACCAGGGCGACCACACCAGACACGGCGCTGACGCTGACCAAGTACAGGATCGTGCGAAGCAGCACCAACTGGCCAACCGACCTGTCGCGGAACCGCGGGGTCCCCGTGATTCGGTTGATGACGCCGATCAGCCCTCCGAACAGGACACCAGTCAGGAGCAGTTCCACGTGTACTGCCCGGCTTGCCATGTAGTCCCTCAGCGGTCCTTCCACGAAGTGGTCCTGAACGCCCCAAAACGCCAGCACATAGTAGAAGTAGGCCGCAGCAGTGAACGCCGCAGCAGTGAAGGCGCTCTCACGCACCATCAATCGTGCGTTCCAAGTCATGGTATCCGAGACTCTGGCTTCACCGAGCCTGCGCGAAGCGCTCGGTGGAAAAGTCCGCAGCAGGTGCGGCGGGTCCGGGCCGCTCAGTTCCCCAGCGCTAGAGGCACTGACGCGAAAAGGACGAAGGCGTCGACGTCTCCCAGTTCGATTCTGATGCCGGCCGTGGGCCGGAACTTGCCGGCATCGAACTCCAGGCCGCCACCCACGTTCAGGCGAGCCGAAGTATCCGAGCCACCAGCTTCCGACGTACGACCGAGCGAGAGCCCCGCGAGCAGAAACGGCACAGCGGTGGACTGCTGCAGCGGGAGGTCGTAGGTCACACCCGCATTGACCTGCATATAGTCGCCTACCTCGGGGAAGAAGACGATGAGGTCAGCCAGGATGCCGATTCCGTCACCGACACTCGCGAGCGGCGCACGAAGAGTCCCACCAATGCCCAAATCGAGATCGTTCTCCCAGGCCAGGGTGGGACCCAACGTCACCTGAGCTTGCAGCGGGGCGGCAATGGCGAGCAGACCGACAGTGGCGAGTCCAACGAGGTGCTTGAGCATTTTCATTTCTCCCAGTGTGGTCGGGTGGACCAATCTGCTCAACCAACATCGGTCAGGTGGCACCGCCCTGCAAACACAAATATTTCCACGCCACTCTGGAGTCGGAAATCGGCCGGAACGGGCCGCTTCCCAGCCGGTCCAGGCGAGCAGCTCCGCCGAGTGGACGTTGCTGCGCCGAGCAGCCTATCGGCCTCCCCTCTGGAAAGGACCGCTCGTCCGTTACAAGGTGGCACCTAACAACGCACAAACCCCCACAATTGCTTGACACCTGGAGGGAGCTTGCTCACTTTGTTCGTTGCGTGAACAAAGTGAGAGGCGGCCTTTTCTGCGCGCGGCGGCGCACCACCGGGAGCACATTGCATGCCTGGGTTCGATGACGGTTGGGTGGGGGCTTGGGAGTGGCAGCGAAGGTGAGACAATTCCGACCTTCGGAGGCGGCAAACACCGCGCGCGGCCGCCCACTCGCCCACACCATCTTGGAACTGATCTGGCAGCAGCGCCAGATCTCCCGGGCAGAAATTGCCCGCCAGACCAACCTTTCCCGGTCCACGGTCTCCGAGATCGTCGCGGAACTCCTGGACTCGCACCTGATCACCGAGGCTGGAGACGGGCCCAGCCGGGGCGGGCGTCGCCCCATACTCCTGGAGTTCATCGACTCCGCCCATGTCATCATTGGCGTGGACATGGGCTCCACGCACGTATCCGTCCTCCTCACCGACCTCCGCGGCCGCGAGCTCGACTGGGAACATCGGGAACACCCCGTTCGCACGGATCCCGAGGGTACTGAGCGCCTCGTGGCTTCTCTCTGTAACGAATTGCTGGCTCGCCACGAGGGAGCGCGCAAGCGGTTGCTCGGTGTGGGCGTCGCAGTACCAAGCCCGGTCGATCCACTCAGGCCGAAGCAAGTCTCTGACGTCCTCCTTCCCCACTGGAGAGGCCGCGGGGTCATGGAGCAACTGCAGGCGACCCACGGTGTGCCTGTGCTCGTGGAGAACGACGCGAACCTGGGAGCCTTGGCCGAGCACTGGTGGGGCGCGGGTCGGGGCCTCGACGAGTTCACATACGTGAAGCTCGGCACCGGGGTGGGCAGTGGGCACATCATCCGGGGCGAGATCTACCGCGGGGCAACGGGTGTCGCCGGGGAAATGGGCCACATGGTCATCGAGCCCGGTGGGCTGCCCTGCTCGTGCGGTAATCGTGGCTGCCTCGAGACACTGGTGGGTACCAACGCTCTGCTGCGCCGCGTGGAAGAGCTCCTGCCTGGCTTCCCCGAAAGCCAACTCAACAGCGGGGCCGTAACCGTAGGCCTCATCGAAGAGGCGGCGATGGACGGGGACGCCCTGGCCATAGGCTTGGTGCAGGACGTGGCACTCGATCTTTCTGCGGCACTGGCCGGCGTGCTCAACATCCTGAATCCTGCCGCTGTGATCCTCGGCGGCAGCTTGGCCCGGCTGGGCCCCACGCTCATGGCTTCGGTCCAGGAAGGGGTACGCGCTCAGACTCTGGTGAGCTCGGTAGCCGCTTCGAGGATCGTCGCCTCCGAGCTCGGACCCCGCGCCACGGCCAAGGGCGCCGCCACCCTGGTCCTGGACAGCGCCCTGGCGGACCCCCGCATGTTCCCGTCGATGAAGGACTGAGCGCACCCCGCCGGGACCCCCCGGAAGCGCACGCGAAAAGGCGGGGCCCCCCGAGGGGAGCCCCGCCTTCTTTCTTTCGGGTGCTGCGCTCCGGGCGCTGCTCCGGATCAGTACCCGGGGTTCTGCGTGATGGCCGGGTTCTTCTGAATCTCCTCGGCAGGAATGGGCAGACGCATGTGCGCCGCGTTCAGGTTGCCCAACTGCGCCGCCAGGGGATCTCTGGCCTCGAACTGGGAGATGAAGTAGGCATCACCCCGCTGCACCATGTCGAACCAGCGCTTCAGCTCGTACGAAAGCTCCCAGGATCGCTCCTGGTAGATGGCGTCCCGCATGGCCGCCTGACCGAGCGCGCCGATGTCGGCCGGCTCGGCCCGGCTCTCGCTACCCGTTCCCTGTCGGGCCCGGGCACGGACCATGTTGACGGCCTGCGCTGCCGCGCCTGCGTTGCCCAACTCGTTCTGTGCCTCGGCGAGAATGAGATACGCTTCGGCGAACCGGTACAGCGGAATGTTGGTATCGCCTCCGCCCCAGAAGTCCTGACCCCGGTCGGTCGGGATGTACTTCTTCACATGGGGATACCCGTCCGGGAAGCCGTCCTCGGCATTCGTGGGGGAGAACGCGACGGGGCTGTCACAGTCCGGCGGCTCATCGGCCGGACAGGCCTGGGTCCAGAAGGTGGCCTCATGCCGGTAGTCGCCATCGATGTAGGAGGCGTAGATCTCAGGCGTGGGCACGACCACAGCCCAGCCGCCGCCGGCCCCCAGGTTCCGAGGCCAGAAGTGAGCGCCGTACAGGCTGGACTGGAACCAGCCGCCACCGCCGATCGACTGCACGGCGAAGATCTCCTCGCTGCGGAACATGGCCCCCGGTGAGTGGATTTCAGCGTAGTCCGCGTCGAGGAAGTACTGGCCGGAGTCAATCACATCCTGGGCTGCGTCGGCCGCTGCCTGCCAGTCCTGCTGAGACTGGGTGACGACGTTCGCCCGCCAACGGTAGGCGTCCGCGAGAAGCATGAGAGCTGCGCCTTGGGTAGCGCGTCCGAGCTCGTCGCCGCTCCGCGAAAGCGGGAGCCCCGCTACGGCGTCGCTGGCGTCCTGGATGATCTGCGCCAGGACCTCCTCCTCAGTCGCCCGCGGCTGATCCACCTGGATCTGCTCGTCCTCGGACAGGTAGAGGGGAACACCACCGTACGCCCGCACCAGCCAGAAATAGTGGAAGGCCCGCATGAACTTGGCTTCGGCTTCCAGGCTCGTCTTCTGTGCCGGATTCTCGAACGCGACGCCGTCCAGCTTGTCGAGCACCTGGTGTGCGCGGAGGATGTTCCAGTAGAGCGTCTTCCAGGGCTGTACCGCATCGCGGCTGCTGGCAGTCCAGTTCAGGAACTCGGGGGCCTGGGTCTCGACGTTGGGCTCGTCGGGGTGGTAACGCCCCTCGTCCGCCGCCAGTTCGAAGGTCCAGACGTACTGGACTTTGAACATGTTCCAGTCATGGAACAGGCTGTACATGGCCACGGCTGCGGCCTCGAGGTCCTCGGCGGTCTGGTAGTAGGTCTCCGAAGTGATAAAGGCTTCGGGGTCTTCGACGAGAAGATCCTCACACGCGGTGGTCGCCACCGTCAGCGCCAGGAGCAGGGTCATCGATCTGGTCTTCATGGGTTTAATCCCGTAGTAGATGGCCGAAGGCGGCGTTAGAAGGTGATGCTCACGCCGACGTTCCATATGCGCGCCCTGGGGTAGGCGCCGACGTCGAGACCACGTGCGGAGGGCGACCCATTGAGGCTGTTCACCTCGGGATCGAACCCTGAGTAGTCCGTGAGCGTGAAGAGGTTCTGGCCTGTCACGTACAAGCGCGCCGAACGCGCGCCACGGAGCAGGCTCTCCGGGAGTTGGTATCCAAGGGTCATCGACTGCAGCCGCAGATACGTCCCGTCTTCCACCAAGGTGGAGTAGAGCAGCGTCCGTCGGTTCGAGTTGGCCCTCGGAATGTCCGTGTCCGTGTTCTCAGGCGTCCAGCGGTCCAGGACCTCGGCTCGCTCGTTGAGCTGGCCTGACGCGTTCATGAGGAACGCGTTGGATGCGTTCACGATGTCGTTCCCAACCGAGAACGTCATGAACGCCTCGACCGAGAGCGGACCGTACACGAAACTGTTGTTGAAACCGCCGTAGAAGTCGGGGTCGGCTCGACCGATGATCGTCCGGTCGTCCGGGGTGATGCGACCGTCACCGTTCACGTCCTGGAGGTGAAGCTCACCGGGCACGCAGTCCAGCGTGGGCCGTGGGTCGACGAGGTCGCAGACGTCGCCGGACTGCCACAGTCCCATGACGTTGTAGCCGTAGATGGATCCCAAGGGCTCGCCGGGCTTGATGAGATGGCTGTTGCCGCCAACGGCCCAACCCCAACGGTCGCCACCCGCCTCGATGAAGTCACGGTCGTCGATGGCCACGACCTCATTCCGGTTCGCCGCCAGATTCAGCGTCGAGCTCCACGTGAAGCCGCCGGACTGGACGTTGAGCGTGTTGATGGACAGTTCCGCGCCCTTGTTCTTGACCGACCCCACGTTGCGCAGCTGGTCTGCGAATCCACTGGTCCACGGCATGTTGACGATCAGGAGGAGATCCTCCGTGTTCGCCGTGTAGACATCGGCGGCCACGGAAACGCGGCTGTCGAGGAACGACATGTCCAGGCCCAGGTTGAACTGCTTGGTGCTCTCCCACCGAAGGTCCGGATTTGGGGACCGGGAGCCCGGGGCGAACGAGATATTGTTGGCGGCGCCGATGGCGCTCTCCACCACTGACATCCCGGCCAGCGAGTTGTAGGGGCCCACCGCCTGGTTTCCGGTGAGGCCGTAGCTCACGCGAATCTTGAAGTCGTCGAAGAAGCCCTGGTCGGTCATGAAGCCTTCGTCGATGACGCGCCAGGCCAGCGCGGCCGACGGGAAGAACGCCCACTTGTTGTTCTCACCGAAGACGCTGGACCCGTCGTACCGTCCTGTGAAGGTGAACAGGTACTTGTTCGAGATGTTGTAGTTGGCCCGGCCGAGATACGAGAGAAGCGTCCAGTCACTGCCGCCGGAGGTCACCACCGGCCGCTGCGCACCACCCTGGACGGAGTTCCACATGGGATTCTCCACGAGGAAGTCGGCCGCCGAGATGTTCGTGAAGTCGTAGTCGCTGTCCTGAAAGGTGAAGCCGCCCAGGAAGGTCAGGTCTCCAGGGCCGACGCCGCTCCGCTCGAAGTTCATGAGCGTCTCGTTGAGGATTTCGAGCGAGTTGCCCTGCCAGATGTTCGCCGAGCCGTTGGTCAGCGAACCCTGGTAGATGTAGCTCGGGGCATACCGCGGGTTGTAGGCATCCCAGCTGTTCACCCCCAACCGGTTGGAGATCCGGAGGCCGTCCATGATCTCCAGTTCGGAGAAGAAGCCTCCGACCATCCGCGTCTCGTTGCGCCGCTCGACGAGTTCGTTGACGGTCGCCACCGGGTTGTTCATGAACTCGCCCAGGACGGACCGCTTGATGTAGTTCCCCTCGTCATCGTAGACGGGAACCGCGGGATCGTAGACCATCGCGGCCAGCATGCCACGGGAGTCACCGGCCAGCGAGCTGTTCTCGACCTCGGAGATGTCGTGCTTGATCCGCGAGATGGTGAGGTTGGTCCCCGCCCGGAAGCGCTCCGAGAAGTTCCGCTCGAGGTTGATCCGACCCGAGTAACGATCGAACCCGGTGCCTATGATGATGCCGTCCTGCTGGAGCACGTTCCCGGAGATGAGGTACTGAGTGCCGCCACCCGTTCCGGAGAAGGTCAGGGAATGGGTCTGCTGGGGAGCGTCCCGCACGACGAGGCTCGGATAGTTCGTCGAGGTCACGTCGGACACCTCGGTAGCCGAGTACTGCGGGGTGAGGCCGACATTGGTCATCGCCTCATTCCGCAGCTCGCGGTACTGCTGCGCGGTCAGGACATCGATCGACTTGGCCAGAGACTGCGTGCCGTAGCTGGACTCGATCTTGATGACGTTGCCATCTTCACCACCGCTCTTGGTGGAGATGAGGATGACGCCGTTGGCACCCCTCGAACCGTAGATGGCCGTCGCGGAGGCGTCCTTGAGGATCTGGATAGACGCGATGTCCGCGGTGTTGATGGTCACCAGGGGGTTCTGCGTGGGGTCCGTGGAGGCGGTCCCCTGGGTCACGGGCACGCCGTCGATGACGTACAGCGGCTCGCTGTTCGCCGTAATCGAGTTGGTGCCGCGCACCCGTACGCTGGCCCCGACTCCCGGCATGCCGGAGGCCGTGAGTACCTGAACGCCGGCCGCCCGCCCCTGCAGGGAGCTGGAGATGGTCACGTTCGGCGTCGCCGCCACTGTGATATCTCCACCAGATATGGAGGACACCGCGCCGGTGAGCTCCCTCCGGCTCGATGAGCCATATCCGGTGGCCACGATCTCGTCGAGGTTGACGGCCTGAATGGCCAACTCGAAGGTCAGCTCCAGCGTCTCACCCGCCACCACTGTGGCCGGCAGTTCCTGGGCACCATACCCGATCCGGAATACCCGGACGGTGTAGACGCCGGGGGTGACCCCAGCCAGGATGAATCGGCCATCGTCCCTAGAAACTGCACGAAAACGGGTCCCGTCGATCCAGACGTCGGCGCCGGTGACCGCCCCACCGCTGGCCTCGTCCATCACCGTTCCAACGACATTCCCCGTCGTCTGCTGAGCGTCAACTGCGCCTGCAGATAGTGCGACGAGGCCCAAGATCGCGAGCAGCCTTTTCATGTTTGTTGCTCCATCACGCGTGGTTGTCAGCCCGGCACAAAGAGTATCCGGGCCGAGTGCATACTTTGTTTGTTGCAAGAACAAACTCCCCGATTCTATAGCCCTGAGACCCCTCTCGTCAAGTGCCGGATTCCTCCGAAATACAAGTACTAGCAACAAGTTACTCGTCTACCTTGGGCGCCCTGCAGGTTGTCCGAACCCAACCAAGAAGATAGTTTGACAATCGAACAAACCCGCTGTTGGTCTTCTCCATACTCTCGAGGAGCCGCAGCAGAGCGGACCACCCTTCTCAAACGGAGGTGATGACATGAGCCTGTTGGTCGGGCTGGATTGGGCTGTCATCGCCCTCTACTTCGTTCTGGTCTTCGGCGTGGCCATCTGGGCGACCCGGAGGGAAAGGGCCAACAAGGGGTCGGCGGCGGACTACTTCCTCGCGGGTCGAGACGCGGGCTGGTTCCTCATCGGCGGGTCGCTGTTCGCGTCGAACATCGGGTCCGAGCACCTCGTAGGTCTCGCTGGGACCGGCGCCGCCAGCGGGGTAGCCGTAGCCCAGTTCGAAGTCCTGGCCTCGCTGATTCTCCTGCTCCTCGGGTGGGTGTTCGTACCCTTCTACCTGAGCAGCGGCGTCTTCACGATGCCGGAGTTCCTGGAACGTCGGTATTCAGAGGGAGCGCGCTGGTACCTGGCGATCATCTCCATCGTCGGATACGTGCTCACGAAGATCTCTGTCACCATCGCCGCCGGGGGGATCGTCTTCGAGTCCCTCATGGGCATCAACTTCTGGACGGGAGCGCTGGTGGTGGTGGCGGTCACCGGCGTCTACACGATCTTCGGAGGACTCCGGGCGGTCCTCTATACGGACCTGCTGCAGATGTTCGTCCTGGTGGGCGGCTCGGTGGCGGTCACCTTCCTCGGACTGTCCGCGCTCGGCGGATGGGGTGCGATGCAGGAAAGCGTCGGCCCTGCCTTCATGTCGGTGTGGCGGCCCATGTCGGACCCGGACTTCCCCTGGACCGGCATCCTGTTCGGAGCTCCCATCCTTGGTGTGTGGTACTGGTGCACAGATCAATTCATCGTGCAGCGCGTGCTGGCTGCTCAGGACCTGGAGCAGGCGCGTAAGGGGACCATCTTCGCGGGCTTCCTGAAGCTTCTCCCGCTGTTCATCTTCGTCATTCCAGGTGTCATCGCCTACTCACTGTCCCAGCAGGGTGTGCTGCAGCTCGACACCCCGGACCAGGCGCTCCCGACTCTGATAGGCGTGCTTCTTCCCGTGGGGCTGCGGGGCCTGGTGGTGGCGGGGCTTCTCGCCGCCCTCATGAGCTCCCTATCCTCGGTATTCAACTCGACGTCCACGCTGGTGACCTGGGATGTCTACAAGAAGATCCATCCCGAGGCCTCGGAGCGGCGCCTCGTACTCGTAGGCCAGGCCACCACCGCCGTGCTCGTGGGGTTTGGGCTGCTCTGGATCCCGCTCATGAAGCTCGTGTCGGGCCAGCTCTACCAATACCTGCAGAGTGTCCAGGCCTACATCTCGCCTCCCATCGCAGCCGTCTTCCTCCTGGGCATCGCCTGGCGCCGAGTGAATTCCCAGGGAGCCATTGCGGCTCTCGGCACCGGTTTCGTGCTGGGCATGGGGAGGCTGTTGGCCGAACTCAACAAGGGAAATCTGGACGGACTGCTCTTCGCGTACGCAGACATCAACTTTCTTCATTTCGCCATCCTTCTGTTCGCTATCTGCACCGCGGTCCTCGTAGGCGTGAGCCTCCTCACGCCTCCGCCGCCGCCTGAGAGGGTCGAAGGCCTGACCTTCGGCGGAACCAGAGACGGCAAAGGTGTCTGGTCCGGCGGGAG
Source organism: Gemmatimonadota bacterium (assembly GCA_039587465.1). GTDB lineage: Bacteria > Gemmatimonadota > Gemmatimonadetes > Longimicrobiales > Gaopeijiaceae > JBDHIL01. Next base: position 23,293 of record JBDHIL010000008.1, on the reverse strand, counting down.
CCGCCTCGAGCTTGCACTCACCGGAGGTCTGCTGCTGTGCGTCGCAGCCCTCTGGATCTACTTCTCCTGATCGGATGCTGTTGTGACGACGCAGACCGAGGATCCCAACACCATGTCGAGCCCGCCGGCAGGCGTTCGGCTGGTCGCGGACGTGGGGGGCACCAACGCGCGCTTCGCTGTCGTCGGGGATGGTCCGCGCGACCTGCGCGGCGTTGAAACCCTCACATGCGCTGAATACCCCACCGTCGACGACGCCATCACCGACTACCTGTCCCGGCACCAAATCGGGTGTGTGCTCGAGCTTTGCATGGCGGTGGCCGGACCCGTTGAGCACGACCTGGTGGATCTCCCCAACAGTCACTGGACCTTCAGCCGCGGCGAGCTGGGGAAGCTCCTCGGCACCCCGGTCACGGTGATCAACGACTTCACCGCCCAAGCGTTGGCCATCGACGCCCTGGAGCCGGAGGATCTGCTCTGGTTCGGAGAGCCAAGGCCGAGCGCCCCGGGCACCCGCGCCGTTCTGGGGCCGGGCACCGGGCTGGGAACCGCGGTGCAGACGATCGATGGCGAGATCCTTCCCTCCGAGGGTGGGCACGTCGGCTTCGCGCCGAGCAACGAACACGAGATGCGTATCCTCAAAACCCTCTTCGCGCGCTTCCCACGGGTGTCGGCGGAACGCATCATCTCCGGGCCCGGCCTGGAGAACCTTTATTGGAGCAACCGACAGCTCTACGGTCCCGCTCCTCCGTCCGAGAACGAGGGGTGTCCCGCCGAGCACATCCTTCGCTTGGCATCCGAGGGTGATGCCGTTGCGGTGCGGACCGTCCGGGACTTCTTCGACATCCTGGCCGGATTCGCCGGGGACATGGCTCTATTCGCGTGGTCCACCGGCGGTGTCTACCTGTCCGGAGGTGTCATCCAGCGCCTGTCCGAGTTCCTGGACGTCGAGCGTTTCCGGTCGCGATTCGAAGACAAGGGCCGGTTCTCGGACTTCTGCCGGACCGTACCGCTTGCGTGGATCACGCACGACTACCCCGGACTGCTGGGGTGCGCCGCGGTGCTGCGCGGGGAGACGTCTACCAGGGGGCTTGCCGGGACTTCCGGGCCTTGGTAGCCGTTGCGTTGGGGTTCGCACCGCTTCCCCACCCCGCCCGATCCTGATCACGGAACCCACTACCGAGGCGCTCCGAGGCACCATGTCAAACCGCAGCTACGTAGCCAAGACTTCCCTGATCGTGGCCCTTGGTGGCTTCCTGATGGGCTTCGACGCGTCGGTGATCTCAGGCGTAGTCGGCTTCATCGAGCCCCAGTTCGATCTCACGAAGCTGCAGCTGGGATGGGCCGTGAGTTCACTGACGCTGACCGCGACCCTCGCGATGATGCTATCGGGTCCGTTGAGCGATCGGATCGGTCGGCGAAGGGTGCTTGTATATGCGGCCATCCTGTACGCCATTTCTGCGATTGCCTCGGCTTTGGCACCGACCTTCGAAATCCTGGTCATCGCCCGCATGATAGGTGGGTTCGGCGTAGGCGCTTCGTTGATCGTCGCTCCGATGTACATCGCCGAGCTCTCGCCTCCCGCGATCCGCGGACAGATGGTCTCGTTCAACCAACTGAACATCGTCGTCGGGATCTCGGCGGCCTTCTTCACCAACTACCTGATTCTGCAGTTCGGGCAGTCGGGAGTCGGCTGGGCCGAAGCGCTCGGTCTCGGTGAGCACCCCTGGCGCTGGATGCTGGGATTGGAAGCCCTGCCCGCTGCCATCTACTACTTCGCTCTCTTTGCGGTACCGGAGAGCCCACGATGGCTGGTCATGCATGGCCGGGAAGAAGAGGGACTGGCCATCATGGCCAAGGCGAGCGGCGAGGAAGAGGCCCACCGGCAGATTGCCGAAGTCAGGGAGAGCATCGCTGCCGATGCCGACAAGCCCAAGGTGCGCATGGTGGAGCTCTTCAACCCGGCGATGCGGCTCGTCCTCGTCATCGGAGTCGTCATCGGCGTCACGCAGCAGATCACCGGCATCAACTCGGTCTTCTTCTACGCGCCCATGATCTTCGAACAGTCGGGGATCGGAACGGACGCGGCATTCTCGCAGGCCGTCCTCGTGGGGCTCATCAACCTGGGTTTCACCATTCTTGCGATCGCGTTCATCGATCGGCTGGGTCGCAAGCCACTTCTCGCCGGTGGCCTCACCGGGATCGTCCTGTCCATGTTCCTGCTGGCATATGGGTTTTCGGCAGCGACCTACACGCTGACGCCGGAGTCCATCGAAGCCCTTCCCCAAGCCATACAGGCTGACGTCCGAGCGCTGGAGGGGCAGACCTTCGACGGGGACGTCACCTTCAAGCGGGCTGTCCAGGAGGCCATCGGAGAGGACCAGGCCACGCTCCACGAGTCCAGCCTCGTAGCGGCCGCCATTTCCATGAACCCCATGCTGGTGCTTCTCGGCGTTCTGGGGTTCGTGGCTTCGTTTGCGATCTCCATCGGTCCGGTCATGTGGGTGCTGTTCTCGGAGCTGTTCCCCAACTGGATTAGGGGGGTCGCCATCTCCTTCGTCGGCTTCATCAACTCCGCCGTCAGCTTCGGCGTGCAGTTGGTGTTTCCATGGGAGCTGGCCAACCTCGGCAGCGCCACCACCTTCATGGTGTACGGTCTGTTCGGCGCCGTCGGGCTGGTGTTCGTTCTGCTTGTCGTGCCCGAGACCAAGGGCAAATCCCTGGAGGAGCTGGAATCGCTGCTGGTCAAACAACGCTAGCCGCCCAACCCTGTATCCCTATGCGCATGTCCATGAAGTGGAACTACTCGAGGCAGTCCGCGTCGCTCCTCATCGTCGCTCTCGTCGCGGGGTGTGCGAATGCCTCAGAGGCCGACATCGAGTCCTCCCTGCGGGGTCCCCGGACGGTCACCGTCGAAGAGGTGGACGGTCGCTACCACCTCGAGGTCGATGGCGAGCCCTTCTACGTGAAGGGCGCGGGCCTGGAGCGTCAGCCCCCCGGCGCGGGTAGCATCGCACGTCTCGCCGAGCACGGCGCCAACGCCCTGCGGACCTGGCGGACCACGGAGGCCGGGCGATCCGGGCGAGAGATCCTGGACGAAGCGCAGGAACACGGCATCATGGTCATGATGGGCCTGGAAATCGGTCGCGAGCGGCCGGGTCAGGGTCAGGGAATCTTCGAGTTCGACTATGACGACCCGGAGGCCGTTGCTGCCCAGTTGGAGCGGGTCCGGGAGGAGGTCATGGAGCTCATGGACCACCCTGCCCTGCTGGGCTGGGGAATCGGCAACGAACTCAACCTGGGGGCCACCAACCCCATGGTTTGGAACGCCGTCAACGGCGTCTCCGAGATGATTCACGAGGTCGATCCATACCACGTCACCACGACCATGCTGGCCGGTATCAGCCCCGAGCTGGTGCAACAGCTTCGTGAGCGGGCGCCGGACCTCGATATCATCAGCGTGCAGAGCTACGCGGACATCATCAACCTGCCCCGCTACATCGAAGAAACCGGCCTGGAGCGCCCCTATCTGGTCACCGAATGGGGAGCGACCGGACATTGGGAAGTAGCCAGGACGCCCTGGGATGCACCCATCGAGAACACGAGTTCGGTCAAGGCGGACTTCTACCTGGAGCGCTACAACGAGGCCATCGCCTCCGACGAGAATCAGTGTCTGGGCTCGTTCGTGTTCCTTTGGGGACAGAAGCAGGAACGCACGCCGACCTGGTACGGCATCTTCACGGACGAAGGCGGCAAGACAGAAGCGGTCGACGTGATGCACTACATATGGAACGATGCATGGCCGACCAACCGGACGCCCCGCCTCGAGACGGCATTCCTGGACGGGCGAACGGCCTACGACGGGATCTACCTGGATGCAGGGGCCAGCTACTCCGCGTCCACCGACGCCGTCGACCCCGACGGGGATCCGCTCACCTTCCGCTGGACGGTGATGCGGGAGGCCACGGACCTCGGGCACGGCGGGGATCAGGAGAGCGTTCCGGAGTCGCTGGAAGATCTGCTCCAGGACCCCGCCGCGGCGGAGGCGACCCTGACGGCACCCGAAGAACCCGGCGCCTATCGCCTTATGGTCTACGTGTACGACGGAAGCGGAGGCGCCGGCCACGCCAACATTCCGTTCTACGTCAACTAGGTCGCGCATGGCGCTCGCAGGTCACGAAGCATGAACTCGCTCCCGGTGCGAGTCGGCCCCCTGGCAATTCAACCCCCTCAGGGCGAGATCAGCGGCGGGATCGTCGAGCTCGACGGTGAGGCCTTCTACCGGATCGAAGGCCTGGATCAGATGCCGCCCTTCTTCATCACGGTGGTCAGTGACTCCGACCACTGGATGTTCCTGTCGAGCACCGGTGCGTTGACTGCGGGGCGGCGCAGTCCCGAACGCGCTCTCTTTCCCTACACCACCGAAGACAAGATCCATGATTCGGTCGACCTGACAGGCCCAAAGACCATTCTGCTCGTGGACCGGGGCGAGGAGTATTCGCTCTGGGAGCCCTTCTCGCCGCGGTATGCAGGCGCATACCGGATCCGGCGCGATCTGTACAAGAGCGTCCTGGGCAACCGGATCGTGTTCGATGAGCGCAATCTCGATTTGGGCGTCGGGTTCCGGTACGGCTGGTCATTCAGCGACCGGTTCGGGTTCGTCAGGCGGGCCCAGCTCCGAAGCCTGGACGGGCGGGACGCACGCATCCGGATTCTCGACGGTATCCAGAACCTGATGCCGCCAGGCGTGGACCCCGGAATGCAGACCGAGCGCAGCAACCTCGTCGACGCGTACAAGAAGAGTGAACTCCAACCCGACACCGGTCTGGGAATCTTCTCGCTCAGCTCGATCCCTGTGGACAAGCCCGAGGCCAGCGAGGCGCTGCGAGCGACTACGGTCTGGTCGACGTTGGCGACTTCATGTTCCCGGCTGCTGTCCGCTGCGCAGCTCGACGGCTTTCGGCGCGGTGCCGGAGTCGTGCAGGAGACGGACGTGCGGGCGACACGGGGTGCGTACTTCGTGTCGTTCGAAGAAGAAGTGTCCGAGCTCGGCACGGTGGACTGGTACCTCGTCGCGGACGTCCACCAGGGGCCGGCCGCCGTGGCTTCGCTGCGAGACCAGCTGAGCGAGGGATCTGCGCAGAGCGAGGGATCCACGCTGAGCGATACGGTTGATGCAGACATCGAACAGGGTTCACGGAACCTGCGGCGCATCATCGCTGCCGCAGACGGCCTGCAGACGACCGCCGACCCGCTCAACGACGCCCGCCATTCAGCGAACGTGTTGTTCAACGTGATGCGTGGGGGCATCTACGCTGACGGCTACGACCTGGACCGGGACGACCTCCGCGCGTTCGTAAGACAGCACAACCGAAGCGTCGCGGACTCACACGCGGCATTCTGGGAAGGCCTGCCCGAGCGCCTGCATTCGGACACGTTGAAGGAGCGCGTGGCGGCCGTCGGCGACCCTCAGCTAGCCCGACTCTGCAGGAGCTACCTTCCGCTGACGTTCAGCCGACGGCACGGCGACCCCAGCCGTCCGTGGAATCGGTTCTCCATCGAGACGCGCCGTGCGGACGGACGCCGGATCCTAAACTACGAGGGGAACTGGCGCGACATCTTCCAGAACTGGGAGGCGCTGAGCTTTTCCTATCCGGAGTTCCTGGAGGGGATCATCTCGCTGTTCCTCAACGCGTCGACCATCGATGGATACAACCCGTACCGCATCGCACGGGAGGGAATCGACTGGGAGGTGCTCGACCCCGATGACCCGTGGTCGTTCATCGGGTATTGGGGCGACCACCAGATCGTCTATCTGCTCAAGCTCATGGAGCTGCTGCGTTCACATCGACCGGCGTCCCTCCGGGAGATGCTGGCGATTCGGCAATTTGCCTATGCCGACGTTCCCTACCGCATCAAGAGCTACGCTGAGCTGCTGCTGGACCCGCAGGACACGATTGATTTCGACGCTGAGCTGGCGCGCGAGATCGATGCCCGCGTCTCGTCGACAGGCGCAGACGGAAAGCTGATCCCGACTGCCGACGGTCAGGTCCGCCTGGTCAACCTGACCGAGAAACTCCTGGTCATGGTGCTCACCAAGCTGACCAACTTCATTCCGGAGGCGGGCATCTGGATGAATACACAGCGGCCGGAGTGGAACGACGCCAACAACGCCCTGGTCGGGCATGGCGTCTCGCTGGTCACCCTTTGCCACATGCGGCGCTTTCTCGCGTTTGCGCACGACCTGTATGCGGGCGCCGACCTAACCTCGATCCAGGTGGACTCCGAGGTCGCTCGGCTCGCCGGCTCCGTGGCGGATACGCTGCAGCAGCACGAGGCCGCACTCGACGGCCCGATTGACGACGCAACCCGAAGAGCCGTCCTCGACGGTCTGGGCCAGGCGGGTGAATCGTATCGGGAATCCGTATACGCGGCCCCCGGAGGCGGGGGAGATGCCTCGGTGGAGCGCGCTGATCTCCTGGCGCTGTTCGATGTCGCCCTCTGCTGGATCGACCACACACTTCGTGCGAATCGCCGCGAAGATGGCCTGTACCACTCGTACAACCTCATCACATCGATCCGAGACGGGGCCCTGTCCACGGGTTCGATGCACGAGATGCTCGAAGGTCAGGTGGCGATGCTCGGCTCCGGTCTGCTCTCTGCCGACGAGGCCGCCGATCTCCTGGCTGAGCTGAGACGGAGCGCGCTCTACCGAGCAGACCAGCACAGCTATCTCCTGTACCCGGACCGCACCCGTCCCCTGTTTCTGGACCGGAACAACATCGACTCGGAGTCGGCCAAGGAGTCTCGCCTGATTCAGAATCTCGTCGAGTCAGGTGATCGAAGTCTGGTTGAGCGGGACTCGGCCGGTGAGCTCCACTTCTCCGGAGACTTCCGAAATGCGTCGGACGTCGAGGAGGCGCTCGACGCACTTTCCCGAGGCGGTCGCGCAGAGCTCGTGGAGGCAGAGCGGGGCCTGATCCTGGAGCTGTTCGAGGATCAGTTCGACCACCGATCCTATACGGGTCGATCGTCGACCTTCTACGGCTACGAGGGCCTCGGCTCCATCTACTGGCACATGGTCAGCAAGCTGCTGCTCGCGGTCGCCGACACCCATGCCCGTGCCGTGCATACGGGCGCGGATGCGGCCACGCTCGAACGACTGGCGGATCGGTATTACGACATCCGTGAGGGGTTGGGGGTGCACAAGAATCCAGAGGTGCACGGCGCCTTCCCGACGGATCCGTACTCCCACACGCCCGGAGGTGGCGGGGCGCGACAGCCGGGGCTGACGGGCCAGGTCAAGGAGGACATCCTGTCCCGCTGGAGTGAGCTCGGTGTCTGCGTGCGAGAAGGCAGCATCGAATTCCGGCCCACGCTTCTGCGCCCCGAAGAATTCACCGGCAGCCCACGCACCTTCGAGTGGGTCGATGTTCAGGGCCACGCCCGCTCGCTGGACCTGGGCGAGGGGGCTCTCGCGTTCACGTACTGTCAGACCCCGGTCGTCTATCACGCATCGGACTCCGAGTCTCTCCGGGTGACCCGGGTGGATGGGGACGAACACCTCGATGGTCTCGTCCTGCCTTCCCGGATCAGTCGCGAGATCGTTCTTCGCTCCGGCGCGGTGGAGCGGATCGATGTCTTCCTGAACCACGGCACAGATCAATGAAGTACACCGAGCGTTCCTTCATCGAGTCTCTCTCTCTGGCCGTCATGGCCCTGCCCTTCGCGGCCTGCATGAGCAGTGGTCCGGCCCCTGAAGTGGAGGCACAGCCCGTCGGACAGGCGCACCTCGTTGCGCAGGACGGGCGGGTCGACTCGCTGCTGGCCCTGATGACACTCGAGGAGAAGGTCGGCCAGATGACACAGGCAGACCAGGAATTCCTGGAATCGGACGAGCACATTCGGGACTACATGCTCGGTTCCCTGTTGTCCGGTGGTGGATCCGATCCGGTGACCAACAGCTTCGACGACTGGCGAGCGCTCTACGAGGGATACCAGGCCCGTGCCATGGAGACCCGACTGCGGATCCCGCTGCTGTATGGCGTCGATGCGGTGCACGGGCACAGCAACGTCATCGGGGCCGTGGTCTTTCCCCACAACATCGGGCTGGGTGCGACCCGCAATGCGGACCTGGTCGAGGAAATCTCCCGCATCACAGCACTGGAAACCAAGGCCACCGGCATGAACTGGGTCTTCGCACCGTGCGTCGCGGTGCCCCGGGACGACCGGTGGGGGCGCACCTACGAGGGTTATGCCGAAGAGCCCTCTCTGGTGGCCGAACTGAGTGCCGCCGCCGTGCGCGGACTGCAGGGACCGGACATGGCGCATCCGGAGCGGGTGGTGGCGTCCGTCAAGCACTTCGTCGGTGACGGTGGCACGGTCATGGGCACAGGCTGGCTGCGCGACGGAGAACCTCTGCTGGACCGCGGAGACGTGCAGTTGTCCGAAGAGGAACTGCGACGCCTCCACATGGAGGGCTATGTAACGGCCATCCGCGAGGGCGCGGCAACGATCATGCCCTCCTACAGCAGTTGGAACGGGAAGAAGAGCTCCGGCAGCCGCAGACTGCTCACCGAGATCGTGAAGGAGGAACTGGGCTTCGAGGGCTTCCTGATCTCCGATTTCGCCGCCATCGACGAGTTGCCCGGCGACTACCGAGAGGACATCGAGCAGTCCATCAACGCAGGCATGGACATGGTCATGGTGCCGGCTCGCTACCCCGAGTTCTACGACCTGCTGCTGGACCTGGCCCAAACGGGCGAGATCCCCATGGAGCGCATCGACGATGCGGTTCGCCGCATTCTGCGGGTCAAGTTCGCCGCCGGCCTCTTCGATGACGACTGGTCGCCGCAGGCCGACCGCGCCCTGGAGGCGAGCTTCGGGTCGATGCAGCACCGCGCGGTCGCACGCCAGGCAGTGCGCGAGTCGCTCGTCCTGCTCAAGAACCAAGGCGGCGCTCTGCCGCTGGCCAAGGACGCCGCCCGTCTGCACGTGGCAGGCCGCGGCGCCGACGACATAGGCATGCAGAGCGGCGGTTGGACGATCGAGTGGCAGGGCCAGATGGGAGACATCACCGAAGGAACGACGATTCTGGAGGGCATCCGGGATGCGGTCGGCGCCGGAACGGAGGTTACCTACTCCCGAGATGGCTCGGGCGCCGAGGGTGCGGACGCCGTGGTCGTGGTAATCGGGGAGGAGCCCTATGCAGAGATGAACGGCGACGACCTGGACCTGGCCCTGGCTGCTGAAGATCAGGTCACCGTCGCGAACGCCGCAGCAGCGGGTGTTCCCTTGATCGTTGTCCTGATCTCCGGTCGCCCGATGATCCTCGGAGACGTCCTCGACACCAGCGACGCGATGGTGGCGGCCTGGCTACCGGGGTCCGAGGGGCAGGGCGTGGCGGACGTGCTCTTCGGAGATTCCGCACCCGCCGGCAAGCTGTCCTTCACGTGGCCTCGAACGGTGGATCAGCATCCCATCAACGTGAACGACGAAGACTACGACCCCCTGTTCGAGTTCGGATATGGCCTCACCTACGGCGACGACGCTGCCGCAGGACGGTGACGTCACGAGGAGAGGCATCCGGGACGGTCGTGCCTACCGCACGGCGCGCTCACTCGGCTACAGAGCGGACTCACAGACGGTCACAACGCGAATTAGATTTGGGCGCGGAGTCTCGGCTCGGCCTGCGCCCTGAGCCATAGACGGAACGGAGGATCATGATGCGGGCACGATATGTCGCCATCGGCTTGGTACTCGGTGCATTCATCAGCTGCGGGACGGGAGGCCCGGCTCCCTCCGAACCGGATGTGCCGGGCGACCAACCGGGCGACTCCGGTGTCTGGACTCTGGTGTGGCAGGACGAGTTCAACGGCACCGCCCTGGACGGCACGAAGTGGTCCGTGATGGTCGGCGACGGCTGCGACCTGGGAATCTGCGGTTGGGGCAATGGCGAACTCCAGTGGTACCAGGACCGTAACCTGCTCGTCACCAACGGCGTGCTGACGATCACCGCGAAGCAGGAGTCGGCCGGGGGCAAGTCCTACACGTCGGCACGCCTCCGCACCGCCGGCAAGGGCGACTGGAAGTACGCCCGAGTGGAGGCTCGAGCGCGTCTTCCTCAGGGTCAGGGTTTCTGGCCCGCCATCTGGATGCTGCCCACCGACGATGTCTATGGAGGTTGGGCGGCTTCGGGTGAGATCGACATCATGGAGCTGTTGGGTCATGAGCCGGCTACCATCCATGGGACGATCCACTACGGAGGCGAGTGGCCAGCCAACGAGCGCACAGGGACTGCCTACAGCCTCAGCACCGGGACTTTTGCCGATGACTTCCACACCTTCGCTCTGGAGTGGGAGTCAGGCGTCATCCGTTGGTACGTGGACGGCGAGCTGTATCAAACGCTGACCGAGTGGAACACGGGTGGATTCCAGTTTCCAGCGCCGTTCGACCAGCGCTTTCACCTCCTGCTCAATCTCGCCGTGGGGGGAGGCTGGCCGGGCGCGCCGGACACAACGACGGTCTTTCCTCAGGAGATGGTGGTGGACTGGGTGCGGGTCTATCAGCGGCAGTAGGGCCCCGACCCACAACCCCACAAGAGAACGACCCCGCGCCAGGTGGCGCGGGGTCGTTCTGCGTTACTCCGGACCGGGTGGCCCGACGGACTACTTTCTCAGGTAGATATTGTCGATGAAGACGGTATTGGGATCGCCCGAAATGATGAGCTGGGCGAGGTGTCCCGTGGTGGTAAGTCCCGTGAAGTCGGACAGCGGGACATCGAAACTCACCCACGTTCCCGTGGCGAGCGGCGTTGCCGAAGAAGCATCGAGGGTAATCTCGTGCTCCGTGTCGTCTCCGCCGTCGAAGGCCCCGTCGGGGCCGAAGTCCACCAGCTTCACCTTGAAGACCTCGCCACCGTCCGTCGCGTCCGGCGTCCACAAGTCGAACCGGAAGTGGGTCATCGTCGAAGCATCGATCGTCGCCGAGGTGAACTCGATGCCCGCGAACGTCAGGTTGGTGTACTTCTTCACGTCGTCCCCGGCCACCGTGACGTCTGCCACGTCAGCGTTGTCCCAATCAGCCGACCAGGTGTCCACAGTGACGTCGGTGAAGGCACCGCTGAAGAGGGAGATGACGTCTGCTGCCGCGTCAGTGGGCGTGGGCGCGGCCTCTGCCGGAGTGCTCACGTCCTTGTAGAAGAGCACGTTGTCCACGAAGACCGTGTTCGGATCACCCGAGATGATCATCTGAGCCAGGTGGCCCGTCGCGGTAAGCCCCGTGAAGTCCGCCAGCGGGATGTCCAGCGTGTACCAACTGCCGGTACCGATGGCCGGCGTGCTCGACGCGGTGAGGGTCACCTCATGCTCCGTGTCGTCTCCGCCGGACCAGGCCCCATCGGCGCCGAAGTCCACCAGCTTCACCTTGAAGACCTCGCCACCGTCCGTCGCGTCCGGCGTCCAGATGTCCATGCGGAAGTGAGTCATGCTCGAAGCGTCGACGGTCGCCGAAGTGAACTCGATGCCCGCGAAGACCAGGCTTGTGTACACCTTCACCGCGTCGCCACCAGCGTCTCCGTCAGCGACATCCGCCCCGTCCCAGTCAGCCGACCAGGTGTCCACCGTGACGTCGGTGTACGCATCGCTGAACAGCGAGACGACGTTTGCCGCATCGTAGGTCGGGGTAGGCGCCGGGGTCGTCGGCGCGGACTCGTTCTTGTAGAAGAGCACGTTGTCCACGAAGACCGTGTTCGGATCGCCCGAGATGATCATCTGCGCCAGGTGTCCCGTCGTGGTAAGCCCCGTGAAGTCCGCCAGCGGAACGTCCAGCGTGTACCAACTGCCGGTACCGATGGCCGGCGTGCTCGACGCGGTGAGGGTCACCTCATGCTCCGTGTCGTCTCCGCCGTCGAAGGCCCCGTCGGCGCCGAAGTCCACCAGCTTCACCTTGAAGACCTCGCCACCGTCCGTCGCGTCCGGCGTCCAGATGTCCATGCGGAAGTTGGTCATGGACGAAGCGTCGACGGTCGCCGAAGTGAACTCGATGCCCGCGAACGACAGGTTGGTGTACTTCTTCACCGCGTCGCCACCCGCCGTCTCGTCGGACACGTCAGCGCCATCCCAGTCCGCCGACCAGGTGTCCACTGTGACGTCGGTGTACGGCCCGCTGAAGAGCGAGACGACGTCCGCAGCGTCGTAGGTCGGGACGGGTGCAGGCGTGCTGGGGGCGTCCACCGGCCCGCCCTTGTAGTAGTAGATGTTGTCCACGAAGACCGTGCCCAGATCACCCGAGATGATCATCTGCGCCTGGTGTGCGACCGTGGTCATGTTCGCGAACTCGGAGAGCGGGACGTCGATGCTCACCCACTCCTTCGTCGCCAGCGTCGGCGCTGAGAAGGACAGCTCGTGCTCCACATCGTCGCCGCCGGACCAGGCCCCGTCGGCCCCGAAGTCCACCAGCTTCAGCTTGAAGACCTCGCCACCGTCCGTCGCGTCCGGCGTCCAGATGTCCATGTGGAAGTGGGTCATCGCCGAAGCGTCGATAGTCGACGAGGTGAACTCGATCCCGGCGAAGACCAAGCCGGTGTAGAGCTTCATGTCGTCACCCTCGAGATCCGTATCCTCGACGTCCGCGACATCCCAATCCGCAGACCATGTGTCCACGGTCACGTCGTCATAGGCGTTGCTGAACAGAGAGATGACGTCCGCGGCCGGGTGGGTCGGCGTGGGTGCCGACTCCGACAGCGGAACTCCAGTAGTGATGACTATCGAACCGGAGGCAGTGACAGACCCCAGCGAGGCCGTGATCTCGGCGCTCCCGGAACCGATGATGGAGACCGTGCCGTCCGCGGCTACCGTGGCCACCTCTTCGTCGGAAGATGCGAAAGTGAAGTAGAACGGCGTGGTGCTGACCGTGACGTCTACGCCGTCGGTGTTCACCGTGGCGGTCAGGTCCTCCACCTTGACCGTGCTTCCAACCTCGAGGGTCAGCGTGCTGCTTCCCATTCCGGCGCGAACCAGGGACGCGTCCATCGAGGCGAACCGGATGTCGTCGAACCAGATCGTGTAACCCTGGTCGTTCTCGTGAGCCTCGGCGAAGTAGAACAGGCCAGCTTCGGAAGAGAGACGGGACGGGTCCGGGATCGGAACGACGAACTTCTGCCACACGCCGCTGACATCCAGGTCGGTGGTCTCGGCCATGTATTGGGCTCCGCCGGCATTGTCGTTGCCGAGTCCCGTTACGTTGATCGAGGCGTTCGAGCTGGCCATGGCCCAGAACGTCACGACGTCGTAACCGGAGAGGTCCCAGGGTGTGCCGGTCGTGAGCGCACCGCCTGCGAAGAACCCGGACGCATCGCCGGGCGCAGGCACGGTAACCTTGAGGGACGACGTGCCCCTGTAGGCGACGCTCTGATCAATCTCCACAGCGTCGGCCTTGGAATCGGCGAAAGGCGTGAAGGCCACGCCCTCGGCGTACTCGTCGAAGAACACGCCCCCTTCTGCCGGAGGGTCGATGATCGGGAACACCGGGTTCTCGTCATTCTCACCACAGGCACTGGTGAAAAGGAGCGCCAAGATGGCCAGTACCGTCGAACGTCGCGCGGTCATGAATCCCCTCCGGTAGGGTTGCGTACACCATACCGAAAACAGCGGGTGGCAGCACTGCTGAGGCCAATCCACTTTGTTCGGTATCCGCACAAAGAATGGGATGCCCCCGGCAGCTTGTCAACACCAAAATGATTGATGTGATGAGGCTACTTTGTGCGAGGCGCGCACAAAGAAAGGGGATAAAGACGACCGATGTTGACGAAGGGTCGCCCGGGCGAGATCACACCGGCCCCCCGTGGAAGCTGCCCTGGGCGCATCGCGCGCATCGCCTCCGCGTCACCTGTAGGGTTTCCGCGAGCGACGACTCACCGACCGGGGACCGATCCAGCAGGCCCCTGAGCCCTCAACGGCCTAGTCGCTGCGCTCCCGCGGACACCCTCGAGCGCCGCAGCCGGTCGGGTCGCAGAAGCGGCACACCCGCGCGCCCGCCGTGCGATCCCCGGGAAGGCGCTGCGCGACCTTGGCCATGATGCGATCGAGGAGGACCCTCTCTCCGGACGTCAGGTCCTGAAGCAGAACGTCGATCGATTCGTCGGCCGCCCTGGTCCCATCTGCGAGGCGCTCGCGGCCGGCAGCAGTGAGGGAGAGCGTGGCCCGCCGCGCATCGGCACGGCTCCGGCTTCGCTCCACCAGTCCCGCGTCCTCCAGCCGGTCCACCACACGCACCGTCGCCGAGTGGCTCCGATCGAGCCGCTCCGCCAGAGCCTGTACCGACAGTCCCGGCTCGCCGCCGACCAACCCGGCCGCCACCGACCCACTGGCATCGAGGCCGAGCGCTTCCGACCGGGCTCGCAGAGCTCCATCGACGACCTCGGTAGCGAGGGCACGCAGCAGATTCCGGATGGGCCTGTCCAGAGGCCTCGACGAGGCCGGCGGATCCGCGATCCCGGCCCCCCCGACCTCATCCTGCGTCGGTGGATGCGGTTTCCTGGGTCGCCTCCTAAAAATATGCATAGTGCATATATCATTCAGGAAACGGCTCTGTCAAAGGATCTTTTACGAGGTCACTCCGCCACAGCGGCGTCAGCGCGTGTAGATCACCACCGCGCCATCACTCCCGAGCACGCCGAGCGAAGCACGGGCCTCGGAGGGACTCAGGATCTCGACCCGATCGATGATATCGGCCGCCAGACTGCGCAGAATGCGGTCCGGATCGGGCACGTGGACCCCGTTCACGACTACGGACGCAGCCCGGCAATCGTCGCCCCGGTCGCGGCGCCCGACCTCGACGCACAGGGCGTGCATGGGGACCCCCGTCACAGGGTCGAGCACAGCGACCTTCCGGACCCTGAGGCCAGGGGCCTGGAGAGCCCAGAGGACCTCCCATGCACTCTGAGCCTGGGCCAGGAGCGGACCGATGGCCTCCTGGCCGTAGACGTTGGGCGGAGGGCCGCCATCTTCCTCGGTGCCGCCGCCCAACCTCAGCCGACCCGTCACCACGAGCCCGGGAGGCCGGCCGGCGTCCTCAGGACCGAGCTGCACCTCCACACCCACCGTCTCATGGCTCGAGATCGTGACGGTGTCTGTGCGGGAGACCATTCCCGGGCAGGAGATTACGACTGTGTGGAGGCCCGGCAGGAGGCCCTCGACCATGAAGAAGCCGTCGGCATCGGTGCGCGTCTCCCGGTCGGTTCCCAGAACCGATACGGACGCATCGGGCAGCGGGGCGCCACTGCCGTGTGCGACGACCCTGCCCTGCAGCCCCGCCGTGGCCTTGTGTGCCGCGGTTTCCTGTGCCCCGGCGCCGGACCCCAAGGCCAAACCGGTCAAGGCGATCGCCAACGCCCTCCCGAGCCCTCGATAACGCATGAAACCCCTACCGACCTACGCCCGATTCATAGCCGCGCTAGATACGTGATCTTCATCACCAAGCCGCGGTCCATAACGTTCCAGAGCGGTCGCTCATCGCCTCGGTTTTCCGTGAAGACGATAAACAGGTCGCTGCCCGGCCGGTGGATGAAGTTGAGCCTGACGTTCGTTGAAAACGCGTCGTCCAGGCTGTTGTACTGCACGAGCACGTTCGTCGACAACTTCGTCGAGAATGAATACGCCGCACGTATCGAATAAATGTCTGCGACGAAGGCCCCGTTCAGCACTTCCACGTCATTTCGGGTGTAGCCGAGCGCCAGTGCGACCTGGGGCGAAGGGGCCAGGCTCAGTGTCCCACGGGCACTGAGCAGGTGCCCCCCGTAGAATCGTGCGACCTGGCCATTCGAACTCAATGACATCCAGCGGCTGGGCGCGGTTCCGGCGAACCAACCGATGTGGTCGGCGCGATACCGGCCAGGATCGACCTCGATGGAGTCCGTGAGCTCGAACGACTCGTCGAGCACGGTTTCAGCCCCATTGAAGTAGACCATGATGTTGTCGCCGGACTCCCAGGTAGGGTTCACGGCGAAGCCACCGACCCAGTCCTGGAAGCGGTTGTCCGCGACCGTGGTGGCGTAGGCGCCGCCGGCGAAGACGAACACGTCGCGCAGTCCCAGGAGCGATTCAGGCCGCCATCGGCGGCTCGCGTAGGACTCCGTCCGCCGGTAATCGGTGCGAACGGTGAAGCCCGCCTCCGTCTCCACGTCGGGACTGATGCCCATGTGGGTGAAGTACGAACCCCAGGACTCACCGGTGTAGTCGTAGGCTAACCGGTAGGAGTACCCAGAGATCCCGCCCTGCGTGAAGGTCTGAGCCGCATAGCTCTGCCAGACCCACGCATTACCGATGGTCCAGTTCGCGTCTACGCCAGCGGCGGTGTTCCAGCTGTCCGAACTCCGGCGGTCCGTGACCATGGCCCCGATGTAGGCGCTCTCGCCCACGTCGCGCTTGACTCGGCCCACCGAAAAGCTCTCGCGCGGCAGGTCGAACGCCTCGTCGGTGATCACATTGAGGAAGCCCAACGTCTGGCCACCCACCCGGCCGGTAAGCCGGGCACCGCCGATGATGGGCACCTCGCCATCGTCGGAGATTCCGATGCGACGGCTGAAGAACATGAGGAATGGCGGGGGTTCGAAGGGATTGCTGGCCACCCCGAACTGGAATATGCCCGAGTTCTCGAGGAAGAAATCACGCTTTTCCGGGAAGAACAGGTCGAAGCGCGTCAGGTTCACCTGCGCGTCATCGACCTCCACCTGCGCGAAGTCCGTGTTGTAAGTCAGGTCCAGCAGCAGCCCCGGTCTCAGCTCGGCTTTCAGGTCCACTCCCCCCGCACGCTCCGTGGACCCGTCGAGCGCGTCCGCGTCATTCACCTCCTGGCGTCGGCCCGTGAGCACAAATGGCTTCGCCTGCAGGTTCATCCCCTGTCGGGGAAGGTCTTCCAGGCCCACCAGGTCGCCGGCTCTGCTCACACGCTGCATACCGCCGCCCTCGCGCTGCCAGGACTGCCACAGCACGTCCTCGCTCTTTCGGCGGATGCTGCGGAAGACGTTGAGGCCCCAGGGCTGGTCCGGACTCCCGTCCGGGTAGCGCAGGGTACGCCACGGAATCGCGAATTCCGCGCTCCATCCATCCTCGGTGCGCGTTCCCGCGACCTCCCAGACCCCACGCCAGTCGATATTGAACTCGCGCCCTTCGTCGCTGACCAGCGCCTCGAACTCGGCGCCGTTGGGGTTGGTGGCGAAGACGACACCATTGCGGTCGTCGTTGAACGGATCCAGCAGGATGGCGACCGCGTCGTCGCCTGCGAAACGCATGCCTCCACCGAAGAAGTCGCTCTCCATGAGCTTGTCGCGCTGAAGCACCCGCGCCACGACCCGTTCGGGTTCTCGGTCGAACGCCATAACGGCTACGTAGAGCGCCTCGTCGTCATAGGCGATGCGGACCTCAGTGCGCTCGGTGGCCGGCTGTCCCTCGTCGGGCTCCCGCTGCACGAAGCCCGAGGCAGCGGGCACTCGGGTCCAGAGTTCCTCCGTGAGAAGTCCGTCGATGCGCACCTGGTCAGCACTCCCCTCGGGAATGCGGTACGCGCGGAGCTCACCGTCCTGGGCAGCCGCTCGAGGGGCGGCGGCCAGAGAGGCGACTACGGTCACAGCGAGCATTACGCCCGCTCCCCTGCATCGAGCGGTCGCACGGCCGCTCAAGAGTCGCCCCCTCCTTGGATTCCACGCATCCAGGGAAGCTACGGCGCTCGGCTGAGAAGCCAACCTGTAGCGATGATCATTCCCAGATATCGAAGAAGTCCACCTGCCCTTCCGGAGCGTGTGGGAGCGGCTCGCTCGGGGCCAGATAGGAAAGCAGCATCGTGACGGCCTCCCCAGTCATCTGCTCGCGATCGGCCTCCGTCCCTCGATCGTGCTCCACGATGCCGAGCACGGCACGCAGCCCGACCTGAACCGCGAGTTCAGGGTCCCGGTGGCTCATTTCCTGCCTCCGATCGAGCAGGAGGCCCGAGATGCCGCGGAGCAGGTGCCCGCGAAACGCCTCGTAGGCGTCGTTCATGCCGCCCGGAGCCCGGTCCAGCGCCTTCAGCGCCGCCACCCGCGACCCCGCGGTCTCCCAAAGGAGCCTCACGGAGCCGTCGGCGAGCTCCCGCAGGCCCAGGGTGGACCAGTCGCGGGTGGCCAGGGCCTGGTCCCAGCGCTCCGAGGCTTCCCTCCACATGCGCTCTCCCAAATAGGTGAGCAAATCGTCCTTGCCGGTAAAGCGGGCGTAGAAGGAGCCAACGGACGAGCCGGCGCGATCGACGATGGCCTGCACGGTCAGGCCGCCCGGACCTTCCTCGTCCAGGATCGCCATCGAAGCCGAGAGGATCCGCTCCAGCGTGCGGCGGGACCGGGGCTGAAGCGGCGGATTGAGGAGAGGGGAGTGAGAGATGTGGTGTCACCTAATAGAATAGAATTTTAATTCTATATAATCAACCAAAGGCCATAGCACAAGCGAGCAGATGGGACCCGGTGCATACCTTGGTGTAGGCGCCCCATGCGCTAGCGACCAACTTATGTGGCCACTCGCAAGCAGGTCTCATAACGGACTAATGACGCGCCAATGCCACTGTCTCGACCCATGGAAGCTAAGATTGCCCTAGCCCGGAGGCCCCCCCATGCACTCTTCCCCGACAGCGCTGAAGATGCTTGCGTTCCCGTACACCCATCTCCCAACTGTAGGTGGAGCATGGAAGAAGATGAGGCCTCTGCTCAAGGCACCCGGCACAGGTCTGGTCTGGGACTTGGGTGGTGAGCCCAAGGAGGAGGACTACCGTGTGGTCAACTCGCGACCGGGAGGTGCCGCCTTGATCCTGATCCTCCCCCGCTCGTCTCGCATCCAGCCGACCCGTTCAATCCTCCAACTCATCCAGACGACGCGGCCAAACGCCATACTGCCTTCACATCAGGTACCCCACGTCGACCATCTGACACAGGTGCTTAGACGGCCACCCACCGACCTGCCTAGCGCCCTTACTGAGTATCTCGGATGGCGGGGGTTCTCCATCAGCAGAGGAGCTCGCCAACTGATACGGCAGACCGCCGAGTTCTCAACGGAAATCACCTCCATTGGCGCTCTGGCCAAGCGTATGTACCTGTCCAGGAGGGCCCTTGGCCGACGCTTTGAAGCCGAATTGCTGCCGGCGCCCTCACATTGGCTGCACCTCTGTCGCCTCCTCCGAGTAGCGTTTCGCCTTCAGAATTCAGATGACAGCGTCCTAGCTGTCGCCTTTCAGTGCGGGTACACAGACGGGTTCTCTCTGAGCAACCAAATGCGGCGCATGACAGGTGTCAGGCCGAGTGAGGCTCGGAAGTACCTTGGTTGGGAATGGATCCTAGAGGGATGGTTGTGCCGCGAAGCCGAGCACGGTCGACTTCGACCCCAAGGCGCCTCTGGTGCGCTGCTTGCACAGACCGGCGCACAGCTCCAATGCCCTGGAGCCAGCAAGACGGGAAGCAAGACGGAGCTTGCAGAGGGGTGCAGTCCACCAGATCATAGCGTTCTCCCGGGGCCGGCCATCCTTGATCGACGTAGGGGCAACACTGCCAAGCGATGACAAACCCACCACCCGCCAGCCTCCCGAGTCGCCTCTGCCTCTTCGGAAAAGTGACAG
The DNA here is from genome assembly GCA_039587465.1 of Gemmatimonadota bacterium. GTDB lineage: Bacteria > Gemmatimonadota > Gemmatimonadetes > Longimicrobiales > Gaopeijiaceae > JBDHIL01. The sequence continues at coordinate 3,664 of JBDHIL010000008.1, read as the reverse complement.
TGTTGGGCGAACAAGGGTCCATCGAACCATCCCCGTTCGAGGGACGTTTGTTGTCACTCGTCTACGGGCACGAGGTGCCAGCTCTCTCTCGACGACGTGCGATATGGCTGCTCTGGGGGGATGAGGACACTCCACATCGCCGATCTGGGCTCCGTCAGCTGCTCCATCGAGTACGCTCGAGGCTTGGGTATCAGCCCATAATATCTCGGAACCGGGACTGGCTGGTGCCAAACACAAGCCTTCTCACATCTGACATAGAGGAGTTTAGGCATCTCCTACGAACGGGAGGACTGTCCGCCGCTGCCAGGATGATCAAGGGTCCGTTCCTGCCTCAGCCCTCAGCGAAAGCTCCACCTACGTTTGCTGACTGGCGTGACCATAAAGTCCGTGCACTGAAGCGGGACCTTCGCGCGGCCGCGGCTGCTGCCTGGGACAGAGCAACTCAGGCAGACGACTGGACCTCATGCCGTGAGGCGGCTGAGGCCCTCTTTGGCCTTGATCCGCACAGCGCAACGGCAGCAAGCAAAGCTATCGAGTCACGAGCCCTCGATGGGAGCCCACAGGGAGCCGAGGCAGCATACCAACTGTTCAAGGAAACCCTCCACACCGGCAAACGACCCCCAGCCGAGATGGTCGAGTTGGTAGCCCGGGTTCGGAAACTCAATGTGTCAATTCGGACTACCAGAACACGAGACGTGACACCCTTCTTCGGCCGAGTGGAGGAGTTGAGGAAGCTCCGAAAGGGCTGGGAGAGTCTCTCCCCGTCCCGGGCACAGTTCGCGTTCGTGTCGGGAGAAAGCGGCATAGGCAAGACCCGACTGTCGAGAGAGTTCTCCGCACGTGTCCACCTTGAGGGGGCTGCTGTCGCTAATTGGAAATGCCAACCCACAGACAGTTCGCTTGCACTCGGGCCGGTTGCGGACGCCCTATTGACTAGGGAGCTTAGATCCGCCGTCGATTCGCTCTCAGAGCCATGGCGGTCCGTCCTGAGCAGTCTTCGCGGGGGGCACCCGACCACACCATCTGGCCAGCCGCATCAGGAGCTACACGCCGAAGATGCCAACCGCAGACTGCTAGAGTCGGTCCACAAATTGCTCCACGCCTTGGCTGGAGGACGCCCGCTGCTCGTTGTTCTGGATGACGCCCAGTGGGCCGACCAAACTACCCTGGAGGCCCTCAATCTCACCCGCACTCGATGGAAGGGTAGACCCCTCCTTGTGCTCCTGGTGCACGAACCGCTGAACTTCTTTCGGGACAAGTCAAGCCTGCCGCAACGGACATTCACTGGGGTGGATTGGGGCCTGGAACTTTCAGGACTCAACGTCGACGCGGCGAAAGAGCTCGTCATGAGCGTGGCAGGGCCGCAGCCCAAGGATGAGGACGTAGCGAGGGTCGTTTCTGCCACCGGCGGTAACCCACTACTTCTGTCTGAACTGGCTCAGGGGCACAGCGAGGGTCCGCTGAAGCCATTGGGTGAGGACCAGCCCCTCCCGATCAGTTGCGAACGAGTGTTCCGGGCAAGACTCGAACGGCTCTCTCCTGCAGCCCTTACGCTCCTTGAGGTGTTGGCCATTGCCCAGGCACCTCTGTCGACAGTCGCACTAAAGGAAATAAGCGGCATCGCCTCTCCGCAGGTCATCGCTGCCACGGATGAGCTATTCGCAGCGCGACTGGTAGACGCGAATCGCGCGAGCGCGTCCGTCCGGCACGATGTGATTCGATGGGTCACCATGGCTTCGATTGGCCCTGCCAGGCGCGCATCACTACACGTGCAGATTGCTGACGTCCTCCTGCGTCAGGATGGCGCGACAAACCACCAAATCGCCACGCACTATGCGCTCGGTGGAAGGCGACAACTGGCCTTCGAGCATGCCTGCAAGAGCGCTGACGCGGCCGAGGCACAGGGAGCGCTGCACGAGGCCGTGGCGTCTTTGGCTCTGGCCAAGGAGAACGCCGAGGCCCCTTTGGATAGATTACGTGCGGCCGCTAGAGAAGGGGGACTGTTGTGGCTGAGGCGGGAGGACACGAGGGCCATGGGGATCCTCTCGGCGGCCGTGAGAGGCCTCCGAGCCGAGGGAGCGGAGGCGGAGGCGCTTCGAGCAGAGGTCCAACTCTTCGACCTGCTACACTCATCCACCGCAAACCCAAGCGGGCTCCTGCCCGGGATCCGAAGGGTCAGGCTCGCAGCCGCGTCCCTGGGCCTTCACGGCGTCGTGTGTGATGCGCTGGATGTAGAGTTGCACCTAGCATCGGATGC
>JBDHIL010000008.1:0-1395 GCA_039587465.1 Gemmatimonadota bacterium | reverse complement strand
CGCGCAGCGCTGGCCGACGCGCAGCAATACCTGACGAGGTCCCTGGACGCTGGGGCTCGCTGTTCAGCGCTCTGCATCTTAGCGGGTAGCAACTACTATTCGGCTCAGCATGCGGGCCTGTCGGCCGCCCAGGAAGCCGTTGCTTTGGCAGAGCAGACTGGCGAGGTACGCCTTGCATTGACTGCGGTGAACCGATTGGCAATGTCCATGATCCACAGCGGGGAGTTCGGAATCCTCGACGGAATGGGCCTGACGGCGACTGCGCTGAACACCGCCAGCAGGGTGGGTCATCTGCTGTCCCATTTCCACCTGAGGCTGAACAGGGGTGTCTGGCTTCTTGAATGTGGGGATCACGACGAGGCTCTGATTGAGTTCGCCGACGCCGCAGAGGTCATCAAGGGAGCAGGTCTTCCGAAGGACCATGCCCTGGTGCTGGTGAATCAAGGGGAGGCACTCCTAGACCGAGCGGACTACGAGGAGGCGACCAGGGTCTTTGAAGAGACTCTTCATGTGCTAAGGGAACACCCGACGTCCAAGCTAGTCGGGATCGGGCTGGCAGGGCTCGGGTTGGCCTCCCTAGGAAGGGGTGCACGACGACAAGCCCGGGAAGCCGCTGTTCGGCTTCCGTCCGACCCTCAGTTCTGGAGCCACGACCCGACATTGATCGCCATGTTTCGCGGTAGGATGCTGGAGAAGAGTGGCCGCGCGGCTGAAGCGGACGAGTATCTGAGCTCCATCATGGACAACATCTGGGGGCGCTTCCAGACAGTCTGGGTCAAGTTAGGACTCGAGCGTGCTCGGATCATCAGACCAATCGCTCAGGCACACTCAGCGGCGATCGCGCTCGAGGTGCTTCCTGAAGCAGAGCGTCTTGGCCTCGGCGCGAGGGTACTTCAAGCAAGAACGCTAGCCCCACGAAAGGCATAGCTCCGCTACCCGGCAACCCTTTCGCTGGCACCTCGCACTGCCCGACTCGCTGCCCAACGCGGGCCCGGATCTGAAACAGGCTCAACGACGAATCGGTCGACAAGCTCACCGGGAATCGCCTGTACCTCTTGGGCGTGCTGCTCTAGGATATCTGACCCTGCCACCAGCGAGACGATGCCCACATCGAAGTGCCGTCCAGCGCACCGGACCAACTCAGCGTGAACCTGCTCAACCGTCAACGCGGATCGATAGGGGCGGTCCGAGAGCATCGCGTCAATGGCGTCACATACGTTGATAATGCGGGCGATCAGTGGGATACGGTCTCCTTGGAGCCGATCCGGATACCCAGAGCCATCCATCCGCTCGTGGTGATGTCGAACCCCGTCGAGGATCGCCTTGGGGTAGGATGCGAGGCCCTCCAGGAGTTCTACTCCCTTGAGCACGTGCGACTCTATAACCTCGCGCTCC
>JBDHIL010000021.1:0-52585 GCA_039587465.1 Gemmatimonadota bacterium | reverse complement strand
GCGCCCGGTGACAGCTGCTGCCGATCGATAGCGGGGGCAGGCGTACCCTTCGTCGCGGCTGAAGTGGGCCCGGCAGGATTCGAACCTGCGACCGATGGATTATGAGTCCACTGCTCTAACCACTGAGCTACGGGCCCGACGGGCAGAAGATAGTGAATGCTCGCCGCGGCGACACTCCGGCATACCCCACTCTACTGGATCTTCCCGCAGGTGGCGCTACTTTCAAGCCGGCCGTCCATCCGCCACTCCGTCGAGTGGCTCAGCGGCACTCGGAGAGGGTCTGGATGAAAGTCATCGTGGTCGGCGCGGGTCAAGTCGGATTCCACCTTGCTCAGCGCCTGTCGGAAGAGCACCAGGATGTGATCCTGGTGGAAGCCGACCCGGAGCGTGCGGACAATGCTTCCCAGCACCTGGATGTGCTCACGGTGGTGGGAAACGGGGCGTCGATCTCCGCACTCGAAGAAGCCGGCGTGCGCGGAGCCCGCATGCTTCTCGCGGTGACGAGCAAGGACGAGGTCAACCTCATCGCCTGCCTGGCAGCCAAGAGGCTCGGCGTCGAGTACACGATGGCCCGGATTTCGAACCCCGAATACTACCGACGTGGAAGCGTGCTCTCCCGCGAGCAGATGGGGATCGACCTCATGGTCAACCCGGAGCGGGAGTGTGCTTGGGAGACCTACCAGCTCCTCCAGAGCGCGGCCGCGACCGATGTGGCCCAGTTCGCCGAGGGGCGCGTACAACTGATCGGTCTCCGGGTCCAGCGTGGAGCCCCGGTTCTCGGCCGAACTCTCGCCGAGCTCGGTGAGCAGTTGCCGGAGTTCCACTACGTCATCGCTGCGATCGTCCGCCGGGGAGAGACCTTCGTTCCGAAGGGTGGCGACGTCATCCTCGAGGACGACCAGATCTACATAGTCGCACCGACCGCAGAGATCCAGGGCATTCCGCCCCTGGCGGGACACGACCGCTTCCAGCTGCGCCGCGTGATGATGGCGGGAGGCAGCGACGAGGCGCTCTATCTGGGAGAGTTGCTCGAAGACCATGGCGTCGAGTGCACGATCCTCGATCGGGACCGTCGCCGCTGTCTGGAGTTGGCCGAGCGGCTGCCCAAGTCGCTCGTACTCCACGCCGACGCGACCGACCTGGAGCTGTTGGAGATGGAGGGAGTCAGCGGTATCGACGGGTACGTATCCGCGACCGGCAATGACGAAACCAATCTCCTGTCGAGCCTCTTGGCCAAGTCCGTGGGCGCGCGGAAGGTGGTTAGCCTGATCCACAAGTTCGAGTATCTGAGGCTGGTGCCTAAAGTCGGCATCGACGCCGCCGTGTCGCCGCGGCTCTCGACGGTGAACGCCATCCTTCGCTACGTGAGGCGCGGGCGAGTGATGACGCTGGCGAGCCTCTCCGGAATTGACGCCGAAGCGATCGAATTCCAGGTCAATGCGAACACACCCGTTGTAGGAAATGCTCTCAAGGACATCAAGTTCCCGCGGGACGGGATCGTGGGCACGATCATCCGGGAGCAGGAGGTCATCATCCCCCGCGGGGACGACGTGATCCGGGCCGGAGACGAGGTCATAGTCTTCGCGATCCCGTCGGCGATCCCCGAGGTCGCCAAACTCTTCGACTGATGTCATTGCGCCATGTCGCCAACGTCGTGGGCTTGCTGCAGGTCTTCGTCGCCCTTTCGATGCTCGCCGCAGGAGGCGTGGCCATCGGGTATGGAGACGGAGATGCGTTCGGGTTCTTCGCCTCCGCTGCAATCACGCTCGCCGTAGGCGGCACGATCTACCTCCACACCCGCTTCAAGGCGGACGTCACGATACGTGAAGGCTTCGCAATCGTGACTTTGGCCTGGGCGGCCACGGCTTTCTTCGGCTCCCTCCCCTACCTGCTCACAGGCACGATCACATCACCAGTGGCGGCCCTGTTCGAAGCCATGTCCGGCTTTACGACGACGGGTGCCACGGTCTTCTCCGAAGTCGAATCGCTGCCGCACGGCATCCTCTTCTGGCGATCGCTGACGCATTGGCTCGGGGGCATGGGGATCATCGTGCTCGTGATCGCCGTGCTACCGTTCCTCGGTGTCGGCGGGATGCAGCTCTTCAAGGCGGAAGTGCCCGGCCCCACACCTGAACGGCTCAGGCCACGGATCAGACAAACGGCAAAGCTGCTTTGGCTGGTGTACGTCGGCCTGACGGCGGCCGAGACGGTGCTCTACAAGCTGGGCGGGATGAGTCTGTTCGACGCCGTGAACCACAGCTTCGCGACGATGGCCACCGGTGGATTCAGCACCAGGAACGCCTCCCTGGGCGCCTTCGACTCACCCTACATCCATTGGGTGACCATCGTCTTCATGTACCTGGCGGGCATCAACTTCACGCTGCACTTCCGGGCGGTCAGCGGCTCGTTCGTCTTCTTCAGAGATCAGGAGTGGAGGTTCTTCACATACGTGGTGCTGTGTGCATCCGCATCCATCGCGGTGGTCAACCTCCTGGGAGGTGGGTACGCCGGCACGGGTGCGGGCGCCGAAGAAGTGGTCCGGGACGCCGCGTTCCAGGCGGTCTCGATCATCACGACCACCGGTTTCGTGAGCGTCGACTATGAAGCCTGGGTGCCAGGCGCACAGCTGGTCCTCTTCGCCCTGTTCTTCGTGGGGGGCATGGCTGGGTCCACGGGAGGTGGCATCAAGGCCATGCGCGTGCTGCTGCTCCTCAAACAGACGGGCAACGAGCTACGACGTCATCTCCACCCGAAGGCCATACTCCTGACGAGAGTCGGCACCAAGCCGGTCCGAGAGGAGGTGCTGGCGAACGTCGTCGGCTTTGTCATTCTCTACCTGCTGCTCTGCTTGGCCGGCGCGATCGTGATGGGGCTGATGGGAATGGATCTCATGACGGCCATTGGCGCGAGCATCGCCACCATGGGCAACGTGGGACCCGGTTTCGGGGGAGTCGGCGCCATCGACAACTACGGTTGGATGTCGGACCCGGCGCTAGCCGTGCTGAGCTTTTTCATGCTCGTGGGCCGGCTCGAGATCTACACCGTCCTGCTGCTCTTCCATCCGGAAACCTGGAAACGGCGCAGGAGCTACCACCACTAGCCCGACCCACCGCCCAGGGGCTCCCGGACCGACTGCGGACCCCTCTCAGGTCGTGCCGAACAGACGGTCACCCGCATCTCCGAGCCCCGGCAAGATGTAGCCGACCTCGTTCAGTTCCCGATCCAGCGCCGCCGCCAGAATCGGCACATCGGGGTGTGCCCGGGTCAGCCCCTGCACCCCCTCGGGAGCCGCGACCAGGCACATCAACGTGATGTGCTCGGCCCCCCGGTCCTTCAAACCCGCGATCGCGGCAGCGGCAGAGCCTCCGGTCGCGAGCATGGGGTCCACGACGATGAAGCGACGGACCTCGGACTGGGGCGGCACGTTGAAGTAGTACTCGAGGGGCTCCAGGGATTCCTCGTCCCGCCTGATGCCTACGTGACCAACCCGGGCGAAGGGGAGCAGCCTGAGCACCCCGCTGACCATTCCCAGGCCCGCCCGCAGCACCGGCACGATCACGATCTTCTTGCCCGTGATACGGTGCGCGACCATCTCCTCCAGGGGGGTCCGGATCCGGATCTCCTCCTCGTCGAGCTCTCGCGTGACCTCGTAGGCCATGAGCATGGTGATCTCGTCGACCAATTCCCGGAAGAGCTTCTTGGGTGTCGATTCTGCCCGCAGGAGGCCGAGCTTGTGCCGGATGAGCGGATGGTCGATGACCGTGAGATTAGGCAGTTCTACCATGGCCGTGCGCCTGGGATCGGGTTTTGGTAGGGGCTACCTTAGGTAACACCCGAGGCCGCGGAAAGAGCAGCCTCCACCGACCTGGGTCCATGAGCGATGCGACGAGAGCCCGCCTACGGGCTCGCATGGTAGATCGACAGATCCGCGCCCGCGGAGTCACCGACAGCAGGGTGCTCGACGCGCTGAGGCGAGTTCCCCGCCACCGCTTCGTTCCCCCGGGTCTCGCCCCATACGCCTACAGCGACCACGCCCTCTCCATCGGCGAAGGCCAGACCATATCACAACCCTACATGGTGGGCGTGATGACCGAGGCACTCGGGCTGCTCGGACCCGAGCGAGTGTTGGAGGTGGGCACGGGGAGCGGATACCAGTGCGCGATCCTGGCGACTCTCGCGGAGGAGGTCTTCAGCGTGGAGCGCATCGAGTCACTGGCGCTCACAGCACGCCAGCTCCTCACGGAACTGCATTTCGCGAACGTCCGCGTGCGAACTGGCGATGGCTCCACCGGGTGGCCGGAGGAAGCACCCTTCCAAGCCATCATCGTGACCGCCGGTGCACCTTCGACGCCTTCGTCTCTGCTCGAGCAGCTTTGCCCAGACGGGGGTCGTCTCGTAGCGCCCGTGGGGGACCGCAATCTGCAGCGCGTGAAGCGCGTCGTCCGACACGGGTCGGAATTCGTGACGGAGACGATGCTGGCTTGCCGATTCGTGCCGCTGGTCGGAGAAGAGGGATGGGGGGGAGACTCGACCTGAGAGGTCCGCCCTTACCCACCGCCTCGCTATCGCTTGAGGCGCTCTCCGCCTTCCTCGCGACGAAAGATCCACGCAACGAGCCGTCCCGGTCGGATCTTGCCGAAGCCATCCCCCGCGCCATACTCGTGGTCGCCCATGGATCCAGCATCCAGCGGTGGCCTGTTCTCCAACTCGACGGAGAGCGCTTCCACCCTCCCCTTCCATACCACCCAGTTCTCGGCTCGCAGATCGACCCATCCCCGATCGATCAGGCGCTGATCGTCGAGTGGCTCCTCCGTGTCGGGCGCGACCTTCACGTCCGGGCCCCGAAGGATGTGCTCTCCGTCCGGGAGCAGGATGGGAAGCCCGATGGAGATTACGCGCTGGCGCAGGTCTGCGTCTTCGCGGATCAGCGCCTCCGCCCGACTCGCCGTTTCATCGGGGTCCAGTGCCCGAGCGGCCTCCATTGTTCCGTACAGGCGCTCGAGGATGGCACCCTCGAACAGAAGCTTTGAAAGCCGCGGAGGTCCGAGCATCTCGAACGCCACCGACGAGACTCCCGCCTCGGCTTCCAGTTCTTCCATCCGCCCGATGGCCGCAGACCGGAGCACGCCGGCCCTGTAGGTCGGGCCCATGCTCGCGGCATCGAGCGCCGACACGACGTCCATTCCGGTCGGGTGCGCCTGGATCTCACGAACCACGTTCTCTGCGATCTCCTCGGGAGTCACGAACTCCATCAGGCCGAGAGCCGTGAGGGTTTCGAACTCGCCCAGTGTGAACACACCGTTCTCGCCCGCGTCCAGGTAGACTCCCTCCAAGACCTCATCGAGCACCGTATACGCGTCGTCCGGTGCAGTGAATGCCTCATCCAAGCGGAGCGCGCGCGTCGAGTCCGCCCGAAGTATGGGCTGCCCTCCCCGCACGATCGGTCCCCGCCCGATCGACTTCCACGAAATCGCGGCGGTGGGCTTCACTTCCTTGATTGCAGGAGCGTCCGGAGTTCTCGCCATCAGGTAGAGGAGCAGCGTCTGCGCCCCGGCCAGCGAGGACTTCGCGAGCAGCATTCGCGATGGACGCTCCTCGGAGTGGGTGAAGGGAATGTTCAGGCCCATTCCGCCAGTTCCCACCGTGCCGACCTTCACGTAGACATCGGTACCGACGCGCTTCATCCCCTCGAGGAGAATCTGCGTGTGCCGGATCAGCTGGGGCAGGTACAGCGTCGCCAGGTGCTGCTCCACCGCAGCAATATCGGCCTCCCCTGCCCGGGCCTGCGCCCTCAGGAGCGCTGCCGAACCGAACACATTCTGGTACGCGAGCACACCCGCAGTGTTGATGCAATCGACGATCGCATCCGGATCGACGTCCAGCAGGAGCGTGCCGAGTGTCGACCGGTGAAAGACCTCGTCCGTCAACGCGCCGTACATGTCGTCGAGCATCAGGCCGCGCATGGCTTCGTCTGCCATGATCGACCCACGGTCGAGCTCTCCCATCTCCTTCGGAAGGAAGAGATCACCCCAGGCCGGCACGATCTGCACGCCTTCGGCCTTGGGCTCGGCCCGCAACATCTCGCAAGCCTCTTCCGCCTCAGCCCGCTGGAGTGAGCCGAGTACGATACGGGCAGGCCTTCCGTCGAGGGCTCGCCGACCAACCGCGATGCCCACAAGCCCGGCACCCCCCAGGATCAAGACCGTCTTGTCACGCAGGTCCATATGAGTCTTCCTCAGCTGTCGCCGACCCCGGATCGGGTCTTGAGCCGGCCGCACTCGTTTTCGGTCAATGGGCGCCAGGCTCCAACGGCCAGGTCGCCCAATTCGATCGGTCCAAATCGCACCCGGACCAGTTCGCGCGCCGGATGCTCCACGGTCTCCAACATGCGCCGAACTTCGCGCTTCCGCCCCTCCGTGACCACCACCCCCACGATCGACCAGGATCCCTCTCCCCGTTCGACCCAGGCATGGCTCGCGCGCGCCGGCCCATCCTCCAACTCGATTCCGGCCATGAGCCGGCGGAGCGTCCCACGGTCCGGCTCGCCGACCACCATCGCCCGATACTCACGTTCGACCTCTCCGCTCGGGTGCAGGAGCGCGTTGGCCACATCGCCGTCGTTCGTCAGCAGCAGCAGTCCGGTCGTGTCCCGGTCCAGTCTTCCTACGTAACGAAGCTCCGCCGCGTCCGGAGGAAGTTCGTCGTACACGGTACGCCCCCCGTGGGGATCACGTCTCGTGGTCAGGACGCCCGCCGGCTTGTGGTAGGCCAGCCATCTGATCTCTGACAAAACGGCCGGCGTACCGTCCAACTCCACTGTGTCCAGTCCCGGAACCACCCGCGTACCCAACTCCGTCACTACCACGCCGTTGACTGCGACCCGGCCCGCTCCGATGAGCGTCTCGGCCTCCCGGCGGGAGGCACGGCCAGCCCTGGAGAGGAACTTCTGCAGTCGGATTCCTTCAGTCACCTGGCGACTTCAGTTCAGGTCGGGAGTGCCGGACCCCGGAACTGGCCCATCCGGGAGTTCCGCCCGATTCTCGTCGTCCTCTCCGGACTCGGCAACCATGGCGGTCTCTTCGGGCGTGCCCTCGGCGGTACCTTCCGCCCCCTCACCGCTCACGAAATCAGAGTCGTCCCGAGTACCGACGCCCGGCTCGGGTCCGGCGTCCGGAGCAACGGCGTCACCTCGATCGTCGCTCTGCTCCTCGGGACTGCCCTCCATAGGTCCCGACACCCCTTCGACCCCATGGCCTTCAGCGGCGTCGGTATCTTCGGCTGCCTGGGCCCCCTCCCCGAGCTCGAGTTCAGCCTGCGGAGCTTCCTTCGGAGGCTCTGCCTCCTCGTCCGGCCTGTCGAGCGGAATTCGCTCTCGCAGAATCACCGGCAGTTCTTCCGGCCTCGGAAGATCCTCGAGCGATCGGAAGCCGAAATGTTCCAGGAAGTGCCGTGTGGTTCCGTACAGGAGCGGTCGCCCCAGACCTTCCGCCCGACCCACCACCTCGATGAGCTGACGTTCCTGCAGTGTGCGCATGACCCCCGAGGCCCCCACTCCTCGGATGTATTCGATCTCGACCCGTCCCAGAGGCTGACGGTACGCGAGGATCGCAAGCGTCTCCAGGGCCGGTCCCGACAGGCGCGAAGGCCTGGGCACGTTGTCGAATCGCTCCAGATACGGTGCGAACTCGGCCCGCGTGATGATCTGGTAGCCCTCGGCGATCTCCATGATCTGGAAGGAACGCTCAGCGTCGGCGTACTCCGCCTGAAGAAAGTCGATCGCCTCCTGGACCTTGTCCTCGTCCAGGCTTTCGTCGGCCCGTGCGATCTCGTCGGCCGTAAGGGGGGCATCCGAGGCGAACAACACAGCCTCGACAATCTGATGCGCGTTCACGCGTCCGCTCCTTGCTGGGCGGTGTCTGTGTCTTCGGACTGGTCGTGCGTGTCGTTCTCGTCGTCGGAGAGGTCGACTTCCTGAGTCGGATATGGGTCGTCGTCCCTCCTGTATATCCAAAGTTCCTGGAAGGGACGGGTCTGCCGCAGCAACAACATCCGGCGTCGTGTCAGTTCAAGGCCTGCCAGGAAGGTCATCACACCGTGCATCTTGTCCTGGAATTCTCTAACGAGATGACTGAATTCCACCCGGCTGGACTCGCGCAGCCGATCGAGAATGAGCACGATCTTGTCTTCCATCGCCACGGTACGGGTAGTCACCCTGTGACGGCCCTCCCTCGGAACCGGCATATCGACCGCGAGCGCAGCGTCGAACACTTCGTCCCACGTCGTTTCGAGAGGCGTGTCGTGGAGGGCACGCTTGGGCCGAGGAGGTACATAGCCCTTTCCGAAGCGGCGGGCTCGGTCAGCCTCCGCCGCCGTCAGGCGCTGGCTGATTTCGCGAATCTGCTCGTACTCGAGGAGACGCCTGACCAGTTCGGCCCGGGGGTCCTCGTCCTCGTCTTCCGCCGATCGCGGCAGCAGCATCTGTGCCTTGATGCGCACCAACGTCGCCGCCATCTCCAGGAATTCACCCGCACCGTCGAGGTCACTGGAATCGAAGGCACTGATCGCGTCGAGAAACTGCTGGGTGATCTTCGAGATGGGAATGTCGAAGACATCGATGTCCTGGGTCCGGATCAGGTGTAGCAGCAGATCCAGCGGGCCCTGGAACGGATCGATCTCGACGAGGAAGAACCCGTCTCGCTGCTCCGATCCCTCGACGACGGTCAGATCCATAGGCGGATGAAGCTGTCGGCAACCCCCATCAGGAAGCTCACCGGCCACAGGAGAACCCGGAACAGGCCTGGCACGAAGAACAGCAGACCCATCATGATGACGAGCCCGTACCGGCCCATTTCCCGATACCGCAGAGCCAAGGGCCTCGGCAGGAAATGAAACAGCACGTGCGAACCATCGAGCGGCGGGATCGGGATGAGGTTGAAGAAGGCCAGCACGAGATTGATGAGAATGCCGTAGACGGCCATCTGGGCGAGAGAATCGCCAATGAGGCCGAGGGGGCCCATGATCGCACGAGCTTTGAAGATCACCGCACCGGCCAGGGTCGCCAAGACCGCCAGGATCAGATTCGACACGATCCCGGCCATCGAGACACGGATGTCTCCCCACTTGAAGTCCCTGAAGTTCGCGGGATTGACCGGCACCGGTTTGGCCCAGCCGAACAGGAACCCACTGCCGCTGAAGTGGAGCATCAGGGGCACGATGAGGGAGCCCACCAGATCCAGATGGGGAACGGGGTTCAGGGTAATCCGCCCCAAACGGTCGGCCGTGTCGTCACCCTCGCGTCGGGCCTGCCATGCGTGAGCGACCTCGTGAACGACGACCGAGAAGATCAGGACGGCTACGAGAAGAACAGCTTCCATTCAGGTGGCGCAGGAGTAAAGGAGGACGCGACAAGGTACGCACCCGGGATGGGGCGGGTCTAGGAGTTGACAGCCGGGCCGCCAGACCAACCCCTGGGCCTCACGTCGGCCTCTGCCCTCCAGCCGCCCGGCTGCCCTCTCGGTGGGGGCCTCCGGCGACGGTAGCGCGCCTGCAGGCAGCGGCCCAAGCCCTCCACGCCCCTGGGTGCGGAGTCCTCGGCACCCATTGATCCCGACGCCTGTCGTTTCTAGCTTTGTTGGCTCGACACAGTTGGAATGACCAAAGCGCCCCGAGGGACGCATGCCGAACATCAAGAGTGCCAAGAAGCGGATGACCCTGAGCGCCACGGCCCGGACGAAGAACCGGTCCGAGCGGTCCAGTATCCGGACGGCCATCAAGCGCGTGCGCGCCACGACCACGGTCGAGGACGGACAGGCTCAGCTTCGCGCCGCCGTCGCTGTGCTCGATCGCGCCGCCACGCGTCGTCTCTTTCACCCCAATCGGGTCGCTCGGGTGAAGAGCCAGCTTCAGAGGCACGTGAACGGCCTGGCTTCCTGACGCGGCCGCCTCTGACAAGCTAGGAGACCCGGGTCGGCGTGAAGCCGGCCCGGGTCTCTCTGTTTCTGCCTCCCGTGAGCGGGAACCTCGTCAGCCTTCCCAGACGACGCGGCCGTCGACGACCGTGTAACGAGGCCTTCCCCTCAGTTCCCACCCGGTGAAGGGCGTGTTTCTGCTCTTGGACACGAAGACCTTGGGGTCTACCGTCCAAACCGCCTCGGGGTCGAAAACGGTCACGTCGGCGAGGCTGCCCACCGCAAGCGTGCCGCCGGGGAGTTTGAACGCCCGGGCCGGCTGGCAGCTCATGCGCTCGACCATCGTCGGCAAGTCGATCACTCCCTCCCCCACCACGTGGGTCAGGACAAGTCCGAGAGCCGTTTCCAAGCCGACGATTCCGTTCGGGGCGTCAGCGAAGGCGGCCTCCTTCTCGTCGTAGTGGTGGGGTGCGTGGTCGGTGGCGATCACGTCGAGGGTGCCGTCAGAAAGTCCTGCCCGGACGGCGTCCCTGTCCTCGGCGGTACGCAGTGGCGGGTTCATCTTGGCCTCGGTCCGGTAGCCCTCGACCGCTTCCTCGGTGAGAATGAGGTGATGCGGTGACGCCTCGGCGGTGACCCTGACTCCCCGGGCCTTCGCCTGACGGATCAACTCGACACCGAATCGCGTCGAGCAATGCTGCAGGTGAATGTGCCCGCCGGTGAGCTCGGCGAGCATCAGGTCTCGGGCGATATGGGAATCCTCCGCCGCGTTGGGTTTCCCGGGCAGGCCCAGCCTGGTCGCCACCAGGCCTGCGTTCATCACCCCGGAGCCGGAGAGGGTGATGTCCTCCGGATGATCTGCGACCGGAATCCCGAAAGCCTGTGTGTAGAGGAGCGCAAGCCGCATGAGTCCGGCGTTCATGACGGGGCTGCCGTCATCGGTCACGGCCACGGCCCCAGCCTCGACCATCTCGCCGATCAGGGCCAGGCGCTCTCCCTCCCGCCCGGCCGAGATGCACCCCGTCGGGTAGACACGGGCGCCTCCGGCGCGCCTCCCCTGGGCCACGACGAAGCCCACGACCGCAGGATCGTCGATGGGCGGGGTGGTATTCGGCATCGCGCATATGGCGGTGAACCCACCCGCCGCGGCCGAGCGGGCGCCGGACGAGATGGTCTCCTTGTGCTCTTCGCCCGGCTCACGCAGGTGCACGTGCACATCGATCAGACCGGGAGTTACGACCAGGCCCGAACAATCGATGACCCGGGCAGTTGCGGACGCCTCGAGTGCGCCGCCGATCTCGGCCACTCGACCGTCGGCCAGGAGCACATCCAGAGGCCCGTCCAGATCCTGGCTGGGATCGATGACCCGCCCGCCCTTGAGGAGGATGGTCTCGCTCATGCCTGTCCTCCTCCCTTCGCGGCCTCGGCGGTGTCGGGGCGCCCTCCGGCCAGCAGGTAGAGAGCGGCCATGCGCACGGCGACTCCGTTGGTGACCTGGTTGAGAATCACCGAGTGCTCACCGTCGGCCACGTCCGAGTCGATCTCTACCCCTCGATTCATCGGACCCGGGTGCAGGATGAGAATGTCCTTGGGGGCGCGGGCCAACCGCTCCGAACTGATTCCCCAGATGCGGTTGTACTCGCGCAGGCTCGGCACGAACCCGGCCTGCATCCGTTCCAACTGGAGTCTCAGCACGTTCAGCACGTCCGCCCACTGGATGGCCTCCTCGACCCGTGGGAAGACGGTGACCCCCAAATCCTTGAAACTGGCGGGGCACAGGGTCGCCGGGCCGCATACGGCAACCTCGGCGCCCATCGCCAACAGACCGTAGATATTCGAACGCGCGACTCTCGAATGCACGACGTCACCCACGATGCACACCTTCAGCCCCTCGATGGGTCCTCTGTGGTCGCGGATCGTGAGAAGGTCGAGCAATCCCTGGGTAGGATGCTCGTGAGAGCCATCGCCCGCATTGACGACGTTCGATGGAATGCGGTCAGCCAGAAACTTCGCCGCTCCCGACGCACCGTGCCGCATCACGACCATGTCGATCCGCATGGCTTCGAGGTTCTTTGCGGTATCGACGAGTGTCTCGCCCTTCACCACGCTCGAGCCACTCGCCGAAATATTAACCGTGTCGGCACTCAGTCGCTTTTCTGCGAACTCGAAAGAGACACGCGTGCGTGTCGAAGCCTCGAAGAAGAGGTTTACGATCGTCTTTCCCCGGAGTACCGGAACCTTCTTGATCGTCCGCTCCGAGATTTCCTTGAACGGCTCAGCCGTGTCCAGGATGGAGACGATCTGTTCCTTAGAGAGCGGCTCGAGGCCGACGAGGTCCTTTCCCAGCGGAGCGACTGACGAATTCACGACGCCTCCCGCGTGAGGTTCACAAAATCCACGCCCAGTCGTCCGTCCAGCTCGGGAACGAGCACCTCCACCGTCTGATTCTCCCCGATCGTCTCCAAGACACGTCCGACCACGTCGGCGTGAATCGGAAGTTCTCTCCCACCACGGTCTACGAGCACGCACAGGTGGATCTGCGACGGCCGTCCCCACGCCATGAGTTCATTCATCGCGGCCCGGGTCGTCCTCCCCGTGAAGAGGACATCATCCACAAGCACCACGGAGGCGTCGTCGAGGCCGTCGGCAGGGAGTTCGGAAGCCCCTACGACGGGGCGGGGCCCGATGGCGAGCAGGTCGTCCCGGTAGAGCGTGATGTCGATCGAGCCACTCGGCACGACAACAGCCTCGGCATCCTCGATCTCAGCTCGAATGAGATCTGCGATCTGGGTGCCCCTGCGGTGAACTCCCATGAGGACGAGGTTGTCGGTGCCCCCGTTGTGCTCCACGAGCTCTCGCGCCATGCGGGCGATGGCTCTGCGCACGGCGGGATCGTCCATCACTGCGATTCGGTCAGCGGTCATGGCCCTGGGGAAGAAGGAAGTCCGCTTCGGCGGCCCGAAGTTAGACCTGCCACAGGAGCGGGTCAACGACTCGGGTGAGGCTTGTCATCCCATGCCTGTCAACCCATGATGAGCGCTCCTTTCGAGCGTCTCAGAGCCCTTCACCCGAGCTCCCCCGTCATGCGTTTTTCAAGTCGTCTGGTCGCCATCTTCGCGCTCCTCTCGATTCCGATGGCCGCCGCAGCCCAGGGGGTCGAGAGTGCTCCGACCGTCGTGCTCGACGGGGTGCCCTTCCATCTCACGCTCTCGGGCGCGGACGACAGCCCCTCGCCCTATGAAGTGAGGGACGCCGAAGGAGTGCTGCTCGCCTCGGGAACGATCTCGGGAGACGACCCCTCGGATACCGACGACATGATCCTCACGGAGCGCGCACAGCTCCCTCTCCAGGTGTCGATCGCAGGCGCGGAGGCGCCCGTGCACCCGACGCTCATTCCGGCCTGGTTCTCCTTGTTGCCACCCGTTCTCGCGATCCTGCTGGCCCTGGTGTTCCGCGAGGTCATCACAGCGCTGTTCGCAGGGGTCTGGCTGGGAGCTCTCATGGTGGCAGGCTTCAACCCCGTCGCCGGCACGTGGCGACTCATCGATCAATTCGTGGTGCCGGCGCTCGGCGACGTCGACGGCGGGCACACCCAGATCGTCGTCTTCTCCCTCCTGCTCGGCGGCATGGTGGGTATTATCGCCCGGAACGGAGGCACTCTCGGAATCGTCGAAGCGGTCGCGCCCTTCGCTCGGAGTGCCAGACGGGGGAAGTTGGCGACCTGGGCGGCCGGCCTGGCCATCTTCTTCGACGACTACGCCAATACGCTCATCGTCGGAAACACCATGCGGCCCATCACGGACCGGCTGAAGATATCCCGTGAAAAGCTGGCCTACCTGGTCGACTCGACAGCTGCCCCCGTAGCGGCCCTGGTCCCCATCAGCACGTGGGTCGGCTACGAGGTCAGTCTCATCGGTGACGGTCTCCGCATCGCGGCCGAGCAGAACCCGGCCAATGCAGAGGTGCTCCTCGCGCTCAGCCCGTTCTCGATCTTCATCCAGACCATCCCCTACCTCTTCTACCCCATCCTGGCGCTGACCTTCGTGTTCCTGACCTCGTACATGGACACGGACTTCGGCCCCATGGCGGCAGCGGAAAGGCGAGCGGCCAGGGGAGAAGGCCTGTTCCGCACAGGCGCCGTACTGGCCACGGACACCTCTTCGACCCTCATGGAGCCCAAGGAGGGCGCCACGCACAAGTGGTGGAACGCGGGACTTCCGGTGTTGACGGTGGTCTTCGTCGTGCTCGTCGGGCTCTACACGACCGGGCGAGCCGCGGTCGGGCCGGACGGGTCGCTCATGGACGTCTTCGGCGCCGCCGCAGCGTTCAACGCGCTGCTCTGGGGATCGCTGGCCGGGTGTCTCATGGCGATTGCGCTCTCGGTCATCCAGCGGATTCTCACCGTTCAGGAGTCGATCGACGCCTGGCTGGGAGGCATGAGAGCCATGATGATCGCGATGATCATCCTCGTCCTCGCGTGGTCCCTCGGAAAGGTCACGGAGGAGGTCGGCACGGCGGAGTTCCTGTCTCAGATCCTGTCGGATCGCGTGGCTCTGGAGCTGATCCCGGTCATCGTCTTCGTGACTTCTGCGGCGATGGCGTTCGCGACGGGCACCTCATGGGGCACCATGGCGATCCTCGTGCCGTTGGTGATTCCCCTCACCGTGGCTCTCGGGGGGTCCGGCATCCTGCCCGGCGCCACCGGCTGGCACGTCCTGCTCGGGTCCGTGAGTTCGGTCCTGGCAGGCGCCATCTTTGGGGACCATTGCTCCCCGATCTCGGACACCACGGTACTGTCTTCGACCGCGTCCGCGTGCGACCACGTGGACCACGTGCGCACGCAGCTTCCCTACGCCCTCCTCGTGGCAGGGATCGGGATGCTCGTCGGTGACATCGGGACGGCGTACGGCCTGCCCCCGTGGGTGGCGATCGGGAGCGGCATCCTCATTCTCTTCGTGTTCCTGAAGCTCGTTGGGACCAAGCTGGGTCGGCCAGAAACGGAATCCGGCTGACGCCCGACGCAGGAGGAGGTCACCGGCGGATGAAGGCCTCCCGGCCGACGCGGTCGAGGTAGGAGGCCGTGCCGTCCGGAGTCCCTTCTGTCACGGCCCAATCGTAAGAGAACAATATGACGCCGCCTGCTCCCTCACCCCGGGCGATGTCGATCTTGGCGAGCGTGCCATCGACGGTGTTCACGTAGGCCCCGATCCCGGCCCAAAGCCGCTCACGCAAGCCCGCGGACGCCGCCGCAGCCTGCACATGACCTCGAAAGCGCTCATTCTCGGCCGTGTACACCATCGGAACCGCCACGTCGATGATTCCCCGGTCGAGCCAGCCTCTCCAGTCCTGGAAGCGATTTTCGTAGGCGTCGTCGGAGTCCGCGAACACAGCAGCAGACACGACCATCTCCGGCTTCCTGGTCTTGATCCCACCGTAGATTCGTTCGACCAGTTGGGTGATCTGTGACCGTCTGTAGTCATCCCAGGGTCCGGGCAGGCCGTCCGCGAAGGCATACGGATCATCGGCGTAGGCCTCGTCGAGCTCCTGCCATCCTCCCCGGGACATGCGGGGCCTCACCCATCGGCGAAATCGCTCCAGCGCCCCTGCGGAGTAATCATAGGCTTGGCTGGGGAATCGGATGTAGTCGAAATGGATGCCGTCGAGCGCATATCGCTCCGCGAGATCCATCCACACGTCATACACGTGCTCCTGCACGGCGGGGTGTGAGGGACTGGAGTACAGCCCCTCTACCGACCCGCTATTGTCGGACGCATAGCGGCTCAGGGCCTCCCTGAACGCTGGATCGAAAGGGTCGACCGCTCGGAGTTCCCTGCCCAGAGCGCGCGGCACAGCCAACCAGTCCGGGTGCTCGTTCACGAGGTGCGCGGGGCTCTCCGGCGCATCGCCGGACCCCCACACCAGGTGCGTGTTCACCCACGCGTGGACGGCCATGCCACGGGCATGAGCTTCATCGATCGCGAGCGCGAGCGGGTCGAACGCAGGGCCGCCCTGGACCGATTCCGAGCGGGGCTCGAGGCGCGAGTCGTAGAACGCGTCTCCTCGGCCACGTACCTGCAGGATGAGCGTGTTGAAGCCCGCTTCATGAGCCGCCAAGACCATGCTTCGGACCCTGGCCTCAGTCGTGAGCGTCGAGCGCACTACCCACACACCGCGGACCTCCGGGAATCGGTACAGAGCCCGAGGAAGATTGAACTCCGTTGCGGATCGTGCCGGCGGTCGGGCGCTGGCCTCGCCTGGCGAGGGCTCCAGCACGCTGCCTGAGCCTGGTGCCCCCACCATGGAGCACCCTGCGACCGCGAGGGAGCCGATCAGCGCGACCGCGGCCGCCCTCATCGCCGTTCCCGGAAGAAGCCCTGGAGGAGCTCGGCGGACCCGCCCGCGAGGACGCCCGGGGTGACCTCACAGCGATGGTTGAGTCGCCTGTCCTGAAGCAGGTTCCCCAGCGTTCCGGCCATCCCCGCCTTCGGGTCCGCGGCGCCGTACACGACGCGGGGGATCCGAGCCAGCACGATGGCTCCACTGCACATCGCGCACGGCTCGAGGGTCACGTACAGCGTCACGTCGGTCAGCCGGAAGTCTCCCTGATGAGCAGCCGCCGCCCGCAGAGCCACGACCTCAGCGTGCGCGGTGGGGTCCGCTCGGGTGACGGTGAGGTTGTGAGCCTCTGCGACCAGCCGCCCGCCTCTGACCAGAACCGCGCCGACCGGAACCTCTCCCCGGCCCCACGCGGCACGGGCCTGTTCGAGGGCACGAGCCATCCACATGCCATCGTCCGCGATGGGAGGGCTGAACTCAGAAGCGGGAGTGGGAGTGGCGTCCGGCACGAACCGCCGAAGAT
The DNA here is from genome assembly GCA_039587465.1 of Gemmatimonadota bacterium. Lineage (GTDB taxonomy): Bacteria > Gemmatimonadota > Gemmatimonadetes > Longimicrobiales > Gaopeijiaceae > JBDHIL01. The sequence goes on along the minus strand of JBDHIL010000021.1, from coordinate 35,818 downwards.
CAGTGCTGCGTCAGGTTCAGGGCTCCGGCGCTCTCGTCCAAGCGGCGGTAGAAGGCCGTCACGCGCCCGAGCATGAAGAGGCTCGAAGGGTCAGCGATGACTGTGCGCTCTCCACCCGGCCTGAGGCTCTCCAGTTCCACGCCGCTACCATTGTTCAAGAGGCGATGGAACCACGCTCCGGTGCCCGTCCGCGCGACCACGACGGCACCCTCGTCCAACTGAGCCAGTTCAGCGGGCTCGACGAGGATGAAATCACCTTCCTCGATCCCGAGAACGGCCAGGTCTCCGGCTCCGGCCCTGACGAAGAACACACCGTCACTGCCAGCCAGTCTCTTGTCGATGGACAGGTGCATCTCCGCAGCATCGGACTTCAGCGCACCGTCTTCGGACGGCAGCTCTGAGAAACAGGGGACCGCTACGGTCTGAGAACTCAGGTCGACCCCGAGGATCTTGACTCCCCTCGAGCGCGACGGGTCCCGCTCGAGGAACCCCTTGTCGGCCAGTGCCTGCAGATGCTCGGAAACCGTCTTGGTGCTCTTGATGCCGAAGCGACCGCCGATCTCCCGGATCGAGGGCTGATACGTGTTCGCCCGGAGATACTGGACCATGAAGTCCAGGATCTTTCGCTCAATCTCGGTGAGCGGGTCAACCTGCCGCCGTGTGGAGGCGGCCTGGTCACGGTGTGAACTCGCGTCAGTCCGGGGCAAGGAAAAGCCTTTGCGCAACAGTGAATCCAGCGGGAAACATGTGGCGGGATGGGTATCCTAATGTGGCGATCGAAGCGGTGTCAAGAAAGCCTTTTATTCTGTCAGCCCTGTCTCGGCTACCGCGGCTGCCACCCGCGTCCGACACCGTCGCCGGCCCAGAAGCACCATGACCTCGAAGATTCCGGGGCTCGACATCTGACCGGTCAGGGCCACTCGGAGGGGGTGAATCAGCTTTCCGGCACCGATCCCCATCTCCTCGGCGAGTTCGCGGACCCGCTGCTCCAGCGGCCCCTCGGCCCATTCGATATCCTCCATGATCTCGCCCAGGGAGGCCAGGCGCTGAGCGGCCGCGGACGGGTCCTTTGCCCAGTGCTTCGCCACCGCCCTTTCATCGAACGGAAAGCGGTCGGTGACGTACGGAATCGCCTGGGACGCCAGTTCGTCCACCGTCCGGGCCCGTACCTTGAGCAGGTCGACGAGTGACGACATCCATGCGTCGTCGCGGATGCGCTCCTCGTCGTGCTCCTCGACAGCCCTGACACGCCCCCGGACGCGCTCCAGGAGGAGTTCCGTCGGGGTCTCCGCGAGATGTCTCCCGTTGAGCCAGGAGAGCTTCTCGAGGTCGAACACCGCGCTCTTCTTGAGAATTCGCTCCGGCGTGAAGGCTGTGATAAGCTCGGCCGGCTTCATCACTTCCCGCTCGTCGCCCGGATTCCAGCCAAGGAAGGCGAGAAAGTTGAACATCGCTTCGGGAAGGATCCCCTGCTCTTCGTAGTCGCCGACCGCGGTCGCCCCGTGCCTCTTGGACAGTCGCTTGCCGTCCGGGCCGAGAATCAACGGCACATGCCCGAACACGGGCTCATCGAACCCGAGTGCCCGGTAGAGCAGCACCTGCTTCGGCGTGTTGGACAGATGATCGTCGCCACGGATGACGTGCGTGATCCCCATCTCGGCATCATCCGACACCACCGCGAGGTTGTAGACCGGGGTACCGTCACTGCGAAGAATCACGAGGTCGTCGACGTCGTCGTTCCCGAAGCGCATGTCGCCGTGGATCAGGTCGGTGAACCGCGTCTCGCCGTCCGGCACGCGGAACCGAATCGCGAACGGCTCTCCGGCGTCAGCCCGCCTCTGGGACTCTTCCATACCGAGCCGATCTGCCTGTTCCCGGGCCACCCGGCTCGGGTGCATGCCGCGGGTCTCGGCCTCGGCCTTCACGGCGCCGGGATCCGCGAAGTCGCGGTAAGCCTTACCGCCGTCCAGGAGGCGATGGGCCGCATGCCTGTGGCGCTCGACCCCTTCGCTCTGGAAGTAGGGGCCCTCGTCCCAATCGATACCGAGCCAGGTCAGACCGTGCAGGATCGCCGCAGTGTGCTCGTCGCTCGAGCGGGCCCTGTCGGTATCCTCGACCCGCAGAACGAAGACCCCCGCGTTCTTTCTGGCCAGGAGCCAATTGAACAGAGCGGTCCGCGCCCCGCCGACGTGAAGATACCCGGTGGGTGACGGCGCAAATCGAACCCGCATGGTCACGTGTCACTCTCCAGCCGCTCAGTCAGAAGGGTGCGGACTGCCTTCGGATCGGCCGCACCACCCGTCGCCTTCATGACTTCTCCGACGAACAGCCCCATCAGGGCTCTCCTTCCCGCGCGGTACTCGCCTACCTTCTCGGGCCATGCTGCCAGGACTCCGTCGACCATGGGGCCCAAGGCCCCCACATCCGCCACCTGGGCGAGTCCCAGACGATCGATGATATCGGCGGGGTCGCCACCTTCCGTGGCCATCGCGGCGAGAACGTCCTTGCCGGCGCGGCGAGAGACACTCGCGTCCGCGACCATGGCGGCCAGCCTACCGAGTTGAGCTCCTCCGAACGGAAGGTCATCGAGAGAGCGGCCGTCGAGCACGCCGCGTAGGTCGTTCACGATCCATGCTGCCACCCCGGGAGCATCCGGGTGCTCGGCGAGAGCGGCCTCGAAGAAGTCCGCCGCCCGGCGTGACCCCGTCAGTACGTCCGCGTCCCCTGTGGAAAGCCCGAGCTCTTCGACGTAGCGGGTCATGCGCTCGGCGAGCTCCGGGTCGGCGCGGCGCTTCCCTGCTCGCTCGTCGCTGATCCTGGGCTTGTCCCCTTCCGATCCGCCCGTGGGCGCCTTCCTGGAATCAGTCCGGCCTCCGGAGCCGTCCACGCGGGGCCCGGAGTCGGGCGCCTCGGAGACCACGCGCCGAGCCCAGGTATCCTTCAAGGTGACGATGCGGTTGAACACGAGGCGCTCCGCGCTGCTGTCCACGGGGTCCCGCCAGAAGTATCCGTTGCGCTCGAACTGATAGCGCGTATCCGACGGGTCCCCCCCGACCGACGGCTCGACCTTGGCACCCTCGAGGACCACGAGCGAGTCGGGATTGAGATGGATGGAGTAGTCCTCCCCCTCGGGAACGTCCTCTGGATTCGGTACGCTGAAAAGCCGGTCCGTAAGCCGAACCTCGGCATCCAGCGCGTCCGCGCTCGACACCCACTGAATCGTCCCCTTCACCTTTCGCCCGTCCGGCGTATTACCTCCCCGGGTCTCGGGATCATACGTGCATCTGAGCTCGACGACATGTCCTGCATCGTCCTTCACCACCTCGTCGCAGCGGATGACGTATGCATAGCGCAGCCGGACCTCCCCTCCCGGTACCAACCGCCGGAAGCCCTTGGGCGGGTCCTCGGAGAAGTCGGCGCGTTCGATGTAGAGTTCCGCTGAGAACGGAACCCCACGGGTCCCCTCGAGCGGCACGTCGTGCGGGAAGTAGGGCGCCTCCAACTCCTCGCCATCATCGGACGCGTAGTTCGTGAGCACGACCTTCAGGGGGTCGAGCACCGCCATCACCCGCGGAGCCGACTGGTTCAGCGCATCTCGGATAGCGAATTCCAACTTGCCCGGATCCACACGTGAATCGGACTTGACCACCCCCAGCGCCGAGCAGAAGGCCCGCACCGCCTCGGGCGGCACGCCACGGCGGCGGAGGCCTGCCAGCGTGTGAATTCTGGGGTCGTCCCACCCGAGAAGGTATCCGGACCGCACCAGGGGCCCGAGCTTCCGCTTGGAGACCACGGTGTAGTCCAGATTGAGTCGGTTGAACTCGTACTGATGTGTACGCGGCTCGGTGAAGCCGACGCTGTCGAGAACCCAGTCATACAGTTCACGGTTGTTCTCGAACTCCAGCGTACACACCGAGTGCGTGATGTCCTCGAAGGCATCTTCAAGGCAATGTGCATAGTCGTAGAGCGGGTAGATGCACCAGTCGTCGCCCTGCCTGTAGTGGTGCGCGTGCCGAATCCGGTATAGAACGGGATCGCGCATGAGCATGTTCGGCGACGCCAGGTCGATCTTCGCACGGAGGACGTGGGCGCCGTCGTGGAACTCGCCGGCGCGCATCCTTCTGAACAGGTCGAGGTTCTCCTCGACGCTCCGGTCGCGATAGGCCGTGGGCGTGCCCGGCTGTGTGACGCTTCCGCGGGCCTGTCGGACCTCCTCATCCGAAGAAGAGTCGACGTACGCCAAGCCTTTCTCGATCAGGATCTCGGCACAGTCGTACATCCTCCCGAAGTAGTCCGACGCGAAGTACAGGTGCTCCCCCCAATCGAAGCCCAGCCACCGAATGTCCTCCTGCATCCCAAGGACGTACGCCTCTTCTTCGGTCTCCGGATTGGTATCGTCGTAACGGAGATGACACGTCCCGCCGAATTCATCGGCGATGCCGAAGTTCAGGCAGATCGACTTCGCATGGCCGATGTGCAGGTGCCCGTTGGGCTCAGGTGGGAAGCGCGTGACGACGCGGCCGTCGTAGCGGCCGCTTTCCACATCGGACTTCACGATCTGACGGATGAAGTCCAAGCCAGGACTCTTGGGAACCTTGGATTCGTCCATGGGACGGAGTTCGGGAGGAGGTGGGTCCGTGCCTCACGTCGAGGCGCTTCAGCACGGAAAGTTAGCGCAAGCCGCGCAGAGCACTAAGTGGGCATCGGGGGCAGCCCTGGAGGTCCCCAAAGCGAGAGGCGCCGAACCCTCCCAAAGGGCCCGGCGCCTCCGTGCAGCTCTTCAGCCATTCCAGCCCGTCAGCGGTATCAGCCGCCCCCGCCCCGCCGGGTGGCGGTCCTGCCCGTGCTCGTGCCACCGCTCGAGGAAGATCCCGCTGAGGTCGAGGAACCCGTGGAACGGGCCGTCGCGCCTCTGCTGGAACTCCCGCTGCTCCTGCTCCCGCTGCTACCGCTGTAGGACCCACTGCTCCCACCGGAGCGAGAATACCCACGGCCGTTGACGACCCGGCCGCCGCTCTGCGGCGTCTGCCGTTGTACGATCACGGGGGTCTGCACGTACCCGCCATACCATCCGTATCCGCCACCGTAGCCCCACGGGGAGTAACCGTACGAATATCGCGAACTGTAGCCATAGTAGAACGGGTCGAAGAAGAAGGCGTCGTAGTAACGCCCTCCCGGATAGCGCGTCCACGCCGACCGCATGGGAATAACGCCCCCGGCACCGGCCCCCATCGGAGCAGCCTCGGCCTGACCGCCCTGGTCGACCGAGAAGAACCCGGGATTCGACACCGCCACCATCACGTCGATGATATTCGGATCCAGGCCCCTATCGTCCAGGACAATGAGGTCCTCCGCAGTGAGATGGAACGCATCCCCACGCTCGGCGATCCACGCCTCGACAGCCTTGACGTGCACATGATCCGCGGCGTCCAACACGTCGTCGAAGTCGATCGGTCGGGAGGCGGACAGGCGCGTCGAGCGGATCGCCATGCCAAGGTCGACCCCGATGTCCGAAAGGCCTGCCGCGTCGACGGCGGCTTGCGACGCCAGCTCGTAGACCTGGACCCAAGCCATCTGCTCGCCCTCAACACCTACCGAGCGAACGTCGATCCACTGTCTGGGCGAAACGACGGACATGATGCCGGTGGCTTCCCGCGCCACGTCCGCGGCGCATGTGTACTCCGAACGTGTGTATATGCGGCGGCTGTCGGACGAGAACTCCGCTCTCTCACTGCCCACACAGCCTTCACGCTCGATGGGCTGCTCGCGACCGTCGGCCCGGAACAACTCCGTCATGACGATCTCGCCCTCGGCGACGGTGATCATCTCCACACCGATGTCGTCATCCGCGAGCCGGAAGCAGAGGAGTCCGTCGCCGGAGGAACCCGCCGCCGGCTGCCAACAGCCCACGAAAGGAGTCCAACGCACGTCCGTCTGGGCCTGAGCGGGCGCCGCCAACACCACGGCGGCCAGGACCATTGCGGCCGAAAGCCCAAGCGCCTTGCGATGAGTGCTCATATCCGCTCTCCCTCTAGAACCGCACGGTGAAGCCGGCAGTGATTTGGAACCCGGCGAGATCCAACCTATCGAAATCTACAAAGTCCTGCCCCAGTTCGTCACGGGCCCACCCGTAGCGAGCCTCGGTCGTGAGCATCACACGGTTGTTGATCGTCATGTCGAGACCCGCGACCGCCTGGACGGTCGGAGCAGAACCGTCGCTGACGAAATCGTCCTCGAAGATGTCCAGCGTCTCGAAGTCGACGAACTCCCCTTCTTGTCTGAATTCATGGATGATCCAGCCACCCTCGGCACCGACATACGGCGCGAACTTCGAGGGGATCCAGGCGAAGCGCCCTACGGTGCGGCCCCGATCCATGAGATATGCCTTCGCTCCGAATGTGACGTGGGCGGTACGGAACGTGGTCGTCTGTTCGATGGGAAGGCCGTCCGTTCCAACCCATTCCCGCATCTCCGAACGCGTATTGCTCGTTCCACCGCCCGCGGTGAACATGACGTCCACCCGGTCGGAGAGACGGACCGCCACCCGGCCTTCGATGACCGGCGCCCTGAAATCGCTCTTCTCGACCGTGAGTTGTTCGGTCGTGAACGTAAACAGGTCACTGCTTGCCCTGGGGAGCGACATGCCGGCCCGTACGGATATCGCGACTCGCGGCTGCCGGAATAGGTAGCCTTCACCCCCCTGACCCAGGACCTCGTTAGGCACCGCGAACACGGACAGCGCCGCAATGAGCACAATCAGTGTGGCGTTCAGGCGATTGTTCATGCGTGTCTCCACCCCATGCAAGAAGTTCCTGTTCGGAAAATCTTTGCAAGGGGCGTGCCACCGGCAAGTATGGCAGAACGGGGCAGAATCACTCACCGCCGGGCCAAGTTCGACCTCCCATTCGTCCCCGGCAGGTGACGCACTTGTCCACTCGGCGGTATTCATGCGCTTGGTTGGGAGATTCGACCCGCTCCCTGTATCTTCCCGGTCTTGTGTGTCGCCGGACGGACCCAATCAGCCCACCACGCATGTCGAAGAATACCCGAATCTCCGGAGCCAGCCTCCGCCACGCGTTCTCCGAAATCATCTGGCCGCGGCGCAAACTCATCGCCCTGGGCCTCGGCCTGATCATGATGAACCGGCTCAGCGGACTCGTGATGCCCGCATCGACGAAGTATCTGGTCGATGATGTCATCGCGAACGGAGACATGGGCCTCCTGTACAAGATTCTGGCCCTCGTCGCCGTGGCCATCACCATCCAGGCCGCCACCTCCTACGCGCTGACCATGCTTCTGAGCGTCGAGGCGCAGCACCTCATCGCCCAGCTCCGGGCACAGGTGCAGCGGCATGTGCTCCAGCTGCCGGTCAGGCTCTTCGACAACGCCAAAAGCGGGGAACTGGTCTCGCGCATCATGGACGACGTCGAGGGCGTCCGGAATCTCGTGGGGACCGGCCTCGTGCAGCTGGTGGGGGGCAGCGTCACCGCGATCGTGGCGTTGACTTTCCTGGTCCGCATCGATGTGCTCATGACCTTCCTTGCAGTCGTGCCGCTGGTCGCGTTCGGACTCGTCTCCACGCGTGCGTTCTCCATCTTGAGGCCGGCTTTCCGGGAGCGCGGCGCCATCCGTGCCCAGGTGACGGGGCGCCTGACCGAGGCGCTCGGAGGGATTCGCGTCATCAAGGGATTTCACGCGCTGGACAAGGAATCCGAGATCTTCGAGGCGGGCGTGCTGCGCATCTTCGAGAACGTTCGGACCACGCTCAGAACCTCCAGTGGCATCACCAGTCTGGGCGCCTTCCTGATGGGAACCGCCAGCGTGCTGATCATGGGCTACGGCGGCCGGCAGATCGTCCTCGGGCAACTGACCCTGGGCGACCTGTTCTCGTTCACGCTCTTTCTGGGGTTCCTGATCGCGCCGATCGTGCAGATGTCGAACATCGGCACCCAGATGACGGAAGCCTTCGCCGGACTCGACCGCACCTCGGAGCTGCTCTCCTGGCAGCGTGAAGACGATGACCCCCGACGCACTGTGGCCATGCCTCAGGTAGACGGACACTTCGTATTCGAGGACGTCTGGTTCTCGTACGAAGAGAACAAGCCGGTTCTGAAGGGGATCTCCTTCGAGGCGAGACCAGGCACGGTGGTCGCGCTGGTGGGGAGTTCCGGGTCGGGAAAGACGACACTCGCAAGCCTGGCCGCAACGTTCCTGACCCCGGACGAGGGCCGCGTTCTGGTCGACGGAGTCGATCTGCGCGACGTACAGTTGGCCAGTTATCGCAACCAACTCGGGCTAGTGCTGCAGAACGACTTTCTCTTCGACGGGACGATCCGCGAGAACCTGCTCTTTGCCCGGGCAACGGCCAGCGAGGAGGAAATCCAGGAGGCAGCCCTCCGGGGCCACGTGCTCGAATTCACGGACCGCTTCCCGGATGGACTCGACACGATCATCGGAGAGCGGGGAGTGAAGCTCTCCGGCGGACAGCGCCAGAGGGTGACCATCGCCCGGGCGATCCTGGCGAACCCGCGGGTTCTCGTGCTGGACGAGGCGACCTCGAGTCTGGACACGGAGAGCGAAGCACTCATCCAGCAGAGCCTGCACGACCTCCTGAGAAGTCGAACGACCTTCGTGATCGCGCACAGGCTTTCGACGATCCAGCGGGCCGACCTCATCCTGGTGATCGAGGACGGCCGGATCGTGGAACAGGGCCGGCACGAAGACCTCATCCTCAGGGAGGGGCGCTACCACCACCTCTACACGCTGCAGGCCCGAATCTGAAGGATCCCGACGGGGGTCGGGCTCAGTCTCCCCCGATCGCGCCCAGGGCGGGCGCGGGCACCTTCATGCCCTGAGCGCGGATCTTGGCTCTCTCCAACACACCGTAGACCGCGGGTGTGATCGTCAGCACGAAGAGGGTCGAGGACAGCAGTCCCCCAATGAGAACGAGGGCGAGCGCATCCCAGATATTGCTGCCCGCGCCATCGCCGAACAGCACCAATGGCAGGAGGCCCAGCACGGTCGTTGCAGTGGTCATGAGAATGGGGCGGACTCGCTCCAGCGTGCCCTGCACGATGGCCTCGTCTACCTCGAGCGTGGGATCACGTCTTCTGACACCGTTCACGTGATCGACCAACAGAATCGCGTTGTTCACCACGATGCCGAACATCATGATCACGCCGATGTAGGCCTCCCTCGTGAACGAGGCCCCCGTATAGAAGAAGATGAGGTACACGCCTATCAGTGCCATCGGCACCGTGAGGATGACGCACAACGGCTGCAGCAGCGATTCGAACAGCGCCGCGGTCACCATGTACACCAGAAGGAGTGAGACAGCGATGACGAGCCATATCTGCCCGCGTTGCTCGGCGTCGATCCACCACCCGCTGTCACCCTTCTCCACCGTGTAGCCGGGCGGTACCTGCGTCGCTTCGATCACCCGCTCGTGGAAGAGGTCCCCCAGCTTGCTCGGCCCCCGGAACTCGTAGGCCACGGTGCGCTCGTACTGCTGGTCTTCGCGGCGGATGCGGGCCAGGACCTCGCGCGATTCCACGCGGACCACGTCCCCGAGGCGGATGCGTCTTCCGTCCGGCGTGTCGATGAGCGTTTCGCGGAGTGCGAGTACGTCCATATCCTCGTTCTCCTCGAGCTTCACCTGATACTGCACCTCTTCCCCGCCGAGCTTCAGGGTGCCCAGTTGGGCGTTGCCCGCGACGGCCGATGAAAGAGCGGTGACCAGTTGGCTCACCGTGAGATCGTGCTGCGCCAGCCTGACCCGATCGACGAAGACCACGTATTCCGATGCCCGATCCCTTACGAACCGGCCGGCGGACGCGTTCGTGTCCACGTCCTGGACCCGACTCAACCTGCTGAGCCGCCGTCCTACGTCCTCGGCGATGTCGCGCACCCGCAGATAGTTGTAGCCGAGCACGGTGATCGCGTAGTTGGGTGGACTCGAGCCACCCCCGTAGAAGGACGGCCCGAATCCCATCACGCGGACTTCGGCACCCGTGAACGTGTGGCTGTAGGCGAACATCTGGTCCTTGATGGCGACCGGAATCTGCGTGTTCTCGAGAGAGTCCGGGAACGTGACGCGGATCTGCCCGCGGTTCTGCCACACCTGCGTGGTGAACTGCTCGACCTGCGGAAGGTCGAGCAGCTTCTCCTCGAAGAACATCACGAGCTCGTCGGTGCGCTCCAGGTCGGAGCCGCGCGGGAGGGTTACGTACACCTGAATGTAGGTCTGACTCCCGAACCCCCCTCCCCACACCGTCCAGGTGGTCACGTACCGATCGAACAGATGATACGACCCCCCGAAGACGCCTACCGTGACCAGGACCGCAAACCAGGGGTGCCGCACGGTGAACGCGACTACGTCGGCGTAGAAGCGCATATACAGCGGGCGCTGGTCGACCGACACGTCTGACGCCGGCAGGGCGCTGTGGCGCCGCCCCGGGCTGCCTCTTCTCATGTTGAGGGCCCTTGCCGCCAGTGCCGGGATGAAGGTGAAGGCCACGAACAACGACGCCAGAAGCGTGAGCGCGACGACGAGCGCCAGCGGCACGTAGAAGACCCGGAGCTCACCCTGGAGATACACGAACGGCACGAAGACGATGAGCGTTGTGGCGGTCGAAGCCAGAATTGGCAGGACCACCTCGCGTGCCCCGGTTTCTGCGGCTTGGGCCGCCTGCTCCCCTCGCTGCCACCGTCGATAGACGTTCTCCAGGACCACGATGGAGTTGTCGACGATGAGGCCGAAGCCCATGGCGAGGCCCATGAGCGTGAGCAGGTTCAGCGTAAGGCCGCCGAAATAGATGAGGTTCAGCGCGATCATGACGCTGAACGCGATGGTGGCGAAGATGAGCGCTGCGGAGCGGAACGACCTCAGGAATCCGAGCAGCACCACGAAGATGACCACGGCACTGAACAGCGCACGCGACCGGAGGTCGGAGAGTTGACGCTCGATGTCCTCGCTCTCGTCGTTCTCGAGTACAATTTCGGAACCGTACGGCGTGAGCCTCTCCAACTCGGCCATCCTCGCCTTCACCGCGTCGGCCACCCTGACCGTGTTCGATCCGATCTCCTTCACCAGCTCGAATGAAACGGCAGGCCGACCGTTGATGCGGTTGAAGAATATCGGAGCTTCGTAGGTGTCGTGGACCGTGGCGATGTCCGCGACGCGAATCGGGGTCCCACCTCGAGCGACGATGACGGCGTTACGGACATCCTCGGCCGATCCCGGCCGGTTCACGATCGTGATGGTGCGCTCGTTGGCGCCCTCACGCACGGCTCCCGCCTCACGGACGAGGTCCAGCTCCTGGATGCGCTGGCGCACATACCCGGGCTCCAGTCCCATCGCGGCGATCTTCTGCTCGTCCAGGCGCACTTCGAGGCGCCGCTCCCGCCCACCCCACACCTGGACGAGCGCTACGCCCTCGACCTGGGACAGCTCGGGAAGGATCACTTCATCGACATGGTCTCGGAGTGCTTCCAGCGTGTACGGACCGGTGAGCCTGTAGAGAAGAAAAGCCTGCATCTGCTCCCTGAACTCGTCCGGGACGTACTGCGATACCGACACCCGATCGACCCCTGGAGGCAACTCCTCCTCGAGCGTGGCGATGCGCTCCGAGAGATCCAGGCGCGCGAAGTCCATGTCCGTGTCGCGGTCGAACTCGATCTGGATCCTGGCCGTGCCGCGTCCGTTCTCCTCGAACGACTCTGAGACGATCTCCTCGACGCCGCGAACCTGCTGGATCGCTGCCTCCAGCGGTGCTGTGAGGAAGGCCTCGACGGTCTCCGGAGAAGCGCCGCGCCACGAACCGGTAACGGTCAGCCGAGGCAGACGCGTGTCCGGAAGGACTTCGATGGGAATGTTCTTCCACGCCGCGGCGCCCAGAAGCGCCACCGCGGCATACGTCATCGCGACCGCCACTGGGCGGCGAATGCTCATGCGGATCATGAGACCACGCCCGGAGAGGTCTCGGGTACGGCCGCACCACCGAGCAGACGCAGTCTCGCCACCTCGACCGTCTGGTAGACGACCGGCACGACGATGAGGGTGAGAGCCGTAGCGACCATCAACCCCCCGATCACCGCGATCGCCAGGGGTGCTCTCAGGTCTGCCCCCCGCCCGATTCCCAGGGCCATGGGGAAGAGTCCCAGCACCGTCGTCACGGTGGTCATGATGATGGGGCGGAGTCGAACCCGTCCGGCCTCGAGAATCGCTGCCTTCAGTCCGAATCCCCGCTCACGGGCCTGGACGATGAAGGCGACCTTCACGATGGCGTCGTTCACGACAATGCCGACCAGGATGACCACACCGATCAGGCTCATGGTATTCAGTCCCTCACCGGTGACGAAGAGACCGAGGATGGCTCCCACGAGAGCCAGCGGGACGGACATCAGGATGGTGAACGGATGCACGAACGACTCGAACTGCGCTGCCAGGATCATGTAGACCAGGATCAGTGCGAGCCCGAACGCGAACGCCAGATCTCGGAAGGACCGACGCATTTCTTCGTTCTCGCCGCCCACGTCCCAACGTACGTCCCTTGCCGCAGGCATGGTACGGAGCGCAGCCCCCACCGCCACGATGGCCTGATCGAGGCCACCGCTCACAACCTCGGCGTACACGGGGATCACTCTCGCCTGGTCTTCCCGCCGCACCTCAGCGGGCCCCACGGCCTCTCGGATGCGCACCAACTCGCGGATCGGCACACCATTGACCCGGAGACTCTCGAGGGTCTGCATCGAATAGCGCAGATCGTCCGGATACCGGACCACGACATCGATCTTCCGATCGAAATCCACAAACTCGGTGGCCCGTTCGCCCCGCATGGCCCGGTCGACCGTCTCCGCCACCGCGCGCGGATCGACACCGTACGCCGCGCACGCCACCCGGTCGATCTCCACCTGGATCTGCGGCTGCCCCCTCTCACTCCCGATCCGGACGTTCCCGACCTCTGAGACGTCAGCCAGTCGCGCCGAGACCTCCTGCGCGACGGCATAAGCCAACTCGAGGTCATCACTGCGAACGCGTACCGCGATGTCCGCCTCCGCTCCCCCGAGCATCGCTCCGAGGGCGGTGGCCTGCCCCGTCTCCACCGCCAGGGCGCCGGCCGGGAATTCCCGCGCCAGCCGTCGCACGCGCGTCGCCACCTCTTCAGTGGGAACACCGTCCGCCACCTTCACCTGGAACGTCGCGGTGTGCAGTCCCGAAGCGTCCTCACCCTCGGCATATGCCCTCACGTCGCGGCCGACGCTGCTGAAGACAGCGTCCACGTCGGAGTCTGCCAGCACGGCCTGCTCGATCCTCGTGGCCGCCGCGATGGTCGTCTCGAGGGAGGTGCCCTCCACTAGTTCGAGGCGGATCCTGAAGGCGCCCTGGTCGACGTTCGGCAGGAGATCCCGTTGGAGCACGATCCCGAGCGAGAGTGCCATGACGAGTGTCACAGCCGATCCGCCCAACACCCGGAAGGGGTTGTCCAGCGACCATTCCAGGGCAGCATGATATCGCACCGCAAAAGCCTCGAACACACGATCGAAGGTCCGGAGCAAAGGCCCGAAGACCCGACCGAGAGCCCCCCCGACTCCCGCTGCCCAAAAGACCACCAAATCCCGGCCGAGAGTCCACGTGCCCTTGGCCAGGCGGGCCGGCGCACGAACGATGGCGCCTCCGATCCAGCGGAGTCTTCCCATCAGTCCCGGACCCCGCACGCGTTCCTCATCCGTCACGCTTCGGGTCGGGCCGGCCCCTCCAGCAAAGCGGGCAGCCAGTGCGGGCAGCAGCGTAAGCGCCACTACGAGCGATGTCATCAAGCTGAAGGCGACGGCGAGAGAAAGATCCTTGAAGAGCTCCCCCGCCACGCCCTCCACGTAGATGATGGGACCGAACACGCTGATGGTCGTAAGGGTCGAGGCCGTGATCGCTCCCTGCACCTCCTCCGCTCCCTTCGTCGCAGCCGTCGTTGCGTCTTCGCCCTCTTCCTCACGGTGCCGGAAGATGTTCTCCAACACGACGATGGAGTTGTCGACCAGCATCCCCACACCCAGAGCCAGTCCACCCAGGCTCATGATGTTGAGCGAGACGCCCGCACTCTCCATGAGCGCGAACGTTCCGACCACCGAGATCGGGATGGCAAGCGCGATGGCAACCGGGTAGCGCGGGTCCCGCAGGAACAGAAAGAGAACCAGGAAGGCCAGGATTCCTCCGAAGACCAGAGCCTGAACCACGTTCGTGATGGAGTCCGCGATGAAGCCGGCCTGGCTGTGCGCCACGTCCACCGCGATCGACGGATACTCGATCGTCAACTGGTCCAGGACGGTCTCTACCGACGCCGCCACTGCCACGGTGTTCGCGCCGGCCTCCTTGAACACCATCAGGCCGACAGCCTCATGCCCACCATAGCGCGCAATCGACTCTCTCTCCGCAAAGCCGTCGACCACCCGACCGACGTCACGCAGACGGACCATCCGATACCCCTGCTCGCCCGTCTCCCCGCCTGCCCCACCCTGCTGTCCACCCACGGCCTGGCGGGCCACGACGACGTCGGCGATCTCCTCGACCGTCTGGAACTCGCCCAGGGTGCGGAGAGGATAGCGATAGCGGCCCTGCATGATCGTGCCGCCCGGCGCACTCACATTGGCCTGGCTGAGGGCCGTCGAGATCTGCTGGATCGTCAGCCCATAGGAGTCGAGAAGCTGAGGATTCACTTCTACCTGGATCTCACGATCCAAGCCCCCCGTCACGGCCGCCTCGGCCACACCATCCAGCTGCTCGAGCCTGCGTCGAAACACCGTCTCGGCAAGCTGCTTGGTCTGCCACAGGTCTTCTCCCCCGGACACCGACAGGGTCATGATCGGATCGGAGTCGGGGTCGACCCTCAGGATAGCCGGTCTTGTCGCACTCTCGGGCAGGACGTCGCGTACGTTGTCCATCCGCTCCCGGACATTGAGCATCGCGAAGTCCATGTCCGTGCCCCACGCGAAACGCAGCGTCACGAGGCTCACGCCCTCGCGGGACGTCGATGTCACGCGCTCGACGAACGGCACGGCTGCGCCCTGAGATTCGATGGGTTCGGAGACCAGGCGCTCGACCTCGGCCGGCGCCACGTCGGGATAGGACGTGTAGATCACGAGCCGGGGATAGCTCACATCCGGCAGTAGATCGATAGGGAGCCGGAAATAGGAGATGAGCCCGATGAGGATCACCGCCAGGAATAGCATCCAGACGGCGACGGGACGCTGGGTGCTGGTCGCGGGAATCGACAAGGGTCAGTTCCCCGACCCGGAGGGACCCAGGGGACCGACCTCGACCCCCACGGCCTCCTCCAATCTCAGAAGAGCATCGACGAACAGGTGCCGCGCCGTGATCACCTGTCGGCGCGTCGAGGCATCTTGATCGAACGCAGACCGCAGGTCCTCGAAGGTGCGGCTCCCCATCCGATACTCCTCCCTGGCGAGCCGGAGGGCCTCTTGGGCGATCTCCGCTGATCGCTCCGCCAGCCGCAGAGTCTCGAACTGATTCGACAACTCCAAAACGGCGCTGCGCACCGTGCCTTCCGTCCGCAGGCGCGCCTCGCGCTCGGCCTCACGTCGGTTGTCCATGTCCACCTGGGCCCGGTGGATGTCCCGCCGGTTCCCGAAGTAGTTGTTGAACATGGGAAGCGACAGCTGCACGTAGAAGTTGCTCTCGAGATCCTCGTCCAGGGACACGTCGAACAACGCCTCCCCCTGGGGCGTCTGAGCAACCCTGCTCACGGACATCCCCAGCGCCAGGCTCGGCCACCACGAGGACTGGGCCTGCTGAAGGCTCAGGGATGCCTGGTCGACATACAGGCGGGACTCCCTCAGTTCCGGGTTCACGTCGAGCGCCGCCAGCACGAGAGCATCGGCATCCAGCCCCGATGGATCGAAGATCGGCAGAGGCTCGTCCGCGAGAGTGAATCTGCCCAGCTCGTCTTCGCCCAGCTCCTGACGCAGGGCCAGCTTGGCCTGCTCGAACGCAGCCTGCTGCTGGCGCAACGCAAGGGTCTGCTGCTCGATCGCGAGTTCGGCGTTGAGCACATCCACCCGCGTTCTCATGGCCAACGAGAAGAGGCGCTCCGCGACCTCGAGGTCCACCCGCCGAGCCTCGACCAACTCCTCCTCGGCGCGGAGTAGGTCTCTCTGCTCGAGAGCGTCCATGTACAGCCGGTGGACAGAGATCTCAAGCGCCGTAATCGCCCGGACCACGGACACCTCACGGCCCTGGTTGGCCAGCCGCTGGCCGCGATAGGCCTGCAGGAGAGAGGCTCCCTGGATGTTCCAACTCAGGTTCAGCGCCTGACGCGTGCTCGAGAAGTAGACCCAGTCGGCTGATGGGCGCTCGATCGGATTCCCGAAGTTGTCGGTCGCCCGCCGCGCCAAGTTCCCCGTGAAGGCGGTGTTGAACAGGGTCACGTTCGCGTTGGGCAGGATCTGTTCGACCCAGGTGGCCCGCATCTCGGTGCTGTTCAGTTCCACGCTGTTCACCGCTTGGCGATACGCCGGGTTCCGGCGCTGCGCGATGTCCAAGGCCCTCTCCAAGGAAAGGACATCCTGAGCCCCCGCAGCGTTCATCGCAGGATCCGCGGCGTTCATCGCCGGAGCCGCCGCGAGCAACGCCAGGCCCATGCCGATCCCCTTCGCCATCCTCTTCACCGTCTTCTTCATCGGCCAGGTCGCCCCCCCTCGGCCGCGACGCTCTCGACAAGCCGAATCGGCGTGTCATGCGCCAGGTAGTGATGACCGTCGACCAGAACGACCTCGCCTGGAGCGACCATGCCCTCGTCCCCCTCCGTGATTTCCACGTACGTGTCGTTCTCCCGGCCCGTGGTCACATAGCGCCATTTGGCGAGCCCCCCGGAGGCATCGGCCTCGTATACGAAGAGCATCTGCCGGCGCCTGCCCTCACCGCGCTCCAGGATGGCGGCGCGTGGCACGAGAATGCGATCGGGCAGAGCCTGGGCATCGAGCGACACCTCCGCGTACATCCCCGGCTTGATGCGGTGATCGCGATTGGGGAGGAGCACCGTCACGCGGCCGGTCCGGCTCTCCGGGTCGACGACCGGGTTGATCGTCTCGATCCGTCCAACGAACTCCTCGCCAGGGTACGCAGCGAAGGCAACGTCGGCGCGACGCCCCTGCGCCAGCGTCCCGAGCTCGGCCTCCAGCACCTGGACCTCGACCTTGATGGGGTCGAGATCCACGATGGTCATGAGCTGCGTCGCGGCACTCACGTACTGGCCCTCGACAACCTCGACATTGGCGATCCGGCCAGAGAACGGAGCGGTAACGCCCGAGCGCTGCAGCTGGAGCTCAGCCTGCCGCAGGGCCACCTCACGCTGGTCCAGACCACTCCTACTCCGGGCGATGCGTTCCCGTTCAGCACGGACCTCGGCTTCGTCGATCTCGTCGTCGAACAGGATCAGTTGCCGATAGTCGGTCTCGGCTGCCAGCAGGTCGGCCTGCGCCTGGGCGACCTGGAGCGCGTAATCCGTAGTGTCGATCTGCAGGAGCGGGGCGCCCGACCTGACCAGCTGGTTCTCCCTCACCGGAAGACCCTGGACGATGCCCGCTACCTGAGCCGTCAACGTGGTGCGTCGGTAGGCCTCGGCCTGCCCAGCCGCGTTGACCCGGATCCAGAGCGTATCCCGGATCACCTCGGATCCCATGACCGGCTGGGGTACGCTGGTCGAGAACTGTTCGGTTCCCGACACCTCCGGGAGCTCTTGACCCTCGGCCTCGGCTGCGGGATCGGCCGCGTCATCTCCGCCCCCGTCCTGCCCGCCCAGGCGCCACCATACACCGAGGCTCAGAGCACCCAGGATCAAGACGATGGTTGCCAGACTCAGTGTGCGTCTGGAGAAGCTCATACGTTGCTCACAGTCAGGAGCGTGGATGGAAGACCGGGCATCGACCGCACCGGACGGCTCTGGCCGGCGTGTGTCGCACTTGAGACTGCAGGCCGTCGATGAAGCGTTGCCGCCGACATGTGTCTCGAATCCAATGGGAGGAACAGAAACCTAGGTGAACCCCGACGCGCCCAGCAATGCTGCCCGAGCCCCGTGGGCAAGTCCGATCTCTTCGGATACCTTACGCCCCATGAGCGATGCTCCTTCATCTCCAGGGGCCCGAAGCGGTATTCTGGCCATCGTCGCCCTCGTGGTGGTGACCACGGCGGCGGTGGGCATCTGGTATGTCCGCGAGTCGGCGTGGGAGGCGCGAGTGGCAGAAGCGCTGACCGCCTACGCCGCCACGCCCATCCCCAGTGCCGATCAGCCCATCGACACCGTGCTCGCCGACCTGGGGGCGAAGCTCTTCAGGAAGCGGTGTTCGGCGTGCCACACGATCCACGGGGAGGACAAGGTCGGCCCCGACCTCGCCGGCGTCACGAGGCGCAGGACCTTCTCCTTCATCGAGGGCATGATCCTCTCCCCGGACTCCATGACGCAGAACGATGCCGATGCCCGGGACCTCAAGGAGGAGTTCGTCGTTCAGATGATGACGCCGCGCTACTTCGAGGTGCCTCACGCCAGGGCCATCGTCGAATTTCTCAGGCAGGTCGATGGACGGAGCGCCCCTGGGTCCTAAGGGCTGCCGTACCGCGTCTTGATATAGTCGACCAGGATGTCCTTGAACTCGTCGACCAACCCGTCCCCCTTGAGCGTCATCGCGTGCGCTCCGTCGATGTAGACCGGCGCCTTGGGTTCCTCGAAGGTGCCGGGCAGGCTGATGCCGATATCGGCGTACTTCGACTCGCCCGGACCATTCACCACACACCCCATGACGGCCACTTCCAATTCCTCGACGCCTGGATATTCCAGACGCCAAGCGGGCATGCTCGAACGGATGTATCCGGTGATGTCCTCCGCCATCTCCTGGAAGAAGGTCGAAGTCGTCCGACCGCAGCCCGGACACGACGTGACCTGAGGCTCGAAGGAGCGGATGCCGAGCGACTGGAGAATCTGCTGGGCAACTCTTACTTCCTCGGCACGGTCACCCCCGGGCTTGGGAGTCAGGGAGACCCTGATCGTGTCGCCGATCCCGTCGAGGAGGATCGGGGCCAGGGCAGCGGTGGTGGCGACGATACCCTTCGCACCCAGTCCAGCCTCGGTCAGGCCGACATGAAGCGGATAGTCACACCGCTCGGCCAGCAGGCGATATACATAGATCAGCATGCGAACCGTGGAGACCTTCGTGGAGATCACGATCCGGTCGTGGCCGAGTCCCGTATCCTCAGCCAAAGCAGCTGAGCGCACGGCGCTCTCCACCATGGCATCCATCAGGATCTCCTGAGCTTCCTTGGGCTCGGCCAGTCGCGCATTGGCGTCCATGAGCTCAGTGAGCAGCCGCTGGTCCAGCGATCCCCAGTTCACGCCGATCCGTACCGGCTTGTCATGCTCGACGGCGACCCGGACGATCTCCTGGAAATTCTTGTCGCGGTGCTTCGTCCCGACATTTCCCGGATTGATGCGAAGCTTGGCCAGAGCGCGGGCAGCCTCCGGATACTTCGTCAGCAAGATGTGTCCGTTGTAGTGGAAGTCTCCGACGATCGGGGTCTGGTACCCATCGGAGCGCAGTGCCCCCACGATCTCCGGCACCGCCTGCGCCGCCTGGTCGTGGTTGACCGTGATCCGCACCAGTTCGGAGCCGGCGTCGGCCAGGAGTTTGACCTGGGCCACCGTCGACGCCACGTCCGCCGTGTCCGTGTTGGTCATGGACTGGACCACCACCGGGGCACCACCCCCGATCATGACGCCGCCCACGTCCACCGGCACTGTCTCGTTGCGGTCTACACGGATCACGGTAGGTCCTCGATGTCGCTGCGGGTTGCAATACAGGTGCGCGCCCTGGCGCGCGTGGGAATCTAGGGATCATGCCCGGGCGGTCCAATACGGCGCTGGGCCACCCGGCGATCAGCGCCGCCGCTCGTGCTCCCGGTCCGAGGAGCAGCGCTCCCAAAGACGTCGGCAGGGGTGAAGTCGACCATGGGGTTCCTTGCCCCCCGACGCCCGTGCGTCACATGATTCGATCATCGATCTCCACTCCAGGAGCCTTGATGCAGACAGAAAGCGTCGGCCTGCGTCGCCATTTGGCTGCAGTGATGTTCACGGACATGGCCGGCTATACGGCGATGATGCAGCGTGACGAATCCGAGGCGTTGAGGAGTCGCTCACGGCACCGGGAAGCACTGGAGCTGGCGGTAACGAACCGGGGTGGCAGAGTCCTGCAGTACTTCGGCGACGGGAGCCTGAGCCTCTTCCTCAGTTCGGTGGAGGCCGCGAATGCCGCCATCGAAATCCAACGGACGCTCGAGAGGAAGCCGCTCGTGCGCATCGGCCTCCACCTGGGCGACGTGGCCTACGACGAGCAAGGCGCCTACGGCGACGCGATCAACATTGCGGCCCGACTGGAAGCCTTGGCCCGACCTGGAGGTGTGCTGATCTCCAGCAAGGTCTTCGATGAGATCCAGGCCCACCCCGAGCTGAAGGCCGTGCACATCGCGGATGTGCGCCTGAAGAACATCCGGGGTTCCGTGCGCACCTACGCGCTCGTCGTTGATGATGGTCAGCCTGAGGTCGACACGGTGGGCGGCATTCAGGCCGCGGACCCGGGAGTGCTCCCAACCCTCGTCCAGGCTCGCATGGACGAGCGTGCCTTGCCGGGCCGGGCCTGGGCAGCCACGGACAGCCAGGGGGCTGGCACGGTTCCCTTGATCGGCCGTGCCAGGGAGATGGACACGCTGCGGTCGCTGGTAGCTCAGGTGGAGGGGGGACATGGCACGACGGTCTTTGTCCGGGGCGGTCGGGGCGTCGGGAAGACACGGTTGGCAGAGGCCGCTGCCGCGTACGTCCAGGAGAATGGCTGGACTGTACTGAACGGGCGTGCGTATGCGTCGGAGGCCAGAGTGCCCTATGCGCCCTTCTCGAACGCTCTGTTGCCGGTCCTGAAGGGGCTGGACGCCGATGAGCTCGCGTCGATCGCACCCGGCGGGGTGGACGCGATCGCGGGTCTATTCCCAGCGTTGGGAATCGGAACCGCCGGCGCTGGAACGGCCCACCTCGCGGCGGACGAGCGTCGGGCCCGCTTGTTCTGGCATCTGTCCGCACTCCTCGGCCGCCTCTCCGAGCACCGGCCCATCCTGCTGAATCTCGAGGATCTGGACTTCGCGGATCAGTCGTCGCTGGAACTCCTCCACTTCGTTTCTCGCCACTGCCCGGAGTCCCGCATCCTGGTCATGTGCCAGTACACCGGCCTGGACGACGACCAGCGGAAGGCTCTGCTGTCCATCGAAGCGTCGCTCAAGAGTGATTCGGCCGTTTCGATCCTGGCCATCCAACCGCTGACGGAATCGGAGACCACGGCATTCGTCGCGGAGTCCCTCGAATCGTCGCCGGAATCCGTCGCCGAGATTTCCAGCAGGCTGTTTCAGTGGACCGGGGGCGTACCCCTCTTTCTGGAAGGCACCATCCGGGGCCTGTTGGACGAAGAGCACCTGGTAATGCGTGACGGCAATTGGAGCGCAGCCGACGTGAGCGCCGCAGCATTGCCCGAATCGGTGCGCGACGCGGTCCTGAAGTGGACCGCGCGACTGTCCGAGGCGGCCCTGTCGGTCGCGGACCTGTTGGCGGTTGCCGGTACGCAGATGACCCACGAAGCCCTGGCGACGGTATCGCTGTTGGATGAGTCCGACTTCGTCGATGCGATCGATGAACTGCTGCGATCTCAGGTTTTCGCTGAAAGCGAATCCGAGTGGACTCTCCAGTACGACTTTCGGCATCCCCTCATCCGAGAGACCCTGCGGAGACACCTGTCCCCAGGAACCCAGAGACGGCTGCACGGGCGGATAGCCGACGCGTTGGAGGACCATTATGGGGACTCGGCCGGCAGCCACGCCGAAGAACTGGCATATCATTTCGGGCAGGCATCGCCGGGGAAGTCGAGAGCGAAAGCCATCAAGTATCTGGCGCGGGCCGGTTCGAACGCACTCGCGCAGCACGCCAACCAGGAGGCGGCGGCGCACTTTTCGGAGGCATTGGAACGGCTCGAGACCGCGCCAGGCGGAAGCCTCCAGGCCGGAGAGGGTTCACAGGACGACAGGCCACCGCTGGTCATAGGACTCGCGAAGGCCAGACGGCGCCTCGGTGAAATCGAGGACAGCTTGGATCTTCTCAAACCGCTGCTGCCCGAGGCCCGGGACTCCGGCAGGTGGGAGCTACTGGCTACCGTCCACCGTGAAATCGGACTGTCACTCATTCGTGGGGGCAGGTTCGACGAGGCCCTGGACCACCTGCGCGAGGGCGTGTCCGCGGCGACCGAAGCTGATTCCGTCGGCATGAGGGTCCGCATCCAGCTGGCTCAGGGCCTCTGTCTCCACACGATCGGCAGACCGGCCGAGGCCCGGCAGGTGCTCGGGGAAGCCCTGAACGGCGCAAACGGAATCGACGATCCGATTCTCCTGGCCCGGGCGCATAACGCAGTCATCCAGATCTTCCTCTTCCAAGGCGCATTCGAAGAGAGTCGTGCACACGCGGAGACGGCTCTCCGGCTCGCCGAGCGCTCCGGTGCAGCGTCTGTGGTGTTTTGGAGCCACTGGGCCATGGGAGTCCTGGCAGGACTGATCGGCGACTCCGAGGACATGCTGCGACGGATCGAAGCGACTGAGCGCCTCGCAGGCGAGTTGGGGTTCCCGTCTTACAAGTGCGAAAGTGCTGAACTGGCGGTGCAGCTAGCGTATACAAGCGGGGACTGGGGCCGGGGAATCGAGATTGGCGAGAAGGCGGCCGACCTGGCACGGTCCACGGGCCAGCGCACGGTGCTGCCGCGGCTCCTTGCGTGGCTGTCTCTTATCTACATCGGACGGGGAGACTTCGAGACCGCCAGGTCGGCCACGGAGGAAGCCTGGCAAGTGGCACGCGCGGACCGAGCCGCTGACCACCTCTGGCCCACCGACGTTCACGTGGTGGTGCCAGCTCACATCGCGGTGGCGGCCCTGCACCTGGCGCTTGGAGAGTGGCGGGACGCCATTCGCGTGGCTCAGGCTGGCCTCTCGATCGCAGATCGTTCGGGCTACGTGGTATGGGCTGTCCACCACCTTCTGCCCTTGATAGCTGAAGCGGCGCTCAACCTCCGGGAGCTCGACCTCGCCGCAGACACCGGACGGCGCATGCGCGCCGAAGCCGAAGCCATGGGACACGCTTTGGGTCTTGCTTGGGCGGATGCCTGCGACGCGATTCTGACGTGGCTGGAGAGTGATCCCGTGCAGGGCGCAGCGTCGCTCCGGACTGGCGTCGATGCTCTCGAGAGCATCCCGCTGAAGTACGAAGCCGCACGACTCCGCCGACAACTCGCGGGACGCCTCTTCGAGGCGGGCGACCCAGCGGCGGCAGCACTGGAACTCGCGGGTGCGTTGGCTCTCTTCAGGCGGCTCGGAGCGGACCCGGAGATCGAGAGGGCCTACCGCCAATATGAAGAGATGGGTCTCGCGGCGCCCAAGCCGGAGGAGGGCAGCGAGCCCCTGCCCTGAGTTCAGTTCGACCCCTCAGCCCTGGGGGGTTTCGGGGTCCCCATCGTCCGCGGGCGAGCCGATCCGCGCGGCAATGTCGGTCACCGCCGAACGCAGCGCCGCGTCTTCCTTCACGAACCAACGGCGGTAGAGCGCGTAGCTGGGGACCACTGCACCGACGAGCAGCGCCGCCGGGCCCAGTATCCCCAACCCGGCCACCCCACCGACTGTCGCCTTGAGCAGCACGGCACTGGCCGCCAGGCCCGCCGTGCCACCCATCCCGGCGCTAACCATGGCCCCGTCTCGGAAGTTGCCGAGCCCCTCGACCCGGGTGCGCCCATTCTGGGAGCGGATCGTGACGTACCGCCCCCCGAAGAAGTCGCGCGCTTTCCATTCGACCGCACCGAACGCCTCGGTGACCACGCCCTGCCGCCCCATCGCCCCACGGATGAGCCTGATCACCTCGGCGTACCCGTCGTCGTCCATGTCACCCCGCACCTCCACGTCGTATCGCGTGGACATGCGCGAACCCAGAAAGCGACCACCAGCAGGCTGTCGATCCGCCTGCACGGCCAGCGCGGCCGATTCGATGCGGGCCGGATCGATTCCCACTTCTCCCGCGATCTCCTTGAGCTGGCCCAGGGTCAGGCCATCTCGACCGCCGGTGTCCGCTTCCAGCGCGCGGCGGAGGATGAGGGAGACTTCCTCGTCATTGAATCTCGTGTCGGTCATGCGTCCTCTGGGGCGGGAGCGGCTTACCATCCACGTACGCTGAAAGCGCCCGTTTCCGTCAACTGCTGGCCCTGCCCGAGCGCGGCAGCCCATCGCGCGGCCGATCGGCCTGCGGCGATCCCGCGCCGACAGGGAGGCCTCGGTCGACGATCGATATCTACCTGGTGTGGAGCGCCCCGCCAGCCTTGCCCGGCCGGAGCGAGCCGCGCATCCTCACGCCTTGGCAACACCTCGGGAAGGGCTCACATCGTGAACCGCATATTGGTGGAGGCGTGCGTCACCACGGTCGAAGAAGCCGTGGCCTGCGTCCGCGTCGGAGCAGACCGGCTCGAACTGTGCCGGGACCTCGACGTGGGCGGCCTCACTCCCGACCCGGGCCTCCTCAGGCGGGTGAAGTCGGAGGTGTCCGTTCCCGTGTTCGCGATGGCCCGCCCAAGGGCGGGGTCCTTCGTCTTCGACGCCGCAGAGGTCGAACGGACAGCTACTGAGATCCACTCCCTGGTCGAGGCGGGTGCCGACGGCATCGTTCTGGGGCTCCTGACACCTGAGCGCAGAGTGAACGAAGATTCGATGCCGAGTCTTCTAACGGCCGCCGGCGCCCTTCCGGTGACTTTCCATCGCGCGTTCGACGGAGTCTTCGATCCGGGCCACGCCATGGATGCGTTGGTAGGCCTGGGCCTAGCCCGTGTGCTCACGGCCGGCGGTAGCCGGACCGCCGCAGAAGGAGCTGCCTCGCTCGCCTCACTCGTTCACCGCGCCGGGGGCGCCCTAGAGGTGCTGGCAGGGGGTGGGGTTCGCGGCCACAACGTCGTCGAACTCGTGCGCACCTCCGGAGTGAGGGAAGTCCACGCCCGAGCCGAGGGCGTCGCGGGTGTGGTTCAAGCTCTTCGTGGCCGGGCTGCCTAGGAAGCAGGGTCGCGCGCCGGGTCAGACGGGGCCGCGCCGCTCGGCGGCCACACGTTGTCCGAGGGATCGCGGTCAGGGAACCGGCCCCACGGATCCAACGTGATGGACTCGATCGTGCTGCCGTCGAACGGCAGTTGGGCCTCGAAGGTCTTGCTGCCCGTGAACCACACTTCGACGGGGTAGGTCACGACCAGCGTGCGATCGTCGATCCTCTCGGCGTTCGGCATCGACGGAGGGGCTCCTGCATCCGCCCGGAACCGGACCGAGAGCACCACCGGGGATGGCATCTGGCCGTCCTGATGCACCCTGACGCTCGTGCTCGATCCGGTGGAAGCCACGCTCTCGATAGAGCCGTCCACCGCCTCGGTGGTGAACAGCCAGTAGTACCAGAACCATCCGAGGTCCCGTTCGAGGGCTGCGTTCATGAAGAACATATAGTCCCACGGAGACGGGTGTTTGAAGCGCCACGTGTGGGCGTATTCGCTCATCGCCCGCTGGACCTCGTGGTCGCCGACGATTCCCCCGAGCATCGAGAGCATGAGCGGAGCCTTCGAATAGGCCTGGAACCCGTACATGGGCCCGCCGTAGTTGGCGTTCCACATCAGCGGGGCCTCCTGCTCGTTGCCACTGATGCGGCCGTATGACTGCCCGCGCCCGTCCAGAACCGGCGGCACCCCTCGACGGTCGGCACTCGACAACACGTTCATGTATTGGTTGAATCCCTCGTCCATGAAGCCGTACCAGGTCTCGTTCGTTCCCACCATCATCGGCCACCATTCGTGACCGATCTCGTGGTCTTCGGCACCCAGCGCAGACATGATGAACATCGGGTACTCCATGCCCGTGTCCGGCCCGTCCACCATGGTCAACTGCGGAAACGCGTAAGGCATCCAGAGGTCCGAGTAGAACTGGAGGGCGTGCCTGCCGCGGAGGTCGGCACCCTCGTATTGAGCGGCATGGCCGGGAAGGTACATCCAGTAGAACGGAATCGTCTCAGCGCCCGGGATGGCGACCCGCGTCGCCTTCCAGACGTACTGCGAGGAGGTCGCCCAGGCGAAGTCGTTCACGTAGTCCGCGACGAAGTGCCACACCAGCCGTTCGCCGTCCGCCGTGGCGGTGCCCGGCCCGAAATCCTCTTCACCCACGATGGTGCGGGTCTCGTCAGACTCCATGACGTGCGAGAGACGCTCCAGAGTCTGGGAGCTCAACACCTCTTCCGGATTCTGAAGCACGCCCGTTGCGCCGACGGTGAAGCCGGCCGGGACATCGATCCTCACCTCGAAGCGTCCGAAGTTGTTGTAGAACTCGGAGGAGCCGAGGTATGGCTCCGTGTCCCAACCCCTGAGGTCATCGTACTTCGCGACCTGTGGATACCACTGGGCGACTTGGAACAGGGAGTCGCCCCATGCTCCCATGCGGAGTCCGCGCCCCCCATCCGCGGTGGGGACGTCGAAGCTCCACTCGATGTCGAGCGTCGCGGAAGAGTGCGGCGCGATGGCGTCCTTCAACGCGATCGTCGCGGAGGTCGTGTTCAGCCCAACGACGTAGTTCATCTCCGGCGGACCGGGAGGAGGACCGCCACGCCTGCGTTGGGGCGGCCTGGCCGTGAGATCGATGGCTTCCCCATCGAGAGAGATGGCCGAGACCACGGAACCGCCCGTGACATCGTTGAGAGACCGCGCGCGCACCGCGTCGGCCCTGAAGACGTTCTGATCGAGCCTGAGCACGATGATATCCAGGGAGTCCGCGCTGTTGTTCCTGATCTCGACCGTTTCCCGCGCGGTCACGATCCCCATCGACGGGTCGAGACGGGCGTCGATGACGTAGTCCGCCTCCAACTGCCAATAGTTGGCACCCGGCGTGCCGGTCGAGTCCCGGGTACCTGCCTCGAAGGCTCGACGGATCATATTGGTAAGGGGGATGTCGTGCCGAATCGACCTCTGTGGGGGGGTCCACTCGTCGGTCGCCTGCGCCGACAACACGGTCGGCAGGGCCAGGACTGCTGCGATGAGGCCGGACAATACGCGGACGCACTTCATGATCGAGGCTCCTCGGGTCGATGTCTCGGACAGGTAGAGCCTAGGCCGGGCCCGGGCAGGCGACAAGGGGATCAGACGCTGGCCGGTATGCCGGTGGATCGGGTACGGAATGACGTCCGTGCGGTGATGCCACCGAAGGGTCGGCCGCCATCTCAGACGCTCAGGAGGGCCGGTTCGCGGCCTATGTATGGAGCCTACGCCTGGTCGCTGAGTCCGGCGGTTGATCGCGACCGCACACCTCCACTATGCTCAGGGCCGCGGAGGATCAACGGATGTGCACACCGTCCAGTAAGAGGAGGCCGTGTTGGGTGTCTTCGAGTTCATCGTAGCCTTGGTTCTGATCTCCACCGTCGGCAAGGCGGTGAGCAGCCGCACTCCGAGCGAGAAGCCCGGATCAGGGCCCGCCCAGCTGCCGCCAGCGGAGGTCGACCGCATCCGTGAGAGCCTCCACGAGCTCAGCGGTCGCGTCGGGCGCCTCGAAGAAGAACGCGACTTCTACAAGCAGCTCCTCGACGCGCCGGACAGGAAGCGAGGCCTTCCGTCACCCGAAAGCGGCGAGTCCCCGTAGCGTTCGGCTGTGTCCTCGGGCGGTGACATCCCATGGAGCTCATGGTGTTTCTGCATCTTCCCGAGGCGCACGTCGACCACCACAGCCAGCGTCGCGAGGGCCGCGACGAGGACAAGTCGGCCGCAGCTGAGGATCCATCCGATTCCCACCTCGATCTGATCCGACAGAAGCCACCCGAGGCTGGTGTAGGTCGCTGCCCAGGCCAGAAGAGCGAGATCGGCCGGGAGCCCACCCGAGGCCACTGATACCGCGACCGCGACCGGGTCGAGCGTCCCTCCCGCAGACACCGCGCCCGCTGCCATCAGGATGGGGAGGGTCGCAACCGGAATGAACCCGAATTCCGCGAAGCCGAGCAGGAAGAGTTCCGCGTATCCGTAGGAAGTCACGAATCCAGCCGATTCCATCGCCGTTTTCCAGGTAGAGCAGATGTCGTTGTTCTCCGAGGATTCCCATTGCCGAAAGCCCCAGCCGCCTCACCCGGTTCCAGGCGACTGGGCTCACACGATGCACGACGGGTGAAGGCGTTCGCCGTGCACCCCGCGTCCCTGGCGCGGGGGGGGCGACGAGCGCGACTTGGCTGATCGATGACCTGACCTGTCAGCCTTGGCGCTGCGCTGCCCGGCTCCGGGGTCTTCATCTCAACTGGCCGAGTCGGAAGGCCTTGGGTGGCCGACGACGAGGGGTCGGTCAGCTGAGGGTGACCCGCCCTTCTGCCTGCTGGCCAACCGGCACAGCTAATTCCTAACGTTTTAGTTGACAGCGGGAGGCCCGCTGGACTATTATCTCCTAAGAGTTTAGGACTTCAGTCCGGAGGGACAGGATGGACGTGCGGTTCACAGATCGCGAGCTCGACATCATGGAGGTGCTGTGGCGCTTGGGCGGCTCCACGGTAGCTGAGGTGCAGGATGCACTCGCTGATGACCTGGCCTACAACACGGTGCTCACCATGCTGGGCGTGCTGGAAGAGAAGAAGCACGTGACCAGAGCCAAGGAGGGGCGTGCGCATCGGTACTCGCCGGCGGTCCCGAAGCATCAAGCCAGCGGCTCCGCCCTGAGGCGGGTCACCGATCGCCTGTTCGAGGGATCTTCGGAGGCAGTCCTTCTCCATTTGGTCGATCAGGGGTCGCTGAGCGGCGAGGAGCTCCGTCGCATGCGGGATCTCTTGAATCGACGACTCGAGGATACGGAGATGGGCTCATGATCGCCGCATGGATGGTGTATGCGATGGTCGTCTCAATGCCCGTCGTGATCGGGGCCATGGCCCTGGGCGCGCTTCTCCGACGTCATCGGAAGGCTGAGCGGGGTGTGTGGATCGCTGGAATCGTTCTCGCCCTCGGCATCCCGTTCATGCGGTTCTTCCCTCTGTGGCGCCCGGCTCCGACAGGCCCAGTGGCCATCGTCGATTTCGGCCTACCCGCGGCTGTGCCGGTTCGTGAGTCGGGCGTGCTCGCCAGCCTTGAAGGCTGGGTGATCTGGCTTTGGGTCAGCCTCACCGTATTCACCGCCGCTGTTCTCATCCGGTCCATCTATCGTCTTTGGGTGCAGCGGAAGAAGTGGGAACCTGCGGTCCAGGCTGGAGAGGACGTGCTCGTGAGCGAGGACGTCGGTCCCGCCGTCTTTGGCTTCTTTCGGCCTGACATCGTTCTCCCGCGGTGGATATCCGATATCCCGCGAGCGCAGCTGCAGCTCATCGTCAGCCACGAAGTTCAGCACATCCGTGCCGGGGACCCTTGGCTCGTCGCGGCCACCCTGATCCTCAGGGTCCTGCTGCCATGGCATCCTGGCATCTGGGCATTGACGGCCGGCTTGCGTCAGGCCCTCGAACTCGATTGCGATCGCCGCGTCCTGGACGGGCGGTCAGACGTGCGGAGTTACGGCGAGACGGTACTCGCGGTGGCTTCGCGCATGCGGCCTGGGCCTGCGCAACCCGTGGCCGCATTCACTGAATCGGTCCGTTTCATCAAGAGGAGGCTTCTGGCCATGACTCAACCCCAGAAGAGGCTAGGCCACTACGGCACGCTCAGTCTCACAGCGCTGGTCGCGCTCGTGATCGTGGGGGCGTGCGAGACGCCCGTGCCCAGCTTTCAGCCCGAGGAGGCGGAAGTCGCCCAAGAAGAGGTCGTCGAGGCCCAGCAGGCGGAAGAAGACCGGACCGCCGAGGCCCAAGAGACCACGGATTACTCCGAGGTGCCCTTCACGGTGGCCCCTGCCCTTCTCAACCGGGGAGAGGTCGTCCAGGCTCTCGAGTCCGAGTATCCTCAGGTCCTTCGGGATGCCGGTGTTGGCGGCACGGTGCGCATCGCGGTGTTCGTCGATGAGCGTGGCGACGTCACGAACCTGCGCATCGAAGAGTCATCCGGACATCCGGCTCTGGACGATGCTGGTCTGAGGGTAGGCGAGCTCTTCCGGTTCTCCGCTGCGTTGAATGTCGACAAGCCGGTAGGAGCGTGGATTGGATTCCCCATCACGTTTCGAGTTCGGTAACGCGGGAGGCGGATCCCGATAGAGAGCGGGCGGGTGACGTGGAGAACAGGTAGCCCGTGAAAGCGAACTGCGAACACCGGGCCGATCACACCACCCTGCACGAGGTTCCGCGACGGCAGGCCGAAGCCCACCGCCGCCCGCACCTTCCGCAGGCTGCACTTCCCTACTGACGACCTTGGAGTCTTGCCGCCGGACGACAGTGCTTCGCCTCCCTCACGCGCACGTCTGGCAGGCCGCCGCAGGGGGCCTGGGCAGGAGTCATTGACCGGGAGGTGGTTGCCACAACTCGACCTTGTTTCCCTCAGGATCGATGACCCAGGCGAACTTCCCGTACTCGGAGTCATCGATCTTGTCGAGGACGTTGCAGCCTTCCGCTTTGAGCGCGGTGACCACTGCATGAAGGTCATCAACGCGGTAGTTGACCATGAACGAGGCTGTGCTTGGAGCAAACTGGTCGCCCTCGTCCGGACCCACGGACCAGACGGTCGTCCCGCCCGTCGGCTTGCCATCCGAGTCGGCCCAGGTGAACGCCGTACCGCCCCACTCCTGCACATCAATGCCGAGATGACGCTTGTACCAGGCCAGCAGCGCAGGTGCATCCTTTGCCTTGAAGAAGATGCCGCCGATGCCAGTGACTCGTTTCATGTGCACCCCGATGTGTGGTCTTTGCGCGGTGACGGTTGCCCCACGGCCTAGCGACGCTGCAATTCTGCTGCGCGACTACAATGCCTCCCGGGGCACCCGCCCGCAAAGCGAGTGGGCCTCGTGAGCCATTCCGCAGCCTGGTCGGAGTCCGGCGCGCTACCGATCACCTCGGCCAATCGAAGCTGAGCCGACCCCCCCCTGGACAAGCGCGGAGCGCACTTGCCCGTGGCTTGGCGCCATGAGAAATCCCTCGTCAGGTAGGCCGCGGCCGGACTTCGCCCGAGTAATCTCGGGCACTCTGGCGACCCGAGGCCGTGCCGCGAAAGACCAGCCAATCCTGGTCTTAGGCCTCCCGGGCCTCGTCCCGAGCGAGGAAGATCCAGTCGGTGTGCTCTTCGTCAACCAGGTCGTTCACGTAGCGGACCGGTACGGCCTCCACGTGCGAGAACACCGCGCGCAACGCGTCCGCGAACGGAGAGCTCTCGGCGTACGACCACACAGCCAGGACTCCTCCCGCAGTCAAGTGAGCCTTCGCACTGGTGAGTCCGGCTCGCGAGTAGAACGACTGGTTGTCTGCGGCCAGATGATCTTGCGGAGAATGGTCGACATCGATGAGCACGAGGTCCCACCACTCGGTCGCCACCGCCTGGAGCATCGCGTACGCGTCGCCCTGTCGCACACCCAGGCGGGGCTCACTCAGGAGATAGTCTGAAAGAGGGACCTGGCCATCGTTCATGAATCCGATCACTGCGGGGAGGAGCTCGACCACCTCCAGGCGCGCTACTCGTTCCGACTTCAGCACGGCTTCCGCGGTGTATCCAAGACCCAGCCCAGCGACGAGCACCCTGAGTTCGTCGCCGGAGTGGCGCGCCAATGCCTCAGCGGCGAGGGCTCTCTCCGATACGGTATTGTGGCTGCTCATCAGCAACTGCTGGTCGAGCGTGATCTCCGTTATCACAGTACCGGGCCGCGATAGGAGTTCGCGACGGCGCAAGCACAAATCGCCAAGCGGCGTCGTCTCGTACGCCAAGATCTCGAGATTGGAGCGGCTCATCGGCACTGTCCACCTATCTCGACGGAGTCTCCTCGTTGGACCATGGGTCTGCCCTACCTCGATGGCCCTTCAGGCAGGACCTGAGAACTCTGCTGGGCCACTAGAATGCTCCCCGGGACACCAGCTCGCAAAGCGAGTGTGTCTCGGTTGTGGGGGGCGAGCCGAATGACCACGGACTCCCTGACCTTCCCGCGCCAGTACAGATTTCCGGTGAGAGCGCCCGCACTCGTAGGTCGACGGACGGTCACACCCTGAAGACCTTGGCTAGCTGATGCATGTCGCCGCCGCGAAGGCGCTGTCCACCGCAATGCGAAACGCGGAGTGGTACGCGTCTCGACTCTCGGTCCAGTACTCGGGCATTCCAACGGTACACGGAAGGGTCCCCAGGCCCTCGAGCCATCCAGCCGCCATGCCGGCCTCCATGGTGCCCTGGAGTGCGTTCGTATACGCGGCCTCGTAAAGGTTGATCTTCAAGTTCAGGTAGCGGTCATATCTGAGCGAATCGGTCGCTGAGAGGTCACCCAGGCTCAGGTTCGCGCGGATGACGATTTCGGCCATCTCGGCGCTCTCCATCAAGAGCAGGCCCTGCTCCTGGTGCTGCTGATACACGTCCTGGCTCGTGCTCGTCTGGATCGCCGCCGTATTCTGCCGCACCTGCAATCCAACGTAGATCAGCGACACGACCACCGCGGCCGTGCCCACAAGGTCCGCGGCTTGGGACCATCGAGTTCGATTGCTCACGTGGCACCACCTCTTCGATACGCCGTCGCCGCTGTGACGCGAACGGGCTGGCGCTTCCTGGCGATCGTGGAATGCTGCTGCGCTCCCGGGCAGTAGACCGGGCACAGGAAGTGTGTGACCCACGGACCTACGGCGCCAGCAGCACATGTCGTTAGGTGGCGGCGTGCTCCATTAGCCAGAGCTGGTCATGCCTCACGCGGGGGCACGTTCACTGCCTCGGCCGCGTTCACAGGCTTGGGTGTCGCGTCGCTGGCGACGCCGGCTCAGGCAACCTCACGCACGGACATCTGCGCGCCCCACGCACCGAGCGCCTCACCCCGTGACCTCGACCGGCGAGAGGCCAGGGCCACGGCGGCGAGACCAAAGAGCCCAAGGACCACCCCGGCGCCGACGAGTCGCATCTCCGTTCCAGGAGGGAAGGTCGCCGTCACACCGCCCGAAGCCATGAATGACAACATGTTGAACACCCAGTGGACTGCGAACGCGGTCCAGAGGGTGCCCGCAGCGATTCGAACCGCGGCGAGTACGACCCCCCCGCCCGCCGCAAAGCAAACCATGGCCGCCACAACGGAGTTCGGGACCGGCCCGCCGAGCCCCGCCGCATGGATCATCCCGAATCCCACGGACGTCGTGATCGCCGTGAAGAAGGGCCCTCGGCGTGACACGGCCTCCCACATGACTCCCCGGAAGAGGACCTCCTCGCCCAGAACGCCGATGGTCACTACGACGGCGTACCCCACGAAGGCGCTCGGCCCCATCGTCGGCGCCAAGCCCCCCGCCAACGCCGAGGCGCCCAGCAGCAGGAACGGAGTCGCATAGAGGGCAGAAGCCGGCCGCACGGGACGGCGAAAACCCACCGCAGCCCAGTTGGTGGACCGCATGATCACAAGTGCGATCCACGCGAGGGTGACTCCCTTGACGACGAGGTAGCGTTCGATTTCGGTGGCATTCGGCCGAATGACGCCCATCAACGGCCCGACGGTCCACTGCACCGCCACGAAGCCGACCAGGAGGGCCGTGAGCATCCGGTACCAGTTCGGCGCGGGCCGCTCACTTGTCTCAATTGGATCGATGTGTTCCATTTGCGAATCTCCGTTCACGTTTTTTGTAATGTGAACACGAATTCACTTTGTGTCAACGGGAACTTGCCGTGAGCGCGAAGTCGGGTGATCTGACAGCGAAGCAGGAACGATCGAGGGAGACGCGGCGGAAGCTGGTCGCGTCCTGCCTCGAACTTCTCGATCGCCGGCCGTTCCACCAGGTGACCGTCGCCGATATCGCGAAGGGAGCGGGCGTGTCCGTCGGGAACTTCTACCGGCGATTCACGAGCAAGGAGGGCATCCTTCCTGATCTGTACGCCGCGTATGAGGATCGGTTCGCCGAGTTTGGAAAGGCCTTCTCAGAGGGCGAGCCCGTCGAGCCATCCGACCTCCGGGGCTATTGGGAGTTACTGATCGGCCGCACCCTCGCCTTCATGGAAGACAACACGGGCCTTACCCAGGCGCTCCACCTTCACAGCAGACTGCACCCGGAGATCGTGCCTCCGACTTCGCACGATCGGCGGCGCGCCCTTTTCGCCCGCGCGAGCGAACTGTTCTCGTCGGCCGACGAGGCGAGGGCGCAGACCATGGGACAGGTGGCCATCCTGGTGCTGGTCAGCACCCTGACCGAGCAGATCATCTACCCCGACCACACGCCAGCCGTCGCCGCCGACGTGAGTACCGCCGAACTCGCGCACGAATTGGGTCGAATGCTGGCAGCGTACGCGGCCGCGCCCGTCGAATAGCGACCGATCACAGTTGCAGCTGCTCGAGGCGTACCATGCTGGAATTCCGCTGCGCGGCGACAACGGGCTACCGTGTCCTATTCCAAAACTCAGCCGATGGGTAAGTCCTGAATTTGCAGCGCGTTAGGCTGGCAGGTGCCACGCTGTTCTCGGCCGACGTGGCACATTTTGGAACCGACGAGTCGAGGGATATTGAACACCCCTTTGCAGATGTTCGTGGTGATGCTCGCGGGCTGGGTGAACGAACATCACCGAGCGGTAAACGCCTACCTGAAGGAAGAGAACCGGGTGCTCCGCGAGTTACACGGCAGCAAGCGCCTGCGTTTCAGCGATGATCAGAGGAAAGGGCTTTCTCATCCATGACCGGGATCCGCTGTTCACCCGAGGATTCCGCGAGATCCTCAGCTGGGCGGGTGTAGCGCCGGTGCGCTCAACCCCGAACAGTCCGAATCTGAACGCATACGCGGAGCGATTCGTGCTGTCGATCAAGTCGAAATGCCTCAATCGGATGGTCATACTCGGAGAACGGCACCTGAGGCGAGCGATTGCCAGCTACGTGGAGCACTATCACACGGAGCGGTGCCACCAACGCATTGGCAATCGGCGGCTCTTCCCCCCGTTTCTTGGTCCAGCGGGACTAACGTTTTGAGGTACCTTTCGGGCTGACCTGAGAGCTGCTGGGAGAGGCAGCGGAGGACGAGCCTGATGCGGAAGTCGAGGTTTTCAGAAGAGCAGATCGTGATGGCCCTACCGCAATGGACAGTTGGGCTTGCGCTACTTCCATATCGTCTGGATCGAGTGTGCCGTCGGATATCCAGGTATCTGTCCGGTTACCGCCACGGCCCCTGGCCGGTCAGTCCGTCCGCAACGCCACCATGGGGTCGATGGAGAGCGCCCGCCGGGCCGGAATCCAGGCGGCTGCGAGCGCCACGACACAGAGCACAGCGCTCGTGCCCAGGAGATCCACCAGCGTGAGCGGCTCGTTACCGAAGGCCACTCCCTCCAGCCCCCGCGCGAGGACAAGCGCGCCCGCCACGCCCAACGCGAGGCCCAACAACGTGACCGTCAGGCTTTGACGGAGTACCAGCCGGAGAACGGTGGACCCTGCTGCTCCGAGTGACAGTCTCAGGCCCAACTCCCTCGTCCGTCGCACCACCGTGAACGCGATCGTGCCGTAGAGGCCGGCGGCCACCAGCAGCAACGCAACCGATCCGAAGATCCCCAGAACCGCCGTGACCACTCGGGGACGAGCTGTGACGGTGGCCAGGCGGTTCTCCATGGACATGGCCGAGGTGAGGACCGTGTTGGGGTTCATCTCCGCGAGGACGCCCCGGAC
>JBDHIL010000049.1:0-13529 GCA_039587465.1 Gemmatimonadota bacterium | reverse complement strand
TGGACAGGGGTCCTCGACGACAGAGTCAAGCTCACCGGCGACCTCTACTACACGAAGAAGAACAACTTCGTCTCACCGCTCCTGATCCAGACCCCGCTGGTGACGCTGAATGGCAATGACATCGGGGCCTTCATCGCACCCACGCTGGTCCCGATCTTCGTGGCCCAATACATCGCCGCCGGAGTCGATCCCGCCACAGCGCAGCAGATGGCCTTGGCTGACGTCGGGGGGATCGCGGCAGGCCTGGCCGGTGTGCCCATCGGCGTCGTGTCTTCGTCGACATTCCCCGGCGGATCGGATCTCATCGTCACCTACCGGAACGTCGGTGACCTGACGCTCTGGGGCGGTGACTTGGCGTTCCAGTGGTTGGTCAACGACAACTGGACGCTGGACGGGACCTACTCCTACGTGTCCGACGATCTCTTTGCCATCGACGATGGTTCGGACATCGCGCTCAACGCACCGAAGCACAAGGGATCGATGAGCTTGGCGTACCGCAGCCTCTATTCCGGCTTCAGCGCGCAGGCTCGGTTCCGCTTCAACAACGAGTTCCCGGCGATCTCGGCCGGGTTCGACGGCTTGGTGCCGTCGTCGCAGGTCGTGGACGTGAACATCGGCTATAAGGTGCCCAACACCGGCGCTACGATGCAGCTCGCGGTGCAGAACGTCTTCGACTCTGACTACCAGTCCTTCGTAGGCGTGCCCACCATGGGTCGCCTGGCCCTGGTGCGGGTCAAGTACGACCTGTTCTGATCGGACTGAGTCCTTGAGGTGCCCAAGGGGGCCCGGTCGGCCAAGATGCCGACCGGGCCCCCTTTCCTGCGCCCCCTTTTTGTCTCGGTCCGATCGGTACCTCAGGGGACGCCATCGGCCGACTGCGGGTACTGTCAGGAAGGGACCTCCGTTCCTAGATTCCCGGCCATCGACGAATGCGGTAGTCGCTCACCGGGAAGGTCATGGAGTTTCAAGGAGCCGAGGCACTGAAACGGCAGGCGGCCGCCAGGGCGCTCGAATACGTCGAGAGCGGCATGGCGCTGGGTCTCGGAACAGGAAGCACCGTGGCTCATTTCCTCGATCTGCTGGGCGACGCGCTCCGGTCCGGGGCGCTCCACAGCATCATCGGGGTGCCTACATCGCTGCGCACCACGACCGCTGCCACCGATCTGGGGATACCGCTCAGCACGCTGGCTGCACAGCCGGAGCTCGATCTCTGTGTCGACGGTGCCGACGAGGTGAGTCCTGAGTTGGACCTGATCAAGGGTATGGGGGGGGCGCTACTGCGCGAGAAGATGGTCGCCCAAGCCTCGGCGCGATTGGTCATCATGGCAGACGACACGAAGGTGGTGGAGCGCCTGGGTTCGGCTTCAGCGCTTCCCGTCGAAGTGGTGGCATGGGGTCACGAGGTTCATGTGCGACGGCTCGAGTCCGAGGGGGCCCGGGTGGAGCTCCGGAGCATCCTCGACGGCTCACCGTACCTCACGGACAATGGGAACGTGGTGCTGGACTGTAGCTTCGAGGGTGGCATCGCCGATCCGCAGAGGCTCGATGCCAACCTCAAGTCGAGGGCAGGCATCGTCGAGACCGGTCTGTTCTTGGGGATGACCGAATGCGCGGTCATCGCCGGGGCAGGCGGCGTTCATGTCATGGAGAGACCTTCGTGAAGATTGCTCCCTCAATTCTGTCGGCGGATTTCGGCCGACTCGCTGCCGACATCCAGGCAGTCGAGGAGGGTGGGGCCGATTGGATCCACGTCGACGTGATGGACGGGCACTTCGTTCCCAACATCACGATCGGCCCTCTCATCGCGGCAGCGGCCCGACGGGCCACAGAGCTGCCGCTGGACGTACATCTCATGATCGAGGCGCCTGAACGCTACCTGGAGGCGTTCGCGGACGCTGGGGCGGACTACCTGACCGTGCACCTCGAAGCGTGCCCGCACATCCACAGAACGCTCCAGCGGATTCGGGAATTGGGAATGGAGGCCGGAGTGGCCATCAATCCCGGTACAGCCCTCGAAGCGGTGCGCGACGTCGCCCCTGAGGTCGATCTGCTCCTCATCATGTCCGTGAATCCCGGATTCGGCGGGCAGTCGTACATCCCGGCATCCACGGCGAAGCTCTCGCGAGCGCGCGCAATGCTCGAGAACAAGGGGTCCCCGGCTCTGCTGGAAGTGGACGGCGGAGTCGCGGCTGACAACCTGCGCGAGATCGTCGCGGCGGGCGCGGATGTGCTCGTGGCTGGCTCCTCCGTATTCGGTCATGCCGACGGTCCGGGTGCGGGGGTCCAGGCCCTGCGCAGTGCGCAGGCGCGGGCATAGATCCGGGCCGGGCTCCGGGGGGCCAGGAGGCCAACAACGGCAGCGGAAACCGGTTTGCCGAGGGGCTCTCCGTTCGCTAGACTGCAACCGATCGAATCCCGTGCCACGGGCCTCTTCCGCCCGTGGGCTGAACGACTCCTGCCGAAGAAGTGAATGAGCGACCAGCCTGTAGTCGATACCGAAGCCCTGGACAGGCTTCGGGAGTGGGGTGGGGACAAGCTCCTGAACCAGATGGTCCGGCTATTCCTGGAGAACTCTTCCGGGCGGATGGACCAGATCAGGGCGGGTGTGTCGGGAAGCGATCCCGCCGAGGCCGAACGGGGTTCCCATTCCCTGAAGTCGAGCGCCGCCAACGTCGGCTTGGGGGACGTGCGCAGGTTCGCCTCGGAGATAGAGGCGGCGGCCCAGGGAGGAGACATTGGAGCGGTCGCCGAACTCTTGCCGGGGCTCGAAGAAGCTTATGCCGCAGCGTGTGCCGCTCTGGCATCCATCGTAGAGGGGGCACCCGAATGAGCACGAAGATCGCCGTCGTGGAAGACAATCCTGACAATCGCTTCCTGGTTCAGGCCCTGCTGGAGGACATGTACGAGATTTCCGAGTTCGAGACCGGACAGGAGGCTGTAGCCGGATTGCTGGAAGACGATCCGGACCTCGTTCTGTTGGACATTTCGCTGCCGGAGATGGATGGGACGGAGGTCCTGGCGTGGATCCGTGAGCAGGAATCGCTCAAGAAGCTCCCCGTGATCGCTCTGACAGCGCACGCAATGGCGGGTGACCGTGAAAAGTACCTTGCGGCCGGCTTCAACGACTACGTCACCAAGCCTATCATCGATGAGTCCGTGTTGCTGGAGGCCATCGAGCGGTGCCTGAGCCTGACACCCTGACCGGCCTGGTTCCGGAAGGGACCGACGGCGAGGAGGCGGAGCTCACCGCCGTTGGTCTTTCCAACGACGGGGAGACGCTGGGCCCCGACCGATCCGGCGAGCGGGCTGTCGTCTATTGGGTCGTCTTTCTCCTGCTGGTGGCCGGATCGTTCCTTCTGAGGGACAACCCCTACC
The DNA here is from genome assembly GCA_039587465.1 of Gemmatimonadota bacterium. Classification (GTDB taxonomy): domain Bacteria; phylum Gemmatimonadota; class Gemmatimonadetes; order Longimicrobiales; family Gaopeijiaceae; genus JBDHIL01. The sequence continues at coordinate 10,154 of JBDHIL010000049.1, read as the reverse complement.
GGTCCAGCGCGGACGTACACACGCTCGTCGAGTCGATGGCGACCCTGCTCGCCTTCGTCGTGGGGGCGCTCGCCCTGGTCCGATTCTACAGCCGGAAGCAGGCGACCTTCCTGCTGATCGGAACCGGTTTCCTGGGAGCCGGGCTGCTCGACTTCAACCACGTCATCCTTACGACCGATCTGATCGTGGCGCGGCCCCAAGGCGAGTTGGAGGACCTGTTCGCGTGGAGTTGGACTGCCGAACGGGTGTTCCTGTCACTATGGCTCCTGTGGAGCTTCGTGGCGTGGCGGCAGGAAGTCCACGCGGGGGAAGGTGAGGCCGTACACGAGGCGTCGGTGTACGCGACCACCCTGATACTGACGCTCGGAAACCTGTTCTTCTTCGAACTGGTCCCACTCACGGGGGCGCATGCGTCCGGCCTTCCGGTGTCGCGCCCGGCAGAGTTCCTCCCGGCGCTCTTCTTCGTCCTGACTCTGGCCGGCTTCCTGTACAAGGGCACTTGGCGACGGGACGCGTTCGAGCACTGGCTGGTCGTGGCCTTGATCATTTCGGGCATGGCCCACATCGGCTTCATCTCGCTGTCGGAGCAACGCTTCGACGCAATGTTCCAGGCTGCACACCTGCTGAAGATCGCGAGCTACCTGGCTGTGCTCGCGGGCCTCCTCTCCAGCGTTTATGCCACGTTCCGGAGAGAGGGAAAAGTGTTGACTGCGCTCACGGCGGCGAACACCGCGCTGGAACGCGAGATCGACGTTCGGGCGCAGACCGAGATCGCTGTCAAAGAGGGCCGGGCCAGGCTCCAGGACTTCCTCGACAACGCAAACGATCTCATTCAGAGCGTCGATCCGGAGGGTCGGATCCTCTACGTGAACGGGGCCTGGAAGCAGGTGCTCGGGTATTCCAACGAGCAATTGGACCAGATGATGATCACAGAGGCCGTCCATCCTGCCCACAGGGAGGCCTTTGACGCCGAGGTCCAAAGGGTGCTGGATGGAGGTGAGGCGCGGCGCTTCAACGTCGAGTATCTCGATGCCGACGGAAAGGTGGTCATTCTCTCCGGCAGCCTCACTGCCCAGGTCGTCGGCGGCCGTCCCGTTGCGTGTCAGGCCATCCTCCGAGATGTCACCGAGCAGCGAATCGCCGAGCGACAGTTGGCCGACTCGCAGGCGAACACCTCGGCACTGGTCGAGAGTACGGGTGATTCGATCTGGTCGGTGGACCGTGACCATCGCTTGATCACGTTCAACTCCGCGTTCGCCCTCGCTGTCGAGGCGCGCACCAGCCGGGAGCCAATCGAGCAGCAGCAACCGGGGGAGACCTTCGCCGCCGAGGATGTCGGCTGGTACGAGGAGGTCTACCAACGGGCTCTCTCGGGAGACCGCCACGTCGCCGTCCGTTCGGATACCGTCGACGGTCAGCTTCGCTACTTCGAGCTCTATGCGAACCCCATTCAAGGTGGGGAGGGAATCACCGGGGCGGTGCTGTTCGGAAAAGACGTGACCCCGCGCTTCAGGGCCGAAGAGGCCCTGCGCATCGCCAAGGAAGAGGCCGAGGCGGCCAACAAGGCGAAGAGCGACTTCCTGGCCAGCATGAGCCACGAACTCCGCACGCCGCTCAATTCCATCATCGGCTTCACGAACATCCTCATCAAGAACCGGGACGCGCGCCTCAACGAAAAGGACATCGGCTTTCTCGAGAGAGTCCTGTCGAACGGAAAGCACCTGCTGGAGTTGATCAACGAGGTGCTCGACCTTGCGAAGGTCGAGGCCGGGCGCATGGAGTTGATCATCGAGGAGGTCGACCTGGGCGAGCTCGTGGCTGAGACGGTGGGTCAGCTCGAAGGCCAGGCGAAGGTCAAGGAAGGCGATGTCGAGCTGATTGCAGATGTTCCCGAGATGGTGAACCTCGTCGAGACCGATTCAGGCAAGCTCAAACAGGTGATCATCAACCTCGTCGGGAACGCCCTGAAGTTCACTCACAGCGGCTCGGTGACTGTGCGCCTGGAGATGGCTGCGGATGGCCTCACCCCCACTGCGATCGCAGTTCAGGACACCGGGATCGGGATTCCGGCGGACCGCCTGGACGCCATCTTCGAGGCGTTCCAACAAGCCGAGGTCGGTACGTCCCGCAAGTACGGGGGAACTGGGTTGGGACTCGCGCTTTCCCGTTCCATCTGCCTTCTCATGGGCTACGATCTCATGGTGTCGTCGGAGGAGGGGAAGGGTTCGATCTTTTCCATCGTCATGGGCGAGCGCGCCAAGCGCCCCGTCAAGGCTGCGGATGAGCCGGAGGAGTCTGCCGAGATCGAGTCTGAGGGCGAGACCGGCGACCATGAGGAGCGTACGGACGATGAAGCGGGTGGGGTCGGAGCTTCAGGCCAGCCACGCCCCAGCATGCGTGACTTCAAGGTCCTGGTCGTCGATGACGAGAAGGACTCTCGGGTGGTGATTACACACTACCTGGAGGAGTTCGGGTGCGAGGTGGTCACCGCGACGGACGGCGCCACCGGCCTCGAGGCAGCGCGGCGGCACCGGCCGGACCTCATCACGCTGGACCTCATGATGCCGGGAGTAGACGGCTGGGATGCCCTCAAACAGCTCAAGGCGGACCCGGATCTCCGCGGGATTCCAGTGGTCGTGGTCAGCGTTATCGCGGGTGAGGGAAGGGGCCGCTTGCTGGGAGCTGTGGACCTCGTGACAAAGCCCATCGAGCGAGAGGACCTGCTGCGGGTTCTGTGGCGAAATCTTGCAAGGAGGCGTGGCGGAAGGGTGCTCCTCGTTGACGATGATCCGGGCGCTCTCGAATTGATCGGCTCTGCGCTCAGCCGGGCCGGGCTCGAGGTGAAGACGGCGTCGAATGGTCAGCAAGCCCTGAGCGCCATCGCGCGCGAGGTACCCGATGCCGTGATGCTGGATCTCATGATGCCACAGATGGATGGGGTCACGTTCCTTCAGAACCTGCGGGCGAACCCCCTCTACCGCGGTCTGCCAGTGATCGTGATCACTGGCAAGGATCTGACGCGCGACGAGCGCGAGCAGCTCAGCGATCTGGCTTCGACTGTGGTTCGCAAGGGAGAGCACATGCCTGACGAGCTCCTCGACGTTCTGCGATCCTACTTCACGCTAGAGGAGCAGCCCGAGGAAGCTCGGTGACGTCTGAGGGAGCGAATGATCGGCGCCACATCCTGGGTCGCAATGATCCCTGACCTCGAGACAGCGGTCGTCGCGGGGGGATTGGGTCTGGCCTGGGGCGGGGGTCTGGCTCTGTTCGTGGCGCGCCTACGAAGGCGCGGGGTCCGGGTCCCGTACACCCGCAAGATCTTCCATTTCGGGATCTTCACTGCTGCTGCGGGCATCCATGCCGGGTGGGGTCTCGCGGGAACGAACAGCTTCGGGGCTGCGATCGCAGCCCTTGTGGTCATCAGCGTATTCGTGGGAGAGGGCAACGGACTCTTCGACGCCCTCGCGAGGGAGACCGACCGTCCGCACGGGGCACTGTTCATCATGGTGCCGCTCGTGACAACGGCCGTGGGAGGACTGGTGGCAGCCCTGTGGACTGGACCTTATGCCGCGGTCGGGTATCTGGTAGCCGGTTGGGGAGATGCCGTGGGGGAGCCCGTCGGCGCGCGCTTCGGGCGCCACCCCTACCGTGTTCCGTCGCTCGCCGGGGTGCCCGCGATACGAACGCTGGAGGGCTCGGCCGCTGTCTTCCTGTTGGGCTGGGGGGCTGCGGCCCTGGCTCTGGGATACCTTGGTGTGGGTGGCCCGACCCTGGTCCTCACCGGTCTTGCGTGCGCGGGGGTAGGGGCTGCCGTTGAAGCCATCAGCAATCACGGATTGGACAACCTCACTGTGCAGCTGGCGGCCTCCGGGTGCGCGTGGGCGCTCCTCAGTTGACCCGGCCGACAGCGGGGTGAAGAGCCGATGAGTATTCCGAGCCGGGTGCCGCCCGAGAGGATCACGGCGCTCAATGATGGGGCGATACGCTCCGACGCGGAGTTCGTCCTCTATTGGATGGTGAGCGCGCGTCGGCTGCGTCGGAACTTCGCGCTCGACAGGGCGGTGGAGTACGCACGGGCTCTGCGGCTGCCCCTGGTGATCCTGGAGGCGCTGCGGGTCGACTATCCGTGGGCGTCACAGCGCCACCACGCCTTCGCGCTCGACGGGATGCGTGAGCATGCCGCTCAGTTGAGCGGTTCTCCGGTGGAATACTATCCGTATGTCGAGCTCACGCAGGGCTCCGGGAGCGGACTGCTGGCCTCGTTGGCGAGTCATGCGGCGGTGGTCGTCACCGACCGCTTTCCGGCGTTCTTCCTCCCGAGAATGGTCGAGTCTGCCGCCCGCCGGCTTTCCGTGCGATTGGAGGCCGTGGACGGGAATGGGCTCCTGCCGCTCACCGAGGCACCAAAGGCGTTTACGACCGCGTATGCCTTTCGTCGGTTCCTGCACAAGAACCTGATCGAGCATTTGCTGCAGACTCCCTCCGAGGATCCGCTGGGCGACGCTGATCTGCCACGGGCCAGCGCAGTCCCCGAAGAGATCAGCACGGCCTGGCCGCCCGCCTCGGCCGCGCTCCTCGAACGGTCGGGCCGGGTGCTCGAAGGTTTGCCGATCGACCAGACTGTGCGCGCCTCCGAGCTTGTCGGTGGGAGCGCGGCCGCCGCTCATCGACTGGACCGCTTCCTAGATGTTGGGCTGGCGGGATACCTGGACCGTAGGAATCATCCGGACGAGGATGGGTGCAGCGGCCTTTCGCCGTACCTCCATTGGGGACACATCTCGGCCCACGACATCTTCAGCCGCGTCGCGGCGCACGAGGGTTGGACTCCCGCGCGCCTGAGCGACGTGGCCGACGGTCGGCGGGAGGGGTGGTGGGGCATGCGACCGGCTGCGGAGGCTTTCCTCGACCAACTGGTGACTTGGCGCGAGTTGGGTTTCGTCTTCTGTCACCATCGCCTCGACTACGCGCAGTACGAGTCGCTGCCGGAGTGGGCCCGCGATACGCTCGAGGCGCATGCCGGGGACCCGCGGCCCCATCTCTATTCCCTCGAGGCCCTCGAGGGTGCGCAGACGGAAGACGAGGTATGGAATGCGGCGCAGACGCAGCTGACCGAGCAGGGCGTCATGCACAACTATCTGCGGATGCTGTGGGGGAAGAAGATTCTGGAGTGGACCCCGCACCCACGGGACGCCCTTCGGACCATGATCGAGCTCAACGACCGGTACGCGCTCGACGGCCGGGATCCCAACTCGTACAGTGGTATCTTCTGGGTCATGGGGCGCTTCGACAGGGGATGGCCGGAACGCAGCGTCTTTGGGAAGGTCCGCTGCATGACCTCAGCATCGACCCGCCGAAAGCTTCGCCTCAAAGGGTATCTCGAGCGATGGGGTCCGAGTCGCGAATGAAGGGGTCGATCGGACGCTGCGGGACACCGTCGTGGCGGTCGGGACCCAACGGCTGCTCGGGGGTAATCGGTGGTGAATATGACCGACCCGCAGCCGAGTGAGCCCGCCATGCGCCTGACGTACCGGACAACTCTGGAGAAGCATGGACCGGAAGAGGTCTTTGCCTGGCACGAGCGCCCGGGCGCCCTCGAGCGCCTCACACCTCCCTGGGGACATGTCGAGGTTCTCAAGAAGGAGGGGGGCATCCGGGACGGGGCCCGCGTGGTCCTCCAGGTGCGCCAAGGTCCGATCAGCTTTCGATGGGAGCTTCGCCACACCGGCTTCGTTCTGAACGAGCAGTTCCGCGACGTCCAGGTTTCGGGCCCCATGAAGAGTTGGGAGCACACGCATCGTTTCTCACCTCTCGAGGGCGGTGGAACCCGTATGGAGGATGAGCTGGAGGTGCAGGCTCCCCTGGGCGTGGCGGGAGCTGCCGTCGGCCCGGGGTTCATCAAGCGCGAACTGAAGCGCCTCTTCGATTTCCGTTACCGTCGCATCTACACTGATCTCGCGAGGCACGCCGAATACGCCGACCGCCCCCGGCTCACGGTGGCGATCACCGGTGCTTCGGGGCTGGTGGGGAGCAATCTGCGGCACTTCCTCACGACGGGTGGCCACCGGGTGCTTCCGATGGTGAGGGATCGGCGGGCCGTGGGGGAGGACGGCATCTTCTGGAACCCGGATACGGGCGATATCGACGCCGAGGCTCTCTCCAGGGCCGATGCGGTGGTGCACCTCGCCGGGGAACCGATTGCGGCAGGGCGCTGGACCACAGAGAGAAAGAGGGCCATCCGCGAGAGCCGTGTTCGCGGAACGGACCTGATCTCCCGCGCGATGGCCGGGATGTCCGACGGCCCCCGCACACTGATCTCCGCGTCGGCGATCGGCTACTACGGGAACTCGGGAGACCGGCGCGTGACCGAGGCCGATGAGCCGGGAACGGGGTTCCTCGCTGAGGTGGTTCGGGACTGGGAGGCCGCGACGCGGCCAGCCGAGCGCGCAGGTGTGCGGGTGGTAAGGCTTCGGACCGGGGTCGTGATCTCACCGGCGGGAGGAGCGCTCGGTCAGATGTTGATCCCGTTCAAGATGGGTGTGGGTGGGCGACTGGGCTCAGGCACCCAGTACCTCTCGTGGATCGACCTGGATGATGTCGTCGGCTCGGTGCTCCACTGCCTCATGACACCTTCGCTGTCGGGACCCGTGAACGTCACCGGCCCGAACCCGGTGACCAACGCCACGTTTACCTCTGCTTTTGGTCGGGTGCTGGGGCGGCCGACCGTGCTGCCGGTGCCTGCGCTGGCGGTCAAGGCCGTGTTCGGGCAATTGGGCCAGGAGGCTCTGTTGTGGGGCCAGAGGGTCTTGCCGCAAAAGCTGGAAGAGTCCGGCTTCAGATTCTTCTACGAGGGGGTCGAGGACTCATTGAGGTTTCAGCTGGGTCGCTAGGCAGCCGGCCGCTCAGGGCGCATCAGGGGCGCACGATCTGGCCGTCTTCGTCGAGCGCCGGGTAGGGTTTGTCTGCCTTGCGCAGCCGCGACGCGAGTGAGGGATAGGCCCACTCGAAAAGAATCCGATCAAAGTCCGGTGGCACGACCTTCGGCTCGTCGTACATACCCGCCGCTGCCCGCTGTCGCTGGGCTTCGTAGAGAAGGAGCGCGGTGGCGACCGAGACGTTCAGCGAGTGGACCATGCCCACCATGGGAATCACCACGTGGTGGTCCGCCAGGGCCAGACCTTGCTCCGACACCCCGTCGAGTTCCGCCCCCATCATGATCGCTGCAGGGCGGGTGAAGTCGATCTCCCGGAAATCTCGGGCGCCCGGGGAGGGATGAGCGGCGAGCACCTCGAACCCCTTCCTGTGGAGGTGATCGATCGCCTCCTCCACCGTATCGTGTCGATGCACCCGGATCCACTTCCTGGTTCCCGCCGATGTGCCGTGGTGCAGGTTGAGCCCTGCCTCGGGCGGCACCACGTGCGCGTCCAGGACGCCGGCCGCGTCACAGTTCCTCAGAATCGCAGAAAAGTTGTGTGACTTGTGGACCTTCTCCATCAGGACAGTGAGGTCCGGCTGACGGCGGGCCAGAACCGCTTTCACTCTGTGGAAGCGCTCAGGTCGCATGGGCTTGGTCTTCCTCGGTGCGGTGGCGTGCGAGCGGAGCCTATATTCCCCTCGTCTTGGCTCGAGCGCCACCAGGACGTGTCGGTACGCGCACGCCTGGGCGCGAAGGTGGGGTCAGAGAGAGGGCTCGACGGAGGGAGGTGCGGCGCGACCCGAACTTCGTCAGCTTGAGGGGCCGCCGGGGTGGCGAAATGGTAAACGCAGGGGACTTAAAATCCCCCGGGCTTCGGCCCTTGTGGGTTCAAATCCCACCCCCGGCATCTTCAGGCATCCCCCTTTCGTGCGCCTTTCTCTGGAGGGGGAGCGTGCCGGTGGCCCGCGGGGCGATGGCGTACCGCTATGGCGTACCTCTCGTGATGTCCTGCCTCTCTCTCGATCCTTCGGCTGAGAGCGGCGGCGTCCACGGGTGATTCCCCCTGGAGTGGACGGGCCGGAAGCACCCGGAGACTGCCGGTCATCCGCGTCGGACGAACCCCTCGCCATCCTCACGTCGTAGGGTGAACGCGGACTCACCCTCTCGTCCCTCACTAGACAAATGGAGCCTACGATGAAGCGGGTCATGGTTCTGGTGCTCGCGATCGTCCTTTCGGGCTGCGGAGACTTCGTCGATGACGACGGAAACACGAGCATTCGGCAATTCGCTCAGGGCCTTCAGTCACTCGGTGACAGAGTGGCGGAAATGGGGGAGGCGATACAGCGGGACGCAGGCGTGGAAGCGGTTCCCTGGGATGATCTCCTGGAGACCCTTCCCGAGAGGGTCGGTGGCGCCACACGGATCGATACCGAAGGCGACGAGGCGACGGACCGGAACGGTGCAGGGATGTCGATCGCGCACGCCGAATATGTCGTTCGCGGGGATAGCATGTTCATCGGAGTGGCCGACCTCGGCGCCCTCCGAAGCGGGGTGAGACTCGCACTCCGATGGGTGGCCCCCCTGTTCGACCGCGGAGACATCGAGGGAGAGGTCGAGGAGCTGGAGGTCGAGGGATATCCGGCCATCCGGATTCGGGATGACGACGACGGAGATCTCCTCATCGCTCTGATTGTGGAGGGTCGCTTCGCGGTCATTGCCGGCGGAGAGGGCAGAGCTTCTGGAGACTTCGTCCGGGACGCCCTCGAAGCGATCGACTACGACCGGCTCGAGGATTGGGTGGACTACGGAAGGCGCTGACCGGACTCGCCCTGAGGGGGAGCGGGGAAGTGCGGTTGGACCGTTGGCCCATGACATTCATGCCGAGCACCCAGTCCTACGCGGGTGCTGCTCGCAGTCTCCGGAGTTGCTCATGACCCATTTCATGCCCCTCGAGGTATCCGATCTCGACGCCGTGCTCTCAGAGATCAGCCGTCAGGCCGGCGAGGCAAGGGAGTTGGCGGGCGGCCTGTCACTCGGTGCCCTCAACTGGCAGCCATCGGAGGGGAAGTGGTCCGTGGGGGGCCACCTCGCTCACATGGTGATCCTGAACACGCCTTATCTGGGGGCGTTGGAGCGGGCGATCGGCGAAGCGCGGGCTGGGAGCCGATTCAGTGACGGCCCGTATCGGCACGGTTGGTTCGGGCCCTGGTTCGCGCGCTCCATGGAGCCTCCGCCGAAGCGGCGGTGGAAGACAGCGCCCGCGATGGTTCCGGACCCTTCGGTGCAAGGCGACATCGTCGACTCCTTCGCGGCCTGCCAGGAGGAGCTCGCCCGGATCGTGGAACTGGGGAGAGGCGTGGACCTCGGGAGGACGCGGATCTCGTCCCCCTTCATGAAGTTGATGCGCTTCTCGGTCGGAGCGGCCTACGGGGTGCTACTCGCGCACAATCGGAGGCACCTCTGGCTCATCCGGGAGGTGATGCAGTCGGACGGATTCCCGGGGTGAGCCGGGGGGCGCCGAGCCCACGGCGGGCCTGGATCGGGCCCGGGAGAGACCCCCGGGCCCGAACGCACATCACCGGAGTGGGAGAACCTCGATGGGCTCGAGGGCGTACGCATCCACCCCAATTCCGAGCTCGCTGCTCGAGTTCAATCCCCAACAGTAGACGGTGCCGTCGACGGTGGTCCCACAGGCGGCATTACGCATCATCGTGATGGACTGGTACTGCTGGCCGTGACCGGACAGAAGGGTCGGGGTGAGGCGATCGTCCACGTCGCCGGTGCCCAGTTGGCCGTAAAGGTTGCTTCCCCAACAGTAGGTGTCACCGCCAGGATCGATCCCGCAGGCCGCGTACGTTCCCACGTGGAGGGATGTGAAGACCCTGCCGCTCCCGACAAGGCGGGGGACAGGGGAGTCCTGGGTCGACCCGTCTCCGAGCTGGCCGTAGCGGTTGTACCCCCAACAGTACGCCTTCCCCTCACCCGTGAGACCGCAGGTGAAGTTGCCGTAGCTTCCGGCGAGATCGACGAAGTTGAGCCCCAGGATGACGGCACTGGGAGTATTCTGGTCTGACGTACTCCCGTTCCCGAGCTGCCCGAATTGGTTCCTGCCCCAGCAGTGTGCCGCTCCGCTGGTGTCCAACCCGCAGGTGTGCTGATTTCCGGAAGCCAACTTCGTGAATCGCAACCCGCCCGCGACCGAGTCTGGGGAGGATCGATTTCCGGCTGCGCCGTCCCCGAC
>JBDHIL010000020.1:0-54000 GCA_039587465.1 Gemmatimonadota bacterium | reverse complement strand
GCCATTCAGCGTCACCAGCGGGGTCTGGATCAGGAGCGGTGAGACGAAGTTGTTCTTCTTCGTGTAGTAGAGGTCGCCGGTGAGCTTGACTCTGTCGTCGAGGACCCCTGTCCAGCCGACTTCAAACGTCTCGGTGTTGCTCTCGGTGATGCTCTCCACAGCAGGCAGGTTAGCCGCGGACAGCGGGATGGGATCGCCCCCGGTTGACAGGTCGTACAACATCGGCGCGATGTCGGCCGGGGTGGGCGTCAAGGCTCCCAGGATGGGAACGAGTGCCGCCAAATCGGGGCTTTGCGCCGCGGCCACCGCCAGCGCGGCGCCCCAGAAGTTCGCCGCACCCGCCATGGGAACCATCACCCCGGCGCCTGCGGGATTGAACGGTGACCGGAAGCCTTCGAGTGTGCCGTCGGCGTTCAGCAGTGACCACCCCTCCCTGCCCGTGCCAAAGGCCCTGAGGCCGAAGCCCAGCGCCTCAAGGCCGGGGGCCAAGCCGTTGGAAATGTCGAGGAAGTAGTTCAGGCTCGACGGCGAGGAATAGGCCTGGTTGTACGAGAGCCGGAAGCTCTGGTCCTCCGTGGGCTTGATGACCAGCGCCGCGCGGGGTGAGATGACGTTCTCGGGCAGAACCGAGTGGCTGTCCAGTCGACCGGCGAAAATCAGGTCCACCATGTCGCTCAGGGCCGTCTTCGACTGCAGGTAGACGCCCCACTCGTTCATGTCGTCGTCGTCTTCGTAGATCCCGTTGATGTTGCCCTCGGTGTTCGGGCGCGTCGCGATGTAGTCGAAGCCGTATGTGAAGTCCTGACGTCCGTCGGCGAAGTCGATGCCGTGCTGGGCCTGGGCGACGTAGAGCTTGGAAAGGTCAACCAGGTTCACGCCGTTGTTCAGCAGGTAACTCTCACCTGCGTCCGAGCTGTTCATGTACGCCTGCGTGAACAGCCGGCCCTTCCTGATTCGGGCCTGATAGAACTCGTAGATCCAGTCGACGGTCTGGCCGGCGCCGAGGCCGGTGAGTTCGACTCCGGATGAGTTGTTCCGGCCGTAGGTGGCAACGAAGGTCCCATCGTCGGCGAAACGCCAATCGGCACGAGCCTCGAAGCCATAACGTTCGATGTCGTAGTCGCGAAGCCCTGTTCGGTCGCAAGCCTCCTGAGCGTCGGCCGTGGGTATGCCGCGCACTAATCTGTCCTGTAGGCACAGCGCCGGATCGTCGTCAGCCGCTTGCCTGTTTCTCGCCTCGGTGGGGTCATTGAACTCCCACTCGTCCCCTCGCATGTACTGGCCAGAGATCTTGAACCCGAAGTCTTCGTTGAGAAGGAAGGCCGACCGGAAGGAGCCCTGGAGTACGCCTCGTTCTCCACCACCCAGCGTCACAGACGTGCCCTGATCGTTCAAAGGGGACTTCGTGAGGATGTGGACCACACCGTTCGCGGTGTTGGGGCCATAGAGCGCGGACGCCGGGCCCAGCACCACCTCCATCCGCTCGATGTCCTGCTCGTTGGAAGGAACGAAGTGCATGAGGTTGACGCGCAGCGACGGGACCCCGGCCACCCGGTTGTCGGTGAGCATGTGCAGCGCGCCCGAGAAGATGTTGTTGAAGCCGCGCACCACCACGTTGGAGCCCTGGAGGCCGTAGTTGACCACGTCCACCCCGGGCGAACTCCGCAGGTGGTCAGAGACCTGGGTGACCACGCGCTCCGAGATCTGGTACGCCGAGATCACGTCGACCGTGCCTGGTGAGTCCGTGGCCTTCTCGGGGGTGCTCCCCCGGCCCACGGTAACGTTGAGCTCGTTGAGTTCCAGCGCCGCGGACCTGAGAACTACTTCGTAGCGCGTCGTGGCCCCAGCGTCGACACGAATCCCATCGAATCGCTCCTGTAGGTGACCGATTAGCGTCACGATGATGTCGTAGGTGCCCGCGGGCAGCTGAACCGAATAGACACCGGATTCATTCGTGAGGCCACCCATCTCCTGCCCGCCGCCAAGGATCTGGATCTGAGCAGCCCCGAGGGGCTGCTGGGTCTCGCTATCCGTAACGCGCGCCGTCAGGGTTCCGTTCTGGGCTGAGACCTCCTGCCCGAAGAAGAGGAACGCGAACAGCGCGATTCCAGCCAAACTTACGCGTCGACCATGCATCGAACCCGCCTCACAGATAGGGATAAGAAAAAAGCCAACGAAGCGATTGGTGCGAAGGTACTGCCACAATCCTTTGAATTGCAAACCTTTTCATCTACCGACCCGGTCCTCCTCGAGCCGTGGTAAACGCCTGATTATTCTCCCAGGCGGCCAATCCCGCCCACGGTCAAGCACCCTTCAGTGCGCTCATCTCATGGCAGCTGGAAGGCCTCCCGGGCTGGCCGCGCCCCGCCCCAGGCCGCAAGATCATGCCATGACCTCTTCGGACTTCCCCCGCGACCGGCTCGAGGGCGCGAGGGCGCGCGTCGCCGGCTCGATTCACCGCACCCCGTTGGTCGGGTCACGCTTTCTGTCTGATCTCGTGGGTGTACCCGTCTACCTGAAGTGCGAGAATCTCCAGAAGACGGGGGCCTTCAAGGTGCGCGGCGCCCTGAACCGCCTCCTTCGTCTCTCTGACGAGGAGCGGGCCCGCGGAGTGGTGACGATCTCGGCCGGGAACCACGCTCAGGCAGTCGCCTGGGCCGGAGCGGCAGCGGGCGTGAGATCGGTGGTGGTGATGCCCGAGCACGCCTCGTCAGCGAAGGTCGCCGCCAGTCGCGAGTACGGGGCGGAGGTCATCCTCCACGGGAACGCGTCCGAGGCCTTCAAGCTCGCCTTCGCGCTGGCGGAGGAACGGGAACTCCGCTTCGTCCACCCCTTCGACGACGACGAGGTCGTCGCCGGACATGCGAGTTGTGGGCTCGAGATCATGGAGGACCTGCCGGACGTGGGCACGATCGTGGTGCCAGTGGGCGGCGGCGGTCTCGTTTCAGGGATCTGCGTCGCAGGGGCCGCCCTGAGGCCAGCCGTCGGCGTGTGGGGCGTGGAGCCTGAGGGAGCGGCCGCGATGACACGGAGCCTCGACGCTGGAGAGGCCGTGCACCTCGACCACGTCGACACCGTCGCCGACGGACTGGGGGCCCCCATGGCCGGCGTCCTGAACCACGCGATCGTCGAAGCCCATGCACGGGGCGTCGTGACCGTCACGGACCGGGAAATCGTCTACGCCATGCGGATGCTCCTCGAGCGCGTGAAGCTTCTCGCGGAGCCTGCCGGGGCCGCGGCGCTCGCCGCGCTAGTCACCCGCGCGATCCCGTTGGTGGATGACGCCCCCGTGGCGGTGGTCCTGAGCGGCGGCAACGTCGACCTCGATCTACTGGCGAGCCTTCTCGCCGAGTAGTCCGCATCTGCGGAAGGCGGCCAGCCCCGGCTCTCGGGTGTGGTCACAGGGCACCCGCCCCTGCTGGACATGCCGCCTACGATCGCAGCGACCCTATGTCCGTTCCCGCAGGCTCCTGGAACGCCCTGAGCCCGAATTCCGGGAGAATCGCGATCATGTGGTCGAAGATGTCGGCCTGCAGTGCTTCGTACCGTCCCCATTCAGTGTCGTTCGAGAAGCAGTAGATCTCCAACGGCAGTCCCTGCGGCCCCGGCGAGAGATGACGCACGAGGAGCGTCATTCCCGGGTGGACCTTCGGGTGCCTCTCGAGGTAGCCGCTCACATACGCTCGGAACGTACCCAGGTTGGTGAGCCGTCGGTGCTCTGGAACGATCCCCTCGGGGGGTAGGTCCTGCGAATTCGCCGCCGCCAGTTCCTCTCGCTTGGCCATCAGGTAATCGTGGAGCAGTTCGAGTCGTGAGAGGCGCTCCACTTCTTGCTCCGTCAAGAAGTGGATCGAGCTCAGGTCGAGATGGATGGACCTCTTGATGCGCCGCCCACCGGACTCGCTCATTCCCCGCCAGTTCTTGAAGGACTCGGAGATGAACTTGTGGGTGGGGATGGTGGAGATGGTCTTGTCCCAATTCTGGATCTTGACCGTATGCAGCGCGATGTCGATCACGTCGCCATCGGAGTTGGACTGAGGCATCTCGACCCAGTCCCCGATGCGGATCATGTCGTTGGACATGATCTGAACGCTGGCCACCAGAGATAGAATGGTGTCCCTGAAGACGAGCATCAAAACCGCGGTGAGCGCCCCCAGCCCCGATAGGAACACCACCGGCGAACGATCGGCCATGACCGACACCACGACGATGCCCGCCGCCACATACACGAACAGGCTGACCACCTGCACGTATCCCTTGATGGGCCGGTTTCGGGCCTCCGCGTAGGCCTCGGAGTAGATGTCGTTCAGGGCATTCAGAAATCCCCCGAACGCCGTCGCCAGAGACACCACGACCCAGGCGATGCTCACGCGACGCACAAGGACACTGCTGGCCAGGGCGAAACTCTCCCATGCCGTCATCTGCAGATCGAGTGCCGCCGGACCCGCCAGGGGTTCGACGCTCATGCCGAGCGCCCATCCGATTCCAGCGTAGGTCACCAACGCCGGGGCGACGTTCGCCAACCGATCGAATACTCGACGCTCGAGGATCCGGTCGTCCCACGTCGACTTCGTCCTCTGTGCGATCCCGTGGACCAGCCCGACGAACAGTCTGCGGACCAGCGTGTTCGCGAGCCACGCCAGCACGGTGAGGGCTACGAGGCCGGCTGCCGTCGCCAGCCACCCACCCTCGAACAATCCTGAAAGTTGCTGCTGCATAGGTCTTCCCCAGCCGTTGCACGAGTGCGGACGCCAGCCATGGCCGCTCCCGAAGAAGCTCTCATGCCCGCGCCACGGAGTCCACCGCCGGCGCCACTGGGTTCACCGCTCACACCGCCAGCGCGACAATGGACGGAATCTGCGTCGCAGCCCATGGGGACTTGTCCGTGGATTGCTGGCAAGCCACCGCAGCGGTAGTCTCCGGCCCCATGAGTCGAGCGTCATTCTTCCGCCGATATCTCCTGCCCGGGTTCGTATTCCAGTCCGTCGTCATTGCGGGCGGATACGGCACCGGGCGTGAGCTGGTCGAGTTCTTCCTGTCCGAGGGTCCTTTGGGCGGCCTGCTCGGGATGGCCGTCACCACGCTGATCTGGAGTTCGGTCTGCATGGTGACGTTCGAACTCGCCCGAGTCTGGGGCACGTTCGACTATCGCCGCTTCTTCAAGAAGCTTCTCGGACCGGCTTGGTGGACTTTCGAACTCTGCTACGTCGGGCTGCTGCTGATCATCCTCGCGGTCGTCGCAGCCGCCTCCGGAGCAATTCTCGAGGAGACGTTCGGGCTGGCCTACTGGATCGGCGTAGTCGGTGTCATGGCGGCGGTCGGCGCACTCGTGTTCGGCGGGAACACAGCGATCGAAGGATTCTTCACCGCCTGGTCCGTGGTCCTCTACGGCATGTACGCGGTGTTCTTCGCCTGGTGCTTCCACCGATTTGGTGGAGCGATCACGGCCAACCTCTCCGCCGAATCCGCCGGAACGGGCTGGATGTGGGCAGGATTGAGCTACGCCGGCTACAATCTGGCGGTCATTCCCCCGGTTCTGGCCACGCTCCGAGTTCACTCATCGCGCCGCGAGACCCTGGTCGCCGGTGCGCTCGCCGGCCCGATCGCGATCCTCCCGGGTCTCCTCTTCTTTCTCTCCACTCTGGGTCAGTATCCCGGCATTCTCGAGGCGCGGGTGCCGGCCAACGTCCTGTTGGAGCTGCTCGGGTCGCGAACGTTCCAGGTCGCCTTCCAGGTCGTTCTCTTCGGCACTCTCGTCGAGACCGGAGCCGGACTCATTCACGCCTTCAACGAGCGGCTCTCGGGTTTGCGCGCCGATCAGGAAGGAGAACTCCGGCGCTGGGTTCGACCCGTTGTGGCCATCGTCCTGCTCACGATGGGCGCAGTGATCAGTCGATTCGGCCTCATCGACCTCATCGCGCGGGGATACGGAACGCTCACCGTCGGCTTCATCGTGGTGTACGTCGTACCGGTCCTGACGCTGGGAGTATGGAGACTCCGAACGGATCGGGCGCGGCGCCCTCGAGGCTGACCGCCAAGCAGGGCCATCCGGGAAAGCGGGTGAGCCGACCCGACCAGCGACGAGCGCCGCTACCCACTGCCTCCATCGCGACTGGAATCTCCTCCCTCTCCGACCCACTGGTCCATCAGGACCGCCGTGGTGATCTGACCCAGGTTGTTCAGCGTACTCCGGAACATGTCCGGGATCCGGTCGATCCCGAGCAGAATCGCCAGGCCCGCCATCGGTATCCCGACCGTCTCCATCGCGGGAGCCAACGTCACTACTCCGGACGATGGCACCGGCGCGACGGTGAGTGCGACCAGGAACGTCGCGAGGAGCGCGCCTCCGACTGCGGCCACCGGCAGGGGCACGTCGTAGAGATGGGCCAGGAACACGATCGCGGCACCTTGGAAGAGGGCGCTCCCCGGTCGGTACATGCTGGCCCCCAGGGGAATGACGAGGTCCGCGATGGTCTCCGAAACCCCCAGGTTGTCCCGGGCCTCCTCTAGGGCCACAGGCAGCGCGGCTACCGTACTGGTCGTCGAGAACGCGATCGAGGCTGCGCCAAACACCGCCGACAGGAACTGGATCGGCCGGATTCCCCCCACGATGCGCAGCAGCGGCACGTAGATCAGCGCCAGATAGAGCACCAGGCCCACCAACACGCACACCACGAACACCGCAAGACTCTGCAGTAGTCCCCAACCCATCTGGGCCGTCACGGGAGCCGCCAGAGCGAAGACGCCGATAGGCGCCGTCCACAGGATCCACCACACGAGCCGGATGAGCGCATCACCACCCGCATCTGCGAGCCCCACGAGTCGTTCGCGCGGAGCCTCGTCCAGCGTTCCGGTTGCGGCGGCGAAGAGCGCCGTGAACACGATCAGGGGGAGAAGCGCCCCGTTCGTCGCGGCCGCGAAAGGATTGGCTGGAATGAGGCTCACCAGAAAGTCGACCATGCCTGGGAGTTCCGGGGCTTCCTGCGCCGCGGCCATCGGTGCCGCGACCTCGGGCGTGAACGCGAGGCCGACCCACATGACCCCCATCCCGAGCAAGATGGCCGGCACCAGCGTGACCCAGTAGAAAGCCAACGTCAGGCCCCCCAGCCGACCCAACTCACGCGGGTCTCCCAGCTTGGCGACCCCGGAGAATATGACGGCCATTACGAGGGGAATGACGACCATGCGGATGGCGTTCATGAAAGCCGTCCCCAGGGGGGCCACGCCAGTCGCCACGGCCATGAGCGTCTCTGAGCCGGTCGCGGCCGCCAGAAGTCCCAGGCCCAGGCCGGCGACGAGGCCGATGGCGATCGCTATGTGCAGCATAGATCCGGAATCCCGTGGAGAGGACGAACAGGGCGCGGCCAATATGGGCCGAGGTCACCGAACCAGGCCAGCGGGGACCGTAGGGATTTTCCTTACCAAGACTGGGGATTCCTCCCGCAGACGCCAGTGGAGACAGGCCCTAGGATTAGCTCTGCAACCATTCCACGCCGACCATGATCATCAACAATCGAATGATCATCGGCACCCTGTCGTGCGAGCAGTTGAGGGCCATCTTCCAGGCATTGGTGAATGAGTACGACCGTGGAGATGACACCTTCATGGAACACTGGATCGACAACTGAAAGACACCGAACCAAGGAGCCCATCATGGCGGTACCCGGAGTAGTCGACACTCTCTTCCCCCTCCTGCTGAGGGAGTGGAAGGACAGCTGGGTACAGGCGACGAACTCACAGGGTGAGCTCAAGTGCAAAGTGGAGCTGGCCTGGGGCGACGGTTATGAGGACGGAGCGGAGATGATCGCCGCCATGGACGCCGCCGGCGTCGAGACCGTGCTCGCGACCGACCTGCTGGCGTGGTCGTACACTCGACAGACCCGCTTCGCGATGGACGCGACCAGCCAGATCGAGACGTTGTCGGAAGCCTACCCGGGCCGAATCTACGGCCTGGCGGACTACGATCCCTTCAACATCAGGGCCAGCCTGGAGAAGGTGGAGAAGGACTGCACTGAGCGGGGATACAAGGGCGTCTATATCCACATCTACGGATACGACATCGGCCTCGACCACCGAAAGATGTACCCCCTGTACGCGATGTGCGAAGCGCTGGGGATCGCAGTCTCGATGCAGGTAGGTCACGTGCTGGAGGCCATGCCGAGCGAGCACGGCCGCCCGCTTCAGCTCGACCGCATCGCGTGCGACTTCCCGGACCTCACGCTCGTGGGAACGCATACCGGGTGGCCCTGGGTGGAAGAGGCACTGGCCGTCATCACCAAGTGGCCCAACGTGTATCTGTCGACGAGCGCCTGGCTCCCGAAATACTTCAGCCCTTCGCTCCTGCAGTTCATGAAGTCCAGGGTCGGAAGCGAGAAGATCCTCTTCGGATCGAATGGCCTCAGCTGGGAGCGATACCTCGAGCAGTTCGACCAGCTGGGACTGAGAGAGGACTCGGCCCGCGCGATGCTCGTCGACAATCCGAAGCGGGTCTTCGGACTGTAGGCGGTCCCGGAGCGGACTCGCGCATGTCCAGCCCCCTCAGCGTCCTCTTGACGCTGGGGGGGTTCGTCGGCCCGCACCGAGCCGAGAGATGCTCGCGATGCCGGCCGCCGGTCCGAGGGCGAGGATCGGGAACGTCCAGGCCCAACCCACCAGTCCGGTAACCGCCGGCAGGCCCTGAATCGTCACCATGCTCAGCAGGAAGCCCAGAGAGGTTTGAAGCGTCAACGCTGTCCCCACCGAGTCCGACGGACCCACCTCGGTCACGAGAGCGCTGAACTGTGCGGAGTCGGCAACCACGAAGAAGCCCCAGATCCACGTGACCGCGACCAGCAGAATGAATGGGGCGTGGAAGAGGAAACCGATCAGGACACAGCAGAGCCCGCTGACGGTCATGGCCAGGTTCACCACACGCTCCCGGCCCATGCGGTCGGCAGCCCACCCACCCCAGATACAGCCGGCGCCACCTGCGGCGATGGCGCCGAACGCCGCGATATCCACCCAGGCGTTCTCCGGGCCTCCCTGGAGCGCGGCAGCCGCCAGGAATGCCGGAACCCAGGTCCACATGGCGTACAGCTCCCACATGTGGCCCAGATAGCCCCCCGTAGCGAGCATCGTCTCACGGTGCCGCAGGATGCTCGCCACCAGATTCCACGAAAAGCGCCTGCGCCCGAAGGCGTAGGGCCCGTCACGGTAGGAGACGGCCACGATGATGGATGCGGCCACGCCCGCGATCGCGGCACCGCCAACCACGCCCTCCGCCGAGCTCCCGGGGAAGGCCTTCAGCAAATAGGGCGTTGCCTTCCCCACCGTCAGCGCGCCAACGACAGCGCCGATCGCGAGCCCCCGCGCCGACCGGAACCAGGTCGCGATCATCTTCATGGCAGGGGGATAGACCCCCGCGAGAAAGAACCCGGTAAGGAATCGTGTGAAGACGGCGCTCCCGAACCCCCCCACCCCGAGCAGGGCTGCGTTGGCGCCGGCTGCGAGAAGAGCGCTCCCGGCGAAGTACCATCGGGACGAGATCACGTCAGCCAGGTTGAGCAGCGCCGCGGCTGCCGTGCCGGCCACAAAGCCGAACGTCACCATCGTGGTGAGCCAGGCCCCCTGACTCGTCGTCAGCCCCCACTCCTGCGCCAATTGGGGCGCCACCGCCGAGGCGGTGAACCACTGCGACATCCCGAGAAGGAGTGCGGTGGACAGCAGTGCCAGCATGCGCCAGCGCCGGGGGTCCTGATCGAAGGGATCGTCGCCGGCCGCCGCTTCGTCGGGTTTGGGGCTCACGGACCGAACACGCTCTATGGAGCCATCTGCTTCAGAACGAACAGGACGTTGGCAGGGCGCTCGGCCAGGCGCCGCATGTACCAGGGGAACCATGCCTTCCCGTAGCTCACGAGTACCCGTACGGAGTGCCCCGACCTCACCAGCCGCTTCTGGGCCTCGGTCTGGATTCCGTACAGCATGGCGAACTCGTACGCGTCCTTGGGCACGCCGAGTTCGTGGGCTATGCGATTCGCCTCTCCGATCATGCGTGGATCATGCGTGCCGAACACGGGGCGACCGGCCCTGCCGGCGTGCCGAGCCCTCAGGAGCGTCGTGCTGAGCCGGATATAGTTCTGGTCCACGTCCTGCTTGCGAGGGAACGCTACCTCCGGGGGCTCCTTGTACGCTCCCTTCACCAACCGGATCGCCGGATGCAGGGGCAAGAGCCCCTCCAGGTCCGCCTTGGTCCGGTGCAGATAGGACTGCAGGCAAAGTCCGACGTTCTGGTGGTCCTGCCGAACCGAGCGGAAGATCTCGAGGGTGGCGTCTACGTACTCGGACGACTCGATGTCGACCCAGACCAGGGATCCCGGATCAACGGATCTCACGAGTCGCTCCAGGCGTTGGCGCGCCTCTTCCACGCCGAGATCCATGCCGAGCTGGGTGAGCTTCACGGACACTTCGGTGTCGAGCCCGCGGGCGTTCACGGTCTTCAGGACGGACAGGTAGTGCTCCAGCACCTCATCAGCTTCCGGCGGCGCGTGGATGTTCTCTCCCAGGAGCGTGATCGTCGTGGCGATCCCCTCACCGGCGAGTCGCTTCGCTTCACCCAAAGCGTCATCGACGTCCTCGCCGGGCATGAAGCGCTTGGTCGCGCGCTTGACGAACCCGTACGTGGGGAGCTTCTCGGCAAGGAACGGGTTGCTCGAAGCCCAAAGGAGCGCATTGCGTAGCATCTACTGCCTCACAAATCGGTACATGAGCCGGATGAGGCGGTATGCCTCGTCAGCGTCCGCGGCCGAGTACATCACGGTGTAGCCGTCGACCTTCGATACGCCCGGAATCGACTGCAGAATGTCCACATGGGTCGTGGACTCGAAGCGCATCCGGATCTCCACGGGGCTTCCCACGTCGAAGGGCGTAAACGACCCCTCGGCGAGCCGGCCCATCGCCCGCTCGACGGCCGATCGGAGCTCGGCCCTCACGACGGCCGGATGCACCAGCCGGGCCGCAGACGGGGTCTCGGCCGCCTTGGTGATCACCGTCTCAGTGTCCATCTGAGCCGATATCTCGGCCGCGAAGGCCGAGTCGCCTGCAGCCAGGATCACGGGCACGCCGTGCATCCCGGCGAATGCGGCGTTCATGCCGCCCTCCCCCACCTCGATTCCGTTCAGCCAAAGTCCCTTCACCGAGCCCGTCCCGGTGTGGGCGAGGAACCCGTCAGGATCGCCTGCCTTGGCGTGGTAGCCGAGAAAGATCAAGCCGTCGAAGGTTTCATCGAGACCCTGGACCATACCGAGAGGCTTGATCGCCCCCTGGATGTAGGTGACCCGTTCATCCAGCTCCGTGTGCAGCACGTTCTGGTGGTCTCCGTGCGAGTCGTTGACGAGGATTTCAGCCGGCCCGAGGGCGAGGATAGCCTCGACCACCGCGTTGACCTCATCCGTCATCAGCCGCCGCGCGGTCGCATAGTCCTTCCCGGAAGATGATGTCATCGGCGGCGATCCGACGCCGCCGATGCCTTCCATGTCGACGGAAATGAAGATCCTGGCAGCGGCTCCCTGAGCCGAGCATGGTGCGAAGCCGACGAACAGCCCCAATGCCAATACGATGACCATCTTCATGGGCTCACTCCAAAGGGCGTGTATCCGGCCGCGACGAGCGCCGCCCGATAGCTGGACAGGTCTCCTTCCATCAATTCGGTGATCGAGTCCCGGATGAGGCCGGCGGCCTCCCGCGCCTGATCGATCATCAGCCGCGTGTTCTCCGAGGGGGCCCCCGAGGTCCGGGCGATTCGTCCCGCTGGGGCTCCGACGAGGCGGGAGGTCGGATTTCCGCGGCACATTCCCTGGCACTCGGGCCCCGTGAAGTGAATCGACATGAGTTCCTCGAGAGAACTCAGAACGGCGCGCCCCTGAGCCCGGAGGTCGTCCTGGTCCTCACCGAGCGTAGCCAGCACCGTCTCGACGCCGTCGATCGCGGCCTGGAGACCTCGGCGGACCTCCTGGACGGAGCGGGAGAGGGCCTCGACCTCCAGCATGGCTTCGCGCCTCCCCTGCACGTCAGCCATGGACGGTGGGTTCCGGGGATCCCCTCGGACCTCCAGAGCAGTGGAGGACGCCTCGTCCCCGATCGATACCGCCACTCGGTACGTACCGGGAGGCACGGACATCCCCCTGGGGAAGACTTCTTCGTCGACAGCCCCACGCGGCTGCAGATCCCACACCGCGCGGTTGGCCCCAGCCTCTACGTGCACGGCCCGGCGCAAGACCCTCTCGCCGGTGGAATCGGTGATCTCGAGGGAGACCGTGCCCGGTTCGCTTGCCCAGAAGGTCAGAAGCGCCCCACGGGCACGGGTTTCCGCCTGCTGCATCGCATGCCCGGTAGACCGGTATCCAATGGCCTCGGCAATCGGCACGTCATACGCGGGAGGGGGATCGAACACATGCACTGACCGATTCCGGATCCCCGGATCCGCCGCAAAGGCCCTGAGCGGCCGAATGTCATCGAGCACGATGATCCCGCGGCCGTGCGTACCGAGCACCAGATCCGCGTCCCGGGCGTGCACGACAAGATCTCTGATCGGGACCGCAGGTACTCCAGAAGTGTATGTTTGCCAACTACTTCCGCGGTCTAAGCTAATGCGGAGTCCGAACTCCGTGCCCAGGAAGAGCAGGTCCGGATTCTCCGGGTCTTCCTCGATGGCATGTACGAAGGCTCCGATGTCTCCCGGTGCAAGCTCACGCCAGCGCTGTCCATAATCCTCGGTCACGTATACATGAGCCGTCCAATCGCCCCGGCGATGGTCCTCCGCGACGAGATAGGCGCGCCCGGCGACATGGACGGAGGGCTGAACGTCGGGAATCCAGATGCCCTCCGGAAGCCCGCGGACATTGTCCCGGACGTTGACCCAAGTGGCGCCACCGTCGCGGGTCAGTTGAACGTTTCCGTCATCGGTCCCGACCCAGATCAAGCCCTCCTCGAGCGCGCTGGGACCCACCGAAATGATGGTCGTGTGCATCTCGGCACCCGACGCATCCACACTCAAACCACCGCTTTCGTAGGCCCTCTGCTTGGTCGGATCGTTGGTCGTCAGGTCGGGCGAGATGATCTCCCAACTCCGCCCGCGATCATCACTCATGTGCAGGTACTGACTTCCGAGATAGATCCGGCCGGGCTGGAACCGATCCCAGGTGAGGCCCGCATTCCAGTTGAACCTGAGCGGAGTCCCCTCGGGATGCACAGGCTGGATGCCGCTGCGCGCGCCCGTCAGCTTGTCGAAGTGCTCGAGGCTGCCACCCTGGGACATGGAATACCCGTAGCGATCCGGATCGCTGCGGTCGGGCATGACCGTGAAGCCGTCGCCACCCCCGACCCTTCTCCAGTGCGCGTTCAAGATTCCCTTGTTCTCCCAGACCGTGCTCGGACCCCACCATGACCCGTTGTCCTGGAGCCCACCGTAGACGTTGAACGGAACCGCGTCGTCGACCGCGACGTGATAGAACTGAGCCAACGCGAGGTTCTCGACAAAGCGCCACGCCTCGCCCCTGTCGTACGTGAAGGCGATTCCCCCGTCCTCACCGAGGATCATGCGCTGCGGATCGTCGGGATCGATCCAGAGTTCATGCACGTCGCCGTGGATGATGCTGCTCGGCACCACCGTCCTCCAACTACGCCCCTGGTCTTCGCTGACCTGGATGGACGATTGGAGCCGGTATATGCGGTTCTCGTTCTTGGGATCTACTCGGAGATCGGCGTAGTAGAACGGCCGAGGGTTGATGCCGGGTTCGTCCGAGATCGTGCGCCACGTGCGCCCCCCGTCGTCGGATCTCACCAGGGCCGAGCGCTCGGCCTCGATCAGCGCGTACACGACTCCGGGGTCCGATGGAGCTACCGCAACCCCGATCCGGCCCAACTCACCGGAGGGAATACCGTCGTCGGCACTGATCCGTCTCCACGAATCACCCCCGTCGTGCGACACGAACAGCCCGGAGCCAGGACCACCCGAGGTGAAGAACCAGGGTTCACGGCGAAACTCCCACATGGCAGCGAAGAGCTTGTCCGGGTTGACCGGATCCATGACCAGGTCCGCGATCCCCGTTCGCTGGTTGCGGAATAGCACGCGCTCCCAATTGAGGCCTCCGTCCTGCGTGCGATAGAGTCCACGCTCCTCACCGTCGGACCATGCTGGCCCCAGGACCCCTACGTACACCGTCTGCGGATCCGTCGGGTGCGTGAGAATCCTGTGGATCCGCTCGGAAGCCTCGAAACCCATGCTCTGCCAGGAGTCCCCGCCGTCGACGCTCTTGAAGAGCCCGCGTCCCACGCCGGCGCTGTTGCGCGGGTTGCCCTCTCCCGTGCCCGCCCACACGATGTCCGGATTCGGCTGAAAGACGGCGATCGCGCCGATCCCCAGGGCCGGCTGATCGTCGAATACGGGCATCCATGTGATCCCCCCGTCATCGGACTTGAACAGCCCACCGGTGGCGCCGCCCACGTAGATCACGTTGCGATCGGAGAGGACGACCTCCACGTCCGACACCCGGCCGCTCATGCCGGCCGGTCCGATCTCCCGTGCCCGCATGGAGGAGAACGCATTGCTGGGCTCCTGCCCGTCTAATGGTACAGCCACACTCAGCAGGATCGCAGTGAGGACAAGGTGACGCATCGCGGACTGGCCTCCGTTGGGTCGGGCGGGGAAGATCGGGCTTCCCTCGTGGATGGGGGCGCCTCCGACACAGTAGTCCGGTGCGCCTCGACTGACCATTCGTCTCAACTCCCCACCATCCGCGGCTGGGGGAAGGCCTCGAGGTTCGCCGCCTGCACGAGCTCACGGAAATCCTCGACGTCCGATACCAGGAAGATGTTCATCCTGTCCTCCGCTCGCTCGACCGCATCGGCCATGCGGCCGAGGTTCAGAAGCTGTCCTTCCGTCGGGCGGTCGTACGAGCCGGCCAACCCAAAGACGCTCCGTCGGTAGCGGTTCACCTCCTCCATGCTCCCGACGTCGCGCAGCGTGGTGCGAAGTTGGCGCGCGGCCTCACGCAACCCGGCGGCGGCTTCACCCTCCCGCCCCTCGACAAGCCGGTCCACTCGGTCGATGCCGTCGCCCACCTCACGCACCGCTCTCTGCACCTGCGATATACGGGCGTTCAGCTCGAGAGCACGGAGAATGGCGTCGTACTTCTCGCGCCGCTCCGCCATGTCCACCGTGACGCGCGGGTCGGGCAAGACAGCGAGTGGACGACTCGACGCGAGGCCGGACAGCTCGACCGTCACCGTATAGGTACCGGGCAGCACCTCCGGCCCAGAGGGATTGCGCCCGAAGCGGCCGCCACCGGACGGAGCAGGGTCCGTTGCAGGAGCATCCTCCCGCAGATCCCAACGGATACGGTTCATCCCGGGCTGGGCCGCAGCGCGGTAGGAGCGCACGGCGCGCCCGTCCGCACCGGTTACCGTGACTCCGACCGAGTCGGCACCCGCACCCTCCCCCAGCCAGAACGTGAGGAGCGCACCAGCCGGTCGGCCTTCGCCCTGGAACATCGCATCGGCGGAGAAGTGGTATCCGTCGACCGCCGCCGTGCTGTGAACGTAGGCAACGGGGGGCTCGAACAGATGGAGGGCCTCGTCCGTCACCCCGGGCTCGTCAGCGAGGGCTCTCAGGGGGCGTATGTCGTCGAGCACCCACAACGCCCGACCATGAGTCCCGATGACGAGGTCGTGGTCCCTGGGGTGGATCACGAGCGAACGGACCGGAACCGTGGGGAATCCCTGCGTCCATTTGAACCAGTGATCCCCGCGGTCGATCGAGACCCACAGGCCGAACTCGCCCCCGGCGAAGAGCAGATTCGGTGAGACCGGATCTTCCTCCACGACGTGCAGGAAGCCGTAGATCTCGCCCCCATCTCCAATGTTCGACCAGTCGCGGCCGAAGTTCTCCGTTCGATACAGATAGGTCTCCCAGTTACCGCGGCGATGGTCGTCGAAGACCAGGTAGGCGGTCCCGGGCGCATGCTTGGAAGCCTCGATGTGCGCGGCCCATGAGGCCGACGGGACCCCACGAATCTCGCCGGTTACATCCGTCCAGGTGCCGCCCCCTCCCTGGGTGATGTGGACCCTCCCGTCGTCAGAGCCGGCCCAGATGAGTCCTTCCTGAACCGCGCTCGGAGCGATGGTGATGATGGTCGTGTGATTCTCGGCGCCGGTGGCATCTCGGGTGAGCCCACCGCTCGTCTGCTGCCGCTGCTTCTCGGGGTCGTCCGTCGTGAGGTCCGGGCTGATGATCTCCCACCGGTGTCCGCGATCCTGGCTCCGGTGGACGAACTGTGACCCATAGTAGATCGTGCCGATGTTGAACGGGTCGAGCGCGATGGCTGCATTCCAGTTGAACCTCAGTTGGGTGGAGTCCGGCGCCCAGGGCCTGATCCCCTTCCGCTCTCCGGTCCGCACATCGAAGCGCTGGAGGTTGCCTCCCTGGCTCATCGCGAAGCCGTAGCTTGGATCCCGTGGATCGATCAGCGTGTTGAAGCCGTCACCGAACCCGACCTCGGTCCAGTGATAGTTCCTTATGCCTCCCACAGCCCAGATGTCGGACGGCCCACGCCACGACCCGTTGTCCTGCATCCCACCGTAGATGTTGTAGGGGATCTCGTCGTCGACCGAGATGTGGTAGAACTGCCCTACCGGAAGATTGTCGAAGAGCCGCCACGTCTTCGCCCGGTCCCGCGACTCGTACACTCCGCCGTCCGTGCCCAAAAGCAGATGTCGGCTGTCGTTGGGGTCGATCCACATGGCGTGGAAGTCGGAGTGGACATCGGAGGACATGCGGTCGAAGGAGGCTCCGCCGTCCTCGGAGATCATCACGCGCGAATTCAGGTTGTAGATGCGGAGCTCGTTCTCTGGATCGACGAAGATGTCCGCGTAATAGAACGGTCGGTTCGCTACGCCCCGGTCGTTGTTGACCGTGGCCCAGGTGCGCCCCCCGTCACTCGAGCGCAGCAGCGCACTCATCTCCGCCTCGACCAGCGCATACACCACGCTCGGGTCGCTCTGAGCGACGGCCAGCCCGATGCGTCCCAGTTCGCCCGCGGGCATTCCGTCCACCTCACCATATCGCCGCCACGTCTCGCCGCCGTCGTGGCTGACATGCAGTCCGGACCCGGGTCCCCCTGATGTGAAGAACCACGGCTCCCTCCTGAACTCCCACATACCGGCATACAGCTTCATGGGGTTGGACGGATCGATGACCAGGTCGCTCACTCCGGTGCGCTCGTTCTCCCAAAGAACGCGGCGCCACGTAGCTCCTCCATCCGTCGTCTTGTAGACACCCCGCTCCTCGCCATCAGACCACGCAGGCCCCATGGCGCCCACCCACACGACGTCCGAGTCGTGTGGGTGCACGATGATCCGGTGGATGCGTTCGGACCGTTCGAGCCCCATCAGGGTCCACGTCACCCCGCCATCCATGGTCTTGTAGAGCCCAGCCCCGACCCCGGCGCTGTTTCGGGGATTGCCTTCTCCCGTCCCCACCCAGACCACGTCCGGTGCACGCGGATCGATGGCGATCGCCCCGATTCCGCTCACCCGTTCGGAGTCGAACATCGGTTCCCAGGTCGTTCCGGCATTGTGCGACTTCCACACACCCCCGGTCGCCGCACCAACCCAGATCGTGTTGGGGTCGGACGGCAGCACATCGATCGCCGCAATGCGTCCGCTCATGCCCGCGGGACCGACATTCCTAGTGTCCAAGCCCTCCAAGAGTGCCGGGTCGATCTGTTGGGCCGCCAACGGCGTGGCGACACAGGTGTAGGCCAGGAAGGCGGCGACGCGAGCGGGCGAGGGCATGCGAGTGCTCCGAAAGAGACAGTGCAGTGTAGCGTGGACGCGCCCCGGCTCCACGCGAGCGCGAGGGCGAAGAGGTGCCGGTCAGCCGGCGGCGTCAAGTCGCGACGAGTCCGACGGTGAGGACACGGCACCGAGGAGGCATCCGGTCCGGCCCGAGCCGTGCCGAAGAGATGCTCACATCGCTGGGGCTCGGCTTGTGTGAAAGGCCCAGACCATCCGGGACAGTCGAACAGCCAGATCGGTGCCCTGCTCGGCGCTGTCCAACTCCCTGGAGAGGATCACCAGGACATACGGCGCCTGCCCATCCGGAAACACGACCGCGGCGTCGTGGTTGTGCCCGGTGATCCACCCAGTCTTGTTGGCGACGCGCGTTCCCGGCGGCAATCCGGCGGGGATGTTCTCGCGGAAGTGCTGCCGCTCCAGAATCCCCAGCATCTCACCCCTGGATTCGGGGCTGAACCGATCACCCACGGCCACGGCCCGCATCACCAGGCCCAGGTCGCGCGCGGTGGTCGTGTTCGACAATCCAGCCTCGAAGGCCTTGAGGTCTTCGACCCCCCGAAGGACTTCCATCGAATCGGCGCCGAAGGAACGAAGGGACTCAGTGACCCGGGCTGGATCCACCACCTCGATGAGCATGTTCGTGGCCAGGTTGCTCGACCACGTGATCATCCGGTCGATCATCGCTCTGACCGGCACCCTCTCCCCCACCCTCGCATAGAAGGTTGTGTCCGAATCCGATCCGACCGGGAGCTCGAACGATGAACCGTCCACGATGGACGAGAAGGTCGTCGTGACCTCCAGCTGGGAATCCAAGGACCGCAGCCCGGCCTCATGGTCCAGGTAGAGCTGCATCAGAAGAGGCACCTTCATCGTGCTGGCGGCGTGCATTCGGATATCGGCGCCCATCAGGAGCGAATCGCCTCGTTCCGCCAACGATGCGTAGTACACCGCGACATCCGCACCGCTGGAGTCGATCACGCTGGCCATCGACAACCCGAACGCGGCCGCATCCTCCGACAGCCGGGTATCGTCCTGGAGATCCGGGTCCGGCACGCACCCTGCGGTGACTCCTATCAGAGTGAGCCCGGCAAGAAACTTGATTCGACCCACTCGGCCTCCAATGATGAGGGAATGGCTTATGAGGCGGCCCGCAGTCTCGGGTGAGAAACAGCCTGCGCGCCGACCTTGACCACCGCAACCCGTGGGCGAACCTTAGTTTAGATGCCCATCAACCTCCCCAGCCAGCCGGTTCCCCCGCGGGCGCTCGGGTTCTCAGTTCTGGCCCTCGCCATCCCCGTGTTGGGCGACTTGGTGCTACCCGGACAAGTCGGACCGTACGGGCCCCTCCTCTGGCTCTCCACGCTCGTGCCGGCTTTTCTGCTCGCCTATTACAGAGGGTGGCGGGGAGTGGCGACGGCACTGGCCACCGGCATGGCCACGTTGAGTGTCACGCAGGCTGTGGCCCTGGCCCAGGGTCGGGCCTTCCCGGATCTCCTTTTCGGGGTAGTCGTAGGCTACATCGCGATCTCGCTGGGCATCGGGTGGTTGGCCGAGGCACTGCACGGCGACCGGGCCGAGGTCGAGGACATGGCCTTCACGGATCTGCTGACCCGGCTGCCCAACCGAAGGCACGCGCGGTTCTTCCTGGAGAACGAGTTCGCGGCAGCAGAGCGCGGCCGGGACCTATCGGTCGTCGTCTTCGACCTGGACCACTTCAAACAGTACAACGACCAGTTCGGTCACCCAGCGGGCGACGAGGCACTGGTGTCTTTCGCCGATATTCTCCGCGTTTCGACGCGCCGCATGGACCTCTCGGCCCGCTTCGGCGGAGAGGAATTCGTGACCATCCTGGCGAGTTCCGACACCGAGGGCGCCCTGGCCTTCGCGGACCGGGTGCGACTGAGGCTCGCCAACACTTCGCTTCCGACAGCCAGCCGCCTCACCGTCAGTGCGGGTGTCGCCACCTACCACCCGTCCATGCGCGCGCCGGACGAGCTTCTGGCCGCAGCCGACAGCGCCCTCTACGAGTCGAAGCGCGGGGGCCGCAACAGGGTGCGCCGCTTCGGACACGACCTCCTCAAGGCTGCCTTGCCCTCGGCGGACGCAACCGACGCCCTTCCTGCCGACGTGGACCGCGCGGAGCCTACCGAATACCCGAGGGATCCGGACGACATGGGAAGGATACCACCGCCGCTCACCCTGCTCCCGCATCAGTTGACGGGCTTCGGCGAGGGTCGCCGCGTTCTGCTGGTCGAGGACGACGAAGCGGTCCGGCGCATGGTGGGCAACTACCTGGCCCGCGAGAAATTCGCGGTGAGTACAGCGGTGGACGTGCGCACGGGAGTGGCGACGTTGGACGAGGAATTCGACGTGGTCGTGGTCGACCTCAGACTTCCCGGCCCATTCGGCACAGAACTCATCCGAGCGTCGAAGTCGAGGTGGCCCGCAACTCAGGTCGTCGTGATCACCGGCCTGAACGACCCGACGGTCGTGGCGAACGCACTCGCCGCCGGGGCAGATCGGTATGTCCTCAAGCCGTTCGGTATGCCCGAACTGCGGAAGCACCTGATGGATGCTCTCGATGCCCGGGAAAGCTTGAAGGCCGAGCACCGACCGGACGACGAAACACTCGCCCCGTCCGTGCTGGACGAGCTGAGCAGCGGTGTCACCCATGTGGTCGCGGCGACCCTGGCCAAGCATCCCTTCCTCTCTGGGCAGGCCCCCCTCTCGGCCGGGTTCGCGGCACGAATCGCCGGCGCCTCGGGACTGGATGCAGACCTCGATGCCATTTCGGAGGCCTGTCGTCTGTGCCTGGTCGGGAACCTGAGAGTCTCGGCGCACATCCTCGGCAAGAGCACCCTGCTCGCCCCCGACGAACTCTTGGCGGTGCAGCAGCACCCCATCGTGGGCCGGGAGATGCTGCACCATCTCGTGGACGATGCCGCGCTGCTGGGCGTGGTACGCTGGCACCATGAACGCTGGGACGGCTCAGGCTATCCGGATGGCCTCGCAGGCAACGCCATTCCGCCGACAGCTCGCCTCGTGGCGCTCTCCGAGGCGCTGGCGGCCATGACCAGCGCCCGCCCGCATCGTCCGGCCCTCGCATGGCAGGAGGCTGTCGATGAAGTCAACGACGCGGCGGGTTCCCACTTCGCCCCCGACCTGGTAGAAGCCATGAACAGGTGTCTGGGCGATCTCGCGGACCTACCCGTGGGCGCGGATCGCACAGACGCTCCCTGACCGTGGCGGAGCATCGAGCACCCTCAGCAGTCAGCCGCACCACCGTGTCGTGATAGGGAAGGTCTGATCGGACCAAACCTCAGGATCAGGACCGAATGGTAGCATCCCTGGGCCTCGCGCTGGCCCTCATCGCCCTCCCCGACAGCCTCGTATACAACGGACAGAACGGCGACCTCGATGTCGGCGTCCCCCGCTTTCAGGTCGCACGTGTCGACATCGACGGCAGACTAGACGAGCCGCGGTGGCTCGAAGCCGCGGTCCTCGACGGATTCACACAGTACGAACCGGTCGAGGGAGGAGAGGCCTCCGAAGCGACCGAGCTGAAGGTGTTCTACACCGAGGAGGCGATCTACTTCGGCATCCGCGCGTACGACTCTGAGCCGGATCGCATCATCGCCCGCCTCGGTGAACGCGATCGTGGGGTCTTCGGCGACGACTGGGTCCGCATCACGCTCGACACCTTCGAGGACCAGCGGCAGGCGTACGTGTTCTACGTGAACCCACTCGGGCTTCAGACGGATGGACTGTGGGTCGAGGGTCTCAGTCGCGGTGGCATCTCGATCGACTACAACCCCGACTATATTTGGGAGTCCGACGGCCAGCTGGACGACGAGGGTTGGACGGCGGAGATCCGCGTGCCGTTCGTGTCGCTGCGGTTTCGTGAAGTCCCCTCCCAGAACTGGGGCATTCAGGTGGCGCGGGAGGTGAAGAGGCGCGGGTTCAAGCAGAGCTGGGCACCTCTCACCAAGGACATCTCCAACACGCTGGCCCAAAGCGGTCGCCTGGTCGGGCTGCGGGACCTGCACCCGAGGCGACTCGTGGAGGTAAACCCGGTCACGACGGCGGTCCAGACCGGAAGCGAGTTGGCCGGAGAGTTCCAACGTGACGATCCGAGGGCGGACTTCGGTCTCAACGCCCGCATCGGCGTCACGCAGAACCTCGTGCTCGACGGGACCTACAACCCGGACTTCTCGCAAGTCGAAGCGGACGCCAACCGCCTGAGCATCAACGAGCGCTTTGCGCTCTACTTCCCTGAGAAGAGGACCTTCTTCCTCGAGGGAACAGACATCTTCAACACTCCCGCCAACCTCGTCTACACCCGCCGCATCGTGGACCCCGTGGCGGGCACGAAGCTCACCGGAAAGGTGGGCAGCTTCGCGGTCGGCTACATCGGGGCCCTCGACGAAAGTCCGTCCAGCCTCGGAGACGCCTCAGGGTCCGCGGCATTCAACCTCGTCCGGACCCGCGCCGATGTCGGCACCGCATCGACGGTAGGGATCCTGTACGCGGACCGCACCATGACCGACGGGTCCGGCGCATACAACCGTGTCTTCGCGGGGGATGCCCGCCTGGTCTTCCGCGGACGATACACGTTCACGACCCAGGTCGCGGGCAGCCTGACCCGCGCGCCCGACGCACCAGGCCACCTGGGGCTCGAACCGCTCTTCACGACCAACCTGTCTCGGGGTGGCCGGACGTTCTCGTGGGGGGTGGGCCTTACCGACATCGCAGATGGGTTCTCTGCTCAGAGCGGTTTCATCACTCGAGCAGGCGACACCAAGTTGGACGCCAACATGTCGTTCACCAGATTCGGGCGACCGGGCGCCGCGCTCGAATCGACGTCTCTTCGGATTACATCGGAGGCCTTCTTCACTCACGAGGGCTTCTGGGCGGGCTCGGGCCCCTTCGAGCAAGAGATCCAACTCTGGCCGACCCTGTCGTTCCGGGGTGGGCGGACGCTCACGTTCATCCTGCGGAATGGGCATTTCCGCTTTCAACCCCAACGGTACGACGCCTACGCCGTCCAAGGCCCGGACGGCTCGGTAGAGGCGTTTCAGCTCCCGCCCCAACTTCGCAACCTGAAGGCCATCGGCCTGATGCCGAGGCTCAGGATCACCAATTCCACAAACCTCAACGGCATGATGTTCTTCCGTGAGGTTCCCATCTTCGCCGAGGCCTCCCGGGGGCTCGAGATGCAGATCGGGCCGGACGTGCAGTTGAAGCCCACCGCCGGGCTTCAGCTGTCACTGAAGCACACGTTCTCCCGAATCTGGCGCCGAGGGAGTTCGGCGAGCCGGTCCGGCCAGCTCGATGCAGGAGCGCCCTACTCGACGGTGAACCTATCCCGACTCCGCATCCAGTATCAGTTCAACAGGGCCGTATTCGTCCGAGGCGTCGTGCAGTACGACTTCGAGCAGCGGGCGCCTCTGCGCGATCCGACGACCGGCTACCCGCTGACCTACTACGGCTCGGTGATGGGATCCCGCGACAACGGTGAATTTCAGGGACAGTTCCTGGTCCAGTACCAGCCGTCTCCCGGCACCATCTTCTACGTGGGCTACACCCGGATGATGCAGGGCGAGCGCACCTTCAGGATCGGACAGATGCGTCCGATGGAAGATGGTCTGTTCCTCAAGCTCAGCTACCTCTTCCGCATGTAGCAGGCGTCGTGGTCGCGTTACCGTGCCCGCTCATCCGAGGTCAGAAGGCGAGGGCCAACGCCAGATCCACGACCAGGTAGCGCATTCGTAGCAGCGCGCCGCCGGGAAGCCTCGTGTTCACGGCTGTGGCCCGGATGCCGGGGACCAAAGCCACGGGACTCGATACCCCTATGTAGAGCCCCACACCACCCTCCCAGCCGAGACCGAGTGAGGAGAGCCCCTCGTCAACACCAGGAAGGCTCGGCACCTCGACGTGCGTAGTGACCGCACCCAGACGGATCCAGGGAGCGACGGAGCCGACGAATCGGAGTGTGGCTCTGATCCCGAGGTCGAATCCCGTGGCGACGTATTCCTGTCCCGGGGCGCATCCGGCGCCTTCACACGCGAATCTGTGCTGACTGAAGCCCGCGTAGATAGTGCGCCATCCCGACCCCGTGAAGGCCAGGTCCCAACCCAGCGACGTGCCCGCCGTGACACCTTCTCCAGACTCCACCCCGGACGCGAAGTCACGCACGGGAACGGCCCTTCCACCGTGAATCTCGAGAACCAGCGGCGAGGCCTGCCCAAGAAGGCAGCCGGGGGCTGCCAGCGCACTGATCAGGAGGAACGAAACGGCGAGGCGGGGACCGATCACGTTGCGGGGCTCCTCATGGGGTCGCGTCTCACGGGCCAGGGTCATCCTACACGCCGGCCCCTTCGGACGCCACGACCTCCCCGGTACGTTGCCGAGGCGTGACGTTCGCCTCATCATGCGGCGCCACTTCTCTCACTCGTCGATGCCATGACTTCTCCATCGGACAGGACCGCCCGACGCACCCACGGCTTCACGGAATCCGTCATCCGCGAGATGACGCGTGTGGCGCGGGAGCACGAGGCTCTCAACCTTGCCCAGGGCTTTCCCGACTTTCCCGCTCCCGATGTGCTGAAGGAGGCCGCCGTCGCGGCGATCCGGGGAGATGTGAACCAGTACGCCATCACCTGGGGGAGCGCGAGCCTCCGCGACGCTCTCGTGCGGAAGTATCAGACCTGGTACGGAATGGAGGTCGATGGTGCCACCGAAGTCACAGTGACGTGCGGGGCAACGGAGGCGATGGCCTCGGTCATGCTGGCACTGGTGGACCCGGGGGAAGAGGTAGTGGTCCTGGAGCCGTTCTACGAGAACTATGGCCCTGACGCCATCCTCTCGCAGGCTACGCCTGTGTTCCTGCCGCTCGAGGCCCCGGACTACCGGCTCGACCCTGAGCGCCTGAAGGCAGTGGTCACCGACCGGACACGGGCCATCATACTCAACACCCCCAACAACCCTACCGGCCGCGTCTTCGACCGGGTGGAACTGGAGGCCGTGGCAGAGGTTTGCAGGGAGCGGGGCATCCTGGCCATCACCGACGAAATCTACGAGCACATCTACTACGAAGGTGAGCACATCCCGCTGGCGACGCTCGAGGGCATGCGCGACCGCACGGTCACCGTGAGTGGGCTGTCCAAGACCTTCTCCGTGACCGGATGGCGTGTCGGGACGATCATCGCGCCGCCGAAACTCACCTCCGCGATCCGGAAGGTCCACGACTTCCTCACGGTAGGTGCACCCGCTCCCCTGCAGGAGGCCTGCGCGGTGGGTATGACCGAGTTGGGGGCCGCGTATTACGAGCAGATGACTTCCGAGTACCGGGAACGCAGGGACGTCCTCGTCCCCGCTCTGCAGGAGGCTGGCTTCGCGTGCGCGCCTCCCGAGGGAGCGTACTACGTCCTCGCCGACTTCTCGGCCCTCAGCGCAGAAGACGACACCACGTTCTCCAAGCGCCTCGCTCGTGAAGCCGGTGTCGCACCGGTGCCGGGCTCGAGCTTCTTCAGTGATCCCACCCGAGGCCGCTCGCTGGTACGGTTCGCTTTCTGCAAACGGCTGGACACCCTGCGGGAGGCCGGCGAAAGGCTGCGGGCCTTCGACCCTTGAGTCACGAGTCCGCGCCCACGCCACAGGGGGTCTTCGAGGTAAGGGGTCGTATCGAGCTCTTCGGGTTCGACTCCGCCGAGGCCACGCTTTGGATACGCCCCCGGCAACGCTCATGGAGAGTCGGAGGTGCCCTTCGCACGGGCCTCCTCTTTCTGCTGATCGCACCGATGGCGGCGGTCGTGCCACCCCATGCCCCCTGGGCATTGGGAGCCCTGGCCCTCGGAGGGTTCCTCGCGCGGCGGAGGTGGAACCACCGCTTCACCCTCGAAAGCCTCAGTGCGATTTGCCCACGATGCGGTGGAGGACTGGCGCTTCAACCCACCCGGCTTCGAACCCCACACACGGTCCCGTGCGACGGCTGCCGCCATGAGGCGACCCTCGCCGTGTCCTCGGACGCTCTGGACCCACTGCAGGAATTCACCGGCTAGTGTTGTCCTACTCCGGCACGTCCCTCAGAACCGCGAGGGGTGGCCGGGCAAGGAGACTCCGGCTGCCGAACAGTCCCACGATCACGGTGAGGCCCATCACGGCGGACCAGATCACCAGCAGCGAGCGCGGATGAGGCCTGAAGGGAACGCCGAACGCGTTGGGTACCAGCAGGGCAGCTCCCAACACCGCGAGCACGAGCCCGGTGGCTGTGGCGAGTGTCCCCAACGCCACATACTCGGTCAGGAGCACTGCCAGCACCTGGTGCCGCCGCGCGCCCAGCGTCTTCAGCAGGGCCCCCTCTCTCGTCCGCTGGGCCCGCGAGGTGGCGAGCGCTCCCATCAACACCAGAATGCCGGCGAGCGCGCTGAACGTGCCCAGGAATCCGACCGCTCTGCGCACGGACCCCAGCACCGTGTCGATGGCCTGCTGCACGCGGGACACGTCGAGTGCCGACACGTTCGGGAAGCTCTCCACCAATGAACGCTGAAACGCGGCCCGTTCGCCGGGGTCGGAGAGCCGGGCGAGCATGATCATGGTCCGGGGTGCGTCGGCCAGACTGCCCGGCTCGAGCACCGCGAAGAAGTTCGGCTCCATGCGCTGCCAGTCGACCTCGCGGAGGCTGGTCACCACGCTGGGA
This sequence comes from Gemmatimonadota bacterium, assembly GCA_039587465.1. GTDB lineage: Bacteria > Gemmatimonadota > Gemmatimonadetes > Longimicrobiales > Gaopeijiaceae > JBDHIL01. Next base: position 27,473 of record JBDHIL010000020.1, on the reverse strand, counting down.
ACGCCGATCCCGGACACGTCCCAGGTAATCGTGTCGCCAAGTCCGACCCGAAGATCTGCGGCGACCTCGACTTCGAGCGACACCCCCGGCAGCCCCCCGGTGTCTATGTCTCGGGGGTCGTCTCGCCCTGGAGTCCCATCCCACCAACGTCCGGCAACGAGGGTCTCACCCCCGCCGAGTCCAGCCCGCACCGTATTGCGATAGTCCCGGCGCAGCGCCCAACGTTCGGGGCGCGGAGCCCCGGTCGTGTCACTGCGGAGTTCTTCCGGCGTGCGTCCGTTGATCGCTCCGATGCGGGCCGGAATCAGCGGCGAGGCCTCGGCGGCCTCCCGCAGATCAACCGGCAGGAGGCCGACCACGCCGTCGAGTTGGTCCGGCTGGATGTCGAAGAGCAGCACGTTCGGTTGCCCCTCCCCGAACGAGAGGGTGAGATCGTCCTCGAGGTTGCCCTGAACCTCTAGAACGGTCCCGACTATGAACGCTCCGAATCCGAGTGACAGGGTCACAGCCACGGTCTGATTGTGCGGCCGAAAGAGATTCGAGACTCCCTGACGAACCGGGTAGGATGCGCGCGTCGGGACCATCCGTTTCGTCAAACGCACGAGTGCCCATCCGACCCCGGCCAGAAGGCTTACCGTGACGGCCAGCGATCCGGCGAAGGCGAGGCCCACTTCAGGATCGGGCGCCTCGATCAGGCACAGCGCCAGCACGCTCGCCGCCAGAGCTGCGTAGGCTCCCAATCGCACCGGATCCCAGCCGCGCCTGGATCCCTCGAAATCCTGGCGGAGCGCCTGCAGGGGCGGCACGTCCCGGATCTCGAGAAGCGGAATCAGGGCAAAGATCAGGGCCACCCATACACCGATTCCCAGACCCGCCAGAGCAGAACCGGGCGAGAATCGGGTGGTGACCTCGACCGGCAGCAGATCGCTCAGCACCAGGGGCAGCAACTGCTGCACGCCCACCCCGAGAACCACCCCACCGGCGGCCCCCAGGAAGCCGAGCCCTCCCGCCTGCAGCAGATAGGCCACGAACCCGGTCCATTGGCGAGCGCCCAGGCATCGGAGAACGGCCACCGAGGGGCGCTTCTCGCGGATGTACACGTGAATCGCACTCGCCACCCCTACGCCGCCCAGGAGTAATGCGCCCAGTCCCACCAGCGCGAGGAAGCGACCGAGAAAGCGGATGCCGTTCGACAATCGCTGCGCCTGCTCTTCAGCAAGCGTGTACCGCAGATCCTCGGCCTGGAAGACCTCTTCGTAGCGATCCCGCACGAGCCTGCGTGCGTCCTGATCGGGGATGCGAAGGAAGACCTCGTATCGCGCCAGACTGCCGAAGCCGAGAAGACCAGCGCTCACCAGGGTCGCCTGCGAGATGTAGACGCGCGGACCGATGGCGGCCTGATAGCCGAGGTCAGTGGGAAGATTCTCCACGACGCCCGCGAGTACGAGGCGGGCCCTTCCCACCACCAGGGTGTCTCCAACCGCTACGGCCAGTTGTGTCAGGACGGCGGGATCAGCCAGGACTCGCCCCTCGCGGAGGTGCTCCCCCCACACGCCAGCCGGGACGGTCCGCACGCTCCCGTAGAACGGATATCCTCCTTCGAACGCCTGGACCTGAAGCAGGCGCACATCGCCACTCACCGGTGCGAGCACCATCGACAGGGCCGTTGTGACGCGGGAGACTCCATGGCCTGCCGCGGACACGGAGTCGAGAACGGCCTCGACCGAGTCCGAAACGGCCTGAGATCCGCTGAGGCGCGCATTTGCCCCCATCAGGATCTCCGCCTGGTCCTGAACCGAGCGAGCCACATCGTCCCTGAACGAGTGGATCGAGACCAGGGCGCCGACGCCGAGGGAAATGCTGGCCATGTAGATACCGACACGCCGCAGGCCGTGCCTGCTCTCGCGCATGGCGAGCCGGAAGGCGAACGCCCCGTTCACTCCGACGTCGTCCGCTGGACGACCCGGTGAGGACCGGCGCCCGGCCGGTCCTCGACGATCCGGCCGTCTGCGAGTCGGACCACGCGGTGGGCTCTCTCTGCCAGACTCAGGTCGTGGGTGACCATCACCAGCGTCGTCCGCCCTCGCTGGTTGAGCCGCTCCAGCATCGCGACGATCGTGCCGCCGGTCTCCTGATCCAGATTCCCGGTGGGCTCGTCTGCGAACAGAATGCGCGGCTCGTTCGCGAAGGCCCGTGCCAGAGCGACGCGCTGCTGCTCACCGCCCGAGAGTTGGGCAGGATAGTGGTCCAGCCGGTCGCCGAGACCGACTTCGGCAAGCAGGCCGGAGGCGCTCTCCCGCGCACCCTTCGCGGAGCCACGAAGCTCGAGGGGCACGAGCACGTTCTCCAGCGCCGTCAACGTGGGAAGGAGGTGAAACGTCTGGAAGACGAACCCCACCCGTTCCGCTCGGAAGCCTGCGCGGTCATCTTCGTTGAGCGCGAAGATGTCTGTGCCGTCCAACTGGACCCGACCGGCCGAAGGGTCGTCGAGGCCCGCGAGCAGGCCGAGCAGGGTCGTCTTTCCGCTGCCGGAGGGTCCGACCACGGCGACGAACGATTCGGGCTCCACCTCCAGATCCACCGACTTCAGCACCGAGAGCGGCTTGCCACCACTCATGTACGTCTTCTCTAGGCCCCGGGCCACGATCATCATGCTGCGTCGCCTCTTCCTTTCGCTCGTCGTCGCCTTGGGGGCATGCGCCCCGGGGGGAGAGAACCCCGAGGATACCGCGGAGGTCCCGCCCCCCCCGAGCGCCGCCGCCGATGCCGAGTCGCCGGCGCAGGCTCCGGACGACCGCCCTGTGGTGGTGTTCCTGGGCACCAGCCTGACGGCGGGCCTTGGATTGCTTCGAGAGGAGGACACGTTCGTCGCCCAACTCGCCGAACTGGCCGACTCGGCGGGGCTGCCGTTCCGGGCGGTCAACGCAGGTGTATCAGGAGAGACGAGCGCGGCCGGGCTCCGGCGGGTGGACTGGGTCCTCAGAGAACCGCTGGACGTGCTGGTCCTTGAACTCGGGGCAAACGACGGGCTTCGGGGACAGGACCCCGTCGCCATGGAGTCGAACCTGCGCGGCATCATCACGGCCACCCGGAGCCGCTATCCGGGCGCCCGGGTGCTACTCGCCGGGATGGAAGCGCCGCCGAATCTGGGCGAGGAGTACGGCGAACGCTTCCGGCAGACGTTCGTCACCGTGGCTCGGAGCGAGGGCGCAATCCTCATCCCGTTTCTTCTCGACGGGGTCGCAGGCGTCACCGAGTTGAACCAGAGTGACCGCATCCACCCGAGTTCGGACGGCCACGCCCGGATCGCCCGCACCGTGTGGGAATCCCTCCAGCCCGTCCTCCTCGAGCTCGCTGCCCGCCAGCCGGGCGAGGCTCTTCCATGAACACGTCCCCCTTCTCCCCGGGAACCCTGATCCTGGGGGCTGGAGCCCTGCTCCTGGGCGCGTTCCTGTTCGTGGGATTCCTCCTGCCCGGTACGTGGGAGGTAACGCGGTCCATCGAGATTGACGCGAGCGCCGACGTCGTGTTTCCGCATCTGGACTCGCCGTCCGCATGGCGTGAGTGGACGGCCCTGCCCGACACCGGCCTCAGCTTCGAGGGATCAGACCGCGGGGCGGGTGCTCGCATGGCTTGGCATCATCCCGAGTGGGGCTCCGGTTCTTTCGAGATTCTGGAGGCTCGATCGCAGGAGCTCGTGCGCTACCTGGTGGAGGTCGAGGGAGGCGCGATGCGAACGAGCGGCACCCTGCGACTGGATCCGGCCGAGGGTGGAACGGTCGTGACCTGGACGGAGACCGGAGACTTCGGTTGGAATCCCCTCATGGGCTATTGGGGACTCTTCATGGAGCGCGCCCAGGGCGCCGAGCTCGAGAAGAGTCTCGAGCGTCTCGGCCGGGCTGTGAAAGAATCCGCCAATGAAACAGCGCCCGCCGACTCGCTGTCGACGGGCGCCTGAACTTCAGGAGCAGGTGGTCTCTACTTCTGAGACCGCGCCCACTCGATCAGATCCCTGTTCGTCGACGTCTTGCGCATGATCCCGAGCAGCTCCTGCATGCTGTCTGCAGCACTGCCCCCACCCAGCTGCCTCCGCATGGCGTGGGATAGCCACAGGGCGTCGTCGTCCAGCAGGAGCTCTTCCTTCCGCGTCGCCGAGGCGGCCAGATCGATCGCCGGGTAGATGCGCCGGTCGGCCAACTCCCTCGACAGGACAATCTCGCTGTTGCCGGTGCCCTTGAACTCCTCGAAGATCACCTGATCCATCCGTGACCCGGTGTCGACCAGAGCCGTGGCGATGATGGTGAGAGAGCCACCCCCCTGATCGGGCGCTATCTTCCGCGCGCTGCCCAGGAACCGCTTCGGCTTCTCGAGCGACTGCGCGTCCAACCCACCGGAGAGAGTACGACCGCTCCCGCTCTCCGCGGTATTGTACGCCCGGGCCAAGCGGGTGATGGAGTCCAGGATGATCACTACATCCTCCCCCATCTCCACGCGGCGGCGGGCACGCTCCAGGGTCATCGTCGCGACCTGGATGTGCCGGTCGGCGGGCCGGTCGAACGTCGACGATATCACCTCGCCGAATCCGCAGGACTCCATCTCCGTAACCTCCTCGGGACGCTCGTCCACGAGAAGGATCATGAGATGACATTCCGGGGTGTTCGTGACGATGCCCTCGGCCACAGCCTGAAGCACGGTCGTCTTACCCGCCTTTGCCGGCGCAACGATCATCGCCCGCTGCCCCATGCCGAGCGGACAGAAGAGGTCGATGACCCGATTGGTGCAGTCGGCCTCACCACGCACCGTACGACCGCACTCCATCACCAGTTGGCGATTGGGGTGGATCGCGCTCAGGCGCTGGAAGTCGGGGCGACGCTGCATCTCCTCCGGAAGCCGGTCGTTCACCCGGGCAACGTGCGCCAAGGGTGGGCTCTTTCCGTTCCGCGCCGTACGACCCACCACGCCCATCAATTCGTCCCCTGTGCGGAGTCCGAACTGTTGAATGAGGCGGGAGCCGACGTAGATGTCGTCCGGACCGGGAGTGTACCCGGATTCCCTCCGGCGGATGAAGCCCGAGCCACTGCTCAGGACCTCGAGAAGACCGAGCGGTTTGGACTCGGCCTCCAACTCCTCCGGAGTCATGTCGAGCTCTTCGATAGGCTCGTGGTTGTTGCGGCTTTCGCGAGACCCACCTTCTTTCTTGGGTCCACGGCTGCGGCGTCCTCGGCGGCGGCGTCCGCGCCGAGGCTTCGACGGACCATCGCCGTCGGGCTTGTTTGCGTCTGGTGAGTCGGGCACTTCTGAACCCATGTTCCGGGTACCGTGGCCAGCCACGTCGAAAGGACATGCGCCGGTCGGGAATGACCCCGTCTAGCGAGGTCGTGCGAACAGTCCGGTCAGCTGGCCGAGCAGGCCGCTGGAATCGACACCGAAGTGCCGGCGGACTCACAAATGTTTAACAACCTGGCTCGTCAGGCAAGGCAGGGGAGAACTTTGCCGCGACACGGGCATCGCCGCGGCGTGCGCTCAGGGCCGGAGTTGGCAGCCTCCTCGCCGCCAGATCTGCGGATTGGAGCATCCGGGCGGAACCCGTCCCAGAGGCCTGCCGCCACAGGGCGCCGTCCCTGCTCTGCCGCTCTCCGGGTGCAGCGCCGCGCCGTCCCCACCACAGCTGGTCTTCTGGCGCGGCGTCAATCCGCTCAGAGTGTCCGGGAGACCCGGGCGAGTGTCACCGTGGCTGGACACAGGTCTCCCAAGACGACTCTCTACAGGCCGGTAACGCTATGTAATCACATTACTTACCTAAACCAGACCATTCTGGCACGCCCCATGCACTACATCTAGGTGAACATTTCCTGGGAGGACACCGTGCGAACCACTGCCAGAACGACCCTGATCGCCGCAACACTGCTCGGCCTCGGCGCCGCAAGCGGTGCGGCCCAATCCGTCTCCGTGTCGGTGGGTGTAGGCTCCCTCTTTGCGGGAGTCGGCTTCGGAGTGCACGTCGGTTCATACGCTCCAGGTCCAGCCTTCTCGGGCTTCTCAGTCGGGATGGCGAGGTACGACCCCTACTACGGCGACTACTCCTACGGCATCTACTCCAGCCGTTACGACGGGTGGAACCACCGCTATGGTGGGTACTACTCGACCTCTTCGTGCTGGGATTCCTACTACTGGGACTCCTACTACGACCCTTACGACGCATGCTGGCGGGTGATGCCCTTCCTCGGGTACCGCTCAGCCTATTACGGGTCTGTCTGGGGCCACAGGACGTACTCGTACTGGGGCAGCCGCGGAGTCTACGTGTACTACAGGGATCCCTGGGCGTCGCCCTGGGGCCCCGGTTGGGCGTACGACCCCTGGGCAGGTTACTGGAATGGCTACAGGGACGGGTTCTGGGACGGCTATCGCGGCACGAGGGTCGTCTACGGACGCGATGGTGGACGCCTGATCTCGACCGGGCGCGGCTCGCCGCTCGCCGTCGCGGGCACCGGGTACAAGGAAAGCCCTCGCGGCACCGCCACGCGGACCGCAACTCGGCGAACCGCAACCGCCAGGGGTGGTTCGGGGAGTGCGGCTGCTGCTCCGGCGGCAGCACGGCCGAGCACGACCCGAAGCCGTCCAGGCTCGGTCTCGGGTGCAAGGCCTGCGGGAGGGGCGCGCGTCGCCTCGCCCTCGAGCCGTCCGTCGGATCGTGCGCAGGCTGGTCGCAGAGGCGCCAGCCCAAGGGCGACACCGGCACGTCCGAGTGGGAGGACCGGTGCGGTGAGGACCCCGACACGGGGTGGCGCCACCAGCCCCACGGCGCGGGCCCGGCCCTCGGCCAACACGGGCGAGGCCCCCGGCGGCAGGTCGCTGGGGGGTAGGTCGGGCGCTACCACCAGGTCTGCACCTCGGGCCTCCGCGCCTGACCGGGCCGCACCCACGGCGCGTCGGGCGTCGGCCGGTTCGTCGCGGGCGACGCAGCGTTCATCAGCCTCCGGTCGGGCCAACCCGGCCGGAGGGGCGTCGTCGCGGGCAGCTCCGGCGCGCGCGCCGAGTGCCAGGTCGGCTCCATCGCGGGCACCGGCCACGAGGTCGGCACCGTCGCGATCCGCACCGAATCGCCCCCAGGCGACTCGGGCTCCGGCAAGGAGCAAGCCCGCGGCCAGGTCCGCGCCTCGGACGCAGACGAGGTCGACTCGGCCTGCGACGACTTCGAGGCGCGGGGGAACCCAGCCTCGTCGCGGGGGCGGTGACCTCTAGCCCAACGGCGATGACAGGAAGAGAGGGCCTTCCGACCGACGGAGGGCCCTCTTTCTTTGGCCTGCGATGCCTACGCGCTCGTCAGCGGAGAGGTGCCCCGAGTCTGCCGCTCTTCATCACGCCAGCGCACGGCGCCGCGCCGATCCAGTAGACGAGCTCATCGAGAGAGTCGACGTTCCAGAACGAGATGTCGGCCGCCTTGCCCGGCTCCAGAGACCCGATCTCCTTCTCCAGACCCAGGACCCGCGCCGCGACGATGGTCATCCCTGCGAGGGCCTCCGCCGGAGTCAGCCTGAATTGGACGCACGCCAGGTTCAACGCGAGCGTGGGTGACACCAACGGCGACGAGCCGGGATTGAGGTCGGTCGCCACCGCCATCGCCACAGCGTGCTCACGGAACTCGGCAATCGGCGGCGTTTTGTCTTCCCGGAGAAAGAAGAACGCGCCAGGGAGGAGAACCGCGACGGTCCCTGCCTCCGCCATCGCTCTGGCTCCTTCCGCGGAGGTGTACTCCACGTGGTCTGCCGAGGCGGCTCGTAACTCGGCGGCCAGGGCCGCCCCACCGGCGTCGGAGAGTTGGTCCGCATGCAGGCGCAGCGCCAGACCGTGCGCCCGCCCCGCCTCCAGGACTGTGCGGCACTCATCCGAGGTGAACGCGATCGACTCGCAGAACGCGTCTACCGCGTCTGCGAGCCCCTCGCGGGCAGCCCGCGGAATCATCTCCTCGCACACGAGTCTGATATAGTCGCTGCGTCGGTCGAGGTACTCTGCCGGAAGCGCGTGTGCCCCGAGCAGAGTGGTGCGCACCGTCACGGGAAGTGCGTCCGCCAACTGGCGTGCGACCCCGAGCATTCGCAGCTCCGCCTCCACGCCAAGCCCGTATCCGGACTTGACTTCGACCGTGGTGACGCCCCCCGCGATCAGCATCTGCAGCCTGGCCTTCGCGGCAGAGTAGAGAGCCTCGTCAGTGGCTGCCCTGGTCGCGGACACCGTCGAGAGAATCCCTCCTCCCGCGCGCGCGATTTCCTCGTATGTGGCACCCGCGAGGCGCATCCGGAACTCGTCGGCGCGATTGCCTCCGAACACCAGATGCGTGTGGCAATCGACCAAGCCGGGAGTCGCCCATCGCCCACCGGCATCCACCTCGGTGGCGCCGTCCGACGCACCTGGCGGCAGGTGGGAGACGGGACCCACCCACTCCAAACGTTCGTCGCTCACCACGAGGGCTCCGTCCTCAATGATGCCGAGGTCCGCAGCGCCTCCCTCCATCGTCGCCAGGCGTACGTTGCGGACCACGGAGCGGGCGGGCGCCATCAGCCTTCCATCATCGGGATGTTCAGCCCCTTCTCTCGGGCGGTCCGGAGGGCCACGTCGTACCCGGCATCCGCGTGACGCGCGACGCCGATCCCCGGGTCGTTGGTCAGCACCCGATCGATTCGCTCACCCATCTCGGGCGTTCCGTCGGCCACCAGAACCTGCCCCGCGTGGAGAGAGTTTCCGATGCCCACCCCGCCGCCATGGTGGAACGAGACCCAGGTGGCCCCCGACGCGATGTTCAGCATCGCGTTCAGGATCGCCCAGTCGGCCACCGCGTCGGTTCCGTCCTTCATCGACTCGGTCTCTCTGTAGGGCGAAGCGACCGATCCCGTATCGAGATGGTCGCGGCCGATGACGATCGGCGCACTGATCTCCCCGGAAGCGACGAGGTCGTTGATGGCACGCCCGAAGCGCGCGCGGTCACCCTGCCCCAGCCAGCAGATCCTCGCGGGCAGGCCCTGGAACGCAACTTCGTCATGGGCCATCCGGATCCAGCGGCACAGGTGCTCGTCATCCGGGAACATCTCCAGAATCAACTCGTCCGTGCGATGGATATCCTTGGGATCGCCGGACAGGGCAGCCCAGCGAAAGGGGCCCTTCCCTTCGCAGAACAGGTCCCTGATGTACGCGGGGACGAAGCCGGGGTATGCAAAGGCCCGGTCGAAGCCCGCCTCCTCCGCATAGCCCCGCAGGTTGTTTCCGTAGTCTACCGCCACCGACCCAGCTTCCTGCATGTCGACGATGGCGGCACAGTGGATCTTGATGGACTCCATGGAGCGGCGGAGGTATTCGTGGCGGTCCGAGGCACGCAGGGCTTCTGCCTCGGCCAAGGACAAGCCAGCCGGCACATATCCGTTGAGCGGATCGTGTGCCGAGGTCTGGTCCGTGACGATGTCGGGCGTGACGCCCATCTCGACCATCTTCGGCAGGACCTCCGCGCAGTTCCCGATCAGCCCGACACTCAGAGCCTCCCCGGATGCGGCAGCGCCCCGGACCCAATCGAGGGCCTCCTCCAGGTCTCCCGTCATGCGGTGGCAATACCGCGTGTCCAAACGCCGCTGAATCCGCTGCTCGTCGACCTCGACCACCAGAATGGCACCGCCGTTCATGGTGGCGGCGAGCGGCTGGGCGCCTCCCATTCCCCCCATTCCTCCGGTCAGGACCCAGCGGCCCTTGAGCGAACCTCCGAAGTGGCGGCTGGCCATGGCGCCGAACGTCTCGTACGTCCCCTGCAGGATGCCCTGCGTACCGATGTAGATCCACGACCCTGCAGTCATCTGACCGTACATCATCAGGCCGCGTCGTTCGAGCTCGTTGAAGTGCTCCCAGGTGGCCCATTTCCCGACGAGGTTGGCGTTCGCGATGAGCACCCGCGGCGCGTGGACATGGGTACGGAAGACGGCGACGGGTTTGCCGGACTGGACCAGGAGCGTCTCGTCATCCTCCAGACCGCGGAGAGACTCGACGATGGCGTCGAAGGCCTCCCAGTTCCGTGCGGCCTTCCCCGTTCCTCCGTAGACCACCAGATCTTCGGGTCGCTCAGCGACGTCCGGATCCAGATTGTTCATGAGCATCCGGAGGGCGGCCTCCTGTGGCCAACCCTTACAGGAACGCTCCGTACCACGGGGCGCCCGAACAACGCGTGCACTGCTGGTCATGCTATTCCTCCTCCGCGGGCAGGCCGGGCATTACTTCGGACCCGACCGAAACGGCCAGTTAGTCCAAATCGGATACAGAGACCCGGTTTTCGCACAGCGGCTCGACAGGGGTGGCGCCGGACACGCTCATGGGCTGTCATCTCCGGCATCGACCCTCGAATGGAACTCGCTCTCCGTCAGCGTGAGCTGATCGTCGGTCCAATACGGCTCCAACTCCACCCCCAGCCCGTCCGCCAGGCGGTTCACGTAATTGTAGTAACTCGCGACCTGACAGATATCGAGAATGCCCGCTTCATCGAAGCCCGCGCCGCGGAGGGCCTCAATGTCGCTCTCCTCGATGGAGTGCGGGCTCCTCGTCAATTTCACCGCGTACTCCAGCATCGCACGGTCAGCCCTGGAAAGCTCTGCAGACGAAACGTCCCGAGCCAGTGCCTGGGGAATCTCGGCGGAACCAAGAAGCGTACGGAGACCCGCCCCGTGATGGTTCACTCAGTAGAAGCAGTCGTTCTCGGCCGATACCGTTACGGCAATCATCTCCCGCTGGACCCGGGTGAGCGGTGAGGGCCCCCTCATCAGATGGGAGTAGAGTCCCACGTGATCGCTCATCGAGCGTGGGTTGAGGGAGTGTATCCGCAGGATGTTGTCGACCGATCCGTCTCCGGTGTCGTACTGCCGATAGAGTTCGCGGAGCCTACCGGTTGCCTCCGCGTAGGGGACGTATGGGATGAAGGCCATGGGTCTCGGGTGCAGGTGAAGAGCGGGACCGCCCCGCGGGCGCCGCAAGATGGCCGAGAAACGCTTGGCGCGGCAAGGCGTTCCCGTGCTTGCGCCGGTTCCCGAACCCGCCGCACATTGCTTGCGGACTTCATGGGACCCCAATGCAAGGGTCGCCTCCCCTTCGTCTCCCTCCTCGCGCCGCGTTGGACTTCTACGAACCGACTGCTCACGAGTCCGAAGAGGACCTGAAGGAACTGCGCGTCCGCATGTTGGCCGCGTTGGCCCTCCTCGGTGTCGTCACGGCGGTCGGGACGGTGGGATTCAAACTCATCGATCCCAGTGCGGACTGGGTGCAGGCCTTCTTCATGACGGCCATCACGCTTACCACGGTGGGTTACGGCGAGGTGGTGCCCCTGGAGACGGACGCCGCGCAACTCTTCGCCGCAGGGCTGATCTTCGCGGGCATGGGGGCGGCTCTCTATTTCGTTTCGACCGGCACGGCCTTCATTCTCGAGGGGCAGCTGGGACATGTCTTCCGGAGACGGCGCATGGAAAAGGACCTCGCAGCCCTCGATCGACATCTGCTCGTGTGCGGTTCGGGTCAAACGGCGATCTATGCAGCCCAGGAACTGCTTTCCGTCCGACGCTCAGTGGTGATGGTCGTGGAGCGTCCCGACAAGGTGGGCTCGATTCGGGCGGAGCTGGAAGACGTACCGATCATCGTCGGGGATCCATCGGTGGACGAGATTCTCCTCGCAGCGGGAGTCCGGAGGGCCTCAGGCCTCGTCGCCTGCACCAAGTCGGACAAGGAGAACCTGGTGATCGTGTTATCGGCACGGCAGCTGAACCCGGCGATCCGCATCGTCTCCCGCGTCCTCGATCTGGATTCCGAAGACAAGATCCGAAAGGTCGGGGCCAACGGCATCGTCTCCCCGAACTTCATCGGGGGTCTCCGCCTGGCTTCGGAACTCATTCGCCCCACGGTGGTCGACTTCCTCGACACCATGCTCCGTGACAGGGATCTGAATCTGCGCATCGACGAGGTTCGCATCCCTGAGACTTCCCCCGCGGTCGGGACGCCGCTGAACATGCTCGGCCTCGACAAGACGCCACACGCGCTCCTCATCGCTACCCGCACGGAAGACGGTGACTGGCACTACAACCCCCACCGCTCGACGCCCGTGGAGCCCGGGATGGTTCTGATCTTCCTCGGTTCCCCGGCAGACTCCCGTGCACTCTGCGACATGCTTGCGGGTGAGATGATCTCATTACCCAGCAAGGAGAACTGAGCGAGCCACCATGGAACTTCTCGCAATCATCCAGGGCGGAGCCGAGGCGGCCCAGCAGGCACAGGAGGCCGCTGGGAGTCACTCCAGCCCCATCATCGGACTCGTCGGTGCGTTCCTTGGCCTTCTGGTGGTCGCAGCGGCCGTCCACGTCGCGGCCCGCCGGATCAACATTCCCGTTACGGTGGCTCTCGTCATCGCAGGTGCGCTGCTGGGTGCGCTCGGGGAGCGATTCGGGTTCCTGTCCGGTATCGCATCCCTCGAGGTCAATCCCGAGGTCGTATTCTTCGTCCTCCTGCCGACCCTGATCTTTCAGTCGGCCTTCCACCTCGACGCCAGGGCGCTGAGAGAGAACCTGGCTCCGACCCTGACCTTGGCCGTCCCCGGTCTGCTGATCTCCACGGCCGTGATCGGCGGCCTGATGTTCAAAGCCGGGCCTTGGGTGGGCGTGCACATTTCGTTCGCCGAGGCGCTGCTGCTCGGATCCATCCTCTCCGCGACCGACCCCGTCGCCGTCATTTCGCTCTTCAGCCAACTGGGCGCACCCAAGCGCCTCACCGTCCTGGTGGAGGGCGAGAGCCTCTTCAATGACGCAACCGCGATCGTGTTGAGCAGAATCATCATGACCGTGATGGCGGCGGGAGTGATCACGTCCGACACGCTCATCCTCGGAGGGGTCCGGTTCCTGACCGTGTTCTTCGGCGGACTCGTCGCCGGGTGGGTCCTGGCGATGGTTGCCGGCTCGCTGATCGGGTGGGTCGACCGCGATTCGTTCTTCGAAATCACCGTCACCACGATTCTCGCCTACCTCTCGTTCTACGTGGCCGAGCACATGTTCGGACTCAGCGGTGTCATGGCGGTGGTAGCGGCGGGTGTCATCATGGGTGGGTGGGGAAAGGCCAAGATCACGCCGTCCGTCGCAGGCTACCTGGGCCACTTCTGGGACTACATGGCGGGGGTAGCCAACGCATTGGTCTTTCTCCTCGTCGGATTCACGGTTCAGCTCGGGGCTCTGTTCGAGCACCTTCCGGTTCTCCTGCTCGCAGCGGGGGCCATGCTGTTGTCGAGGGGCATAGTCATCTACACGTTGGTCCCGGTGGTCGGTAAGCTGCCGGGAAGCGACCCGATCGACCGCGGTTACCAGACCGTCATGTACTGGGGCGGGTTGAGGGGCGGGATCGCGCTTGCCATCGCTCTCTCTCTGCCGGAAACGGTCGAGAACCGGGAGCTGTTCGTGGTTCTGGCTACCGGAGCGGTTCTCTTCACCCTCCTCGTGCAGGGACTCACCATCGAACGTGTGGTGAAGCACTTCGGTCTCGACATCCCTCCGCTATCGGATCAGATGGCACGCATCGAGGGACTCATCTCCGCCAAGATGAGGACTCTCGACGAGATCCCCGTTCTCCAGGCAGGTGGCCTCTTCAGCCCCCGCATCGCTCAGGACATGAGGGACCGGGCGAATACCGGTGTCGAGACTCTCCGCGCCGAACTCCAGCGGATGAGGGAAGCCGAACTCAACCCGACCGAGGAGCGCAGACTCCTGTATCTAAGGTGCTTCGGTGAGGAGAAGACCCTGTACTACCGGATGTTCTCGAACGGTCATCTCGGGGAACGCACCTATCGCAACCTCACCCACTCGATCGAGCTTCAGACGGAGGGTATACGGCACGAGGGACGGCTTCCCGAATTCACGCTCCACCCACCTTCGGGTGAGCGCCTGGAAACCGTCTTCTACAGAGTGCTCGAGAAGTTCCCGGGCTTGGGCCGCCTCGTCGAGAGATTCCGGGCGGGGCGCGCTGCACGCGACTATGAGGTGGCGTGGGCACGGTTCAGGGGCAGCACGCGGGTACTGGACGATCTCGACGACCTGGGACGCACCGAGGCGGTGCGGGACGACATCGTCGAGGAGGTCCGAGCCTACTACCAGTATTGGCACGAGAGCGCGAGGAGCCGCCTCGACCAGACTTCCGAGTTGTTCCCCGAGTTCGTGGCCGCCACACAGGAGCGACTGGCCGACCGGCTGGCCCTGCACGCCGAGCAGGAAGCCATCGAGGAGAAGGCCCATGCGGGCATCATCCCCCACGGCGTGGCGGACGTCATGCTCGAGGAGATGGCCTCCGAGCTCCGCACGCTCAGGGCGAGTCAGGCGGCGAAGCTCACCATCGACCCGGCAGAACTGCTCAAGAAGGTCCCGTTCTTCCAGGGCGTCCCGAAAGAGGAGTTCGCCGCCGTCGCCGAGGTCCTCCGGCGGCGCACCGCGCCCATGGCCGATGTGATCGTCAAGCAGGGCGATCGAGGCTCATCACTGTTCCTGGTGGCGCGGGGCGTCGTCCGGGTCTCCAGGCAGGACGGCGGAATCACGCGAGACGTGGCCACCCTCATGGCGGGAGACTTTTTCGGGGAGATGGCGCTCCTTCATGGAGGTCCCAGAACGGCTACCTGCCGGGCGGTCACCCCCTGTGCGCTCTATGAGCTCAGGCGAGACGCGCTGGACGGCGTACTCGAAACCTGCCCGTCGATGCGTGAGGCGCTCGAGGAAGCCGACAAGCGGAGGCGTGCGGAACTCCGCGATGCGGGGGCGAAGCTGGGAGACGGGTGAGTCGCAGCGACCGGGCTGCCCGTTCGAAGATGTCGCCCCGGTGACAAATCCTTTGACCGTCCTCGACACCGGGTACATCTTTCATTGTACGCGACGGCCACTCCGGTGAGCCTTCCCCCAACCTCCAAGGATGGAGTCGTGATGTTACAGGAACGCAACACACCTCGGCGAGATGGCGTGGACCGTCGTCTCCTGGATGAGCGCCGGGAATCGAGGCGCCGAGGCGCGGAGCGCAGGACGACGCTACGACGGGTCGACGTTGCGGAGGTTGTGGGGGACCTTCGCACTGCCAGGGATCGCAGGAGTGCCAGCCGCCGGATCGGCGTCGATCGCCGCCGGCAGGAGATACGCCGAGAGGGTGAGCGCCGGAACGAGAACTTCCGGGATCGACGCAGGATCGCGTCGGCCTGACGGACTTGCGGTGCGAAGGCACGAGGCCCCGGTGCTGAACGGCACCGGGGCCTTTGTCATGCCCAGGCACCCTGGCGGGAGATGAACGCCAGCCGTAGCCTGCGGCGTGTCTGACATCCAGCGTTACCAATTCGGGGCCGCCCTGGTGCTGCTCCTCGCCGCGAGTGTGTATGCCAACACGCTCTCGTACGGCGCCGCATGGGACGACACGCGGTTCGTCTTCAACAGCGGAGCCACCGGGGGCGTGAGTGCGATCCCGGACCTCCTGGTTTCGCCGTACCTCGCCGATGTCCCAGCCGCCCGTTCTCCCTACCGTCCCATTACGGCAGCCAGCTACGCCCTCGACTGGACCCTGGGAGGCGGTCAGGCGTCGTTCTTCCACTGGACCAACGTCCTGCTGCACGTAGGTGTGACTGGCCTGCTGATGGCGCTCATGCTCTCGCTGGGCATCCCCCCGCCGGGGATCGTGATCGGTGGCGCCTGGTTCGCGGCTCATCCCGTCCATGTCGAGGCCGTCGCCAACCTTGCCGGCCGCGCTGAACTCCTCGCCGCCCTGTTCGGCGTGCTCGCGATCGTGCTGTTCGTGAAGGGCTCCAGCAGCCAAGCCGACGGCGACGTGCGGCGGCCGGGCTTGCTGCTCGGGGGCTCCGTCGTGTCCTTCGCCCTGGCATTGGGCGCCAAGGAGAACGCGGTTGTGGTACTCCCACTGCTGATGATGTGCGGCGGGCTCCATGTCGGTGTCCCGCGGGAAGGCGCCTCCCCGCGTACCAAGCTCTTCTGGACCGCAGTCGTGGTTGTGGCCGGTGCCTACATGCTCATGCGGCGCGCCGTCCTCGGTACGTTCACGACCCACGACGTGGCCCCCTTCATCGCGACGCTGGATTCTGACGCCCGGCTCGCCACGGCCGTGGCCAACTGGTGGGAATACGCCCGTCTCATGGTCTTCCCTGCCGATCTGGTCGTCGACTACGGACCTGCCGTCGTCCTGCCAGTGGAACCGATGAGCCTCCCTGCCCTGCGCGGGCTCGTGGTGATGGCGGCAGGGGCCGGAGTGGCTGCCCTGCTCTGGAGCAGAACACGTCTGGTCGCGCTCGGGGTGGCCTGGTTCGCCGTGGCCGTCTTCCCGGTCAGCAATCTGCTCGTCACGATCGCTCAGTGGCTGGCCGAACGGTTTCTGTACCTCCCCTCGGCCGGTATCGCGCTCGCCATCGCCGCGGGCGTGGCCCTCACCGAAGGTCGCGCCCGTCGGTGGGCTTGGGCCTCGGCCGTCATTGTCATCGTACTCATGGCCGGCCGGACCTGGACTCGCAACGCCACCTGGCAGGACACGGAGACTGTCGCCGCAACCTTGATCGCCGAGCATCCCGAGGCCTTTCGATCGCAGTGGCTCCTCGGTTCGGCGCTGCTGCGCAACGGGGACGCGGACGCAGGGATGTTGGCCCTCGACCGGGCTGTGTCCCTCAACCCGGGCGCCATGGAGCTCCATCTCGAGCGCGCCGGTTGGCTGCTCCGGCTCGGTGATCCCGGCGGGGCCGAGGACGTCCTCAGCCGGCTCCCGCCACGGATGCACCCGGACCGCGAGGCGCACCTCGCCCGAAGCCTAGCGGCCCAGGGCCGCATGTCGGACGCGCAGGCGGTGGTGAGCGCCGGTCTGGTCGACTTCCCCGGGGACCCCGGGCTTCAGGCGCTCTCAGACTCGCTGAGTCGCTAGCCCTTCAACCGGTCGGCGAGCCCCGCGCGGTTCACCTCGAAAAGACCTGTGTCAGGACTTCCGAGAGAATCCAGCCGACGAGGGCACCGATGATAACCAGCCCGGTTCCCATCGTGACCGGCTGTGCCCGCAGAAGTCGAGGCAGCAGAGCGGGGTCATCACTGAAAGCCCTGCGACCCCAGTCCGCTACGAGGTAGCCGACGAGGGGCGAGGCGATGAGAATCCAGAGTAGGCGCATGAGAGGGGCCGGGTGTGGGTCCCTCTACGCTTACCGAGGAATCGCCCGGTTGTCCAGCGTCCGTCCCTTGTGGGCCGGCGCCGTCCTTGGGAATTTGGTGTCCCTGCAACGTCCCTCGAATCCTGAACCCGGCTGAGCCTCCCCATGTCCCACGCGATCGTCGAATGCGTCCCCAACTTCTCGGAAGGCCGCAACCCAGCGGTCATCAAGGAAATCACAGATGTCATCGAGGCCGTGGCGGGAATCCGCCTCCTCGACGTGGATCCTGGCGCAAATACGAACCGCACCGTGGTCACGTTCGTCGGAGCTCCGGATGCGGTCGAAGAGGCCGCGTTCAGGGCGGTCCAGCGGGCTGCACAGCTCATCGACATGCGGAAGCACTCGGGTGAGCATCCCCGCATGGGCGCCACGGACGTGCTCCCGTTCGTGCCCGTGGCCGGCGTCACAATGGAAGAGTGTGCCGAGATGGCCCGCCGGGTGGGGCGTCGACTCGGCGAGGAGTTGGGCATCCCGATCTACCTGTACGAGCACGCCGCCTCGCGGCCCGAACGGCAGAATCTCGCCCGAGTGCGCTCGGGCCAGTACGAGGGCATGGCTGACAAGCTGAAGGACCCCGAATGGGCCCCGGACTTCGGACCGCAGTCACTGAACGAAGCCGCGGGCGTCACTGCCGTGGGTGCCCGCGAGTTCCTCATCGCCTACAACATCAATCTCAACAGTACCGACCGGCGCTACGCGAACGATATCGCGTATGTCCTGCGGGAGCGCGGGCGCTGGAAGCGAACCGGAAACACGGATCCGTTCTACTACAAGGGGTCGGTCGTCACCTTCCCGGGTGACGGCACGTATCCCTGCGGCCCGTGCGACTTCGTGGGCGACTCCTTCGAGGAGCTGGAGGACCATTACAGCGACACCCACGGAGGAGATCTCCGGGCGCGCTACGAGTCGCTGGGCATCGACCCGGATGGTCCGGTCGGCAAGGTCTTCGACGACGGCCTGTTCAAGGATGTGAAGGCCATCGGCTGGGTCATCGAGGATTACAACCGTGCCCAGATCAGCATGAACCTGAACAACTACAAGGTCAGCCCACCCCACGAGGTCCTGGAGGCGGCGCGCGAGGAGGCACGGAAGAGGGGAATCGTGCTCACGGGCTCCGAGCTGGTGGGAGTCATTCCCTTCGACGCGATGCGCCAGGCCGCCGTGTTCTATCGACGCCGCATGATGAAGTCCACCGGTATCCCCGTCGCAGACCTGATGGATACCGCGGTCCAGTCGATGGGGCTGGAAGATGTCTCACCGTTCGACCCAGCCGAGAAGGTGCTCGGCCTTCCGGTTGTGGACGGAGAGCTGGTGCTTCGCCCGACGTTCGACTTCGTCGACGAGGTCTCCCGCGACACCCCGGCGCCAGGTGGGGGCTCGGTGGCGGCCCTGGCCGGAGCGCTTGCCGGCGCCCTCGCGTCGATGGTGGCGAACCTCTCCGTGGGCAAGGGAGAGTTTGATCAGGCGTACGAGAGCCTCTGCTCCATCGCGGAGCGAGCTCAGGCGGTGAAGGACAGCCTGGTTCGAGGCGTGGATGAAGACACCAGGGCGTTCGACTCCGTACTGACCGGCATGCGAATGCCCCAGGACACCGCCGACGAGCAGGCGGCCCGTGCCACAGCGATCCAGGAGGGCTACAAGACAGCGACACTGGTTCCGCTCGGGACGGCCGAGAGCTGCCTGGAAGCCATGGCGCTTTGCCATGAGATGTCGGCGACAGCCCCGGTCGAAATGATCAGCGATGTAGGTACGGGCGCACTGCTCGGGCACGCCGGCCTCAAGGCCGCCGCGTACAACGTTCGGATCAATCTGCCCAGCATCGACGATCCGGACTTCCACACCGAGGTGCGGGGCCGGCTGGACAGCCTTTTCGCTCGTGCGGACGAGTACGCACGAGCGGTGGAGGCGAAGGTCGAAGAGGCTCTGGAGAGCATGGGGTAGCACTCGCCTGACAGCGGGAGCCCGCTCCGACGTATCTCTTGTGGCAAGAGAACGTGGAGCCCACCCTCACTTTCTGCCGCGCCGCCCGGGCGCCGACAAAGGGAGGGCCGTACCCTGATCGAGACATTGCATCGATCATTCGCAGCATCCGTCGGCACCTGCATGCTGGTGGCGGCGGTGGCCGGCCACCCGGCGCTCGTCGCCCAGGTTCCCGACCAGGCAGCCACCGTACGTGGTCTCGTGCTCGAGTACGAGACCGGAAGGCCCCTGGAGGGAGCCGGGATCACGCTTGTCCTGCTCTCGGACAGCGCGACCGCGAGAGAGGAGGGCGTGTCAGGGAACGAGGGGACCTTCGCTCTTACCCACCTCAGCCCCGGACTCTACGCACTTTCGGCGGCCCTGCTCGGGTACCAGGAACTACGTGACACGCTGCGGCTGGATCCAGGTTCCGAAATCGAATTGACACTCCCGCTCTCCGTGTCACCGGTACACCTGGATCCCATCGTCGTCGCAGTCGGCCCGCAGCCGTCCGCCAGGCAGTCCGTAGGATTCGAGCGGCGTCGGAGCAGGCTGAACGGCACGTTCCTGAGCCGCGAAGATATCGAGAGGTCGGGTGCCTACGTCTTTACCGACCTTCTCCGCTCGGTCGGGGGAGTCCGCGTGCTGCGAACCGAGTACCACGGTCACAGCGTGCGCCTAAGGGGCGGATGCGTGCCCGACCTCTGGCTGGACGGAGCACGTCTGGGCGCCACCGGAGACCTCGACATGTACGTCCGCTCGGAGGATGTGGAAGCGGTCGAGATCTATCGCGGACCCCAGGTTCCCGCAGAATTCTCGTGGAGCTCGTGCGGCGCGATCATTGTCTGGAGCAGGAGAGGAGAGCCCAACGCGGAAGGAGGAAGCCTCGAACGCCAACTGCTCCTTGCCGGATCGTTCCTCCTGCTCGTGCTGTTCTTCTGGCGTTGATGCCCCGACCCGTTAGGTAGATTCGGCAAGAGGTGTGGAGATCTTCCTCCTCCGGCCAGCCGGCACTGACGCCTCCCCACCCCCCGCAGCGACACCGTCGGGCCACCGAACAGACGGGGGTCGCGCGACTGGCATGGCTGCACAGACGGGGCCGATGGTCCGCACCGGCATGCACCTCGGTCCGTCGACGACGGGTCACGACTGGGATCTCCTCGGCGACACGGTAGACGTCGCTGTGCGGATGCGCGAGAGATGGCGTGCTCGGGACAGACGGTGCCAAGCGGGCGGTCGCCGCTTCGCTCGGAGACGGAGCGGACCTTCCTGACCGAGGTGAACAGGGGCTCCGGAACACGTCGGAGCCCGTTCGCTGCCGAAAGACACGATCCTGGGTTACTGCAACGGCGACCAGGCTCTGAGATCTCGGGTTGGGCACGAAGCTTGCTCCTCCGAAGGGTCACACGACAATCGCCCCTACTGGCAAGGTGGAATCATGAGAACCCGACTCGGCCCAGCACTGCTCGCCCTCGCCCTCCTGCTGGTGGTTATCACACCCGCGAACGCAGTGGCCCAGAACGAGATCTCGGTGGACCTCGTTACAGCCACCGGAGTGGAGGATCGGCAGCCCGTGGGCGTCGGCGTGACCTTCCCCTCCGATGTCGGCATGGTCTACGCCTGGATGAGAGTCACCGGGGCCTCGGATCAAGCCATCCAGGTGGTCTGGAGCCACGGCTCCCTGACGTTCAACGTGCCTCTGGAAATCGGCGGGTCCCCGTGGCGCACGTGGACCTCGAAGACCATCCGGCCGGTGTGGACGGGTGAGTGGACCGTGGACGTGCAGGATGCGCAGGGGAACAGCATCACCAGCACATCCTTCACCATCGAGGGTTAGCCGCACCCACCGGGCCTACCGACCCCGGTCGTCCCTCAGGAACGGCCGGGGTCACTCAGACCGGAACGCATCGACCGGATCGATCCGCGCCGCCCTCCAGGCGGGCACCACGGACGCGACGGTGGCAACCGCCAGGAGGAAGAGCCCCACGGCCACGTAGGTCGGCACATCGGTCGTGCCCACGCCAAAGAGCATTCCCTGGACGATGCGTCCCGAGCCGATCGCTGCGGGGATCCCCAGGGCCAGGCCGCCCGCCACGAGGAGCAAGCCCCGCGTGAGCACGCTGCGGGACACCACCTGCGACGTTGCGCCCAGCGCCATGCGTACCCCGATCTCGTGTACGCGCCGGGCTACGTGATAGGCCAGCACGCCGTACAGCCCCACTGCCGCCAGGAGAAGGGCCACCACCGCGAAGAGACCCAGCACGGCAGCAATGGCCTTCTGGTCCGACACCGAGCCAGCCACCACGTCGTCCATGACGGCCACGTCGGCCAACGGGATGTCCGGGTCCATCGACCGGAGGACGTCACGAACCGCGGAAGTCGCCCCCGCAGGCGTCTCCCGGGTCCGTATCGCCACCGCCATGGAGGTCGAAGCCGCTTGCTGGTAGGAAAGGTACATCGTGTTGTCCAGCCACTCGTCGAGCGTGGACGCGGTGACGTCCCCGACCACGCCGACCACCTCCAGGACCACCGGCTCGGCTTCACCCACGTCCATGCCCAGTTGGCGCCCCACAGCGTCGCCACCGGGGAAGAATTCCTCGGCCATGGCCTCGCTGATGACCATCACGGGAGTGTTCTCGCCGTCGTCTGTTTCAGCGATGTCACGCCCGGCCAGCAGGGGAATGCCCATGGCCTCGAAGTACCCGGGGAGGACCGTCCGCCGGTAGGCGTTGCCCCGCTGATCCGGATCCGACACGAACGTCGCTGGAAGGGCGACATCAACGTTGCCCCACGGATCGCGGATGGGAAGCCGGTCGATGAGACCCGCCGCCTCGACTCCGGGGATCTCCACCAAGCGCTGCTGGAATTGAGTGAGGAAAGCCGTGCGAGCGTCGGCATCCGGGTATTCGTTGGCTGGAAGTTGCACTCCCGCGGTGAGGAGTCGGGACCCGTCGAATCCAGTGTCGACACGCCGGAGTTCCATGAAGGTGCGTACCAGCAGGCCAGACACGACCAGAAGCACCACGGTGAGGGCCACTTGCCCCACGACGAGTGAGTTCCTGAACCGCGTTCCACGCAGGGATCCCGCCAGGCGAGCGCCATCCCGCAGATCGCCGGCCGGATTCAGGGAGGACGCCCGTAGAGCCGGCACCACTCCGAAGAGCACCATCGTGGCCGCGGACACCAGCACCGCCAGGCCGAACGTGGGTACAGACGCCCCGGCACTTTCCACGCCCAGCCGATCCAACGATACGAAGGCGAGGATCCCCCTCTTCAGCCAGATTGCCAGACCGAGGCCGATGACCCCCGCGCCGATGGCCAGGGTCCCGTTCTCGGTCAGGAGCTGCCGTGTGAGCCTGCCCTTGCCTGCCCCCATCACCGTTCGCACGGCCATCTCCGGCCCGCGGGTCGAGCCACGGGCGAGGAGGAGCCCGGCAACGTTTCCACAAGCGACTACGAGCAGAAGAACCACAGCGCCCATGAGCGTCATGAGGCTCTGCCGATACCCTTCGGCCAGGGCGTCCTGGAGAGGCGTCAGGAGCAGGCCCTTGTTCCGGTTCGTCACCGGATACTCTTCTCGGAGCTGGGCGGAGATCACGTCCACCTCGGCCTGGGCGGCCTCCACCGTCACGCCCTCGGCGAGCCGCCCCAACAGGGACCAGTTGTGGAACTGTCGGGCCTGGGCGGCAAACCCATCGCGCTGCATCGAGACCCACACGTCCAGGTCCACCATGTACCGGAAGCCTGCCGGCATCACGCCGACCACCGAAATCGGGTTTCCGTTGATCGTCAACACCTGGCCCAGAACGTCCGGCGCACCGCCGAATCGCCTCTGCCAGTACCCGTGGCTCAGAAGCGCCACTGGGGGGGCCCCGAGTTCACCCTCCGCCGGGGTGAACAACCTACCCATCGCCGGCTCGGTACCCAATGCCCTGAAGACGTCGGCATGCGCCACACTGAAGGAGATGCGCTCGGGGTCTCCGGCACCCGTCACCGTGCCCTGCATTTCCGATGCAATGAACGCTCCCAGGTAGTCGAAGGAACGGGCCTGCTCGCGGTAGTCGAAGTAGTCGGGCCCCGAGGAGGTCGAGTTCGGCCGCCCGTTGAATGTGGTTCGCGGCATTACGAGCCGGTCGGCCTGGGGGTATGGGAGGGCCTGGAAGAGGGCTGCGTCCAAGATCCCGAACATGGCCACGTTTCCTCCGATCCCAATGCCCAGGGTCAAGAGAACGGTCACGAGGAACGCCGGGTGTTTCGGCAGCGACCGCGCGGCCAACCGGACATCTTGCACAAAGTCGTCGAGCATGCGTGCACCCCTCACGTCCCTAACCTCCTCCTTCACGCGTTCTACTCCGCCGAAGGCCACCCTCGCCGCCCGGCGCGCTTCATCGGGAGCCATGCCCGAACGGGCCCTCTCCCGGGCCTCCATCTCCAGATGGAAGCGGATCTCATCGTCCAACTCGTCTTCCACCGATTGCTTGCGGAACAGCACGTGAAGCCGCCTGACGAACCGCCCCCATAGCTCCATGTCACTCACCCAGTGGCCAGGATCTCTTCAACGGCTCCGGCGAATACCCTCCACCCCTCACGCTGAACCTCGAGTGCAGCGCTCCCCTTCCGTGTAAGGCTGTAGACCTTGATGCTGCGGCCCTCATCCGACGTGGCCGACCGGGACTCGATGAGCCCCCGGTCCCTCAGCCGGTAGAACGCCGGATAGAGGGAGCCTTGGTTCACCTCAAGAACGCCGCTGGACATCTGCCGGATACGTTTGGAGACACCCCAGCCATGCATAGGCTCGAGGGCGAGGGTCTTGAGGATCAGAAGGTCTAGCGTGCCCTGGAGAAGGTCTGCGCGTGTGGTTGCCATGTCCGCCAAACACCCCCCGAATGGAGTGAGTGTTGTCGAGTGTCTAGGTGTCATGATATTCGACACCAGCGGCCACGGATAAGTTGGAAGGATGTTCTCCCAGTGTGTCACCTCAGGGCGACCTACTCCTGGATCAGCCACCCTCCAGCAGTTCCAGCGATCCTGGTATCCGTGACGCCATATTCGAGGCTGGACCTGCACGGGCATTTGCAGAGAATCTGCACACCGGGGGGCTCGATTGATCGACGGGTCCGGGGGCCATCCTGACGTCTTCGCTGAATCCCCGACCAGCCCCGCATCCAGCCTTCGCACGGGGTCTTGCTTCAGAGGGTCAGATCAGCGGGCTCGGACGTGAGAACAACGGCGAAGCGCTCTACATCGTGATCAGCGCAACGACGTCCGCTGATTCGGCGGTCTTGATGATGCGAGAAGGCGCTTGCCACATAACTCCCCCCACGAAGCCATGGCTCCACGCTTCTTCGGGAGGGTCACCCGGCATCCGCGGCGAGTGCTCCCTCCTTCTCCGGTTGGACAAGACGCCGCTTCATCGTGTCACCCATGTGGAGCAGGCGCCCAAGGATCGAAGACCGGAAGACCCGAACGCGATGGTATTGCTCGACCTGGGGATGCCAGTGTGCGTGCCAGGGCTGATGCGTGATCATGTGCAGTCGAGTGATGCGGTCTTCGGCCCGGGCCCACGTCAAGATGCGGTAGAGCAGCTCGTTCCCGGGTGAATACTCAGCGAACTCCTCGTTGTATGCCGTCTTGGACGCCCACATGGTTCCACCGTGCACGGGGCATAGGTACATCGCCGCAGTCCGCCCATCGGCCTGCAGGGTGAACCAACGCACGGCACCGATGTCGGCAAGCTCGAGAACCAGCCTGCGGTAATAGTCGGCTTCCCCGCTACGCAGATCGGTCCCCATCCGACCCTTCCAGCCCGCGGCCTCCAAGTCCATGTAACGCTCCAACCGCGCAAGATTCTCTTCCCGGTCTCTGGTATGGGTGATCTGAAACTCGAGCGCGTGCCTCCCGGAAAACCTCCGACGTCGCCGCCGGAGGTTCTGCCGCAGTTTGACGCCCAAGTCACTATCCAGGTCATCCATGTCCCGTTGTGTGTTGAAGTAGTCCCCCTCTCCTTCCCGGCAGCTGGTGCAACCCAGGCCAGCGGCTTGCGCCGCCGACTTCAACAGGCGAGCGGTCGCTTCCTCCACGCGCGGGAACTCGATGATCGGCTGGTCGGACTGGTCCTCGAGGATGGTGTGGAGTAGCCTGGAGAGATCAGAGGGTCTGGTGCCGGCTACGAAGAGCACGCAGGCAAAATGCTCCGTCTTCACCCTGAAGATCGGGATGCTGATCCAGCCTGGCCTGATTGTGTCACGGTACCCGAAGAGGCCGTGGCGGAGGTCCCCGTCATCGTCCAGCGCGACGTAGCAGGTCCAGCCCTTGTCGCGACGCCGATACTGGGCGTTGGCCCTGACCATCGGAAAAAGTCCTGCCAGATGGGTGAGCGGCAGCGCATCCGTGAGTCGGCTCCATCCCGCGGAGAGCTCCTGGAGCTCGTCCATTGTGCGGACGACGTGGATCGGCCCGTCAACGCCGGTAGGCTCACCGGACCTCACAGAAACCTCCGCTCCCGAGCCGCCGCTTCGGAGCCGCGGTCGAGGAAGGTGCGCCTCAGAAAGAGCTTGCACGAGTCCGCGACGTACAAGCCCCGACCGGGAATCGAGCCGTCGAATATTCGCAGGTGGTAATATGGACACCTCGACGGCCGCCAGGCGCTCAGATATTCGGGTGCGGTGATCCAGTTTATGGTGTCGATGTCCGGGTCATCGATGCAGTCGAGATGGATTTGGTGAACGAGGTCGGTGCCCGGCGAATGGTGGGCATAATCCTCATTGTAGGCAATCTTGGATACCCAAACGGCGCGTGGTGTTCGCAGACCGAGGCTCATGGCCAACAGGGTGCCATCCGCCATAAGGGCACACCAGTCCAGGGCTCCTTGCCGGGCCGCCGTCTCGACAATGGCCCGATAGTAGTTCTGCTGGCTGGCGTTGGACGCAATCGAAGTTCCCTCCCGGCCCTTCCATCCCGCAGCCTCGAGGACCAAGAACCGCTCGAACCAATGCAGGTTCTCTCCTACGTCCTCTGAGGCGAGGCGGTTGAAGGCGACCTGGAAATCCCGGCCCAGCCGGCGGCGGGTGTGCCGGATCCGCCTTCGCGACTTCTTGCCCAACTGCCGGTAAAGCGCATCCGTTTCGAGTGTGGTGTCCGAGACATACCCATAGCTCTGGTGGCCCCAGGTATAACTCATACCCCACTCGTCGAGACGGCGGCGGAGGACGATGAAGGCAGGTTCCGTCAGCATGCCGAAGTCGATGATCGATGTGCGCTCCCGCGCCAGGATCGTCTCGAGAAGCGCTCGGACTCCGGTGTCGTTTTCCAGATCTGATGTCAGGATATCGCCGACGAATTCGGTCCCCACCTGGAATACGCTGATCCGGATCGGACCCTTCGCGATGCCCGCGCGGACGCCGAAGAGAGCACTGTCCACCACCCCCTCGCGGTGAGCGTAATGGACACTCCAGTCGGCATCCCGCCGTCTCTCGCTCGCGTTGGCGAGAACATAGGGGTAGCTGTTCGCGATGTGACGATGACAGCCCGTTTGAAAGAGAGATTGCCACCGGGGTTCCATGTCGACCAGTTCAGCGACGGTGCGGATCGTCTCCACTGCGACGGCCGGTTCAGGCATGCGGGAAACTAGGCTGGGGTCGCCCGGCGCTGAAGGAATCGACGACTCTCGATGCGATCGGCAGGAAGAGAGCTGGAACGGATTTGGAGAGGGGTCGGCTCAAGTTGCCACCCGCAGTCGGGGCAATCGGCACAGGGCTGGCTGCCGTTCGTGAGTCATGCTGGCAAGAACATACAAACTGGTGCACAGGATTCCCCACACAAGATGAACACCGCGCAAAGATTGGAGAACCTGGTAACCCTCCACCGAGTCGGGAACGATCACCGGAGATATGGGTGCCAGCAGCCCTCATGGATAGATGAGAGGGGTGCTCGATCGTACAGCCCGAGCAGAGTTGGCGAGAGCACATGCCTGCCCTTCGCGACGGTCCTGGCGGATGCCGAGACGGTCTGCCCGAACCCCGGCGTCGCAAGAAAGGGCTCCCGGGAATCCCAGAGAGCCCTTTTCTTTCTTGAGAGGCGCCGCCCGGACTCGAACCGGGGATCGAGGACTTCCAGTTCATCAGTGTGGGCTCTCATGCGCGTTATTCACCCCAGGGCAATGTATGCGCATAGATTGCGACCGTGGGTACTGTTACTGCCTTCTTTCCCCTTGCTAACCAGGGATCCCCTCACGGCCACCCCCACCTGCATGGGTACAACGCTCGACAGCTTGAGCCCGCCCCACACGTTCTAGCTC
>JBDHIL010000048.1:0-14268 GCA_039587465.1 Gemmatimonadota bacterium | reverse complement strand
ATCCCTTCCCTCGCCCGAAGCTCAAGATGGACAGGTCCCCCGTCATCCCCGCCTCGCGCGTGCCGTTCCGGCACCCGTGCGCCTGAGCCGCATCCTCCACGAGGATCGCCCCGTATCGCCTCACCAGGTCCTGGATGGGCTCCCAATCGAGCGGGATGCCATAGAGGGGCCCGGCAACGACGACCCGAGCCCCGGCCGCCAACGCTTCCTCCAGTGTGGCTAGATCGGGGCCGAGCGTCTGGGGCACGATATCGTAGAACCGCACCCTGACGTCCGCGCCCACAGCCGCGGTGGCAACATCGAAGCAGGTGTAGGCAGGCAGCGCCACCTCACCGCCGACGGCATCGACCGCTACCCGGAGCGCCACCTGCAGGGCCTGGGTCCCGCTGCCGTAGAGGACCACCCGATGCGCCTTCCGCTCTTCCTTGAGCAGGTCCGCCAGCACGGTCCTCGGATCCTCCCCGCTGTCGAGCCTGCCCCAGGCCGCACTCCAGATCGCACGGAGCGGCAGCGGTGAGTAGACCGGGAGCTGACGGCGGATCATCGCAAGAAGACCGGACGACGCGGGCTAGAACGTCGGGATCCGCCGGGCCACCATCGGCCCGATGCGGTTCGCGACGGCAAGGGGTAGGCGCTGCCAGACCTTGGTCGCGGTGGAGAAGAGACGCGACTCGGCAGACGGCTCACCCGATCCATCCCGGTCCCACTCCATCCAGGGCAACGCGGTGTCCGTCCCACCCCACTGGAGCTTGAAGCGATGTGTGCCCGCGCCGGGCGTCGAGCGGCCGAAGTTGAAGATGTCCGCACCCCGCTCGATACACTTCTCCATGAACGACCAGTAGAGCAGCATGTTGGGCGCCTGCCGGTTGTACTTCCTCAGCGACGAGGCCCAGGTCATCTCGAATTCACCGTTCCACAGGAAGCCGCACCCACCCGCGACCGGCACATCGCCATGGTAGACCGCCCCGAAGATGACCTCCGACGGGAACTCGTCCACGAACGCATCGAAGAGGCGACGCGGCAGCACCGGCGTGCCGAGATCGCGCATGTTCTCCGAGAACACCCTGTAGAAGCCGCGCCGCTCTTCCGGGCCGAAGCGGCAGATCATGCCCTCCTTCATGGGCCTGCGGATCTGACTGCGCAGCTTCGCCGGCAGGCCCTTCTTCCATAGCACCTCGGAATCGTCACCGAGGTCCATCCGCACCATCACCTTGTCCCGTCCCTGTTCGAAATCCACGGCCAGTGGAGTCCGGTTACGCAGCACGAGACGGTCCGCGCCCGACTCCGCGGCCAGCGTCCGGGCCGCCTCGGCGAGCTGCACCCGTACCGGCTCCGACCCGAGCGGCCCGCCGTAATTGAGGAACGGGACGGATACCAGATGGTGTCCGAAGATGGGGCTGCGCATCCTCACCAGAGGCAGCCCACCCAAGAGCTCTCCGCCGTCGGACCGGGCGGTGAGGAAGACGTACTCGTGACCCAATACGTCCTCCATCACCTGTCGCCACGCAGCCAGGTGGCAGAAGGTCGCGCCCTCCGCTGCCTGGAGGACTGCGGCCCAGTCGGAGGGCGCCGCAGCCTCGGTGGAGATGTGTATTCGCGAGTCCAATTCTGAGCTGCTCAACCGACAAGGGCCTCGGAGTCCATCGATGCAAGCGTCTCGGCCATGGGGCGGAAGCGGAATTCGGTGAAGAGACGGTCGAGGCGAGGCCACACCCGGTGGATGCCGCCGAAGAGGCGGAGCTTCACCAACTTCGGAAACTCCCGGTCCGTGGGACGCCTGAGATCGAGTTCCCATGGGTGGATGTAGAACGTCCCCGGGGCCTCTCTCCGCTGGGCGCTGCGCAGGGCACCGCGCACCAGGCCGTACGGCAGCAGCCTGAAGTACGCTCCGCCCGCGGCGGGAAGCGTCGTCCCGACAACCTTGAGGGTGACCGGGGGGATCTCCGCGATGCGACCCGCGGGGCGCTCGATCCAGTACGGGTCGCGTTCACCGTCGGGGTATCCGTACGCGGGATGCTGCTTGATCGGAAAGAGGCTGGAGTCGTAGCGGTATCCCGCCTCCAGAAGCGTGTCGAGAGCCCACTCCTTGCCCGGCACGATCGAGAAACTGGGGGCCCGGAAGCCGAGGACCGCCTTTCCCACGAGATCCTCGAGGAGATCCTTCGATCGGCGGACCGAATCCAGGAAGTGCTCTGGGCTCTGTTGGGTCACCCGCTTGTGATCCCATCCGTGAGAAGCCACTTCATGGCCTCGCCTCGCGATCTCCTTCACGAGCTCCGGCTCGTGGCCGGCCAGCCAGCCGAGAACGAAGAACGTCCCCCGGACTCCATGTTCGTCCATGCGGTCCAGGAGCAGACGCACGATCAAGGGAGACCGTCGCGCCAGCCCGTCCCACTCGGACGCGGGAATCAACTCTTCCAGCGCAGAAGAGTGGAAGTACTCTTCAACGTCGACCGTGAAGTGGTGCTCTGTCGTCATGTCGAAGCCTGGTCCTCGAGTTCAGGGGTGAAGCCCATCGAGGTAGGTGAGATCGATATGGATGTCGGATTCTTGACCAGATACGGTCCCAGCGCCAGGTAGTCGAGGTAGCCCAGGCAGAACAGCCGCACAGCGTCCTCGGGCGTGCAGACCGTGGGGCCTCCCTGAAAATTGAATGGAGTGCTCAAGAGCGCCGGCAGGCCGGTGATCTCATGGTACTCGGTCAGGATCCGGTGGAGGCCCGGGTTGTCCTGCTCCCGCACGATCTGCGGGCGTGACGTCCCATCGACGTGGACGACCCCCGGACAGTGTTCCTTCATCCAGTCGGTGCACTCGAACGTCATCGTCATGAACCGCGCAGCCCTCTCCGCTCCCTCCATGCCGATGAAACACTGCTCTGCGTACTCCTCCAGAACGGCAGGCCCGAAAGGCGCCGCGCCGCTCCGGCCCAACCTGTGACTCAGCGCCTCGGACACAGAGGTCTCCGTGGCCTCGAAGAGGATGACCCGGTTGCCCAGCGCTCGCGGCCCACACTCCATGCGGCCGCTGAATCGGCCCACGAGCGCTCCTTCGGACAGAAGCTTCGCCAAGGCTGCGCCCGGATCATCGGCCCGCTCCGCCCCGAGCCCGGCCCGCGCGAGCTCGGCCTCCATCTCCTCCCCACCATACTCAGGCCCGAGGTAGACTCCCTCGAAGGCGCGGGTATTGGTCTCCGGGCGGGGGACGCGTTCGTACGTAACGGCGAGTGCGGCCCCGATCCCGATTCCCGAATCCGACATCCCGGGCTGCACGAAGCACCTCCTCACCTCGTCGAGCTCGAGGATCTTCTGATTGAGGCGGGCGTTGTCGAAGAGTCCACCGCCCAACGCGACATCCGGGTGGAGCGTCTCCTCGATCCAATAGCGCACGAACTCCAGAACGAGGCGCTCCGTGTGCGACTGCACGCTCGCGGCGAGGTCCGCCCGCCGCCATCCGCGGGGCATCGCCCGGCGGATGGTCTCGACCGAGGCCGGGAACGGAGCCCTGCCCTGGTTCACGAAGCCCCCGTCGTCGAAGGTGATCAGGGAGTCGAGGAATGGCTCATGCACCGGCTCGCCGTGGGCGGCCAAGCCGGCCACCCTTCCCACGCGTCCGGCGGGGAAGCCACATACCTCCGCGATGCACGCATAGAACGCCCCGAGCGAGTCGAAGCTGGAGACCGACATGATCTCCATGAGGCGGCCCGCGGTGACATCGAACACCTTAGCCGAGACCTCGTCACCCCCGTGGTCGATGGTGAAGACGGTCGCCTCCGGCCCGAAGTCACTGGTGAAGTAGGCCGCGGTCGCATGGCAGTAGTGGTGGTCGACAAACCGCACGGGGGCCGTGATTCCCAGTTCCTTGCGGAGTACCCGGCGCAGGTTGCTCCTGCGACGCTTGAAGGCCGGCAGGCCCCGGAGGGAGTCGACCGCGCCGCTCAGGAGCCTGGACCCCCTGCGGCTGGCCGTCAGATCCTCCGGATCGGAGATCTGCTGGTCGACCTGCCGCCCGGTCACGCCGACCGAGCCTCCCTGGTACTCGGTATAGGTGGGAACCCCGTGCCTGTCGATGGTGCCGACCGCAACAGCGTCCACGGCGTCGGGCCCGACGCCCGCGAGGGCGAGAACCTCGCGGATGGACTCACGGGGGATCCCGAGCACAGACCGCTTCCTGACGAGCCGTTCGTCGTTGATGGCAGCCACGACTCTACCATCGTCGAGCAGCGCGCTGCCGCAGTCCGTGTAATCGCCCAGGCCGAGCACCAGCATGTCTGTTTCCTCTTGTTCTGACTCAGAAACCGCACGGAACAGGGCAAAGCAAGCCCCATGCCGCCAGTATGAGGCCCGTTTGATCCCGGGTGTGTCGCCCTGCCGCAACAATTGGCGCAGATGTGCGGCATGCGTGGCACACCTTGCCCGAAACGTGCAGGCAGGGCGGACGGTCCGCATCTTGCCTGTGGCCCTGTTGAGTCCGAATTGGAGCCAAACGGAGCCATGAGGCAATGGCACAGGGTGAGCCGAAATGAAGAGAGATCTCGAGGCGCTGGCATCCCAGGAGTTCGACCTGGTCGTGGTCGGGGGAGGGGTAGCGGGTATTTCGGTCGCGCGCGACGCTGCGCTCAGGGGCCTTTCGGTCGCGCTCCTGGAGCGGGACGACTTCGCCGCCGGGAGCTCGGGGCAGACCCTCGGGATGGTGCATGGAGGTCTCCGCTCTCTGCAGAGGCTCGACCTCGGCCGCATGCGGGCCCTCTCTCGGGAGAGAAACACGCTCCTCCGCAACGCCCCCCACCTGGTGCGGCCGGTCCCGGTGGCGGTGCCCACGTACGGGATGGGCCGCAATGGGAGGCCCGCGCTGAACGCCGGCCTCGGGCTGTACCAACTCCTCACCCCTGGCCGCAACCAGGGCATCAAGGACCCCGCGCGTCGTCTGGCATCGTCGCGCACCATCGACCGCACGGCGGTGATGGAGATGTTCCCGGGCCTACCCGACGACGACGCCACCGGAGCCGTCATCTTCTCCGACGGTCAGATGGAACACGCACCCCGCCTGGCTGTCGCAATGGCCCGCTCGGCGGCTGCGGCCGGTGCGCACATCGCCAATGGCTTGGAGGTCACGGGCATCGTCCGGAAGGGCATCACCGTCACGGGAGTCGGAGTGCGAACCACGCAGGAGGTAGACTCCTTCGTAGTTCGAGGTCGGATGGTGGTGAACACCACCGGCGCCTGGTCCGGGCGGATTCTCCGGGAGGTGTTGGGTGTGGATCTCGATCCATCGCCCGCGTTCGCGCGGAAGATCTCGTTCGTCGTGAACCGGAGACCGGTTCACAAGATGGGACTCGCCCTGCTCGATCCGAGTCGGCGGTCAGGAACTGCTCTCAGCCGCAGCAGCCACCATCTCTTCATCCTGCCCTGGAGAGACCGCACGGTCATGGGAGAGTGGTACCGGGACTACCGCGGTGATCCGGACGCGGTCGGCGTGACGGACGAAGAGGTCGAGACCCTGATCGGTGAAGTCAACGAGAGCTACCCGGGCCTTCGCCTCCATCCGGACGAGATCGTGCGGCGGAACGTCTCACTCGGGCTGATGGAGCGCTCCCGGAATCCCAACAAGACGGCGGGGCCGCGCTTGGTGGACCACGCCGTGGTCCACGGCATCCGGGGCATCGTGTCGCTTCTCGGATCGACGTGGGAGACGTCCCGCATGGATGCCCAGAGGGTGGTGGACGAAGCATGCCGCCGGCTCGGAGCCTCGACCTCGGCGTCATCCACATCCCATGCACCCGTCCACGGGGGTGACTTCGAGTCTTTCGGGACGCTCGTCCAGGAGATCCACGACGAGGCTCGGGAATTCGGTATCGACCGGGAGCGGGCTCAGGCGCTGGCGCGCAGTCACGGTACGGGATTCCGAGACGTTCTCCGCCTGGTGCAGGAAGACCGGAGCCTTGCCGTACCCCTCCCGGGTCAAGGGCTGCTGCGTGCCGAGGTCGTGCATGCGGCACGTTCGGAAATGGCCCTGACGTTGGCGGATGTGGTGCATCGAAGAACGGAGCTCGGTACGGCCACCCGACCCAGAGCGGACATGGAGGAGGCCGCAGACCTCATGGCGGCGGAATTCGAATGGAGTCCCTCCCGGGCCCGACGAGAATTGGCGAGCGCGATGGCCTCCGACCCGGAGGCGATTCCTCCGGTCGCTCCGGTGGTCCGGCCCTGACCTTGAGCGGACGAGAGAAGACCACCCAAGTGTCTGCGCCACGGTGGAGCATCACGCTCGCTCTCGCTTGGACCGGGCTGATCCTGCTCGTCACTTTGGCCCCCGCGCCTCCGATCACGGCACCGCCCGAGGACATGCCCTCGGTACTCTGTCTGATCTGTGGCACCCGGGGTGCCGCAGACGGCATTCTGAACGCATTGCTGTTCATGCCACTCGGCTTCGCGCTGCTGCACGCCATGCGGGGGAGGCAGAGAGCGGCCGTCGCCATCGTCGCGCTTACGGTCACCATTGAGCTCCTGCAGGGGATGATCCCGGGCCGCTACCAGACCCTGGCCGACGTGGTCTACAACACTCTCGGCGGTATCGCCGGCATCGGCCTCGCCGCGCTGGGGGCAAGCCTGTTCCGGCCTTCGCGGGCGATGGGCCGTGCGCTGACGCTGGCCACTGGGGCAGGTGCGGCCGCGGTTTTCACGGTGACCGGAGCCCTGCTGACGCCGTCCTTTCCGGCCACACTCTACTACGGCCAGTGGACGGCTGACCTCCACTATATGGCGGCGTACGAGGGCCAGGTGCTCGAGGCCTCGTTGGGATCCATGCCCTTGCCCTCGTGGCGGGTCTCGGATGCGCCAGCGGCAGTGGCTCTCATGCGTGCGGGGGCGCCTCTGACAACGAGGGCCGTCGCCGGTCCTGCTCCTCCCGGGCTGGCCCCCATCGTCAGTATCCTGGACGAGTCGCGGGTCGAGATCGTCGTCTTGGGCGCGGACCGGGCCGACCTGGTCCTTCGGCTGCGCTATCGCGCCAACGACGTCCGCCTGGATCGCCCCGACCTCAGGGTCCGCGGCGCCCTGGCCTCGGTGTCGCCGGGCGACACGATCACGCTCCGTGCGGAGGGAATTCCCGGGGCATACGCCCTCACGTTGGACGGGGAATCGCTCCCGCCGCTTCGCCACACACCGGGGGAAGGATGGGCCCTCCTCATGCATCCTGAGCAGACCCCACCGTGGATGGACAGGGCTCTGGCAGCGGGATGGGTCGCCGCTCCGATGGTCCTCGCAGGATGGTGGGCACCGGGCATCGCCTGGGCCACGGCCGCGCTCCTGTTGGCGATGGGCGGGATGACCGGGGCCGCCGCCG
Source organism: Gemmatimonadota bacterium (assembly GCA_039587465.1). GTDB lineage: Bacteria > Gemmatimonadota > Gemmatimonadetes > Longimicrobiales > Gaopeijiaceae > JBDHIL01. The sequence goes on along the minus strand of JBDHIL010000048.1, from coordinate 6,927 downwards.
CGGGACCAGTGACGTCGGTCGCGGCTGGCGAGGTGCTGGCCGCCCTGCTGGGTGTAGTGCTAGGCGTGGCGCTTCGACGTACTATTGAGAGGGGTCGCACGATGCCGCTCGGAGGCGCTAGTGTGCCCCGGGAATCGGCGAAGAATCGACCTGTTCTGACGACCGGAGTGAATAGTGGGGACACTGATGGATAGAGCGCACGCAGACCGACTTCGCATGGGTCTGGGAAGATACCGGAGTCTCGTGGCATGCCGATCCGGAAAGGCCGTCGCGCTTCTCGTCATCGCGGGAACGGTGATCCTGGCTTCTGCCACGACCGACGTGTCCGCTCAGAGCATCACCAGCGGCGAACTCAGTGGGCGCGTGACAGACACGTCCGGACGCGCGCTCGAACGCGTGCGCATCGTCGCCTCTTCGACGACATCCGGCTGGGAACACGTCGTGCTGACCCCGCGCAGCGGCGAGTTCCAGCTGACCCAAGTGCCCGCAGGCGAGTACGAGCTCTTCGCGGAGATCATCGGCTTCGGACCGGTGCGGGTCCTCGAAATCCCGATCCGCCCGGGACAGGTGACCTCGGTACCGGTCATCCTCTCTGCGGCGACACCGCCCGTGATTCGGATCGACACCGTGTCTCTCGATGCTGGCCTGACCTCCATCGTGACGCCCGGGAGCGGGCGTTGGCTCCAGGGTGACGAGCTCGACAACTATCCGGACCGGCTTCGCACGATCTCGTCGCTGGCGGCGCTCACGTCACGGTTTGATCGGTCGATGGGTTCGGAAGGTCTTCCCGCCTCGATGACTCAGACGTTCGTAGATGGAATTCCCTTCGCGCCGGCCCGGCACCCGCGGCTGGGCGGCGGCGAGGCCGAGACCCTGATCTTCCCTCGGACCGGCGCCGGATACCTGGCGTTCCCCGAATCTCAGGTCGATATCGAGTGGCAGGGGGGAGCCGGAGGGTATTCCGTGATCGGGACCCAGTCCGGCGGCCAGGAGACCACGGTCGACATCTTCGGCAGTGGTTCCGCGAACCAACTCTGGTCGTCCGGAGCCTTCGACTCCGGCGGCAAGACGACCCTTTCGGGCTGGGGGGGAGCCCAGGCCAGCCTGCCGCTGGTGTCCGACACCACGCGGCTGTTCGTGTCCGCAGAGGGATTCCAGGTCGAGAGCCCAAGACTGCCCGCGCTGTCCAGGGGGACGGCAGATGAGCTCCCCGGTCTCGAGAGCCGGGCGGCTTCGCTCGGATCACCGTGGGTGGAACGCACCCGGGCCCTGTCCGGCATGGCGAAGGTCGATTGGGCACTGTCCCCGACCAGCGGCCTCGAAGTCGCCGCCGTCGTCGGTGCGCTTCAGGTCACCAGCGGGCTGCCCGCTCGGCCGCCCGCGCTCTATGGCACCACGCCGCCGCAGGAAGCCCTGGATGTCCTCGCGTCTGCGACTCTCACCAAGCAGGTGTTCTCCTCGACGGATCTGGAACTCAGAGCGAGCTTCCAGCGCAGCGTCCGTGACTACCCCGGGGCGGGCAGTGAGTCCATCCCGGGGACCCGACTCGTGGATTCCGGCCAATGGGTCGGGCTCGACGCGGCCCTGCCCACGCGGGTGACCCGGACCAGCTTCGTCGGCGGACCTACGCTCCACTTCTCACTGGGGCAGCGGCACAGCCTCAAGGCGGGCGGCAGTCTCTCGATCCCATCGTTCGAGTACGCTTCGCCGACCCAGGCTGGCGGCTCCTTCGCCTTTCCCTCGACGGGCGCGATCTCGGCCGGAGAAGGGAGCTTCTCGCAGATCGTCGGGCCCAGGCGGGTGGGCAGCTTCTCGCTTCCCAGGGTCGGGAGCTTCATCCAATACGCATGGAACGCGATCCCCGGGCTCACACTGACGAGCGGCATGCGCTGGGATTCCGAGATCCTGCCCGAGGAGGATGTCGTGGCGAACTCCGACTGGGTCCGTGCAAGCGGCCTGCAGTCGGACTCCCTGCCGTCCACCCTGGGGCGGTTCAGCGCTCGCATCGGGCTCCGCTGGAACCTGACGGGCCAGGGAAACACGGTCTTCGTAGCGGGCGCAGGGACGCACCACGCGGACCTGGACCCGGCCGCCGTCAACGAAGTGCTCTCCTACGCCGGAGGAGTCGATGTGCGCCGGGGAGTCGGAGACATGAGTGTCTGGCCGGAGCGACCCAGCCAGACGGCGGTGCCGGTGACAGGAGAGCGAATCACCCTCCTGAGTCCGCATGTGAAGGCCCCCCGCACGCGACGGGCCTACCTGGGCATCTGGCAGTTGGTCGGGAGCAGCACGGTACTCCGTGCATCGGGGTCCGTGCGCCGCACCGACCATCTGCTGCGCCGGACGGACCTGAACCTGCTGCCTGCAGCCTCCGGCATGGACCAGTTCGGCCGGCCCGTGCTCGGTGAACTCCTTCAGCAGGGGGGAATGCTCACTTCCGTCGTGGGCTCGAACCGAAGATTCTCCGACTTCGATCAGGTCTGGGCGCTCCAGCCGGACGGGTGGTCCGAGCAGATGGCGGCGACGCTGTCTGTGGACCACCGAATGACCGATCGCCTGGATCTGTTCGCGTCCTACACCTGGTCCGAGACGCGTGACAACTGGCTGGGGCTCGCCTCCGGTCAACTCGACGCCGCCCTCGATCCGGGTGTGGACGAAGGCCGACCAACTCCATGGAGCGAGGGGATTTCCGACCTCGACATCCCGCACCGGGTTGCTGCCGGACTCTCGGCCAGGGTGGCCATGGTCACCCTGTCGGGGACCTACAGGTTCCGTTCGGGCGACCCCTTCACCGCAGGATACAGGGCGGGGGTCGACGCGAACGGCGATGGCTCCGCACTCAACGACGTGGCCTACGTCCCTGACGAGGATGCCGTGCTCGACCTGGCCCGCAGCTGGAAGTGCCTCGGAACGGCCGTGGGACAGTTCGCCAAGCGGAACACGTGCAGGGGCGGGAACGTCCACGCTCTGGATGTCCGGGTGGACCTCGCCCTGATCCGATCCAGAGGCAGGCGCGTGTCCGTCGTGGTGGAGGGCTTCAACCTCCTGGAATCCGTGGTCGGGCTGCGGGACAACGCACTTCTACTGATCGACGGAAGCGGGGCAGTCACGATCGACCCGGACACCGGCGACCTGACCGTCCCGGTGACGGTCAACCCCAATTTCGGGAACATCACCACCTCGACGAGTATGGGAAGAATGTTACGTATCGGGTTCAGCATCGGCGGAGGTGCACGATGAGCCTGCGAGCGAGAACGTTCGGTGTGGCGGCCATGTCGGTCGTGTCGATCGCGCTGGCGACGTCGTCGTGCGCGGACACGGACGTCGCCGGTCGCCTTCTGGCCGTCGATGCAGAGGGGATCGTCGCCGGCCTCGTGTACCTCGACCGAAACGGCGACGAGGTTCTCGGCGGTACTGACGAGGGTGTGGAGGGCCTGGAGGTACGGCTGTACATCGCCGGCACGCAGAGCGTAGCAGCGACTGCCACCACGGACGAGGACGGGGTCTTCATCATTCGGGACGTGCCCGTGGGCCGCCTTCGGATGGAGGCAGACGCCGACTTCTTCGGAGATTCACTCGTCGTCTTCGACTCCATCGACGCCGACTTCACGCTCGAGTCAACGGACACCCTCGAGGTATTTCTGGGAGTGACATTCCCGGCATTCACCCTCGCTGAAGCCCGCGACCTGGCGGTAGGCACGAAGGGCTTCACCCGGGGCATCGTGCTCAACCCGCGCTTCCCCTTCGGAGACGCCTCCGTGCACCTTCAGGACGGGGACACGTATCTCCGTGTGATTGGGACCCCGAGGGCGGACCTCTTCCCCGGCGATAGCGTCCGGGTGTTGGGGCGGATCGCACTAGACGCCGGGCAGGTGGTCCTGCGCGAGGCGGAGCCTTTCCTCCTGGCTCAGCAGGTGATCATCCCGGAGCCGCTCGAGCTTTCGACGGCTCTGGCCGCCAGTGCGGAGGGCGGCGAGAGGGATGCGGCTCTCGTGAGAATCCGTGATGCGGACATCCTGGACACCGTGACGGTCACCAGCGCGGTGGGTCGCGATCTATACATGACCGTGGATGACGGCTCGGGTCCTCTCGAGATGGTTCTCCCGGAGCTGCTGGGCTTCGACCTCGGCCAGGTTCAGCCCGATTCGTTTTCGGTCCGGGCAGCCACTGGACTTCTGGTCCCCACGCGGGCGGCGACGGGCGAAGTGACCTGGCGCCTGGTCCCGAGAGTCACCGGGGACCTCGTGATCGACCCCATCCCCTTCCCCGGACAGGTGACGGACCTCACTCCGGTCGACCGGACGAGCTCGTCGTTGACACTCAACTGGACCGAAGTGGACGACGGTTTCGGGGCTCCCTCCAGCTACGAGGCCAGATACCGCCCCGTGACGACGCTGGCATGGACCGACGTCAGCGCAGGAGACTGCGCGGCGCCGATCGCCGGATCAGCGATCGGCGAGGTCCTCTCGTGCACGCTCGAGGGCCTCGAGCCGGAATCGACCTACTTCATGCAGGTCAGATCCTTCCGTGGCACGGTGGGCGTCGATGAACAGTACGGCCCCTGGTCCAACATCACCGGAGCCGAAACGGAGCCGCTCCCGCTGCCGGGACAGGTGACCGACCTCACCGTGGTGGCGGCGACCAGCACCACGCTCACCGTCGACTGGACCGAGGTGGACGACGGGTTCGGAGCCCCCTCGGACTACACCGCCCGCTTCCGGCCCAACACGACGCTGGCGTGGACCGTGATCACCGTGGGTGACTGCGCCTCGCCCATCGCTGGATCAGCCATCGACGAAGTCCTCACCTGCACAGTCGAGGGTCTAGTGGCGGGTTCGACCTACTTCGTGCAGGTCAGACCGTTCCGGGGCACCCTGGGGGTGGACGAGCAGTTCGGACCCTGGTCCAACAGCGCGGGCGGTACGACTCCGCCCTAGGCGGCACCGGGGGGAACACGCGGTCAGGAAGCGGGGGGAACTTAGGCCCCCCTAGGCCCCCCGCTTCAGGGCTCGGATCGCCTCGACCTCCATCCAGCCGTAGAGGCAGAAGTAGATGGCCATCGAGGTCGAGGTCTTGATGACGGCCCTCCCGAGCGAAGCCTGGAGTCCTGCCGGTCCCAGGGACTCGAGCGCCATCGGCACCGTGAACCAGTAGAGCACCGCAGCCACAATCAGCACTACGAGCACCCACGCGCCCCAGAGGGCAACCGCCCACAGTCCGACCTGACTGCGCAGCGCCGCCGCACCGAGCAGCGTGACGATCATCCCGATCGTCGACAGTGGGAGACCATCGACCGTCGCACTCACGGCTCCGAATTCCCACTCGGGGCTCCCGAAATTGGTCGGAAACCACCCCACCAGGATGTCGACCCAACCCAGGGCGACCACGAACAGGCCAGCGACGAGCGCCAGTCTGGCTACCGAAGTCGCAGCTGGTGGGCTGGGCTGCTTCGGCTCCTCGGGCTGATTCGTGAGGATCGGGGGATTGCTGGCCAACTGCCTGTCTCCTGGTCGAAGAGGATCATGCCGGGTCTTGCCGCGAACCGAGCCTTCTGTCAGTTCACGATAATAGGTTGGGGCGGGGCACGACGCATCTCAGGGCTGGAACACCATGGACGCGCAACGGCCCCATCTACGGCGGTGGAACTGCTACCGTAGATGGGGCCGAATTGCTGGCAAAGCAATCTCAACGCCCAGCGTCTGAGCCGTCCGTCCTAGCTGGAGATCTCTTCCTCTCTACGCCGGACCCAAGCCATTCCGAAAATACCGAAGAGGCCGGTCAGAATCAGCGCGTACGTCTCGGGCTCAGGCACGACGCAGGCATGCTCTCCCCCGCCATCCCCCGAGCGGCATTCAAGCGACCAATCTTCATCCCCGATCGACTGATACTTGAGAGCGACCTCGGAATCTTCTGCGCTCCACGTATTGCTGGTGGTGAAGGCAAAGACGACCCAGCCCGTGTAGCCCTGGTCGTCGCAGGTGATGAAGTACTCGGTTGTGCTCCCACTGGGGTCGGAACAACCTCGGATCGCCCCATCCTTACCGTGGTCAGAGCCGAGTTTCATGGTCACCTGGCCCCCGAGACCGCCCTTCTCGAACTCCCAATTGTCCAGGGGGGTGCCCACCTGACCTACGGCACTCGCGTCCGGATCGAGAAACAGTCCGAGCCATTCGGTATCGTCGATGGTCGGTGCAGTAAGGCCGATCTGCGTCAGGAACGAACCTCCCGTCTGGTCGATCGGGTTGCCCCCTTCCTCGTTGCGGACCCACATCTGAACGCTCGTCCCTACACCAGTTCCAACAGGTTCGAGTCGCGTCTTCACGATGACCGAGCCGCAGGGGCGAAGGCTTCCCACCAGACAGATGTCCAGGAAGGACTTGACCGCATCCCAGCCTGGATCAGGAGCCTGAGCGGCCACCCCTCCAGACGGTATGACGGCCGCAGCCGCGAGCATGATGAGCAGTTTCTTCATAGTTCCACCTTTTTCGAGATAAGCAGCGGTCTCTGTGGATCGCCCCACCCCCGGTCCGACCACTTGGGAGCCCACACGCGGCGTCTCACGGCCAACGTGCTGCTTTGCCAACACGCTGAGATGTTGCAAGAGGCGGGCCAATCTCCCAGGCCCATTTGCGAGAAGGCTAGCACATACCCTAAGTGCATGTACCACAACGCTTTCACGACGCTTTATGGAATCGCAACTCGTCCTGTTGTCCTGATGCAACGTCGCAACAATACGTGGTGCGGTGCGCACGAGTTGACTGGACTCGGGCGGGAGGCGGATTTCGGGTTTTATTCGGCAGGTGCGCTGGCCCGAACAGCCGAACGCAGAGCGAATGCGGCTGTTCGTGGCGGTGCTGCAACGGTTTGAGGGGCCCTGTGGGGCCGGTGCGGCAGTGGTGAGCCGCCCTATTCCACGGATCGACGGCA
>JBDHIL010000019.1:0-61403 GCA_039587465.1 Gemmatimonadota bacterium | reverse complement strand
CCGCCCCCAGCCCTACGGTGTGGCGTTTACGGGAGGGGCCTGCAGCGAGCCTCGCCTCCTGGAATTGGCGTACGCCTTCGAGCAGGCCACGAACCGGAGGGTGCCTCCTCCCGGTAGGTGACCGCGAGGGGAGCGGGGCATGCTGCTCCTGGGCAGGACCGCGTCCAGGGGTTCGCCGGGGATCTCAGGAGCCGTCCCGCCAGACTTCGGCGAGAGGGTGAAAGGCGGACCACGCGCACCAACCAGCCCCAGGCAGACTGCGCGATAGGGTCGTCCTCGCTCCGGAGTCAGATGGACCGTAGAGTATGTTCCGCCCCTCGGAGCGTCCCGCCCCGCCACGAATGCAAGGAGGTATTCCGTGCAGCTACCCAGCGTCGCCACGCAGCCCGTAGAGATCGCCACATGGAGCGCGATGCCGGATCGGGTGCCCGCATATGCTCTGGTAGCCGGAGTGGATCTGGTGGCGATTCGTCACGATGACGAGGTCAGCGTCTTCTATGGCCGCTGCCATCACCGCGGCGCCCTGCTGGCGGACGGGCACGTGGACGGCCCCAACCTTATCTGCGGCGTTCACGGCTGGGACTACCGCCTCGACACGGGGGTGAGCGAGTACAACAACAGCGAGGCGCTTCACCGGTTCACGGTCTGGATCGACGCTGAGGCCGACGCGGTGCTCGTAGACACTGCGGAGGTGGCAGCCTGGGCGGAGGATAACCCTCAACCGTATCGGCGAGACGAGTACCTGGGGACCTACCAGGATGTGCACGGCACCGAAGAGGAACCCTACAACGCCTACATCCAGGAGTTGGCTCGAAAGGGACCTGAAGGCATCGGCCATCACGGGAAGATGTCTGCGATGGGGGTTCCCCTGACGCAGCTTCCACGGTGGAACGATCTGCAGATCCTGACGGCTCAGGTCGCGCGGAGACCTCTGGCGGAGGACGTCACCATCGACACGGGCCTGGTCATCGGGCCGCGGGCTGCGAAGCCGCTCCGCCTGGAGATCCCTCTCTTCGTCAGCGACATGAGCTACGGGGCCCTCTCCGAAGAGGCGAAGGTCGCCCTGGCCACCGGCGCGGAAATGGCCGGGACGGGGATCTGCTCGGGCGAGGGAGGCATGCTGCCTGAAGAGCAGGAGGCCAATTCGCGGTACTTCTACGAGCTCGCCTCGGCCCGCTTCGGTTGGAGCCTGGACCGCGTCGCCCGGTGCCAGGCATTCCACTTCAAGGGAGGACAGGGAGCGAAGACCGGCACGGGAGGTCACCTCCCGGGAGAGAAGGTGGTGGGCAAGATCGCCGAGGTCCGGGGGCTCGAGCCGGGCCAGCCCGCCGTGAGTCCACCCACGTTCCCGGATCTGGTGACTCCGGCGGACTTCCGGGACGTGGCCGCCGAAGTGCGTGAGGCCACGGGAGGTATCCCGGTGGGCTTCAAGCTCAGCGCGCAGCACATCGAAGCCGACCTGGATTTCGCGTTGGAAGTCGGAGTGGACTACGTCATTCTCGACGGCCGTGGCGGCGGCACCGGCGCGGCACCCGAGATCTTCAAGAACAACATCTCGGTGCCGACCCTCGCCGCGCTGCCCAGGGCCAGGCGGCATCTGGAAGCATCGGACGCTTCCGACGTCACCCTGATCATCACCGGCGGGCTCCGCACCGAGTCCGATTTCGTGAAAGCGCTCGCGCTCGGAGCCGACGGTGTCGCCATCTCGAACTCGGCACTCCAGGCCATCGGCTGCCTCGGCATGCGCGCGTGCCAGTCCAACAACTGTCCGGTGGGCATCGCCACCCAGAAGAAGGGCCTGCGCGCCCGGCTCCTGGTGGAAGAGTCGGCCCAGCGCCTGGCTAACTACCTGAGGGCCACGGTGTCACTCATGAACGTGCTGGCACGGGCGTGCGGTCACACGCGCCTCGCGGAATTCGAACCCCGTGACCTCACGACGTGGAGTCGCGATCTGGCCTATCTCACCGGGGTGGCCTATGCCGGCTACGTACCTCTGGAAGCACCGGCCCAGCAGGCTGCAACGCCCTGACCGCAAGGTCGCACGACCGTCCAGCCGCACGACAGGATCCGGGGAGATCTTCACGGACGCCGAGCGGGCGCAGGGACGGTGTCTCCCAGAGCCTCCCGCTCGGCACGTTCGACGACGCTGCGGTCGAATTCCGTCTCGGAGCTGACGACGCGCGTCCGGGGGTGGAGGGCGCGCCAGCCCGTCCACGTCATCTCGACCGTGGGAAACATCACGAGATCACTCCCGTGTCGGACCCCACACCGTGCCCCACGCGCCATCTGTGGCCACAGGGACTCCTCGGTGTTGCGGTCGTAGATGATCAGGTTGTTCCGGTACAGGAGCCCCGACACCCCGAACTCCGCGCCCGGGGCCCCGTTGAGGATCTCCGACTTGTCGATGCTGCACATCAATTCGAAATCGTCGCCGCCGCCCCCCGATCCATCGGGCGACGGTGAGCCGATCAGTGCCCCGGCCCTGCGACCTGAGGAACCCCGGAACTCCCCTGCCGATTGACGAGGTAGGGCGCGGCCCACGACGGTTCAGGCAAGCCACTGCACAGCCGGACACCAACCTCCACGGAAACAGGAGCCTGTCCATGTCCCCCAGTCCGCGCCTCGACTCCGCCAACGACGGTTGGCGCGTCCTGCCGGCCCTCGCCACGGGCACACTGGAAGCAACCACGCTGACGCTGCACCATGCTGTCCAGCCCCTGTCCGCGTTCGGTCAGTCCTTGGTGGAGCCCCGCGGTGACGACACCCACCGGGCGATGACCTGGGACGCTGGGCGCGATGCCTTCCTGAGTGGGGTGAGCGATGATGGCCTTCAGGTGGTCCTCGAGGTCCCGACCTTCACCCTCGAGGTCACGCACCACGGAGAACCCTTCGCGGCCCTGAAGCTCCACGGGCAATCCCTCGACGCAGGGATGCTCTGGCTTGAAGAAGTCCTCAGGGAGAAGCGGGCGTCGGTGCCGTCCCTGGCGTGGCCGGAATACGACCTCCCTGACCACCCAGGAGGGCGCGAAATCGAGCTCAGGCCCGACGGCCCCTCCCTGCAGGCCCTGGCCGCATGGTATGGGAACGCCTCTTCGCTGCTCGAGCCATTGGCCGCCAACGCCCGCGAAGCGTCGCCTGTACGCTGCTGGCCACACCACTTCGACCTGGCCACGCTCCTCACGTTCTCCAGTCCGGACGCCGACGGAGACGCAAGATACGTGGGCATCGGGTTCTCGCCGGGTGACGACTCCGTTTCCACTCCCTACTACTACGTGAACGGCTGGCCTTCACCGATGGTCGACCAGCTTCCGCCCCTCGAAGGAGCCGGATCCTGGATCTCCAAGGGATGGGTCGGTGCCGTACTGAGCGCCGGCGAGATCGTGGCGGTGGTCGACCCGGCTGAGCAGCGAAGCATGGTTGCCTCGTTCCTCCACGAGGCCTCGTCCGCCATGCGATCCATACTCGGGACGCCCTGAGCTCTGTGACGGGGAGCGGAGCCGACCGCCCGATCAAGCGGCGACTTCGGGGGAGCCTCTCCTAGCCTCCCGCTGCCTCGTGGAGCAGTGCGCGGACACGGACCGTCAACTCCTCCGGCGCCACCTGACCCTCCGTGGCCAGGCGCAGCGCTGAGCGGAACGACTCTTCCGCCCTGAGAGTCGGATAACAGCGCGCGCAGACTTCGAGATGCGCCTGCACCCGATCCTGGTCGTCCGGGGACAGCTCTCCATCCAAGAGCTCGTGCATGGCGGCCAGCGCCTCTTCGCAGGTGATCATGGCTCGTCGGCCAACCATGGCCAGAGCCATGTTGCCCATACGCCGAAGTCGACCCCATAGCGACATCATTTCACGCTCCAAGAAAGTCTCATGCTGTAGATCCCGAGGCCGGGTCCAAGTACCCCATCTCGACGGCGTAGTCGAACAAGACCTTCTGCAGGTGCCGCCGTGCCCGAAAAAGTCGACTCTTCACCGTGCCCACCGGCACACCCATGACCTCGACGATCTCGGCATACGAGAGCCCCTCCACATCGGATAGAATCACCGCACTCCGGTATTCCTCGGGTAGGTCGTCGATGGCATTCAGGACCACGTCGCCAACGATCGCATTGAAGAACTCACCCTCGGGATCCGAGGAAGGCAACATCGCCCAGATTGGCTGCACCACCTCTTGTGAAGCCTCATTGAAGACCACTTCCCTCTCCAGGATCTCCCTGTGGAGACGGACCCGTTCCCGAGACCGCAGGAACACGTTGCGGCAAATCGTCAGCAGCCAACTCTTGCAGCGCGTTCCCGGCGTGTACTGGCTCCAGGACCGGAAAGCCTTCAGGAATGTCTCCTGAACCAGGTCTTCGGCCTCGGCAGGCGAACCGCTCAGCCTGAGCGCAAACCGGAAAACGGCGTCCATGTGGGGGAGCGCCTCACGCTCGAAGCCCCGGGTGCCGTCGTCCCGCGTTTCGGTAGGGGTCATGCCGTCCGGAGGCCGTCGAGAAAGAAGGCGGGCGACCACAAGGCTCAAGGCGCCCGCCGAGTCGTACGGTATCGTACATGAGGGAGAATCGCCGGGACACCCCGAGGGTTCCCGGCGGGCGTCCGAAGAGCAGCCGCGGTGCAGCGTCCGGTCACATTCGGGGCGATCGCTCGGGTTCGAAGTCCCCTGCCCGGAACGTATGAGGGTCCTCCGCGTATTGGGCCGACCTGAGTTCCAGTTCACTGTCGGAGCAATCCACCATGAACCGCGTAGACGTCCTCATCATAGGAAGCGGGCAGGCCGGCTCGCCTCTTGGGTGGCGCCTCGCCCGCTATCGGCTGAGCTGACTTCCCTTACCTTGGTCGGCATGACCCCACACCCCTCTCTGTTGCGACGCCGCGGCGCTCACGAGTCGGCCGCGTGCGACGCTCGAAGAGGCTTCTAGGTTCGTGTCCCGACCGGGAATCGCCCTGGAGGCCGTCGGCGTAACGAAGCAGTTCGGTGCGGTCCGGGCCCTCGACGATGTCACGCTTCTCGTCGCACCTGGAGAGCGCGTGGCCCTGGTCGGTGAGAGCGGATCGGGCAAGACGACGCTCCTCCGGAGCTTCAACCGCATGATCGACCCCGACACCGGTACCGTCACGGTGGCGGGCGCCAACGTGAGGGGCACCGATCCGGTCCAGCTCCGCCGGTCTCTCGGCTACGTTCAGCAGGAGGGGGGACTGCTGCCCCATTGGCCCGTCCTGAGGAACGCTTCCCTGGTGCCGCACCTGCGCGGCATGGACGAACCCGAGAGCCGCGGTCGGCGTGCGCTCTCGCTGGTGGGGCTCACGCCCGACGACTTCGCGGCCCGCTGGCCGAGAGAGCTTTCCGGAGGGCAGCGCCAGCGCGTGGCCCTCGCCCGTGCTCTGGCCTCGGACCCCGGCGCGATCCTCTTGGACGAGCCGTTCGGCGCACTGGACGCCATCACGAGGAGCGACGTCCGGGAGGCCTTCGTGCATACCGTCGAGCGGCTCCGCATCACCGTACTGCTGGTTACCCACGACCTCCGCGAGGCGTGGCGCGTAGCCGACCGCGTCGCAGTGATGAGGGATGGTCGCATCGAGCAGATCGGCACGCCGAACGAGCTGCTGAGCCAGCCGGCCTCACCCTACGTCGCCGAGCTCCTGGACCGGTCGGAGGTCTCGTGAGGAAGACAGTCGCCGTTCTGGCTTTCGCTCTTCTCGCGCCCGGACAGGCCGCCGCTCAGGAGGCCAGCGTGGTGGTTGCCACCAAGCCCTTCGCAGAGTCGTACCTTCTGGGCGAGATGTTCGCCCAACTCCTCGAGAGCCACGGCATCGACGTCGATCGCCGCCCGGGCCTCGGAGCCACGGAGGTAGCCTTCGGCGCACTGCGACGGGGTGCCGTGGACGTCTACCCCGAGTACACGGGCACCGGCCTCCTGGCCATCCTCGGGCAGGAGCCGCCCGCCGAGGCAGGAGAGGCCTTCCAAACGGTGGCGCGGGAGTTCCGCGCCCGCTGGGGAGTGCGCTGGCTGCCGCCCCTGGGCTTCGAGAACACCTATGCCATCGCGGTGCGAAGGGCCACGGCCGACTCCCTGAACTTGACCACGCTCTCGGACCTGGCCCGGTTCGCTCCGCGCATGGTGCGAGGGGCTGCGCACCGCATATGATCTCCAACCGCGCGAGGTGCGCCCCCTGCTGCAGGCGGTGAAGTACCGCGCGCTGGCCGAGGGCGAAGTGGACGTCATCGACGGGTACGCCACGGACGGTCAGATCGCGCGGTACGACCTACGGGTCCTGCAGGACGATCGGAACTTCTTTCCGCCCTACGAGGCGGCGGCCCTGGTGAGCGCACGCGTGGCGCAGGAGCGCCCTGATGTCGTGGCCGCGCTGTCGGAGCTCTCCGGCCTGCTCGACGAGGCGTCGATGAGGGCACTGAACCGTCGCGTCGAAGTCGACGGAGAGGCGGTGGCCGCGGTCGCGGCCGACGCCCTGGGCCTATTGGGCCTGCTGGACGAGGCCACGGTGGCTGGCCAGGCGCGACCGAGCCGGGCGGACGGATTCGTCTCCTACCTCTGGAGCCGCCGTGTCATCACCGGGCGTCTCACGATCCGGCATCTGCTCCTGGTCCTCATCTCCCTTGGCGCCGCGATCGCCGTGGCGGTCCCTCTCGGGCTCTGGTTGGAACGGGTGCGTACCATGGCCGAGAGCGTCATTCGAGGTGTGGGCCTGCTGCAGACCATCCCCGCCATCGCACTCCTGGCGTTCATGATCCCCCTTCTCGGGATCGGCGCGCCTCCAGCGGTGGCCGCACTCTTTCTCTACTCCCTGCTGCCGATCCTCAGAAACACCTTCGCGGGGGTGCGGGATGCAGATCCGGTCGCTGTGGAGGCGGCGCGGGCCCTGGGCATGACCGACCGCCAACTTCTGATCCAGGTGCGCCTGCCGCTGGCCGCACCGGTGATCATGGCCGGGATCCGCACGGCCGCCGTCATCAATGTGGGCACGGCGACCCTGGCCGCGTTCATCGGGGCTGGTGGACTGGGCGACCCCATCGTAGCAGGCCTCGCCCTCTCGGACACCCGCATGATCCTGTCCGGTGCCATCCCGGCAGGGGTACTGGCCCTGATCGTGGACGGCGTGCTGGCCGGGGCCGAGCGCGCCGTCGAACCCCGTGGGCTCCGCTAGCTCCCGCCCCAGGGCACCTCGATGCGAAGTGGAAGCGCGGTGTTGCCCCAGTGCATGCGCAGCACCGTCTCGTAGGGCCCGACCAATGGGAAATAGAAGGCCAGCGCCTCCATGTGCTCCGCTTCGATGGGACGGACGCCGACCCGGAGCGCCTCCGACTCGAATGGGTAGAAGGAATGATGCGTGTCCCAGTCCCGGACCAGTACCACTTCCCAAGGCTCCGACTCGTTGGGGTATAGCCAGATTCCGTACCGCCCCGCCTCGAGCGGGATGCCCTCGAACACGACCGGGGTGGAAACGTCGATCCACGTGGTCCGATTTGCTCCAGGAGTCCACACGGCCTCCCAATCGACGATCTCGCCGAACAACTCGCGGCCCCGGGCGGTGGGGCGGTCGTACTCCAGGGCGATCACCGTCTCGTTCACGGTCTGGGCCACGGCCCCGTGCTGGCTTGCTCGGGGTCCGATGGGCTCCTGGGCAGCGAGTTCCGGTGTCATCACCAGAACCAGGGTAACCGTCAGGCCCACGGTCAGGATCGTCTTCATGCATACCTCGGATGGCGGGACGGCGTAATGGGGCTAGTATCCTAGGGTGAACGCACGAGACGCTCCCAGCGTTCCGGGAACCCCGTGGGGGCCACTCCGGTTAGGGATGTGGAACCCTCGAGATAAGAACTGGAAGAGTGAGCAGGCCATGCCCAAGGCAACATGGAACGGTACCGTCCTGGCGCAGAGCGAGGACACCATCGTCGTGGAGGGAAATCACTATTTCCCCCGCGCATCTTTGGACGAGAGCCTCTTCAGACCCACTTCGCAGCAGTCGCAATGTCCCTGGAAAGGGACCGCCAACTACCTCGACGTGGTTGTGGGCGATGACGTGAACGCTGGGGCGGCATGGTACTACGCCGAGCCCAAACCGGCAGCGGAGGAGCTTCGTGGCAGGGCCGCATTCTGGCGGGGAGTACGGGTCGAAACATGACCACCGCGATACCCGCCGCACCGACCTCCACGCCCCGGAACGCCGAAGAGCTTCTGCACCGTTACCGTGCGGTGCGTGCCTTCACGACGCGCATGTGCGAAGGAATGGAGGCTGAGGACTTCGTCATTCAGTCGTCGCCGGATGTGAGCCCCACCAAGTGGCATCTGGCACACACGACCTGGTTCTTCGAGGCCTTCGTTCTCCAGCCCTTCGCCGAAGGTTACCAGGTGCTGAACGCCGAGTACAGCTACCTGTTCAACTCGTACTACAACGCCGTAGGGGAGCAGTTCTGCCGGCCCCGTCGGGGACAACTGTCCCGCCCTACGGTACGCGAGGTCTTCGAGTACCGGCGGTACGTCGATGACCATATGGAAGACCTCATCCGCAGTTGCACCGACGCGGACCGCCTGGAGCAGATCCGACACACCGTGACCTTGGGCACGCACCACGAGCAGCAGCATCAGGAGCTCATCGCCACGGACATCAAACACGTCTTCTCGATCAACCCTCTGCGCCCCCACTGGCGCGCTGCGCCGGACGACGGGAGTCCGGTGATGGGCGTTCCCGATTTGGAGTGGGTCAGTCACCCAGGTGGATTGGTCCGGATCGGGTACGACGGCCCGGATTTCCACTTCGACAATGAGGGGAAGAGGCATCAGGTCTACCTCGAGCCCTTCGAGTTGGCGTCGCGGCTCGTGACGAATGCCGAGTATCAGGCGTTCATCGAGGATGGGGGGTACGAACGTCCGGAACTCTGGCTCTCCATGGGCTGGTCGACGGTGCTCGAGCAGCGGCCTGCAGAGAACGAGTGGGAGCGGTTCGACAAGCCTCTCTACTGGTTCCGGGACGGCGATGCCTGGTGGCAGTACACCCTGTTCGGCGCTCGTCCTGTGCACCCCGACGAACCGGTGGTACACGTCTCGTATTACGAGGCCGACGCCTATGCGCGATGGGCGGGGGGGCGTCTCCCGACCGAGGCTGAGTGGGAGGCGGCGGCCGAGGGAGCGGACTTTCGGCAGGACGCCTTCTCGGACGGCTTCAGGTTCCACCCCCAGCCGCTGGAGACCGCCGCCGCCTCGGGCCGCATCCACCAGATGTTCGGCTACGTCTGGGAGTGGACCAGCAGTGCCTACGGCGCCTATCCGGGATTCAAGCCGTGGGTCGGCGCCGCAGGGGAGTACAACGGCAAATTCATGGCGAACCAACTCGTCCTGCGCGGTGGGTCATGCGCCACCGCCATGGACCACATCCGCCCCAGCTACCGCAACTTCTTCTACGCGGGAGATCGATGGCAGTTCACGGGCTTCCGCCTGGCGCGGGACGCCGCATGAGCCATCACAGCGAGAAGCACGCCGGTACCCCTTCGATCCCGTCCGGCCTGTCGGCCTCGGAGCGGGAGATGTTCGTCGACGTCTATGCAGGCCTGTCGTCGTCACCCAAGACCCTCCCCTCCAAGTACTTCTACGACGAAGTCGGGTCACGCCTGTTCGACGAGATCACCGGTTTGGACGAGTACTACGTGACCCGTGCCGAGACGGTGATCATGGAGCAGCACGTCGCCGGGATGATCGACGCGATTGGGCCCGATGTTCTCCTGGTGGAGTACGGCTCGGGTAGTAGCGTCAAGACGCGCATCCTACTCGATCACATGGAGAGTCCGGTGGGGTACGTCCCAATCGACATCTCCGGCGAGTATCTGCATGGTATTGCGGATAATTTGCGCGATCAGCACCCGGACGTGCCGATCTTGCCTCTGGTGGAGGACTTCACCCAACCCTTCACGCTTCCTGAGCCTGCCCGTGCTCCGGCCCGACGGGTCGTCTACTTCCCGGGCTCGACCATTGGCAATTTCTCGGTACCGGAGGCAGTCCGGCTTCTCAAAGCGATGAGATCGGTCGCAGGGCCGAGCGGTGCAATCCTCATTGGCTTCGATCTGGTGAAGCCGCTGAACCGGCTGCGCGCCGCCTACAATGACGATGCAGGCGTCACCGCGCGCTTCAACCTGAATCTCCTCCATCGGCTCAACACCGAGTTGGGAGCAGATTTCGACTTGGACGCGTTCCGGCATGATGCCCCGTTCAACGAAGAGGCTTCGCGCATCGAGATGCACTTGGTCAGCAGAACCCATCAGGTGGTCCAGTTGGGCGAACACGACTTCCATTTCGATCAAGGGGAATCGATTCTGACGGAGTTCTCGCACAAGTACACCGTGGATTCCTTCCAGGAGTTGGCGCACTCGGCGGGCCTCGAGGCGATCGACACCTGGATCGGTCCCGATCGGCTCTTCTGCGTGCAGCTTCTGGGGACGCCGGGCGGCTAGGGTTCACCCACTGGCCCGAGTTCGCCTCCGGACGGGTACAGAGTGCGTGCGACGTGCGCACCTATGGCAAGCTCCGCGGCCGATGGGTGGGCTCAGACAGTCGATAGAGCCCGGTGATGAGGGAGCGCGCGATCGCGGACGATGGCTGCATGGAGCGGTTCGAGGCCGCTTTCGGAGCCAGTTACGAAGAGTCGATCCTCGTGACCTGGCGCCTGATTTCCCCAGAAGGCTCGTGAGAGTATCGAAAGGACCGTGAAGTCCTCTGTGCCGCCTACCACGTGGACCTGGAGAAGCTCACCCAGTCGGTGCTCGGAAGCGGGCTGTAGGAATTCCCTCGGCGGTGGCGGACCACCCAGACCAGCGGCAGGCCCGGCGGGGAACTGGAGCTTTTTTGGTGGTGGGCGATGTCCGCGAAGCTAGGCCGGTGGCGGCGACGCGAAGGCCCTCGCGGTTGCCAGCAGATCCGCATACCGGGCGTCATGCCCCGCGGCCGGCTCAATCCCAGCATCCACCAACTCGACCATCCGACCGGAGTATCTTTGCGCCGCAACGCGGTCGCCCATTCGTTCGGCTGCCGCCCCAGCCAGGCCGAGCGCCAGAACGTCATCGCCATCTTCGCCCAGGTCTTCCCTGAGAAACTCGATCACCCGCGGATAGTCCTCGATCAGGAAGAGCAGCTCAGCCTGGTGGAACCTATCGTGCGGCTGGAGCGCAGCATCCGGATCTGCGAATGCGTCGAGTGCCGTGCCAGCCAACAGACGTGCCGAAGCCGTATCTCCCGAGGCAGCCACCACCCCGGCGCGCAGATAGGTGCGGAACGCGACCTCCCTCATATCCTCACCAGAAGCCCGGTCAGTGAAGACGCGAGCCGAAAACAGGAACCGCCTAAGCGCAGTCTCGTGGCCACGAGCGTTCTCGACTCCGCTGTCGGCGAGTGCCAGCAGTCGCTCGTAGTGTAGGGAGGCCCCCTCCGAGTCCCCTGCCTCCTCCGCCGATACCCCGGCCAGACCGAGTGCGAGGAGGTCATTTGGCTCGGCCGCGAGCAGACGCTCAGCACGCGTCAGTGCCTCCTCATGCTGCCCGGCGAAACGACGGATCTCGGCGTCGTGATACGGAAGGTGATCGACCAAGGCCGCCGAATCCAAAGCGGCGAACGCGGGGATACCCACGTCGGCGACGTGCCGTGCCCGAATGAGGTCGCCTGCGTAGAAAGCCCTGCGCGAAAGGGCGTAGGCGCGATTCGCGATCTCCACATTCGTGATGTTGTCCGAACTCCCGATCATGTTACCCGCGAGCACCATCTCCAGAACCAGGATCAGTAGTCCGATCAGGCCCACCCCGGCTCCGGTACCGGTTAGGGACACGAGCGAGCGCACCGGGCGTCCCGCGAAGGCATACGTTCGCCACCAGGCCGCGACCCAGTAGCCGAAGACGTAGCTCATGATCAGACCGGCGATGATGTATCCGGGAAGGCCGAAGAAGAGCGCCACGTAGGCAACCGTGAATCCGAAGAAGGCCACGGCATGCAGGTGCAGCGACAACACGAGATGGTCGACGTAGAGAATCTCGGACCTCCGCCTGAGCAGCTTGACCCAGAGGGCCAGCAGCGGCACGGAGAGGGCGGCGCCGAGGGTAAGAAACCCCTGCATGCGGCGGGCGATGACCGTGTTCACGAGCTGGCCCGCATTTCCCGCGATCTCGGTGCCCAGGTCGTCGAACCCGAGCTCTAGTTCCCCGATGATCGGCAGGCCTACGAAGAAGGTCACGGAGAAGAAGACGATCGAGGCGAGAATGTAGACCCGCAGCGCCGACACGTACCGCGCCCTCCTCCCGACTCGCCACTCGCTAGACAGAAAGCCCGGGCGCGAGAAGAGCAGACCCAGCGTCAGTGGGAGCTTGGCGCTCAGCGCGAACTCGTCCAGCAGGTCGGACAACCACGCCCCGAGGGAGACCCTCGCCTCACGCTGCTCCTGTCCACAGTCGGGACAGAAGCGGCCCCCGGCAGTCGCCCCGCAATTCAGACACGCTGCCCCACCAGGTTGTGTCACGAAACCCTCGGCCCGGTGGAACCCTCAGCGGGAAAGCCGACCCATCCGCATTCAGTGTCCGACACTGATCCCTCCACCGACGACCAGAGCCTCCTCCTCTCCAAGCTTCTCCATCTGGAGTGCCAGATGGAATCCCATGCCACCGGCGAGTCGGACCTCTACACCTCCGATGCCGGAGACCCCGACTTCGGTTCCGGAGCCAGCCCCGCCGCTCACGATCCCGTGGGCTCGCACGAAGGGCTTGGCCGGCGAGCCCGTCCGACCGAACCGGACGGTCACACCGGCGGGGACGCCCCAGATCCAGCTCCCGTATTTGCGCCCGAACCCGAACCCGGCTTCCAGTGAAAGCTGCGCCGAGGCCGACTCGGACAGCTCCAGCGCGAATCCTGCTCCACCCGTGGCGACGTTATCCCCCGCCCCGGCGAGACCAGCGTACCCGCCCCCGAACCACACTGCCGCCCTCGGCATCCCGAACGTGAGCCGGGCTCCGGTATAGAGTGACTGCCCGGACCCGAAGTTGAGTCCACGAGATGCATCCAGGGCCACGACGACGCCCGTGCCACCCGTCTCTGCAGGCCAGTCGATATTCCCCGGTACCTGGGCGAGAGCACCCACCGGGGCCATCAGCGAAAGAACGACGAGCGAGAGGGACCGAAGGGGCGCGCGAACACTACGCGCCGCACGATCGTCACGAGAACCAGCAACAGGGGACATGCGAGCTCCTCACTGAGCGTTTCCGACAACATACACCGGGCGAACCGGCTCGCCACAAGGGGTAGGCACACGCGCCTCGGTACGGCCCGTCGATCACATCCCGATCCAGGCCAACCCGACTCCGAATTCCAGAAGGTTTCGACTGGGGTAGCATGTGGTGTCCGCACCGCAGGCGCTTTCGAAGACCCTCTGGTAGCCGGCACGTACCATCGGACGCAGCCCGAACGCCGCGGGAGAGAACCGAAGGGTGGCTGAGGGTCCCAGACCGAAGTCCGTGAGATCACCGGCCGTGAAGTTCTCCGCGGTCATGCCGTGGGTCAGGCGCCTGGCCTGGCGCACGAATGTGAGATCCAAAGAGAGGTCCAGCGAAGCAACGCGCCCGCGGACGACGCTCCTGCCGAGCCCGGCCCGCACTACGTCCAGCGACAGCGACTCATGGAACGGCCCGTCGACGCAGGAGATGAAGTTGCACCACTGCTCGACGTCGGGCCGGCCAGCGGAGAGACGGCCGTATCCGAGGCGCAGATCCATGCCGAGCCACAGGGATCCGAGGGTCACGGACGCCGACGCCCCATGCATCGAGCCCCAGTCCGGCGTCGACAGGTCCGCTCGGTCGTAGGTGACATGCACAGCGGAAGCCTGCCCCGCGACGCCGACCGGCCCCACTCCCCACGACGCGCACGCCAGAAGAATGAGCCGCGCCGAGTATGCTGCGTTCATGTTCGCTCTCCCGTCCGACGGCGCTTTGCTTTCGCAGACCGCCCGTGATGGCGATGGTGCTCGTACCAGGTAAACGATCGAACCACCCCGGAGATGGACATCGTGTCTCGGCTAGCCACCCTCGGACTCCTCATTCTGCTGCTGATTGGGCCAGGACTCGACCTCCTCGCGGCCCAGACCGCCGACGGCATCCCGCCAGAACGTCTCAGGGCCCGCGAACGATACCGGTCGGACCGCTTCGGCATGTTCATCCACTGGGGCGCCTACAGCCAACTCGGCTCCGGCGAGTGGATCATGCAGACCCGGCCACTGAACGTCAGCGAATACGAGTGGCTGGCCACGGACTTCGACCCGGTGAACTTCGACGCGCGGGCATGGGTGGACGTGGCCACGGCTGCGGGCATGCGGTTCATCACCATCACGGCCCGGCACCACGACGGCTTCTCCATGTTCGACACCGATGCCACCGACTACGACATCGTGGACTGGGCCCGCTACGGACGCGATCCCATGGCAGAACTGGCCGAGGCCTGCCGGGACGCAGGCATCCAACTCTTCTTCTACTACTCCCAGCTGGACTGGCATCATGACGACTACTACCCGAGGGGCAGCACCGGCCAAGCCACGGGCCGCCCGGACTCCGGGGACTGGGACGCCTACCTGGACTTCATGGACCTTCAGCTCACCGAACTCCTCACCCGGTACGGTCCCCTCGGCGGCATCTGGTTCGACGGGATGTGGGACAAGCCCGAGGCCGAGTGGCGCCTGAATGAGACCTACGCGCTCATCCACCGTCTGCAGCCGCAGGCACTCATCATCCCCAATCACCATCAAGATCCTCTCCCCGGCGAGGACGTGCAGACGTTCGAGCAGGACCTGCCGGGCGCCAACTCGGCGGGCTGGAACACCGCCGAGATCAGTGACCTGCCTCTGGAGACGTCGCTGACCATGAACGGCTCGTGGGGCTTCAACATCACCGACCGGCGATGGAAGTCGGTGCGCCAGCTCGTGCACTACCTGGTGCGGGCCGCCGGAGCCGACGCCAACCTGCTCCTCAATGTGGGTCCCCGCCCCGACGGGACCCTGCAGCCCGAGGCCGTGGATCGCCTTCGGGCCATGGGCGCGTGGTTGGAGACATACGGTGAGTCCATCTACGGGACACGGGGTGGTCCGGTCCCTCCGCGTTCCTGGGGCGTCACTACGCAGACCCGTGACCGCGTCTACGTCCATGTGCTGGATTGGCCCGACGCAACCTTGAGCCTCCCTTCGTTGGCACGCGCAATCCGCGACGCGCACATGCTGTCTACCGGCGATCCAGTGCGCTTCGCCCAGGGCGACGAGGGTCTGATACTGATGCTGCCCGAGAGCAGCGCTGAAGAGCTGGACCGCGTGGTGGTACTGGAACTCGAGCCGCCATCCGGCCCGGGGGAGCGCTGACCGGCAGCGGCGGAAGATTCCCGGTACCGAAACAAACGCACAGGATGGTGACGTCCAGTACTGGAGGCTTGAGCTTCGCGCTTCTCCTAGTTAGACTAGGAAAGCTCTCCTAGTTAAACTGAGAGAAGGCGATGCTCGGAACACGTGAACTGCTGCCAGGCACACTGGACATGCTCATCCTCAAGGCGCTTTCCTTGGGACCGGCGCACGGCTATGGCGTCCTGCTTCGCATCGAGGAGACCTCGCAGGGTCTCCTGTCGCTGGAGCAGGGATCGCTCTATCCAGCCCTGAGCCGTTTGGAGGATCGGGGCGTACTCACGGCGGAGTGGGGCAAGTCCGAAAACAACCGCAGGGCGAAGTTCTACCGCCTCACTGAGGCTGGCCACGGACGACTCGACGGGGAGACGAGGCGATGGGAGGAGATGGTCGTTGCCGTGGCCAACGTGTTGGATGCAGCGCCCAGCAAGGCATGATCACATGTTTGTACGCATCATACGACGGCTGCGGCACCTGCTTTTCGGTGCCCGGTCCCGGCACGAACTCGACGAGGAGATAGCCTTCCACCTGGAAGCGCTGACACAGGATCTGGTTCGGCAGGGCATGGACCCCAAGGAAGCGCGTCGGGAAGCCCACATCCGCTTCGGAGCGCCTGAGTGGGTTCACGAGCGGACCCGGGAGGAGCGGGGCCTGGCCCTCTTCGACGAGACAGCGCGCAACCTGCGCATGGCGATTCGCGGACTCGCACGAAACCCGATGTTCGCCGTCACCTTCATCACCACGCTGGCGATGTGCATCGGGTTGGGTGCCGCAGTGTTCAGCGTGGTGGACGCCACGATCTGGCGTCCACTCCCGTTCCCGGCCCCCCAGCAATTGGCGCAGGCCGTGCTCTACAGCCCCGCGGCGGGAAAGAATGCTGGCAGCACCAGTGCGGATGGCCGAACCTGGGAGCGAATAAGAGACCAGGCGGACTTCCTCGACCGCGCCGTATATTCCGGTTGGGTGCAGGGAGTGAATCTCACGACGGATCAGGCGGCCGCCTTCGTAAGGCAGCAGCGAGTGGGGACCGGCTACTTCAGGACCCTCGGCATCCCACCCGTAATGGGTCGAGAGTTCACCGCCGCGGAGGACGTCCCAGGGGGCCCGGCGGTGGCCCTCATCAGCCACGACATCTGGTCGCGCACCTTCGGTGGAGATCCGGACATCCTCGGTACGAGTATCCGCCTCAAGGGTGATGCGTTCACCGTGGTGGGAATCATGCCGGAGGACTTCCACTCGAGCTTCGACGCCGATGTGTGGACACCCCTGCGGCCATCGACGAGTGGAGAAGGCGGCGGAACCAACTACGGGATTCTGGTGAGGATCCCGGACGGGATGGACTTCGGCGAAGCCGACAGTAGACTCGCTGCGATCGAACCACCGGTGGCCGCCGAGGACGCACCCGTGCGGCGTTTCGGGCTGGTGGGCCTGGACGACGCTCTGAACAGCGACGTGCGCATGCCGATGATGATCCTGATGGGCGGCATCCTTCTGATGTTCGCCGTAGGATGCGCGAACCTCGCCGGGCTCCAGATCGCCAGGTCACTGGCGCGGCAGTCGGAGATGGCCACCCGCCAGGCTCTCGGCAGTGGCACGGGCGCCCTCGTCCGGCAGACCGTGGTGGAGAACGTACTTCTCGGGGTGATCGGGGCCGGCTCTGGCTTGGCCCTGGCCTACTTCGCGCTCACGGGGGTGGAGGGGTTGGCCCAGGCACACTTCGGCATCTGGCAGCCTGTCCGGTTCGACGCCCGGGTGCTCTCCGTGGCGTTGGGCACCAGTGCCCTGGCCACCCTCTTCTTCGGGCTGGTCCCGGTGCTTCAGGTCGGCAAGCTGAGGGGGCATCGGGCGCTCATCTCCGGATCACGGGTGATGGGGGGCAGCAGCCACGTCCTGCGGAAGACCCTGATGGTGGGGCAGATGGCCGTGGTGACCGCGCTTCTCTTCGGAGCGGGGCTGCTTGTGCGGAGCTACGGATACCTCGACGGGCTGGATCCTGGATTCCAGCCCGAGGGAGTGCTCACCGTACAGTTCTCGCTGGATGACGCCCGTTACGCCGAATCCGAAGACGTGGAGAGGCTGTTCGAACAGAGTCTCGACGGAATCCGCAGTATTCCCGGGGTGACATCGGCCGCCGTGTCGCTGACGCTCCCCTACGAGCGTCCCCTGAACATCCCCTTCCGTGTCGGCACTGACGAGAGCACCCGCGTTGCCAATGCGGTCTACGTCACGCCGGGCTTCTTCGAGACCCTGAGCATCCCCCTTCGGCAGGGCCGGGATTTCGACGAGCGGGATCGCCTGGGGCAGCCCCTCGCGTTGGTTGTGAACCAGGCTTTCGCAGAGACGCACCTGCAGGATGGGCCGCTGCTGGGAGCCCGTCTGACCAGCAGAACCTTGGGAGCAGACGGCGGAGTGGTGGTGGGCGTTGTGGGCAACGTGCAGCAGCAGGCGGGCTTTTCCGGTGGCGACAGACCCGTCTGGGAGACGCCCACCATGTACCTCGCCGCCAGCCAGGTGCCCGGCCAACTCTTCCAGGGCCTCCACGTCTGGTTCTCACCTCACTGGGTCATCCGGAGCGCGACGTCGGCAGCAGAGCTCACACCGCAGGTGACGCGGGTATTCGAGCAGGTGGCTCCCGACATCCCAGTGGCGCGGACGGCCACACTGCCGGACGTCATGGACCAGGCCTTCGCGGAGCAGCGCTTCGAGGCGGCGTTCCTGATCGCCGTAGCACTCTTCGCCCTTCTTCTGGCAGGGATCGGGCTATACGGCATCGTGGCCCACGAGGTCCTCGAGCGACGCACTGAGATGGGCCTCCGGATGGCGCTGGGTGCCACGCCCGGGGATGCTGTCTGGACCACCGGGGTCGCCGGCATCCGCCTGACGGTGTTCGGATTGGTGCTGGGCTCGGTCGGGGCAATCGGGGTCTCGCGCGTCATGCAGCATCTGATTTACGGGATCGCGCCACATGATCCGGTCGTCATGGTGGCGCTGGTGGGTGTACTCGGTGTCCTCGCGGCTACAGCGACCTTCGTGCCTGCGACTCGGCTCGGCCGCTTGGATCCGGCCACGATTCTCAGGGACAACTGATCGGAATCCGAGGGGGATCCGGGGGGCGATCGAGCGACGCCCCCCGGATCCGACCACCCCCGCATCGGGACCACCCCCGGTGAGTTGAGCCCGTGCGCGGGCCGGCCGCCACCTACCCTCCAGCCCACACCGTCCGCCCCGCGAAGGAAACCCGGGTTCGGTGACTGGGGTAGACCGGCTCCGACATAGGCTGAGACACAGTCAACACTGGACCCCAAGGCGGGCGGGGCAACGACGATGCAGACTCTCAAGGTTTTTGGCCTGATGGCCGGGCTTACCATGCTGGTCGTGCTCATCGGAGACTATTTCGGTGGCTCCGGAGGCGCGTTCATCGCGTTCACCATGGCGGCAGTCATGAACTTCGGCATGTACTGGTTCAGCGACCGAGCCGTGATGCGCATGTACCGCGCACGCGTGATCGGACCCGAGGACGCGCCGGACCTCTATCGCATGGTGGACCGACTTCGCCAGAGGGCCGATCTCCCCATGCCGGTGGTCGCCATCGCGCCGTCCGACCAGCCGAACGCCTTCGCAACCGGGCGGAACGCCGAGAACGCCGTCGTGTGCATGACCAGCGGTATTCTCCAGCTGCTTCCCGCGCGCGAGCTCGAAGGCGTCATCGCGCATGAACTGGCGCACATCAAACACAGGCACATGCTCATCGGTACGGTCGCCGCGACCATGGCCGGCGCCGTGGCGATGCTGGCCAGCATCGCTCGCTGGGGACTCATTCTCGGCGGAGGCCGAGACGACAGGGACGGCAATCCCTTGGCGGCCATCGCCATGCTCATCGTCGCGCCCCTGGCGGCGATGATCGTGCAGATGGCTATCAGCCGACAGAACGAATTCCAGGCCGACGCAACCGCCGCACACATCACGGGTGACGCTCCTGGACTCGCGAGCGCGCTCGGCCGGATCGACAACTACGCGAGGCAGATTCCCATGGCCGTGAACCCCGCCGCGGCGCAGTTGGCCATCATCAACCCGCTGGCCGGGTCCCGGGGTCCGGCGCTCTCCGGCCTGTTCAGGACGCACCCCCCCACGGAAGAGCGCATCGCCAGACTAGGCGCACTACAGGCCTAGCCCCCACCCAGCTGATGAAACCCTTTCGCGAAATGGGCCGTCAAAAGGTCGAGGGGGGCCACACGCTGACGTAGGCTGCGCCGCTCAGGATGCGCGCCAAAAGAGCCTCGTGCCCTGAAGGGGGCGCAGACCGATGGCGCAGAGGAGTGCGGGGCTTTGCGGTCCGTGGCCGCAATGCGACGACGGGAAGGGGGGATGACGATGCAGGACTCCGCATGTGGTTGGCAGCGCGTACGCCGGGCCTTCTCTCTCGGGTGCAGTCTGGGCCTTGTCTTCGCAGCTCTCCTGACCAGGCCCGCTTCGGCTCAGGTGACGATGGGAGCCCGGGCCGGCGAGCCGATACACGCCGCGGTAGCCGCCGTCAGAATCGAGGACCAGGCGCTCCGCCTGGACGGCAGCCTGGACGACGCCGCATGGACCGGTGCGCAGGTCATTTCAGGGTTCACGCAGGTCGAGCCGGTGGACGGTGCTCGACCCAGCGAACGGACCGAAGTCCGGGTCGCCTACGATGCAAACGCCCTCTACATCGGAGCCCGGATGTACGATGCCGCGCCAGGGCAGATCGAGAGTCGACTGGGACGCCGAGACAGCCACACGTCCAGCGACCTGTTCACGGTCGCCATCGACTCCTACCACGACCACCGCACGGCGTTCAGGTTCTCAGTGAACCCCGCGGGAGTGCGTATGGACGACGTGACCGCCAACGACGACGGGCACGGCGACCGCTCCTGGGACCCCGTATGGGAGGTCGCCACCTCGATCGACGGCGACGGATGGGTAGCTGAGTTGAAGATTCCCTTCTCGCAGCTCCGGTTCTCGACCGAGCCGGTTCAGGAGTGGGGTTTCAACTTCAGCCGGGAGATCTTCCGAACGAACGAGGTGACCACCTGGCAATGGGTGAGGAACACGGAGCGCGGATACGCCTCCCACTTCGGCCATGTTGCGGGTCTCCGAGACATCCCGCAGCCGCGGAGACTGGAGATGCTGCCGTACACGACGGTCAAGGCCGACTTCGACCAGGCGGCGGATCCCACGAGTCCGTTCAACGACGGCAGTGCCGAGTCGCTGGGCTTGGGCTTGGACCTGAAGTACGGGGTCACCAGTGACCTCACGTTAGACGCAACCTTCAACCCCGACTTCGGCCAGGTGGAAGTGGATCCGGCGGTTGTGAACCTCAGCGCCTACGAGACCTACTTCGAGGAGCGTCGCCCATTCTTCGTGGAGGGGGCCAACATCTTCCGATTCGGCGCGGGCAGTGGAGGCTTTGTCTTCGGCGCGCCCGAGCTCTTCTACTCGCGGAGGGTCGGCAGAGCCCCCTCCCGCCCCGCGTCAGAGCCAGGGGGGTTCGTCGACAATCCCGCGTCCACCAGCATCCTGGGAGCAGCCAAGCTCTCCGGTAAGACCGGGGCATGGACCATCGGAATCGTGGACGCTGTCACCAGCCAGGAGTTCGCCCAGGTGCAGGCCGCCGATGGGGCCCGCGGCTCACGACCGGTCGAGCCCCGGTCGAATTTCGGAGCGGTAAGCCTGCGACGGGACTTCCGCGACGGAGACTCCGGCGTCGGCGTGATGGGAACGAGTGTCCACAGAGACCTGGGCGACGAGGCCTTCACCGGCATGAGGGACGCAGCCTACAGCACCGGCTTCGATTTCTTCCATCGCTTCGGCAGCGACCAGTGGGCCCTGAACGGGAGCGTGAGTGCTTCACACGTACAGGGAGATGCCGAGTCCATGGTCGCGGCCCAGCGCTCATCGGCCCGGTACTATCAGCGACCCGACCAGGACTACGTCACCCTCGACAGCGCTGCGACGAGTCTCTCCGGCTACGCCACGTCGCTCACCGTGGGAAAGGTCGCCGGCAACTGGACCGTCGGCACCGACCTCTTCGCCTACTCGCCGGGATTCGAGATCAACGACGGGGGATTCCAAACGCAGGCGGACCAGATATTCCACGGCATGCGGGTCAGCCGCAGGTGGCTGGACCCGGGCAGCATCTTTCGCAGCAAGGTGCTCTCCGCAACCTGGGCGCAGACGTGGAACTTCGGCGGTACGCGGCTCTCGCAGGAGGCCTACTTCGGGTTGCAGGCGCAACTTCTCAACTATTGGCGCTTCTACGTCCGTTCCCGCTACAGCCTGGCCGGGATGAGCGATGGAATGACGCGTGGGGGCCCCATGATGGCATCCCCGGCGTCGTGGCGAACGGACGCATCGCTCTCGTCGGACTCACGGAGGCCTGTCAGCGCCCGCTTGAGTGCCAACTACCGACGCGACGAGTACGACGGCTACTCCACATACCTCGGCTCGGCGGTCTCGATCCGACCATCAGGTGCGGTCAACCTGAGTGTTTCGGCTAGCTACTCGGAGTCACGATCGGATGCCTTCTTCGTGACCCGGAGGACCGACGCGATGGCACTGGTGACCTACGGCACCCGCTACGTCTTCGGCGATCTGGACCGCAAGACGCTGAGCGGTACGCTCCGTGCCGACATCGCGATATCTCCGAAGCTCACTATCCAATGGTACGCCCAACCACTGGTGGCGGCCGGGGACTACTCCTCGTTCAAGGAACTCGTGGCCCCGAGCGAGTACGAGTTCTCACGCTATGGCGAAGACGGGGGTACGACGCTCGACTTCGACGCCGACGAGAATCGCTACTCGGCTGATCCGGACGGTGTCGGAGATGCACCGACGTTCACGTTTTCGAATCCGGATTTCAGCTTCCGGTCCCTGCGAACCAACCTGGTCATCCGCTGGGAATACAACCCCGGCTCGACGCTCTTCCTCGTGTGGAACCACGGCCGGGCCGGAAACTCCGCGGACCCGACGTTCGGCGGCCTCGGCGACCTGGGGACACTCCTCGACGACACTATGCGCAACACGTTCATGGTGAAGTTCAACTACTGGCTGAGCCGCTGAAGCACTCGAACTGAGAGAACGACGGCGCGCCGGGCCCCTCCCCGAGGGGTCCGGCCACTTCGGCGCCGGAGCCTCATTCGTCTGGCCCCACGTGTTTCCCAGGCATAGATTCTCTGCCAACCCACCGACCGCAGGCCGGACTCCAGGTCCGGAAACTGCCTCCTGAGGCCGGGTTTTTCTTCCGCTGCCCAGGAGTCTTCCCCATGTCTACATCGAACGCTGACGGTTCCGATGGGAACCGTGGCGTCTCGCGCCGCGGCTTTCTCTCGTCCATGGGCGTTGGAGCGGTTTCCATGGCTCTGCCCACGGAGCTGGCCGGCACCCCACCGCCTTCCCCCGAGATGGTCGAAGCTGGAGACCTGACCCAGATCGCACTGCGCATCAACGGGCGGGAGTACCCCGCACTGGTGGAGCCGCGATGGTCCTTGCTGCACGTTCTCCGGGAAGAACTGGGACTCACTGCAGCGAAGGAAGGGTGCGGCCGCGGAGAGTGCGGATCGTGCACGGTGCTCATCGACGGCGCTCCCAGGTATGCCTGCCTGACCTTGGCCCTGGAGGCCGAGGGGACCTCGGTGACGACACTGGAAGGGCTGATGCGAGGTGAAGAGTTGGGACCCACCCAGCAGGCCTTCGCCGAGGAGGACGCCTTCCAGTGCGGATACTGTACCCCGGGCCAGATCATGGCGACAGAAGGGCTCCTGCTGCAGAACCCGCACCCTTCCCAGGACGAGATACGAACGGGGGTCAGCGGAAACCTGTGCCGATGCGGAACGTACGCGCACATCTTCAAGGCCGTGGATCGCGCTGCCGGCCTCCGCAGTGCTGAAGGAGGTGGGTCATGAGCGGCGACGGCCCGGTCCGGTACTGGCTGGAGGGAACCGAACTTCTCGAGACCCCGGAGCCGGCCCAGGAGGCCGAGCCCTGGTCGGAGACGCGGGTCGTGGGGCAGCGCCTGCGCCGCGTCGACGCATACGAGCGGGTCAGCGGGACGGCACGGTATCCCTCGGACATCGTCCTTCCCGGGATGTTGTACGGAGCGATTCTCAGGTGCCCTCACCCCCACGCCCGAGTCCTGAGCGTCGACACCACCGCGGCCGAGGCCATGCCCGGAGTCCGAGCAGTGGTCAGCGGCTTCACTGACCTCGACCGAGCCATGAGGCCCCATCAGCGACTGATTCGCGAAAACCTTTTCGTCGAACTCTGCCGGCATGAGGGTGAAACCGTGGCTGCGGTGGCGGCAGACACTCCTTACCGGGCGCGCGACGCACTGCGTGCCATCCGGGTCGACTACGAAGAGTTGCCCTTCATATCGGACGAGCGCGACGCGCTCGAGAGTGGGGCTCCACTCGTCCACGAGGCGGGGAACCGGGTCTCGGACCCTCGCGTCTACGAACGAGGGGACCTGGCCCGCGGCTTCGAGGAAGCCGACATCGTACTCGAAGAGGAGTACCGCACAGAGTGCGAGTTGCACACGCCCCTCGAACCCCACGGGTGTGTGGCCAATTGGGAAGGTGACCGACTGACGATATGGGAATCGACTCAAGGCGTGTATCCCGTCCGGCAGGACGCGGCTCGTGCCCTGGGCATTAGTCAGTCCAAGGTCAGAGTGGTGGGCGAGTACATGGGTGGTGGGTTCGGATCGAAGCTCGGAGCCGGCAAGTACACCATCATCGCCGCACTGCTCGCGAGGTCCACCGCGAGGCCGGTGAAGCTCTTCCTGACCCGGGAGGAGACCTTCCTTACGGAAGGCAACAGGCCACCAGCCAACATGCACGTTCGAGCTGGAGTGAAGTCCGACGGAACGCTCACCGCCGTCGAGTTCGTCGCCACGGCGACGGGTGGCGCCTATCCCGCGGGGGGAACGTCGGCTCTCGACTACCTAATCCGAGACCTGTACCTGTGCCCCAACGTTCGGGCTGAAACGGCGGACCTCTACATCAATGCCGGCCCGGCCCGACCGATGCGGGCTCCGGGTCATCCCCAGTGCGCCTGGGCGCTCGAGCAGATGATGGACACGCTGGCCGAAGCCATCGACATGGATCCGCTGGAGTTTCGGCTGAAGAACGTCCCCGCGGTCAGTCAGGCCGGTGGACGTCCCTACACGACGACCGGGCTCAGGGACTGTCTGAGCGAGGGCGCAGAGGCGTTCGGGTGGACCGAGGCCCGCGCTCGCGCCGAACGCGGCACAGGCGACCCCTACGTACGGCGCGGAGTCGGCATGGCCGGCGCGATGTGGGCGGCGGGGGGTGGAGGCCCACCCGCGACCGTCATCATCAAGCTTTTCTCGGATGGCGGGGTGAGCCTGAACATGGGGGCTTCCGACATCGGGACCGGCACGAAGACGGTCATGGCCATGGTCGCTGCGGAGGAGCTCTGGATCGACCCTGGCGACATCGAAATCGAGCACGCCGACACAGCCACCACGCACTTTGCCTCCGCGAGTGGAGGCAGCAAAACAGTGCCCACGGAGTCGCCCGCGGTGCGGGCAGCCGCGCTGTTGGTGAAGGGACAGATCATCGACATGGCCGCGCGGCAGCTGGGTGTGGAGCCCGGCACGCTGCAGCTCCGGGAGGGGCGTGTGGTCAGTGAGTCCGGAGAGCAGCCTGAAGTGGCGATCTCGGAGCTCACCGAGCTTCGTCGCCGGGGCTTCGTCGAAGGCATCGGCTTCCGCGGTCCCAACCCCGCAGGCAAGGCCGTGAACCCGTTCGCGGCCCAGTTCTGCGAGGTAGAGGTCGACCTCCGCACCGGTGAGGTGGAAATCCTACGATTCCTGGGGGCGCACGACTCAGGACGGGTGCTGAACCGGATGACGTACGACAACCAGGTCTTCGGTGGCATCACCATGGGCATCGGCTTTGGATCTACGGAGAAGCGGGTCCTCGACCGCGGCCAGACAGGGCGCCTTCTCAGCAGGGGCTGGCACGACTACCGAATCCCGACAGCGCTGGACGTTCCGGCTGACATGTCGACGGTGGCGATCGACCCGGGCGACACGGAGGCGAACACGACCGGCACCAAGGGAATCGGCGAACCTGCGACGATCCCGACCGCGCCCGCGATCGCGAACGCGGTCTATCACGCCACGGGAGTCCGGGTTACGGACACGCCCATCACACCGGCGGCCGTGGTCGAAGCGCTCGCCCGCCGGCCGAGAGGAGCTTGAGTCATGTTACAGAATTTCTCATATGCAAGGGTCAGCTCTCTGGGCGAGGCGATCGAGCATCTCGCTCCCACGGGCTCACGGGTGCATGCGGGAGGAACGGACCTTCTCGGGTGCCTCAGGGACGGCGTATTCGCCGCCGACAAGGTCGTCAGCATCGCGGGCATCGACGCGCTCAAGGGAATTGGCGACAGCGCGAACGGAGTCGTCCGTATCGGCGCGCTCACACCCCTGGCCGAGATAGCCGCGAGCCCACTGGTACAGCAGGGTTACACCGCATTGGCACAGGCCGCCGACGCGGTGGGCACGCCCCAGCTGCGCAACCAGGGAACGCTCGGGGGCAACGTGTGCCAGAAGCCTCGGTGCTGGTACTATCGGGGGCCGTTCGACTGCATGCGGAAGGGTGGCGGCCGCTGCTACGCGTTGACCGGCAACAATGAAGGACACGCGATATTCGGTGGCACAGGATGCCACGTCGTCCATCCGTCCGACACGGCGCCGGCACTGATGGCTCTGGGCGCCACCGCTACCCTCATGGGACCGGAGGGCAGGCGCAGCGTGGCTCTCAGCGACTTCTTCGTGCCTCCGCGCGTGGACCCCACCAGCGAGACGGTCCTGGGGCCGGGCGAGGTTCTCACCGAACTGGTCTTACCCACCCCCCGGGAGGGTCTGAGGAGCTCGTACAGAAAGGTGAGGGGGCGCCGCTCCTGGGACTTCGCCCTCGCGGGCGTGGCGCTGGCTCTTCGGATGACGCCAGCGGGCGTGGTCGAGACGGCGAAGGTCGTCTTCAGCGGGGTCGCACCGGTCCCGTGGAGATCGACGGCGGTCGAGCAGGTTCTCACGGGTCAGAGCCTCACGGACGACGTCGTTCGGCTGGCCTCCGAGGCAGGCGTCGAGGACGCGCAGCCCCTGCGGCACAACGGCTACAAGGTGGATCTACTCAGGGGAATCATTGCGGAGCAGTTGACCAGCATCGCATGAGCGGGGGTGCGGGAGGGACGGCCCTCAGTCGACCGGTCCCAGACTGGCGACCTGATCTCCCCGGCCCCGCTGACCGCTGGCCTCACGCGACCCCGGATCCTATTCTCGCGCCTGGCCTTCATGGACGGACCTCAAGGGCGGTCCCATTCAAAGAGAAATCAACATGAGACGACATACGCAGACTCTGCTTGGGGTCCTGCTGGCCTCTTCGCTGACGGCATGGGGTGGCCTGAGCGCCCAGACCACTGCCGAACTCGACGCCGTCTGGGCCGAGATGTCGCGCACGGTGAGCGAGGGCGACTTCGAGGGCTACGCGGCATTGTACCACGAGGATGCGGTGCTCGTGGCGATGGGGGCGGGAACCAGCTACCCCATCAGCACCGCTCTCGACGGTTGGGAGCAGGGATTCACCGATACTCGAGAAGGCGACGCCACTGCCTCGGTCAGGTTCCGGTTCTCACAGCGGCTCCATGACGAGACGACCGCCCACGAAACGGGCATCTTCAACTACCGCTTCGAGTCAGCCGCGGGCGAGGTCTCGGACACCTACATCCATTTCGAGGCTCTTCTCGTCAAGAAGGACGGATGGAAGATGATCATGGAGTACCAGCAGAGTCCCGCCACGCCAGAGGAGTGGGAGGCGCTCAACTGACCGGACAGCGCTGAACTGACCGGACGCCGCTGGGCTGCTGCACCCCTCCCCTCTCCGGGGTCGGGGTCGGGGTCGCCTTCAGTCGGTCACCCTACGGTTTCGAAGAGCCTCACGGCAAACGACACCTGATAGATGACGGCCACCACGACCAGGGAACGGTGGAACCGCTCGCCGCCCCAGACCGCGGCGACGGTGAACAAGACCACTCGCATCACGGCCGCCAACTGGTATTCGATTCCGAGGCTCAGGAGGTGGTCGAGTCCCTTTACCCAAGAGTCGGCCACGTCGACCAGCATCACGAGCGCCAACAACCCGAAGAACCATCCCCGTCGGGAGTAGAAGTACTCTCTGTATCCCTGATATTCGCCCATGTCGTGCGGAAACAGGATCGCGCAGAGGAGGTACAGCAACACCGCGTAGATGATGACGAATCCATAGAGCTGGAACGTCCAGACCTCCGTCTCGCCTAGCCTGAACTCCCACCACCACCAGAAGACGGCGGTGAAGAACATGTAGAGGACCCACAGGAGGTGGACCCAGTAGAGGCGCTCCCTCCCGGGATGGTGGATGAGGCGAGCGACCCCCTGCAGCAAGTGCGTGATGCCGAGACCGATGATGATCGACGTCAGCACCGCCACATATTCGAACATCCCCATGCGAGCAGCTCCTGGGTAGATAATGCGACCGGCAGCACACGTGCGTGAACGTGCGCTGCCGGCCAACACTAGCGCTGGCCCAGGGAGCCGCGCGAATGAGCGCGCTGGTCTACCGCATGCCAACCCCCGCGGTGTCCGGCATCTCCTGGAAGATGTCGGGAGCCCGCTCACGCATGTGGCGGTCCTTGTCCAGATAGGGCACTCCGTCGGTCATCCACGCCGGCGCCGGCACCCCCTTGAGGTGGTGATCGAAGAATTCCCGCAATCTGTATTGGAAATCGATGCGGTTCTCCAATCTGCGCAGACCGTGCCCCTCGTCCGGATACGAGAGGAAGATGATGGGCTTCCCCAGGAACCGCAGCGCGTTGTACCACTCCAGTCCTTGCACGTAGCCCACCGACATGTCCGCCTCGCCATGCAGGTACAGCACCGGCGTGTTCATATCCTGAACGCCCGAAATGGCGGACTGGTCCCAGTAGAGCTGGAAGTCGTCGTACGGGTTCGTGGCGTAGCGACCCTGCCCATAGATGTCGTACTGCTGGTTGTTCTCACCACTGCCGGGCCAGAGCTGGTTGAACTCACTCACCAGATTGATGGGTGCGGCCCCATGGGCCACGGCGGCGAACATTGTCGAGCGTGTAGCGATGTAGCCCCCCCCGCCGCCGCTGTAAGAGTGTCCGCTGAGCCCGATGGCGTCAGGATCGGCGTATCCCAGCTCGATCACCTTACGGGTGGCCGCCTCCACGCACTCCAGCATGTCGGAGTGCGAGCTGCCGACACGGAAGTGGATGTCCGGCTGCATGAGCAGGTACCCGTTGCTGACGTATCCCGCAAAGTTCGGCTGGTGGCGATAGTAGGGCGCCGGATACGAGTGGAGGTTCTGCGAGTCCTTCTCGTAGAAGCGCACCACCATCGGAAGCCGCTGCCCTTCCTCGTAGCTGTCGGGAATCGCCAGCGTCCCCTGGAGCCGGACGCCGTCTGCGTTCGTGTACTCGAATAGGATCCGGTGCCCCCAGGAGAATTCGCGCTGCTGGGGATTGGCGTTCGTCACCCGCTCCCGGTCGGCAAAGTCCCCGTCGGACACCCAAAGATCGGGATAGTCCCTGAACGTCTGGACGGTGAACAGGTAACGGTCCGCGTCCTCGGCCTTCTGCGGGCGGCCGAAGGAGGCGTCCTCGAAGGTCAACTCCCGGAGGCGGCCGTTATGGAGCTCGAAGAAGCCGTCCTTCTTGGTCCACTCCCCGAACGCCGAAAGGAGCACCGGCTCGGAGAGGTCGATGAAGCGCTCATCCGCGTCAGTTCGCACATAGCGAAGCCGGACCTCCTCGGTGTCTCCATAGGCACCCGTCAGATTCGTGGCAGCGCTGCCGTCCAGGGGCTGAAGCCACAGGTCGTATCGGTGATTCAGAACCACCGCGCGGCCGTTGGCCGTCCAGCCGGCTACGCCATAGGGCGGCACCTCACCGAAGTAGTCGTATTCGGCATCCGCGAAATCCACCGGCGCCGACTCCGTGAGGTTCCGGTGGCGCTCGGCGCCGATCTCGTAGTCCCAGACCTGCCCGTCCTTCCAGTAGAGAAAGTGCCTGCTGTCGGGTGAAAGCCCCAGGACGCGCAGGTGTGCCTCGAGAACGGGAGTCCGCTCGCCGGTTCGCGTGTCGACCTTGTAGTAGTCGGCGTAGTCCTGCTCCCAGTCGGAGACATACGCCCGGTCGTCCCGCCCGATGCCCCACCGGCCGTCGCGGGTCAGCGACACCGTGCGCATGTCCTCCGCGGCGAGTTGGAGCAGGCGACCCTCCGCGAGCCGGATCGCCGCCATGTAGGTCCGGCTGCGGTCTCGGGACGCGCTTCGCTCCTGGACCGACTGGATCCGGTCATCCGCCCAGTGCCAGATGTTCACGTCGGCCAGGGGCAAGTCACCCTCAGCCCAGTCCTCGACGTCGTCCGCTTGGGTCTTCGTGCCTACGAAGACGGTGCTCAGATCCTCGCTCCAACTGAGGCCCGCATTCTCACTGATGACCCATTCGTCGGCGAGGCCGGTTCCCTCGGCAGCGAACGAGTGACGCGCTGGGGTGGGCGCGTTCATGTCGGTGAAGGCCACAAGCGCGTTGGCTCGCTCGAGCTTGCCCTCCGGCTTATCGCCCCGGAGCACGGCGAGTCCATCGCCCTCCTCCGACCACGTCATTTGCGAGTACCGCTCCTTGCCGTTGTCCAGCCCCCTGCGGGCTCCGGTGGTCAGGTCGAGCAGGTACAACCCGTTACCGTCCATCTCGGCAGCGTCCACGGTATATGCAAGCCGGGTCCCCGCCTTGTTGAACTCGACGTCGTCCACGCTTCCCAGGAGTTCTTCGTAGCCTTCCGCCAGGTTCCGAAGAATCAGGTCGGTCCCGTCGTGGTCAGCCCGGGCGTCGGCCTGACGCTTCTTGACGAAGAAATGACTCGACCCATCCGAGAAGGCGAACGACTGGGCGTCTTCCCAACTGAACGTCTCTCCGGAGGAGAGATTTCTGAGCTCGGCCTGTCGGGTCACCGTTTCGTCGTCCCGCCGAAGCTTCTCGGCTTCAGCGAAGCCCGGCGACAGAAAGTATGCGACCCAGCGCCCGTCGTCCGAGAACTCCGCGTCGGAGCCCAGAGCGATGGCATGATAGGCTTCGGAGTCCAGAGCCTGCACGTGCAGAGTATCGTCCGAGCGCTCGCTCCGGAGCGTCCAGGCCGCCCACTCTCCATCTGGAGAGATCGTCGCTCCGGACATTCTCTTCCAGAGCGCATAATCTGCGATTTCCAGGGGGCGGACCTGCTCACCAGCCTGCGCGAGGATCGGTCGGGGTACCGCTTGTACCAGCGCACCGGCGATAGCCAGAACGCTGAAGAATCGGAATGGGAGGGGCATGCGCCGGAAGGCTCCGGCCGGGCATCTCACCGCACTCATGGTGCCTCCGAGAGGTAGGTGCTGGTAGGTGTGTCGCGGACACCTTAGCTCAGTGACCGAGGTCCAGCCATACGCCGTCGACGCGCCCTTTCCCAGCACGCCTCCCGAGCTGGATCGGCGATCTGAATACGATCCTGTCTTCCGGATAGGACATGACCGTTGGTGGGTGGCCGCGACGACACTCCCCAACCCGAAGTCCGGGGGCGGCGACTCTCCGGCGGCGGGTCTCGACGCTAGCTTTGACTCTCGGTGACCGTCGATGGTACCGCTGCACGGACATTACCTGTGGAGGTTTCTGTGGCGCTTAGTTTCAGGCGGTTGAGGACGCGGGTGGCCTCGGGTGTCGTGGCCCTGGTCCCGATCGTGGTGACCGTGCTCGTGATCCGGTTCGTTTTCACGTTCACATCGGGCATCCTGCTGCCGTTCCTGGATCCCGCGCTCGCCGACTGGCCGTTTGCGTGGAGGGCCGCAGCATCGATCGTGGCGCTCCTGATCGGTGTCTACCTGCTCGGCGAGTTGGCCACCCACGTGGTGGGAAGGCGGGTCCTCGCTCTCGGGGACGCAGTGCTCCTCCGGGTTCCCTTCGTGAAGGTGATCTACGGCGCCTCGAAGCAGGTCGTCACGGCCTTCCAGGGCCCCGGCGCCAAGGCGTTCAAGGCGGTCGTATTCGTCTCGTTCC
Organism: Gemmatimonadota bacterium; assembly: GCA_039587465.1. GTDB lineage: Bacteria > Gemmatimonadota > Gemmatimonadetes > Longimicrobiales > Gaopeijiaceae > JBDHIL01. The sequence goes on along the minus strand of JBDHIL010000019.1, from coordinate 29,855 downwards.
CTCACCCTGGCATGCGGGCGGTCGGCTTCGTGACTTCGACCATCACACGGAGCGACGGGACCATCTGGCATACGGTGTTCGTGCCGACGACTCCCAACCCCACGACGGGCTTTCTGCAGGTGATCCCCGAAGGCGATGTGGTGGAGACGGACTACACCGTCGAGGAAGGGATCAAGATGATCATGTCGTTGGGAGTCCTGGTGCCGACGAGGGCCGCCGGCATGCCCTGACCGGGTCGCCCTGAGGGTTTCTGACGAAGCCGAGAAGCAACGGCGGCGGCGAAGCATGAGGGTGCGCCAGCACACTCCCGGTCCTGCTCAGTTTGAAATCAGGACGTGGTTGCGCCGTGTCACGTTGCCGGCAGTGATCTCGACGGTGTCCGAGATCGTCTCATATCCCTCTCGTCGCACCGTGACGATGTGGATCCCCGGCGAGAGCGGATGCTGGAAGATAGGTGTGCTGCTCGGCAGCTCGACGCCGTCGATGGCCACGAAGGCGAACACCGGCTGAGCGTTGACGGTGAGGAACCCCGTTGCGGGCTCGGCGGCCGGAAGACTCTCCGATTCCGGCGGCGGCAGTGTGATCGCCGCGTCCGCGGTCGTGACCTCCACCGGAGCAGGAACTTCAGCGTCACGGCTGCTTGGGTCGAGACTCTGGCCTCTCGCCACGTCCGTACCGCCGGCGCTCACATCCTCGACGGATCCGGATTGGCCAGCGGCAGCCCCGGGCCCCACCCCGGCGATCTCTGATCCGGGGGCCTCCACCTCCGTCTGGATCTGGGCCGCCCCCGTAGAGGGATCCGGTGCATCCCTTGAAAGCGCCGAGTATCCGACTGCGCCCGCCGCCGCCATCAAGACCACCGCGGCCGCTCCCATCATGAACCGCTTCGCCCCCCCCTCCGTACCGGTGGACCCAGCCCCGCGAGCGACTCCCGCTGGTGCGGGCAGAGACCCGCTCATCGTCAGGCTGCCGGCCCGCTCCGGCCAGATCGCCTCGGCGAACGCATCCATCGACTCGAACCGCTCTTCCGGGTCCTTTCGGATGGCTCGTTCGATGGCCGCCACGATCGCGTCGGGGACGTCCGGGCGAATCGAGGCCAACGACTCCGGGTACTCTCCGAGCTGCTTGACCAGGAGGGCGGCAACGGATCCCTGCTCAAACGGCTGACGACCGGCGAGCATGTGGTAGGCGACCATGCCCAGGGAATACTGATCCGCGCGGCCGTCGACCTCTGCGCCCTGCATCTGTTCCGGGCTCATGTACTGGGGGGTCCCGATCATCTGGCCCGTCGAGGTCATCTGCGGCCCGGAACTCATGGCCTTGGCGATGCCGAAGTCGGTGAGCACCGCCCGCCCGCTCGGGTCGATCATGATGTTGCCCGGCTTCACATCGCGGTGAATCACCCCGCGCCTGTGTGCGTGGCCCAGAGCGACCGCCGACTCCCAAAGCAGTTCGCGAGCCCGATCCACGGCCATCGGGCCGGACTCGATCTCGTGTCCCAGATCGGTGCCGGGGACGAACTTCATCACGAAGAAGTAGAGGCCGTCGATGTCTTCGACCGAGTAGATCGGCACGATGCCGGCATGATCCAGGCGCGCGGCCGTCTTCGCCTCCCGCTCGAACCGGGTGAGCAATTCGTGATCCAGCGACAGGCTGGGCGGCAGAACCTTGATCGCGACCAGTCGGTCCAATCGGAGCTCGGCCGCGAGAAACACAGCACCCATGCCTCCGTGCCCAAGCAGGCCTCTCAGCTCATAGCGTCCCTCGAGGGCCCTGGCCAGCCGCTCCGCCAAGTCATCGACGATCGCGGGAATCGGCGGGCCTTCGCGGACAACGGTGTACACCGTGCCGCAGGAGGGGCACGTCGGCTCACCGGAGAGGACGGACGCACAGGTGGAGCACTTCATGGTGTCATCAGCACCGAACGAAGACAAAGGGCCGGATTCAAGCGTGGGTAAAGATGCACACGCTCAACCCACAGTGCACCCCCGGTGAGGAACGGTCCCTGTAGACGCAGCCCTGCCGGTCCGCCTCCGATTCTCAGGGAATCGGACTCAACAGCACCTCGAACCTCAACTCCTCCAAAGGCTGCAGAAAGTAGTTGTGGACGAGAAAGAAGTAGTCGCCGGGCGGGAGCCTGCCGGTGAGTTGTATCTGGCCGTTTCCACCGCCCCAGACGTCGTCCAGGAGAGGCAGTGCGTCCGGCGCCTCAGGGGTCCCGACGTTCGTGTCCCGGAACAGGCTGATATTGATGAAGCGGTCCTCTTCGCACCGGAGGCACTGGGCCCGGGCCAGAAAGTCGTGCTCGACGTCCGGAACCGTGAACCGGAACCAATCATCGTCCGCAGGGCCGTCGATGCTGAGGAGGCCAGTGAACCCGTCGGTGACCTCGTAGGCCTGTCCACAGTGGTTGTTGGGCTCGAAGTCGTCCGGCGGATAGGGAGTGACGTACCCTTCACGGATCGTGATGGAATAGGGCACCGGATCCGCCGGCGGAGTATATACTTCGACAGACACGTCGACCGAGTCGAAACCCGGATCCATCACCGGGATCCACAGGAGCTGCTCGGTGGCGTCGTAGTCCTGGAAGAACGCCCTCGGGTGGAAGGCCTCCAGTCCACGACAACGAATCTGCTCAGCCGGGGCGACGCTCCACATGGGGGCCTCATCCACCGTGCCCCTCGGTGCGCTGAGCGTCACGGTGCCCAACACCAGCTCGACGGGGAGTCGAAGCTGCACCTCGATGGTGAAGCTCCCGTCGAGGTCGTGAAGTCGATACCAGTCGTAGCCGTCATCGGGGTCGAAAGACAGCTGGGGATTGGTGAGGTTGGTGGGACCGCTGACCGCGCGCGGTGCGACGTTGTTGGGCTCGAACATGTCGCGCTGATCGACCGTGAGCGGCCAGTTCGCTGACCCCCCGGACGTGTGGAGTGCGACCAGAGATCCGCTCTCGGCAGCCGGGGCCGGAGTCCAGACCCGCAGGGTGTCCATGGAGCCTGGCACCGTGAACGCGGCGGGAACGAACGAGTGCACCAACGCCGGCCAGCCTCCCACGGACAGTGCCGAGAGGCTGGCAGGGTCGAGTGCGCTGCCGACGACCGTGATCAGGTCCCCGAAACGCACGTGCTCGGGGAACACCTGCTCGAAGGCGATCTGATCGATGACCTGGACCGTCACGACGTCTCGTCCAGCACCCTCGAACGCGCTGAGCATGACCTCCACTTCGGCCACCCCCCTCCCCACCCCGAGCACCACTCCCCCATCGTCCACGCGGACGACGGCGGGGTCCGACGACGAGAACGTGAGCGCGACGGCCGACGGCTCGTCGAAGCCAATCACGTCGAAGGACAACTGCCTCCGTTCGCCAACCACCAGCAGAAGCTCATCTGCGAAGAGTGTCACCTCCAGATCCGTCGACTCATCGGTCGGGAGTGAGCACCCGACCAGGAGCAGCGCAAGAGCAACCAGGGCCCCAGGCACCCGGGCCGCGGAGGGGCGCCTCGGTACCACCACTTCAGGCCTCATCGCCCACCCCCCGCCCCAGGAGCGGCAGAGAGCGTCGACCGGAGTTCATAGTCACCGGGCATGGCGTCTGGAGCGAACACGAGCACGTAGTACCGGCCCGCATGGGCCAGCACCGTCACCGTCTCGGCCCAGTCCATGTCGTCACCTTTGCCAAGAAGCACATTCTCGCCGGTCGCTCTCTGTGCGATCACGAAGAGGTCCGGGTCCACTCCGTCGCCCACGGCTTCCACGGTGAGGGAACCCGCCAGCTCGTGGGCCCACACATGCATGACGTAGTGCATGTGGTCACCCCAGTCCTCCAGGTGGGTCCAGCCAGCCTCCCCATCCACGCTGATGTAGTAGCGGCCGTCGGCAGGAACCACGTAGCGGATGCTCGCGTCTGAACCGCTGGACCGCTTCTCCACCGGCACGTTCTGTCCCCAGCCGCCCTGGTCGAGCATCTGCCCAGCGTCGTCGAACAGCTTCACCTCGGAGGCCATCTCGGAGAGTTCACCGTACCCCGGTAGTGGATCACGGAGGAGGCTCGAGCGGATATCGATGTCCAGAAGTTGACCGGCCAGGAGGTCAACGGCGTAGTAGTCCACGTCCGCGAGGACAGACTTCTCGCCAATGACCCTCGTGCCGGGAGTCACCAACTCGGCTTGGTCGATGCTGTTGTTCGGTTCCACCTCCCTCCTGCTGGTCGAAGCAAAGCTCGGCGGCACTCCCGGAACGGTGACCTCGAACCAGTCGAAGTCCCCGGGAGTATCGAAATTCAGCGGAACGAATCCTCCATCGAGTTCGAGCGTCGGGGCCTGGTTGCAGAAGTCGTTGCCCTCGGCCGCATCGGGTGGGAGGGCCGCCGTATATCCTTCGGACAACGAGAGGCGGTAGGGCACGCTGATGCCCCATTCCGTGCTCGCCACGAAATCGAGAGTCGTGGCCTCGGCCAGACGGAGCGGCAGCGTCAGCGTGGCCAGCCCTCGCCTACGGTTCGCTCCCCAAATCGCCGCATACCGACCAGGCAGGTCGCACATGTACGCCGACTGCTCGCGCCCCCACCCCGGGAAGCCCTCCGGACTAGCGAGCGCCTCACGGAACTCGAACCGGTATTGGCCGGTGCGTATCAGCGGAAAGCCGGACCTCAGAGCCAACTCGATGGTCCAGTCACCTGCGGGAACGTCGAAGCGGTACCAGTCCATGTCGGGCCAGGCCACGGTGAACTGTTCCCCTGAGAAGCGACCGTCGGCCAGAGACACCAGGTACGGTGCCTCCGCGAGTTCGAGGAAGTCCTCCTGTTCAATCACGACACCGCGCGAAGCCGTCCCCCCGGCCTTGTGGACGATGAGAAGCTCCGAGTTCTCGGGCGCGATCGGAACGATCACCCGGAGTCGCTCCAGTGACTCGAGATCCCCAGGATCCCTGGGCTCGTACTCGTCTACTCGCACCGGGATGGAACCGATGGTCACAGAGGCCAGCGAGTCCGGGTGGAGTCGAAGCCCCAGAATGTCCAGGGACTCCCCGAAACGGAGTTCTCCCGGGCTACTCGAGATGCCGCGAAGCTCTGCGATGACCACCCCTCGGCTCACGTAGATGTCCCGGGTGGCCGTGGGTGCTCCCTGGTACTGGACGAGCGCAGCCGTCACAGTGGCACGCCCCTCACCCAAGGCGATCAGGACACCCGAAGGGTCAGCCACCAGTACCGTCGAATCACTGGACGAGAAGGCGACGGTGGCGTTGGGAACCTCGCCCGAGGGGCCGGTCACCCGTGTCGCGAGGCTCAGCGTGTCTCCCACGAGGAGCTGGGTAACGCCGTCCACGATCTCCAGCACGAACGCGTCACTCTGGTCTGTGGGGATCATGCACGCCGAGGCCAGGAGGGGGACCGCGGCAGCCACCCCCACGAGGACGCGGCGCACGCGCGACAGGTTGTTCACGCCGAGGGGCAGGGAACGGCGCCTCATCCTCAGAAGACCGAGTACTCGATGCCGATCCGCACGCCCTCGTACTGGATGGGTACCTCGACGTCGCGCACGGTTCTGTCCAGCCGTTGAAAATCGTAGGCCGCGACTGCGCGCCACGTAGCGTCGGCCGGGCCTGCGCGAACACCGAAGCCCAGAGCCAGGCCTACACCCCCTGAGCCGCCACCGTTGAAGCGCGACACCGGTACCGCGGCGCCCCGGATCCAGAACGAGGCCACGCTGGACAGGTCACTCTCGTGGCGCAGCCCGACCAGAACGACGGCTGCGTCCTGGGCCGAGAATTCAGGTGACATGATCCGGCTGTCTACCCCGACCTCGAAGTCCACAGAGCGCCACACCTCATAGCGAACTCGGACAACACCAGCCTTCAGAGTCAGCGCCCCGCGGCGGGTGTCCACTTGTGGACTGAGGGACCGCCAATGGAGTTCGCCCTCGACGGCAAGCTCGCCCCGTTCGTAGCCCGCCGAGCCCGTGAAGCCGAAGCCAGCCTGACGGTTCTCGGCCGACACCTCGTTGTAGGTCGACCGGGCCGCGGACGCGCCCAGATACGTGGACTGCGCCTGAGCGGAAGCCGCAAAGCCTGCGAAGCCGAGCGCTGCTGCCATGGATATCCGCACGACGTTCATCATTCGAACACCTGTACGATGGTGATCCGGACGCGCCTTCTTCGCTCCTCGTTCTGCTCCGCAATGGAGCGATTCCTGTCGGCGATGGTTCGATCGATGAGCTGATTCAACTGGATGGCCGCAGGTATGGGACGGGGGTCCGGCCGGCGCAGAGAGAGCGCGAACCCCGCCCCGACGCCCAGGACCGCCGCCACGTTCAGCTCCATACGACCGCCCTCGAAGGCTCCGTTTTCCAACGCGAGGGCCGCACCGGCAACGGCACCCGTGAGGAGCGTCGCCACGCCCAGGGGACGCCAGTCCCTGGGGGGGAACTCGGACTCGGCCACCTTGTCGAAGCCTTCAATGCTACTGATCCGGGGCAGCGTATCGACCGCTGAATGACTCACCCGGAACCGAGCCATGCGCTGGTACTCGCTGCGACCCTCTGCTGCCGAAACGATCAACTGGTAATCACCCGGGGGCAGGGGCTGCCCCCCGATCACCGCGTCCCAGTCGAACCTCGAAGGCCCGGGATTCACCAGCATCGAATCGATGACGGAGTACAGCCCATTCCCGACCACGCGAATGCGCGCGACCGAGGGCCGGGAGACCTCGTAGTGCAGGGTTACCCTGCCCTCGCCGGAGACGAAGCCGGTGCTGTCCACCAACAGGCCCCGCACGACGAGGACCTGGCCGAACGCCTGGTTGTACAGGCTGACCAGCCGGGGCGGGAGGGCCTGCGTATCGGGCTCCCGGTCCGGATCGAGCACGATGAGCTGGCTCAACGTGCTGACCGCGCGGTCCGCCTGATCGAGGATACCGAACGAATACCCGAGGACCTCGTAGGCCTGCACCCGATCTTCGACCGTCAACTGCTGCGTGAGCGCCTGTTCAGCTAGCTCGGCAGCTCGGCCGTAGTCGAGGTCGGAGAACGCAGTCATCGCCTCGCGCACCGCGGGGTGCTCTTGGGCCGAACCACCGATTGGGAGCATGAGGCCAAACAGGAACAGGCTCGCTCGCACCCGGGCGTTCATGTGGAGATCATGGGCTTGGGAGGGTCGGAGAGGGTCGTGCGGGTGCACAAGCGAAACAGCCGCAACAATGTGTAATCGAGCCGAGAGGAACGCCAGCGGTTCCCCGCCACCGCGGAAGACCCCGAACGAATGAATCCCTCCCGGAAGACGGCGCTGGACGCAGGCTGCAGACTAGCCCCCGAAGCGGGCTGTCAGGGTCCACCCCAGCGCGACGACCCCCATCAGGAAGAGGACCAGCGAACCCGCGGCCTTCCAGCGATACGCCTTGGTGAGCTCCTCCTGGCTCTTGGTGGAAAGGATGAAGGGATGGTCTGCCTCTTCGGGCTTCATGAGCACGTCTACGTCCGGCTTCGCCGCCGCCTTGGCTACATGCTCCTCGACGAGTGCCGCCGCCGCCCTGCGAGCCTGCTCCCACTCTTCCATGTCCACCTCGCCATCCCCGTCCTCGTCGAACCGCTTGACGAGTTCTGACGGATTCGCCTTCCACTCGGCCAGGATCTGGGACCGCTGCTCCGCACGCTCCTCCTTTCCGGCTGCGTTGCTCCACGTCTCGAAATGGCCGAGCGCGTAGATCGGCTCTCCCGGCCGCATGATCCGCTCGGTGTACCGATAGCGCCCGCCGATCCCCACCCCAATGCCGCTGCCCACCTTGATGTGGACTCCGCTGCCCCCGCCGAGGTCGACGCCGAGTCCGGAGGGAGCCCCGAGCGGCCGCCGGGAGTGTCCGTACCAGACCTTCCGCAGCGACGCTGTGACGTCCGCGCCACGCGGATTGACCAGAGCCTCACCCGTGTCGTCACGCAGGGTGAAGAAGCCGACGCTGGTGTCACTCTCGACCGTCACCCATCGCGTCTGCTTCCGGCCCTTGCTGTCGCGACTGATCTTTTCCTTCTCGATCTTGTATTCCCACCAGGTACAGGCGGCGCCCGTCAGGGGAGCGGACAACGGCGCGCCTTCGAGTTCGTGCTGGATGCCCGTCAATTCGACGAACCCCTGCGCGGCGGACCGCACCTTGGACGTCGGCATGTCCTCCATGACCCGGGCGTGCTGAAAGAACTTCTTCCACAGGAAGAAGCCCACCCCGGTCACCACGGCGACCCCCAGGACAAGGGCGGCAAAGGGAATGGGCTCAAGCGCCCGAATCCAAGTGGCGAACTGTTCGAGCATCAGCCCATGAGCTCCTTCATGTCGACGTTCTTCAATTCGTGATCATCGAATTCGAGCAGATCCGCAGGCTGGAAGTTGAGATTCCTGGCGACGACCACGTCAGGGAACTGCTCCATCCGGATGTTCAGGTTGTTCACGGTCGCGTTGTAGAGCTCCCTTCGATCGGCAATGGAGTTTTCCAATTGGGAGATGCGGTTCTGCACATGCCGGAATGATTCGTTGGCCTTCAGGTCCGGATAGGCCTCGGCGACCGCGAACAGCGAGCCGAGCCCCATGCGGAGCGCGTTCTCCGCCGGCCCGAGCGCCGCGACGTTCCCTGCCTGTCGGGCGCTGGCTACCTCGGACCGCGCCCTCATGACGGCCTCCAGGGTCTCCCGCTCGTGCTTCATGTAGCCTTTGCACGTCTCGACGAGGTTGGGCAGCTCATCGTGCCGCTGCTTGAGCAGCACGTCGATGTTCGACCAGTTCTTCGTGACGGTGTGCTTCAGGCGGACCAGGTTGTTATAGATGGTCGCAACATATACGCCAGTGATGATCACCAGTGCGATCACTACGTACCCGAAGACACCCATGGCTCTGCCTCGCGTGTGGCTGGGAACCCAATGAGCACGCTAGGGCGGTCACCCTGGCTCTGCAAGGAGAGAGTGGGGGTCGGTACTCCCGGTGGCCTTGTCAGGCGGCCGGGGCCCCCGACCCCTGATGCGTCTGCTCGATTGAGCGGCTCTGGCCGGTTGCACAAGCGGCGAACGTCCCGGCTGCGACGATGCATGGCAGACGCTCAATGCGTGGGGTGATTCGCCTCATGATTGAAACCGCCATCGCATGAAACCAGGGCCAGGGCTCGACCAAGATTCCACTCAGGGATGAGGACACACATCCCTGGAACGGCCCCACGCCCGGCCTGGTCGCGGAATGAGGCGGGAGTCCGCATTCTTCCTGGATCCCCAACGGAGGGAAGAGACCGTGAAGTTCTCCCAGGTGCTGCTTTGTGGTGCACTGCTCGCCATCGCCCAGCCGTCCTCGGCTCAGATCAGTGCGGATGAGTACGCGGCTCGCCGCGATGCCCTGGTCGCTCGCATCGACAGTGGGGTGGTCATCGCGTTCGGGGGGCGTGACCCAGTGCGCCACTGGCCCCCCTTCTACCAGCTCCCGGCGTTCCGATACCTCACTGGCTTCCTGCAGTCGGACGCGGCGCTGGTGATGGTGCATCGCGGGGGCACCTTCTCTTCACTCCTGTTCGTCGCTGAGCCGGACGCGCGTGCTGCGCTCTACGACGGAGAACGTGCGACCCTGGAGGACGTGTCTGCGGAGTTCGGGCTCGAAGCGCGGTACTCCGACGGGCTGTCGGCGTACGTCGACTCGGTCGTGTCGCCCGGTCTCCCGGTCTACTCGGTCGCCGACTACCAGGCGAACGAGTTCAGCACTCGGGATTCCCTCTCGGCAGGCCGGACCTTCGTCCGCAATCTCGTCGCCAGGCAACCGGGCCTGAGAGTGACGGAGATCAACGCGTGGGTCGACCAGCTGCGCGCCAGGAAGAGCGAGGCGGAAACCGAACTCCTGAAGACCGCCGCCGATATCTCCTCCCGCGGTCATGAGGCCGCCATGCGCGCCATCCGACCGGGCATCGGCGAGAACGAGATACAGGCCGTGATGGAGGCCGAGTTCCGCAGGCTGGGCGCCGACGCCCCCAGCTACTCGTCGATCGTGGGCTCGGGGCCCAACTCCACGGTGCTCCACTATCCGGCTGGGACGCGCGTCGCCCGGTCCGGCGAGGTCGTTCTCATGGACGTAGCGGCTTACTACCAGGGATACTCTGCCGACATCACCCGAACGGTGCCGGTCGATCTGACCTTTTCTCCTGAGATGAGAGACATATACGAAGTGGTCCTCGAGGCACAGAAGGCCGCGGAGCGCCAGATCGTGGCGGGCGTCCCGCGAAACGTGCCGACGGACTCGGCCTATGCGGTGCTGTGGGCGGGCCTCGAACGATTGGGTTTGATCGAATCGGTCGAGGCCGTCTTCGACCCTCCGCCCGGCCTCTGCCCGGGAACCTGGGCCAACCCGGACGGCACGTGTCCCCAGTGGTATCTCTACGTATACCACGGCTTCCTCCACGGAATCGGACTGGACGTCCACGACCCCTCGCAGTACGCGTCCGTACCACCGTACGTCTATCGACCCGGCGACGTCTTCACGATCGAACCGGGTATCTACGTGCGGGAAAGGGTGTTTTCGGACCTTCCGGACACACCGCGCAATCGGGCATTGATCGCGCATGCCTCCGAATCTGCGGCCCTGTACCGAAACGTGGGAATACGCATCGAGGACAACTATGTCCTCACGCCCGAGGGCTTGGAGAGGATCACGGACGTGCCCCGCGAAATCGACGATATCGAGGCGCTCAGGCGTCGACCGATATCGGAATAGCGGTACCCGAAGACCAGAGGCGCAATTAGTTGGAGGTGCTCGCGACAATTGTTGCGCGCGTGCAACGCACCGCACCAGCGCCTGGAGAGCCCCCGCCAACACGCTGAAGCCCTGAAATTCCTTGCCAAACTCGGAGGCACACATGGGTGGACCTCCGGCCTTCCGGAGCGGCACGCGAGTTGCAGCGGCCTCTCCTTGGCGCAGCGAAGAGCTGCCCACGCAGTCAGGGGGTGAGTGAGGATGTCGGTGCCTTGAGATGGGCGGCGCCTGATCGGCACCGACGGCGGTTCGACTCCGCCCACCTCCATTGGTGTGAGAGGGGGTGAGAAGGAAGCCGGTGCCTTGAAAGGGCGGGCGAGTTCGGCGCCGGCGGCGGTCGGTGTCTCGAGCGGGCGGGCCTGATCGGCACTGACGGCGGTTCGACTCCGCCCACCTCCGTGCGGGCAGAGGGGGGGTGTGAAGGAAGTCGGTGTCCTGAGAGAGCCCAGGCCTCTCGGCACCGACGGCGGTTCGACTCCGCCCACCTCCACTCGAGAGGCCCCATCCGACCGTGCGCGGTCGGGTGGGGTTTTTCTCTGTATGTCGCCCCGGGGAAACCGACGACCCCCGAGTCCCGTAGAGCAACTCATTCCTGTTGGACAGGTCGCCGCACCGGGCTGCTCCCCGACGGCCACGATTCCCGTGCCGGGAGAAGAGGCCGCATGGATGGTCTCCTGAAGGACCTTCGGTTCAGTGCACGGATGCTCTTGAAGCATCGGGCGCTTTCGACGATCGCCATCTTCACCTTCGGCCTGGGCATCGGCCTCACAGCGATCGTATTCAGCATAGTCAACGGCGCTCTGTTCCGCGGCCTCCCGTTCGAGGGATCGGATCGCATTCTCTGGCTGGTCAACACCCAGCCTTCACGCAACATCCGGCTCATGAGCGTCAACGCGCCCGACTTCTTGGCATGGCGCGCCCAGCAGACTGCGTTCGAGGAGATTGCAGCGTTCAGCACCGGCCCCCTCAACCTGGCGGAACCGGAGGGGAGGCCTGAGCGGCTGACGTCGGGCCACTTTTCGTCCAACATGCTTCAGGCCCTGAATGTGCAGCCCGTTCTGGGGCGGGGCTTTCGCGAAGGCGAAGACCTTCCCGGTGCCGAGCCCGTCATCATGCTGGGCTTCGACCTCTGGCAGCGCCGCTTCGGTGGGTCACCCGAGGTCCTCGGAACGACGGTCCGGGCGAACGGGACGATCCGCACCGTCATCGGCGTCATGCCGGAGGGCTTCGAGTTCCCGAATCGCGAACAGGTCTGGGTACCGCTGGCCATCGATCCGGGAGCCGTCGACCGCACGGAAGGCTTCCGCTTTTCGGTGATCGGACGATTGCGGGCAGATGTCACGGTGGCCCAGGCCCGGGCGCAGATGACAGCGATCGCCGAGCGGCTATCGGCTGAATTCCCCGACACCAACGAAGGCATCGGGGCCGACGCGCGCTCCTTCAAGGATCGAGTCATGGGGCCCGAGGTCATGGCCCTGCTCGCAACCATGTTGGGCGCCGCCATTGGCGTCCTCCTCATCGCCTGCGTCAACGTGGCCAACCTGCTGCTGGCTCGGTCTTCGATACGCACGCGCGAGGTCGCCGTCCGCACTGCCCTCGGCGCCGGACGGCGGCGCGTCGTGCAGCAGCTCCTCAGCGAAGTGATGGTCCTGGCTCTCATCGGGGGGGTGGTGGGCATCTTCATGGCGTACGTCGGCATCGGTTGGTTCGTGTCGGCGATCTCCGTAGATCCTCCACCGTTCTGGATCACGTTCCAGATCGACCATCGGGTGCTGCTGTTCGTCCTTGCGGCCACGACACTGGCAGCCGTGGCCGCCGGGCTCGTTCCGGCACTCCAGGCCTCACGCATCGACATAAGCAGCGCCCTCAAGGACGAGGGACGCGGCTCCTCCGGATCGCGCACGAACCGGATCACCGGGGGACTGGTGATTATGGAGGTGGCGCTGTCCTGCGGACTTCTGATCGCGGCCGGCCTCATGATCAACAGCGTGGTCAGCCTGAGAACCGCCGATCTCCCGTTCGCGACGGAGGGGATCTTCACGGCACGCATCAATCTGCCGCAGCGCGAGTACCCTGACACCGCCAGTCGCCTGCGCTTCTACACTCAGCTTCTGCCGATACTGGAGGGCCTCCCGGGCGTACAGGCAGCCACACTGTCGGATGGCCTGCCCGCGTCGGGTAACGGCATACGGAGGTTGGAGGTCGAGGGTGAGGCCTATGCGACGGCAGACGACATACCCACGGTTCGGGAGGGCATTGTCACCCCGGGGTACTTCCGCACGTTCGGTACGCAGGCTCTTCAGGGCCGAACGTTCACAGTGTCCGACCGCGACGGAACACTGCCCATCGCGGTCGTGAACTCGACGTTCGCGGCCAATTTCCTTCCAGACGGAGACGCTCTGGGCAGGCGTATCCGGACGGTGCGCGTAACCAGCGCCTCTACATGGGAGTCGGCGGGTGAAGGCGACTGGCTAACCGTGGTCGGCGTCGTTCCAGACATGTACATGCAGGGGCTCGGCAACAACGACCAGAGCCCGGCCGGCTTCTACATTCCCATCGCGCAGAGTGGCGTGGGAGGCTTCGTGAGCATCGCTCTGCAGACGACCGGGTCACCCATGGAGATGACCTCCGACGTGCGCGCGGCGGTCACGTCAATCGATCCGAACCTACCCATCTTCGACGTGAGTTCGATGGAAGACGTGATCGACCAGCAGACCTGGTTCTATAGGGTGTTCGGGACCCTGTTCATGTCGTTCGGCGCGGCCGCACTGTTCCTTGCCGCGGTAGGACTCTACGGCGTGATGTCCTTCGCGGTCACGCGCCGTACGCAGGAAGTCGGCATCCGAATGGCACTGGGGGCACACGGAGGCGAACTGGTGGCTCTCATGATGCGCGCAGGCATCGCTCAGATGGCGGTGGGGCTCTCGCTCGGACTCGCCCTGGGGCTGTTCGCAGCCGGGCCGCTGCAGATGATTCTGTTCGAGGTCGATGCGCACGATCCGAAGGTCTTCGGGTTGGTCGTGCTCGCACTGGGAATCGTGGGGACCATCGCGAGCCTCGTCCCCGCACGGAGGGTGTCCCGCGTGAACACCGTGTCGGCACTCAATCCCGACTGAATGGGCAGGTCCGCTGGGGGTCGCCGACGCGGCCACCCCCTGGTCGACTACCCCCCTCGGCAGCGGTCAGCTTCCGCCCGACTCAGGTGCCGCGTACCGCTCGACCAGTGCCTTGAAACCAGGGTCGTTCCGGATGGGGTCGAGCAGGGGATCTACTCCCAGGGTCAGCACGCTGATGGGGGAGTATGCCTCCAACAGGGCCTCCAGATACGGAACTGCCAGGTCGGGCATCTCCGCCTGGGCCAGAATCCTCGCAGGCGCCTCTGAAATCTCGAGGCCCGCACGCTGTCGCGCCCGCATGGCCCGCACTGCCCTGTCCGCCGCCTCCTGAGACCGGCCCAAGCCTGCGTAGGCGTACCCGAGACTATTCGTGAGGCGCTCGTCGTCCGGAGTGTCGACGATCAGAGCCTCCAAGGTCTCCCGCGCTGACTCGAACGCAGCCGCCGCCGCATCTTCATCGCCTGCGAGCCGATGCGCCCAGGCGGCGAAAAGGGGCTTGGGGTAGTACACGAGCTGAGTCTCGATGACCTCCCCCGGCATCGCCCCGAGGTAGGCGAGAACCGCTGCCGGATCCCTGCTCCACAGCGCGTACTCGACACGCGCGAGCTCGATCTCGGGGAGACGCAGGCTCTGCGGCAGTCGGGCCACGATGGCTCCGAGCGTGTCGAGCTGGCCCTGCCAGTGGACGAAGGTATGCCCTCGGTGAATCGCGGCGTCATGGAGGTCCGGAGCCAGCATCTCCGCCCGGGCGTACGCCTCGGCAGCTTCTTCATATCGCCTGTTGGCGAGGAAGCTGTGCCCACCCAGATCGTAGTAAAGGGTCGCGTTGCGCGGACTGAGCGTCGTGGCGCTCCGGAACGCTGCGAAGACCTCGTCCCAGTCTCCGAGGCGCCGGTGGGTGTACCCGATGCGGGCGATGGTCTCCGCGTCGTTCGGCAGCCCTTCGAGGGAGACTTCGTATTCCTGCAGGGCCCGAAGGTAGTCACCTGTCACATAGTACGCCCACCCCATGGATCCGTGGGCCTGAGGGAGGTCCGGATCCAGACGAAGCGCCTCCTCGGCGTCCGCCATCTGCGCCGCGAGTCTCTCCGCCGATGGGTCGAAGTTCTCCCAGTACATCAGGCCGTGCACCCTCGACAGCTCGGCACGCACCAATGCGAACAGGGGATCGAGCACCACGGCCCGCTGATAGAGAACCTCGGCCGCGGTGAAATTCTCCAGACGATAGCCGGGGCGAAGGACGTAATCGCGGCCCTGCAGGTACAGCCGGTACGCCTCCGGGTCGGCAGTCGGCGGCCGGGTCATGGCCCCCCGTTCTTCGTCCGTCAGAGAGGCGGCCAGGGCATCGGCGATCATCTCGGCGATATCGCTCTGCACCCCGAACGCATCATCCACCTGGCGGTCATAGCTCTCTGCCCAGATGTGGTCGTCCGAACGGGCGTCGATCAGCTGAACGTTCACGCGCAATCGGTCCCCGATGCGCTGCACCGTCGCCTCCGTGACGAAGTCGACCCCCAGGTTTCCGGCGATGATGCGCATGTTCGGACGATTCTCGCCGTCGGCATACTCCAATACCGAGGTGCGGCTGATAACCCGGAGTGCGGCGACCCGCTGCAGCTGGGTGAGCACCTCGTCGTGAAGACCCGACGCAAAGTAGAGGTTGGCACCATCACCGCTCAGGTTCTCGAAGGGGAGCACGGCCACGGCGGGGCGTTCGTCGGGAACGCTCGCGATGACGGCCCCGCTGCGAACTGTGGCTGCCTCCGTCAAGGGACTCCCCGGCAGCATGGTCAGAGCGCCGCCCGTCGCGAGCACGAGCGTCGTGTAGAGGAGAACCTCGGAGCGTCGAACACGCTGCCGTCCCTTCTCGCCGTGGAACCAGGTGACTACGAGAGCAATGCAGAAGCCTCCGAACGCGGCCACCGCTGTACCCTGCGATATGATGCCCGGCCAAGTGAAGTGCCCAGCCAGGAACTTCACGATCTCCACGACGACCCAGGCCACGACCAGGTAGATCAGGGCCCACTGCACCAAGGCACGCTCCCGCACACTCTTCAGGAATATCTCTCCGAGACCCGCCGGCGACGACGGCCCGGAAACTGGGCCATCGCCCAGGTCTCCGGCCTCGGGGCAGTGACCGGCCATCAGCGAGGCTCGCGCCTTTACCTCGGCCTTGGTGGGAACGGTGAGCCCGTCGGATGCTATGGCGAACACGGACTGAGGTTCCTTGACGTTCTTGAGGCGGATGCGGCCCAAGGAAACCGTTGGCAGCGACGGGTGGTTCTTGATCTCGTCGAACACCTTGCCGGTAACCAGAACCCCTCCCGGACTCGAGAGGGCGTCGATCCTGGAAGCGATGTTCACGCCGTCGCCGTACACGTCTTCCCCATCCTGCACGATGTCCCCGGAATGCACTCCGACACGAACAGGAACCCGGGGGTCCGTGCCGAGCTCCCGCTGGATCTCTACCGCGCATTCCACAGCCTCGACCGCGCTGCCGAACACACTCAGGGTTCCATCCCCATAGTGCTGGAGAATGGTACCGTGATGGCGTGGGACGAGCTCCGAGAGGACGGCTCGCTGTCGCTCACGCTGACCGTGAGCAGATCCCTCGTCCTGTTGCATCAAGGCCGTGTAGCCGACCATGTCGGCGAACATGATGGCCCTGAGCTTTCGGGTCGGTTCTTCCACCACTGCCGTCCTTCTTGGGGAGGGCCGAGGAGTCGACGCCAGAATGGGGACGGATTGAATAAGTATGCCAAAATCCCGTGCCCCTCAGCAACCTCGCCCCAGGGGTGGATGAAGGACGCTGGTTCCGCGCCGTTGGCTCCCTAGCCGCAGTCCGCCACCCCCGCGTACACGAACCTCACCTGGTCGAAAAGCATGGTCTGCTCCTCCTGGGAGCCCACCTGATAGACCATGTTTCTCGACGACCCGTCCCCGAAGGTCAGGGTGATGGTGCCGGATTGCCGGTCACCCGAGATGGTCCAGCGGCCGTCGCCCCCACTCTGGCTCGCCGTGCCCCACGTGGCGTCGGTACCGCTGGCGCTGAACTCGCCGGTCGTGCGGAATCGTCCATCGACGCAGAGAACCACGCTCTGCTCGGACGAGGCCGACGCGATCATGCTCGACGAGAAGTAGTAGTAGTTCCCGGTGATCCACCCCTGGAGCTCAGGGTCGTTGGGTCCAGCGGGAGTGGCCGCGCCAGCCTGGCCCTGAGCTTCAAGGAGAGGTCGAACCACCTCGCCCATCTGCTCCTGCATGCGCTGGTACTCGGCCTCGTCGGTGTACCAGGTTTCCAGCGTCCGCGTGTCCCCGTCGAAGACCATGTAGTACGGTACGAACCCTCGCCAGTTCTGATGAAGTACGTACCTCAGAACCCACTTGTCCTCGGTCAGCTCGGACGACTCGGGCTCGCCCAGAATCGCCTGTACCTCGTCACTCGTCTGCCCCGGAGACAGCTGGTTCAGCTTCTCGACGGAGTTCATTCCAAGCGATGCGCACGCGGCGGTCGTGAGAAGGACGGCTGAGACCACCACACCCTGAACACGGTTCATCGGACACCTTCGCAGTGAGGGTTCCGCGACTCGGATCTCGCTCCCGGCTCCCTGGCGGCGCGGGGGTCGCGTGGGGCTCCGGGATGTCCTGGGCAGGTGACTCTCAACGTACCCTTGCGGGGGGGCTTCGAGAAAGCCCCGGAAGAGGCTTCGGACGGGGGTGGCGATGGACCCAGCGCCCGCTGGTCGCCGAGAGGCCGGTGCCGCATTATTCGAGAGTCCCGCTCCCCGCGCTTCCGCAGCTATGTCCATCGACGGCTTCCGCTTTCTCGACCCGGCCACCCGGACCACCATGCGCGCCTGGCACAAACGGGAACCCAAGCCCGACGGCATCCCATGGATACCGCTCTCCAAGCCGCTCTCGGAAGCTCGAGTGGCGCTTATTTCGACGGCCGGCATCGCGCGCCTCGACGATGAGCCTTTCGATCAGGAGGGAGAGCGCCGGAACCCCTGGTGGGGAGACCCCACCTATCGGGTGCTCCCGCGGGACGTGACGGCCGAGCAGGTTCGCGTGTACCACCTGCACATCGATCCCCGCCCGGCATCGAAGGACCTCGACTGCGTGCTGCCCCTCCGCCGCCTCGACGAACTCATTGCGGCGGACGCGGTCGGCTCATCGGCAGCGGATCACTACTCCATGATGGGCTACGTCCTGGAGGCCAGTGAACTACTGGAGCAGACAGCGCCGAAGATGGCGGAGGCCCTCGTCACCGACGAGGTCGACCTCGCTCTTCTCGTCCCCGTCTGACCCTTCTGCTGCCGGTCCGTGGGACTGGTCGCGCGCGTCATCGAGGCGGCGGGAGTCTCCACTGCCGTGCACTCCTGGATGCCTGAGATCTCCACTTCCGTCGGGTCACCGAGGGTGGTGGGGATCGGCTACCCGGGAAGTCTGCCCTTCGGGTTGCCCGGTGACGCGGAGGGCCAGCGCGCGGTGCTCAGGGCCTCGCTGGAGAGTGCGGCGGCGTTGACCGATCCGGGTGCCCGGGTCGACCTGACGTTCGAGTGGCCTCAAGCGAACAGAGTCCCCAAGCCGCCGAAGCCGCCGCCCATCGCAACCGCCATCATGAAGCGGCCCTGGCTGTTCATGAATCTGGTCAGCGGGAAGATCCCCGGAAGCAGTCGCGATCCGGGGTAGCGGACGCCCTACCGCTCGATGATCTCCGCGACCCAGATGTCGCTCCGGCGCTCATCGATGGTGAAGAAGAACTGCCCAGCCCCGACCCCGAAATCAACTCGGCTCGATAGGCGCGTGAGGTCATCGAAACGGACCAGCAGAGTCGGCGCACCTCCGGAAACGGGCACCGACCAGAAGCTCGCCCGTCCTTCATCATCATGGCTCTTGAAATAGACGAGACTGCCGTCATCCGAGGGCCACGACGAACTGCTGTGAGGACCGTCGGAGCCGGGGGAAGCGCGATACAGAACTCGACTCTCACCCGTGGAGAGGGTGAGGAGTTCGATCTCGCCCCGCAGCTGGACGAGCAGTTGATCGTCGGATAGCCACGAGGCCGAGCCGCCTCCCGGGCGGATCAATTCCGGCTCGCCCCAACCCCCGGAGGCCTCCCGCCGAGCGACGTACACGCCCCCTCGGACTCCGTCCAGGATCCGTTGGTCGTTGAACTCGAGAGCCTGCCCGCCCGGCGAGTATCGGGGATAGCTCTCCTGCATCTCGGTCCGAGTCAACAGGAGTTCCTGTCCGTTCAGGGGCTTGATGGCGATGTCGCGCGTACCGGTCTTCCAGGTGTGGTAGGCGATCTCCGATCCATCGGGCGAGAGGGCTCCCGCAAACTCATCCGCCGGGTCACTCGTCAGGCGCTCGGCGGGACCACCCTCGATCGGGATCCGGAAGATGTCGCTGTTGCCGTAGAGATTGGAGTCGTAGAGCAGCCACCGGCCGTCCGGGGATGGATGGGTGGTCTCCACCACCTGATCTCCGCTCGTGAGTTGTCGGGCGGAGGAAGCATCCACCGTCGTCGTCGGGATCGGCATCGACCAGATGTTCGAGCGAGCCGTGAACTCGTCGTAGGCGATGCGGGTTCCGTCTGCCGAGAAGGAGATGGTCCTCGCCTCCAGCCCCGTTGTCATGCGCTGTGGCGTGCCGCGGGCCGTCCCATCGCGCCCGATGTCCACCGCGAACACGTCCGCGGGTCCCTGGGCATTCGACAAGTAGAAGAGACGGCGTCCGTCCGGCGACCAAGCGGGGCTCCCGTTCGCCGTAAGGCGATCCGTGAGCTCGTGCACCGTACCGTCCGCGAGGTTCACCAGGACGACCGAGCTCGGCGCGATGTTGCCATAGGTGGGTCCGGCGACCACGCCCTCATGGTTTCCCGACGCACACGCCACCCATCCGCCAGCCCGGGACCACTCGCAGGAGTGAAGCTCATAGGCGACCTCCCCCACGGACACCTCGTCCCCGCCCGCGACCGGAACAGTGGACATCCTTCCGCCGCGCGCGATGAACGCCGTCTCACCGTCGGGTGACCACGCCGCAGCGGTCACTTGCATAGCCCCGAGGAGGCCCGCAGTGGACGAGCTGCTCGCGCCCGCCGCGGCTACTCCCGCGACGAGACGGGAGACACCGCCCAGCGACGATGCTACGCGGGCACCGTCGCGGGTCAGATACATGATCTGGGTGCCGTCGGGCGACCACCTGGGCTGGAACTCGAACGCGCTCGAGTCTTCGGACAGCGGGATGACACGCCCTCCGGCGACAGGCTGGATGTAGACGCGCATCTGCATCGTCGTCCCCGCCGTATACGCGAGGAGGCTGCCGTCGGGAGACAGCGAAGGGTTGATCTCGAGGCGCTCCATGGACGTCACTCTCGTCGACTGACCCAACACGGGAGGCGGCGCGGCCCCTCCGGACAGCCACCCTGCCTGGAGGGCCACGCCCGCGACGGCCGCAGCGGCGACCACGCCCGCCGCGGCGTACCACTTCGTCCGGCCCGGTCGCCCCACAGGCGGCAGCTGCACCGACGTGGGCGTCATCCCGCCGCTCGGAGTCCCCAAGCCCTCGAGGTGACTCAACAATTCAGCCGCGCTTTGCCATCGATTGGCCGGCCTCTTCTCCAGGCAGCGCATGACGAGCTGCTCGAGTTCGGGACTCACGCCGGGCCGGTAGTCTCTGACCGGAGTCGGCGTCTGCGTCACCTGAGCGGCGAGGATCTGCTGCGGGGTATTGGCCCGGAACGGAGTCTGCCCCGTAAGCATCTCGTAGGCGACGATTCCCACCGCATACAGGTCAGCGCGATGATCCACGAGCGGGTCGGCAGCGGCCTGCTCTGGCGCCATGTAGGCGGGGGTGCCCAGTGCCACCCCCATGGTCGTCAGGTCCGCAGCCTCGCTGGCCGACGTGACCGCCCGAGCGACGCCGAAGTCGGCCACGAGCGCGTGGCGTCCGGAGAGCATGACGTTGTCGGGCTTCACGTCCCGGTGCACGACCCCGTGCGCATGCGCGTGGCCGAGGGCGTCGACGATCCCGATGAGAAGGCGCACGACCTCCTGGATGGGGAGCTCGCCTTCGCGCTGCAGGCGGGCGCCGAGCGTCGGGCCATCGATGAACGGCATGACGTAGAAGACGACGCCGTCGGCCTCTCCCGAGTCCAGGAGCGGCAAGATATTGGGGTGCTGGAGTTGCGCGGCGATCTCGATCTCACGCAGGAAGCGCTCCGCCCCCATCGACGCCGTGACGTCCTGCCTCACCACCTTGATCGCCACCTGGCGGTGGTGCTTCACGTCCTCCGCCAGATAGACCGTGGCCATGCCGCCCGAACCGATTTCCCGTTCGAGTCGGTAACGGCCTTCGAGGGCAGTGTTTAGGGAAGAGATCAGGTCCAAGGGCGTTTCCAGGCGCGGCCCGCCGAGGCGGAGGGATGCTGGGGCTATTGAAATTACCCGGCGCCTTCACTGCCGCCAACCGGGGCGTCGGCGTCGGGGTCCTGCTACACTGTCACCCTGACCGGGGGTGACGGGCACCGTCTCCCAAGTCATCGCCCCCCCCTCGAGGCAGAAACCAAGAAACCTGGGCAGCTGATGTCGATCCAAGATGTAGGTGCAATCGGTGACTTCGTGGGGTCGATTCTCGTCCTGGTGACGCTGGTCTACATCGCGATCCAGACCCGGCACGCCCGCCGGTCGCAGCTCTCGCTCGAGCAGCACGCGGTCCACTCCGGACATCGGGACTTCTTCCTCGACCTGATGAATTCGCCCGACCTTCCCGAGATCATCTGCAAAGCGACGGCAGGCGACGCTCTGAGCGAGCCTGAGAAGATCCGCCTGACCAGCATGTGCCAGGCCCGGCTGAACCTCATCCTCATGCAATATCAACTGAGGAAAGTGGGAATCGGAGAGGAAATCGATGTGGACGAGGAGGCCGCTGAACTCCGTGACCTGTTCAGGAACTACGGGGGATTCCTGGCAGCCTCCTGGCCCACCATGAAGGCGTCCTATGCGGCCGACTTCGTGGAGCACATCGAAGGCATCGTCGTGGAGGAGCAGTAGCTCGACACCGCCATTTGCGGCCGGTCGCCGCGGAGCCCCCAGCGCCACCCTGCACACACGGCCCAGACCCCCGACGCTTGCCTTCCCCAAGCCAAGTGTTGGATCTTTTCGCCTCAAGCGCCTGCGCAGGATTCCCCACCCTCCCGTATCAACATGACCGACGGACACACCGGACGCCTCGAATCCGCACTCGCGGGCCGCTACAAGATCGAGAAGAAGCTGGGCGAAGGTGGGATGGCCTCGGTCTACCTGGCGCTGGACGTCAAGCACGATCGCCGAGTGGCCCTGAAGATCCTCAAGCCTGAACTCGCCGCGGTCATCGGAGCCGAGCGGTTTCTCACCGAAATCAAGACCACGGCCAACCTGCAGCACCCGCACATCCTGCCGCTCTTCGATTCCGGGGAAGCGGACAGCTTCCTCTACTACGTCATGCCGTTCATCGACGGCGAGACCCTCGCGGACCGGCTCGCACGGGAACAGCAGCTGGGCGTCGACGAGGCCGTACGTATCGCGCGGGACGTGGCGGACGCGCTGGACTACGCCCACCGCAACGACATCATCCACCGAGATATCAAGCCGGCGAACATCCTGCTGCACGATGGCCGGCCGGTAGTCGCGGACTTCGGAATCGCACTGGCCATCAGCGCTGCGGGCGGCGGACGCATGACGGAGACCGGGCTGAGCCTGGGGACCCCGCACTACATGAGCCCCGAGCAGGCCAGCGCCGACCGCGACCTCAGCGCGCGATCCGACGTGTACAGTCTGGGCTGCGTGCTCTACGAGATGCTGGCGGGCCAGCCGCCGCACACGGGTCCGTCGGCACAGAGCATCCTCGTGAGGATCCTCACGGAGGACCCGCGCCCCGTGACGGACGTGCGCCGCAGCGTGCCGCCCAACGTCGCGGCCACCGTGACCAAGGCTATCGAGAAGCTGCCGGCGGACCGCTTCGACACGGCCAGGCAGTTCATCGAAGCGCTGGAGGATACCGGGTTCACCTACCGGGCCGCGACCCGCACCATTCAACCACCCAAGGTGAGCCACGCTGACGCGGGTCCGTCGTCGGCCACCTCGGGTATGGCCGCCTGGCTGCCGTGGGTCGCCGCCGCGCTGTTCGCGGTCGTGGCCGGATGGGGGTGGCTGCGGCCGAGTGACCCGCTGCCGGTCCGCCGCTTGCTGTTCGAACTCGACAGCCTGGGCTCGGCATTCGGTCCTTCTGCGGCGCTGTCACCCGACGGCTCGCGACTGGTCTACGTCGGCGCAGGTGGCCAGCTCTGGTTGCGGCCACTCCAGTCCCTCGAGAGCCGACCGATTCCGGAGACGGAGGGCGGCATGTCTCCCTTCTTCTCACCCGACGGCCAGCGCGTGGGATTCCGCGTGGGGAGCGGCACCGACGGGAGGCTGTCCACTGTCTCCTTGAGCGGCGCGCCGCCCGTGGAACTCGTGGCTGACGACGTCTACCCGGGTGGGGCGTGGTCGGACGACGGATACGTGTACTTCACATCGATGCGGGGGGCAGTGCTGAGGGTCCGTGCTGAGGGCGGACCCATCGAAATGGTCGCGGACACGTCCGGCACGGAGTGGTTTCAGTGGCCCGAAGCGCTGCCTGGAGGACGTTTCGTGCTGGCTTCCCTCCCTTTCGGGATAGCGGCCGTGGAGACGGAGTCCGGAACCGTGAGACCCGTGCTTTCGGAATTCACGGAAAGCCAGGAGCCGAGGATGGCTCGCTACGCCGGCGGCTATCTCTTCTGGATCAACCGGGGGAGTACGCTGATGGCCGCCCCGTTCGACGTGGAGAGCCTTGAGCTGACGGGTCCCCCGGTGGCGGTGGCGTCCGGCCTACTCAATTCCGGCGCAGCCTCCGGCGAATTCGACGTGGCCGAAGACGGGACCCTGACGTATGCGCTGGGCCGCGGTGTCTCCACCGTTCTCCAGGGGGAGAACATCGGCTGGGTGACGCGCGACGGAACCGTCACGATCCTCGACTCCCGCCTGGCGAGTGATGCCGGTGACTTCGACCACCTGAGCCTGGGACCGGATTCGCGGTACATCGCAGGAGAAGTTCAGAACACGCCGGATGGGGCAGCGGACGAGGAACATCAGGTCTGGATCTACGACATCGACCAGCAGACGTTCGTTCGTCTGACGCTGGAGGGCCGGACGAACGTCGCACCTCAATGGATAGATGCCCGCACCGTGGCGTACCTGTCCGATCAGGTCGAAGGCTCCTGGGGGATCTACGCTCAGACAATCGACGGGGGCCTCGCCGGGGAGCCGCTGTTCACAAGTAACCGGCGCATCGGTGACTTCGCCGCGTCCCGGGTGGACGGGGCACTCGCGGTAACCGTGGACGGCGGAGCGGATCAGGGAGCGGACATCGTCCGCGTGGACCCCGCGACAGGGG
Source organism: Gemmatimonadota bacterium (assembly GCA_039587465.1). Classification (GTDB taxonomy): domain Bacteria; phylum Gemmatimonadota; class Gemmatimonadetes; order Longimicrobiales; family Gaopeijiaceae; genus JBDHIL01. The sequence goes on along the minus strand of JBDHIL010000019.1, from coordinate 5,523 downwards.
GCGAGCCGATACCCATCGCGGCGTCGCGATTCCACGAAGGTGGCCCCGCCATTTCCCCGGATGGTCGATGGGTCGCCTATAGCTCCAACGAGTCGGGCCGCCCGGAGGTCTACGTGCGATCGTTCGAGGATGGCAGTCGGCGGTCCGCCGTCTCGACAACGGGTGCCACCTCTCCCCGGTGGAGCAAGGGCGGAGACGAGCTGTTCTATGTCGGGGCAGATGGTCAGATGATGGTGGCGTCTCTCGACATCGGCGAGCGGGTCTCCGTGAACTCGCGCACCGAACTCTTCGAGGTTTCGCCCTTCGAGCTCGGTACGGACTTCGCGAGTTACGACACGGACGAGGCGGGAGACCGCCTTCTGGTCATCGTGGAGGCAGGCGGCGAGGGGCGGCGAAACCGGGTGTTGGTGCTGAACGTGTTCGAGGAGCTCAAGGCCCGGGGGGGAAGGTAGGGGGAAGCCACGCGGAGTCTGTCGCAGAGTCCGACCAGCCAGGACTCGTCGCCCACAACTCCTCAACCCCCCGTCCGGGATGGAGCAGTGCGCCCGTTCCGTCATGCGTTGATCGATTCGCTCGGCGGCGACGGGGACATGCCGCCGCGGCCATCGCCCAATCGCCCGTTGGTCGCGATAATGGCGGTTGGGCTCTACCCCCCGTCGCCTCGAGCGAGTTTTGAAGCCACTTCACGCCCTGCGCCAAGTCACTGCACCCCGCGTTCTCGGGCTGGTGGTGTGCGGCTCATGCAGTGCCATCGGACTCCCCACAGGTGCAGACGCCCAGAGCGCCCCTGGCCGGCGGGGACCTGCGGAGGGCTCCGCCCTCCACGCGATCCCGCGGCCCTCGGTCACCATCCAGGCCGTCTCGGGCATCAACATCGACGGGCGACTGGATGAGCCGGCATGGGCATCCATCACGCCTATCACCGAGTTCATCCAGGCGCAGCCCAACGACGGAGAGCCGGCCACCGAGGATACCGAGGTCTTCCTCGGGTATGATGCCGACGCCCTGTACATCGGAGCCGAGATGTACGATTCCGACCCGTCGGGGCTGATCACCAAGAGCCTGGAGCGCGACGCACCGGGTATCCTCTTCGAGGAGATGGACGCCCTCGGCATCACCCTCGACACGTTCCTCGACCGTCGGAATTCCTTCATCTTCTTCGTCAATCCCGAAGGGGGGCTCAAGGACGGACAGGCCTTCGACAATGGCCGCACGCGGGACTACGGCTGGGATGGGGTGGTCGACGTCCGCACTCGCATCCACGACCGCGGATGGACAGTGGAGATGCGCATCCCGTGGCGGACGCTCCGCTTCGACCCCAGCGTGGAGAACCAGACCTGGGGCCTGAATCTTCTCCGCAGGATCCGGCGCAAGAACGAAGCCTCCTATTGGGCGCCTCTGGACCGTCGAAATCGCATTTTCCTGGTGTCCTTGGCAGGAACGATCGAGGGGCTGGGCCGCCTGCCTGCCGGGCGCAACCTTACGATCAAGCCCTACGCGCTGTCCGGGAGGGCGAGCGGTCCGGGTCTAGCCAACGAACTCCGCGGCAGTGAGATCGATGCCGGCATCGATCTGAAGTACGGCATTACTCCGAACCTCACACTGGACCTCACGTACCGGACCGACTTCAGCCAGGTGGAAGCCGACCAGGAGCAGGTCAACCTCACCCGGTTTCCCCTCTTCTTTCCGGAGAGGCGGGAGTTCTTTCTGGAGAACTCCGGCACCTTCACGTTCGGTGACGTGAACCATGGTCCGGGCTCGCCGCGGTCGGGATCGTCGCTGCGGGACTTCACGCTCTTCCACTCCAGGGAGATCGGCCTGCGGAACAGTACCCCCGTTGATCTCCTGGGCGGTGCGCGCATCACCGGCCGCCTGGGCGGGGTCGAGATGGGACTGCTCAACGTTCAGAGCGAGGACTTCAGTGGTGATCCGGCTGAGAACTTCAGCGTCCTCCGCCTCCGCACTGCGGTGCTTGGTGACTCCGACTTCGGCGTCATGTTCACGAACCGGCAGACCACCGGTATCGCCGGCGGCGCGTACAACCGGTCCGTTGGATTCGATACGAATCTGCGACTGGCAGGTAACCTGTACGTGAACGCCTATGGGGCCGCATCGAAGGATGGGACAGCAGCTGACGAAGCTGCCCGCCTGGCCATCGGATGGCGCGATGCGTTCTGGAATGTCTCATCGGCGGTGCGGAGCATCGGCGAGGACTTCGACCCCGGCATGGGCTTCGTACGACGGACAGGAATCCGGGAGTGGTACGCTAGCGCCGGCGTGCATCCTCGGGTAACGGACTCGTACCTCCTCGAGATCAACCCGTACGTGGAGACCTCCTACGTCACGGACCTCCACGGCGGCCTCGAGACCCGCGAGGAACGAGCCGCCCTCGGATTCAGCTTCAACGACCGGTCCGCTGTGAATCTCTCCTTCACAGACCGGTTCGAGCGGCTCGCCGACCCGTTTTCTCTCTCCGGGACTGAGATCGCAGCAGGGGACTACAGCTTCCGGGAAGCGTCCGCTCGGTACCAATCCAGTCGGGGGCAGGAGCTCTCGGGCTCGGTAAGCGTGTCCGGCGGTGGATACTTCGGCGGAAATCGATTCAGCGTGGGAGGCTCGGGACGGTGGCAGCCCAGCGCCGGCATTACGGCAGAGCTCTCCGCCTCACGGAACAACCTATCCGTGGGTGGCAGCGACTTTTCGGTGGACGTGTACAGCGCCCGCATCAAGTATGCCGTGTCCACCACGTTGAACTTCGGCGCCTTTGTGCAGCTCAATGCCGACACCCGTCAGATGATCACCAACCTCCGGGCCAATCTCGTTCACGCGCCCTTGAGCGACCTGTTCCTGCTGTACGTCGAGCGCAGAGACATCGATGGCGGTGGAGTGGTCCAGCGGTTCTTGACGCTGAAGGCAACCCGGCTGCTCATCTTCTAGGAATAGGCATCTCGATCGCCGGGTCGCGCCATGGCCACCCGGTCAATCGCGAATGAGGAAGACCAGGGGGCCGTCCGGTGAGGCGGCGGAGGGCTGTTTCACCCCTCTCACCTACTCCGACCGCAGGGCCTGCATGGGGTCCAGCCGCGCGGCCCGCCTCGCCGGCACGTAGGTCGCCAAGGCGGCGAGCAGCCCAACCGAGGCGGTCACCAGCCCGAAGACCAACGGATTCAACGGGCTCATCCCGTAGAGGAATCGCTCAACTCCCCGAAACACTGCGTAGAATCCGACTCCTCCCAGAATCCCTCCGACCACCACCGACTGCAGGGCCCCATATGCCATCAACACCCCGATCTGGCTTTGAGTAGCCCCGAGGGCCATGCGCACTCCAACTTCCGCCTGCCGCTGTCCCGCCGCGAACGCGACCACCCCGAAGAGGCCGACCCCGCACAGGAAGAGCGCGAAACCCGCGAAGATGCCGATCACGAGCGCATAGAAGCGCGGCGTCGCGTTCGAACGCGCCCACAAGTCGTCGAACGTCATCACCCCACCGATGGGAAGAGCGGGATCGACTTCCTGCACGGCCTGACGGATGGGCTCGATCATCGAGGCAGGGGGGCCGGCAGTGCGGACGACCGCGTCCATGTAGGGGAACTGACCCACCAGGTAGACGTGATTCGACAGCTTCCCGTCATCGTCGGCCAGCGTGTTGAGGTCGGCGTGCTGGGTGTCTTCGACGACACCCACGACCGTCATCCAGGTCCCGCCGCCCCAGAACGAAAAACGCTGCCCGAGGGGGTCGCCATCGGGCCATAGACGCCGTGCGAGGGTCTGATTCACCACGGCCACGCCACCCGGCGGCCCAGGGTCCCCGTCCTCGAACACCCGACCCGCCAGCAATTGGATGCGCATGGTCTCGAAGTACCCGGGATAGACCATTCTTCCATCGGTAAAGCCTGCGCTCACCTCGGCCTCGCCCCCGTCCTCTGCAAGCTCGCCAGGAAGAACGAGTGGGTACCATCCGGTCGTTCTCGTCAGCGGCGCAGTACTCACCAGCGCGGCCGACTCGATGCCCGGCATCTCCTCCAGCCGGGACACCACCCTCTTGAAGAAGGCGACCACGGCCTCTTCGTCTTGGCTGCAGCGACCCCAAAGCAGTGGCCGCGAGCTCTCGGGATCGCAATTGAAATAGCGGCTGTTGGAGAAATTTGGACGACCCAAGTCGAGCGTCACCTTCAGTAGTCGATCCCGCTCGTACCCAGCGTCCGCACCGGACACGCGAAGGAAGCTCTGCGTCAGTAGTCCGGCTCCGAGCAGCAGCATGACCGACAGCGCGACCTCCACGGCCACGACCGCCCTCACCATGCTCCCGACCCCGGCCATCCCCCCGGAACCTCCCCCATCGCCTCGGATCGCCTGAGCCAGATTCGTGCGGGACGTCATCACGGCCGGTACCAGGCCGAACACGACTCCAGTCAGTAACGTCACGACCAGAGCGAAGCCCAGGACCCTCACATTCACGACTGCCGAAGCGATCCGTGGGATATCCGCGGGGACCAGGCTGTCCAGCACGCGACCGAACGTCACAGCCAGGATGATCCCTGCCACACCAGCGACCAAAGCCAGGATCAGGCTCTCCGTCATCAGCTGGCGCACGAGGCGTCTGCGCCCACCGCCCAGGGAGGCACGGATGGCTATCTCACCTCGCCGACCGGTCCCTCGCACGAAGAGAAGACTCGCCACATTCGCGCACGCGATGAGCAGGACGAGCCCCACCGCGGTCATGAGCAGCACGAAACGGGGCCCCATGGCCTCCCTCAGTTGCGCCGCCAGCGGCACCAGCCGTGTGTCCCAACCGCTGTTGTCTTCGGGATACGTCTCCGCCAAGCCGGCCGTGAGCGAGCTCATCTGAGCCTGGGCGACCTCCAGGGACACGCCGGCTGCCAGACGGGCGACGGTCGTGAACTGCCTCGAACTGCGCCGCAGCCCGTACGCGTTGTAGTCCAGCGGAACGAAGATGTCGGCTTGATTCAAGTGGTCGGTCAGTTGTCCGCCGACCACCAGCGGCGGCACACGGAAATCCGGCGGCATGACGCCGACGATCTCGTGCGATCGGTTGTCGAGCGTAATGGTGCGGCCCACGACTGCGAGGTCGGATCCGAACCGGGCCTGCCAGAGCCCGTAGGACAAGATGGCCACGCGGGCACCGTCGAAGGTGAAGCCGTCCTCGTCGTCGTTCCAGATCCGGCCCAGCATCGGCGGGGTCCCGAGGACCGTGAAAAGCGAGGCAGAAGCCATCGCGCCGCTGACGCGCTCCGGGCGGTCACCACCGACGAGATTGACGGTACCGTTGTCACCGGTCTGTCCAACCCATCCCATCTCTGAGAAGACGGTGTTCGACTCGCGGTAGTCACGGTAGTTGTGCGCCGACACGGGGAGGTCCGTGTAGGAGATGCCGCGCTCCACCGAGAACTCCGGATTCCGCTCGAAGACCTGGACCAACTGATCTGGCTGCGCATAAGGCAGCGGTTCGAGCAGCACTGAGTCGAGCACGCTGAAGATGGCGGTGTTTCCGCCGATGCCGAG
>JBDHIL010000081.1:0-3479 GCA_039587465.1 Gemmatimonadota bacterium | reverse complement strand
CTTCGCGACCGCCTCTTCCCCCCGATTCGTAGCCAATCGCCGCGGATCCGGCCCCGCCGGCAACCCAGCCGGCCCCGAACTCTGCGCCCGACTGGACATCCCAAACTCGTCCACCGCAGGCTGCGCCTGCCGTGGGGGGGCCGCGACGCCGCCAGCAGCCGCAGCGCCCCGCCCAACCCCCGTCCCCGGAGCCTCCGTCGGCCCCGAGGACATCAGCCTTTGCGGCACTCGTCGCTGCGGCTGAGGAGGTCCGAACTGGGCGCGGAAGAAGAACGTCGCAACGGTCTTTCGCAGATCGCTCATGAGGCCCACGAACATGTCGTAGGCCTCCTGCTTGTACTCGACGAGCGGGTCCTTCTGTCCCCATCCGCGGAAGCTGATGGATGCCTTCAGGTGGTCGAGGTCGTAGAGATGGTCCTTCCACTTGTCGTCGATCACCGAGAGCATGACGAAGCTCATCACCTGCTCGACGTGTTCGCCGAGGCTGTCGATCTTCCGGTGGAAGTGGTCCTTCAACCTCGACAGCACCCAATTCTCGATGTCGTGGCGCTCGATGTCATGATCGAGCGTGTTCTGCTCGGGAAGCTCGTCCACCACCACGAAGTGATCCAGGAGCAGGCGCCGCCTCAGCCCGGCCAGGTCCCATGAATCGGGCTGGTCGGCCTCGGACGCGTACTCGTCGATGGCCTCCTCGGTGGCGTGCTCGATCATCTCCCAGAGCTCGCCCTTCAGGTCCTCCCCACCCTCCAACGCGAACAGCCGAAGGTCGTAGATGACCTCACGCTGCTGGTTCATGACGTCGTCATAGTCCAGCAGTCGCTTGCGGGCTTCGAAGTTGTTCATCTCCACGCGCTTCTGCGCGCGCCCGATGGACTTCGTCACCAGGCCGTGGGTGATGACTTCGCCTTCCTCCGCCCCCATCCTGTCCATCACGCTGGCGATGCGCTCAGAACCGAAGAGGCGCATCAGGTCGTCCTCGAGGGACAAGTAGAACTGCGATGCCCCAGGGTCTCCCTGACGCCCCGATCGGCCCCTGAGCTGGCGGTCGATACGCCTGGAATCGTGCCGCTCGGAACCGAGGATCTGAAGGCCCCCATCCTCGAGCACATCGTCGTCCGCGTTGAGCTTGAGCTTCTCCGCGCGGACCGGGTCGACCGGCATGACATCGTCGAGATTCAGGCCCTTCTGCTTCACCCACCCGACGGTGCGCGGCTCCGTTACCTCGGGGCCGAGCTTAATGTCCGTTCCACGGCCGGCCATGTTGGTGGCCACGGTTACGGCGCCGGGGCGGCCGGCGTCCCGCACGATCTCGGATTCGCTCTTGTGGTGCTTGGCGTTCAGCACCTGATGCTTCAGGCCCCGTCGCTTGAGCATGCGGGACAGGGTCTCGGACAGGTCGACGTTCGTCGTACCGACCAGCACCGGGAGCTCGAGGCGATTGAGCCGCTCGATCTCGTCGATGATGGCCACGAACTTCTCCCGCTTGGTGCGGAAGATGAGGTCGTCTCGGTCATCGCGGACCACGGGCCGGTTCGTCGGAATGACGAGCACATCCAGACCATAGATCTGGTGGAACTCGCCCTCCTCGGTCTCGGCTGTCCCCGTCATGCCGGCCAGCTTGTCGTACATCCGGAAGTAGTTCTGGATGGTGATGGTGGCCAGCGTCTGCGTCTCGCCCTTGATCTCCACCCCTTCCTTGGCCTCCACGGCCTGGTGGAGCCCGTCGCTCCACCGCCGACCAGCCATCTGGCGGCCGGTGAACTCGTCGACGATGACGATCGTGCCATCCTCGCCGATGATGTACTTCTCGTCCTTCTGGAAGAGCGTGTACGCCTTCAGCAACTGATGCACCACGTGCATCTTCTGGCTCTTGGCAGCATACGATGCCTCGAGAGCCGCGATCTGGTCGCGCTTCTCATCGACCGACAGCGACGCATCTTCTTCGATCGCTCCGAGATCTGCCGAAAGGTCCGGGATGGTGAACGCCTCGGGGTCACCGGGGCTCATCTCGTCCTGCCCACGGTCCGAGAGGTGCACGTTGTGCCCTTTCTCGTCCATGGCGAAGTAGAGCATCTCGTCGACTTCGTGCAGGCGCTTCTCCCGCATGTAGTCGGCCTCGACCTTGTTCACCAGGTTTTGGAGGCTCGGATCGTCTGCGAACAGCTTGAGCAGCTTCTTGTGCTTCGGAGTACCGCGCTTGACCGCCAACAGCTTCTCGCCACCCTCGTACCGCTCGCCCTCGTCCTCACTGGCCAGGTGCTTCTCGGCCTCGGTAGCCAACTCGTTGGTGAGCCGGAGCTGCTTCTTGTAGAGCCCGGCGACGAGCGAGTTGAACTGCTTGAACGGCGTGGAGGTATCCCGGCCCACTGGCCCAGAAATGATGAGGGGCGTGCGCGCCTCGTCGATGAGGATCGAGTCGACCTCGTCGATGATGCCGTACGCGTGGCGGCGCTGCACTCGCTGCTGGAGCGTGTGCACCATGTTGTCACGCAGGTAATCGAACCCGAACTCGTTGTTCGTGCCGTACGTGATGTCGGCGTTGTAGGCGGCCTGGCGCTCCGGCGACCCTGGGTCGTACAGATCGATGACGTCCACGGTGAGGCCAAGGTACCGATAGACCAACCCCATCCACTCGGCGTCACGCTGGGCCAGGTAGGTGTTGACCGTAATCAGGTGGGCGCCGCGGCCGGCCAGTGCGTTCAGGTACATGGGCATGGTCGCGACGAGGGTCTTGCCCTCACCCGTGGCCATCTCTGCTACCGTCCCACGATGCAGGGCGATGCCGCCGACGAGCTGTACGTCGTAGGGCACCATGTCCCAGACGAGCGTCTGGCCCGTGACGGTGAGTTCGGTGCCCAGGAGCCGCCGGCATGCCTCCTTCACGACCGCGAACGCCTCGGGGAGGATCTCCTCCAGGGTGTTCTCGACGACCTCGAGGAGGTCCTTCTCGAGGCTGGAGATCTCCAGCGAGAGCTTCTCGCGCTCCAGCGGGTCTTCGGAGTGCCGCTTGGCATCCCGCTTCTTCTCGATCTCGCCCTCTAGTTCAGCCGTTGCCTTCCCGATCCGCCCCCTGAACTCGTCGGTCTTCGCCTTGAGTTGGCTCTCGGACAGACTCTCCAGTCCCTCGTAGACCCGGTTGATCTCGTCGATGATGGGCTGGAGCTTCTTGGCCTCACGCTTGTGGCGAGAGCCCAGAAGGGATTTTATCGCGGATTTGAACATTTGGATCAGTCTTCACCACGGCCGCGAACGGGCGCCAAAGGCCACCACGCCGCCGGGTGGGAATTCGGATGGAGCGAAGCCTGAAGTATACCCGAAACGGCACAGAAAGGTTAGGGAGCCCCGGGCACAAAGAGACCTAGCCACTAGCCACTAGCCCTCCGAGCGCGTCGCTACGGCCGCGTTGCTCGAAACACACGACTCAACTGGGCAAGCTCCCGCCAGGTCTGGCTCCAAAGCCTGGACAGCTCTTCGTACTC
>JBDHIL010000080.1:0-3522 GCA_039587465.1 Gemmatimonadota bacterium | reverse complement strand
GCGCCATTGAACAGCTGCTCGGCGGCGCTGCGCATCTCGGGTGTGACGAAGATGCCTTCTCCAGCCTCCCGGTGGCGGACCGCCCCCCCGCCGCTCTCCCTCGTCACACCCTGCCCCGTCCTACCTCGTCTCCTGCCACGAACGTCCCTTTGAACTTCCTATCCGTGCCCGCGGCCACACCTCGTCCAGCGTCTCCCCCTCGTACAGCCGCCCGTTCTTCATGCGGTTGGACATCTGCTTCGTCCGGGCATACCATGCGGCTCTCCCCCTCGATCTTCGCGCGGCACACCTTGAAACGCAGAACCTTCGTTGCCCGGACGGGCACGGCGCTGGCCGGATCCCGAATCGCCCTGACCCTGCCGGCTGCGCTGGCCACCTGGGGCACCGCCTGCACGGCTAGAGACGAGGGCGCCGCCTTCCGAGTCCTGAGCGTTCGTGAGGCCGCCGACCTCGACGCGATCGCCTCCCGAATCATGCCCTCCGGCGAGGTCGGCGGGGCCTCGGAGGCGGGGGTCATCCACTTCATCGACGGGGCCCTGGCGGACCTTGAGTCCGGTTCCCTGGAGGCCGTGAGAAGCGGTCTCGAGGGACTGCTGGAGAGCGTGGGGAGTGAGCACGGTGGCGCCACCTTCTCGGCGCTTCCCGAAGCCGATCAGATCGCCGCTCTCGAGGCGATCGAAGAGACGGAATTCTTCGGCACGGTCCGGTATCTGACCCTCGCCGGGATGTTCTCGCACCCCTCGTACGGCGGGAATCGCGACGAAGTGGGGTGGAGGCTGATCGGCTTCGACCTGCAGGGCCCGGACCAGCCTCCGTTCGGCTACTACGACGCCGACTACGTGGAGAAGGGAGAGTGAGCGGGGCGCGGAGGGTCTTCCAGACGAGCGACGACGTCGACTTCGTGATCGTGGGCTCCGGGGCGGCGGGCGGCGTCATGGCCCGAGAGCTCTCGGTGGCCGGGTTCACGGTGGTCGTCCTCGAGCAGGGCCCGCGCATCGAGTCGGCGGAGTTCCGGCACGATGAGTGGGCCTACAAGAACACCGGCGAGCTGACCTGGGGTGCGAGGCAGGGACATCCCCAGACCTATCGGCGCACGGAGGACGGCACGGCCGAGCCCCGGGACGCCCTCAGCTATGCCCATAACGTGGGCGGCAGCAGCGTGCACTTCGCCGCCAACTACTGGCGCTTCCGGGACATCGACTTCCGCGAGCGGAGCCTGATCGGCCCGATCGAGGGCGCCTCCGTGGCGGATTGGCCCATCAGCTACGACGACCTCGAGCCGTACTACAGCCGCGTCGACTGGGAGATCGGGGTCTCGGGCCTGGCGGGTCCCTGGGATCCGAGACGGAGCAGGGACTATCCGTGTCCGCCGATGCCGGTGAAGTCTCCCGGTGTGCTGCTGGAGCGCGGTGGGCGGACCCTCGGGTATCAGGCGTACCCGGCCCCTGTGGCGATCCTGTCCGAGCCCCACAATGGACGCGCCCCGTGCGTCCACTGTGGGTTCTGCTGGGGGTTCGGCTGTGAGTTTGGTGCCAAGTCGTCCACCCTGGTCGCGATGATCCCGCAGGCCGAGGCGACGGGCCGGTGCGAGATCCGGACCTTGAGCACCGTGCACCGTGTGGAGACGGACGCCGCCGGACGTGCGACGGGCGTGGTGTACTGGGACGCCGAGGGCGTTGAACACCGGCAGCAGGCCCGAGCGGTAATTCTCGCTGCGAACGGTGCGGAGACACCCCGGCTGCTCCTTCTGTCCGAATCGAACCGGTTTCCGGACGGGCTGGCCAATTCGAGCGGGATGGTGGGCCGCAACCTCATGTTCAACGGATGGTCCTGGACCGTCGGGGTCTTCGAGCAGCCCGTGAACGCCTTTCGGAGCATTCCGGCGACCCGGGTGATTCACGACTTCTACACGATCGATCCGGCCCTCGGATTCTACGGAGGCGGTGGCATCGACTCGCGGTGCGCCGCCGACGGCACACCTCTGGCATTCGCGGACTGGGCGGTTCCTCCGGATGGACCGCGATGGGGCGCCGAGTACGCGGCGTCACTCAACGAGTTCTTCACGCACACGGCCGCATTCGTGGGGCACACGACCTCACTTCCCGTCTCCACGAACAGCGTGTCGCTCGATCCGACCCTCACGGACCGCTGGGGCCGGCCCGCGCTGCGGACCACCTATGCGGACCATGCTCACGACGCGCGCACCATGGAGTTCTTCGAGGACCGCGCCGAAGAGCTGATGGAGGCCGCGGGGGCGACCCGCATCTGGGGCGAGAACGGGGCCGATTCGGACCCGACCAGCTCCCACCTCCTCGGCACCTGCCGGATGGGAGACGACCCGGGGTCATCGGTCGTGGATCGCTACCACCGCGCGCACGACGTGCCGAACCTCTTCATCTGCGACGGCAGCAGCCTCGTGTCTTCCGGGCGTGGACAGCCGACCATGACGATCCAGGCACTGGCGTTTCGGGCCGCCGAACACATCGCGGAGGCTGCGCGACGGGGCGAGGTCGCGGGAGCGGGATCCTAGAGCGCTCCGGCGCGGGTATTCGTCTTGTGCGTGCTACCCGGTACGGATACCCGGGCGACACGCTCGCTCTGTGGCAGGGCCTCAGCGGACCCGACGCCAGACATCGCCAGGTCCTCCCACCACGCTGAGCCTACCTAGCTTCCCACCCCGGTTGGATTTCCTATCCGTCGCCTTCCCCAGGCTTCGATCCCCTCGATCAGTCGCTGCACGGCGACGACGGTATCTGGAGCGCTTGCCCCTTCCGCCGAGCCCGAGCCCATCCCCGACCAACGCTTCGCGTCGGTGCCCTCGAGTTCGACCAGTCCACGCCCCACGACTTCGATCTCTGAGGCTCCCGAACCCGGCCGGCCAGCCCGGGATTCTCCTCCCAGCGTCTTCCCCGCCCATCCGCGCATCTCGTCGGCCCATTACCACATCCTCAGCTCTCCCCGCTCGCTCGCCACACTCTCGCGCCCGCGTCGCCCCCCGCCTCCTCGTCTCCCCTGCTCTGCCTCGTCAACTCGTGCCCATCCCACCTCGCTTCCGGCCACGAAAGGCCCGTTGAACTTCCTATCCGTCTGGCGGCACCGGCCGCCAGCTCACTGCGGAACACTGATCCGGAACTCCATGGCAGCAAGCTGATCCGTGGCGAAGCCGTACTCGGTCAGGAGCGACTGCCATCGCGGATCATCGACGAGTGAGCCCCAGGCCGGATCGAGAGAAGGGTCTCCTGTATCGTTGTCGCGCCCCGACTCGAAACCCCGGCGCAGCCAGTCCAGGGCGGAGTCCGCATCAGACCGGTAGGCGTACGCCTGGGCGATCGCCACGGGCTCCGAGTCGGCTTCGATCGCCCGAGCCAGTGCTTCGTCAGATTCTGCGAAGCGCTCCAACGCATGGTATGCCATCGCCAGAGAGGGTGCCGAGAAGGCTTCGTCTTCTTCGAGCAGGAGAGTCTGCAGAGCCGTCTCGGCGTCCCCCTGAAAGAGCAGCGCGGATCCGATCATCGTCTGGGT
>JBDHIL010000018.1:0-60262 GCA_039587465.1 Gemmatimonadota bacterium | reverse complement strand
GGCAGTTCCCTGGCCGCCGCCCTCGGGGGCGCCGGTGCGCTCCTCGTGGGGGTCAGAGATGTACTTCAGGAAGATCAGCCCGAGTGCGACATGCTTATCTTCGGGGGGGGGGTCCGTGTCATTGTGGAGCAGCTCCGCCGCATTCCACAGCTTGTCCTCGAAGCCGAGGCTGCCGGTTCCTGAGAGGCGCCGCCCGGACTCACTTCGCTCCGCCCCGTGGTGTCGCGGTTCACAACGTGTCCACCCCGAGCGCCCAGGGCGCTCGGCTCGAACCGCCGGTTCTCATCCGGGCACAAACCAGAGAAGGGAGCCGCGGACCCGCTGGTCCACGACTCCCTTCTAGAGGCGCCGCCCGGACTCGAACCGGGGATCGAGGATTTGCAGTCCTCTGCCTTACCAGCTTGGCTACGGCGCCGTTTTGTCTGGTGGTACACCAGATACTGAGAAGGGGGGCACAGCATCGGGTGCCCGACCTGTCGCCCCCCTTCAAGAGCGGGAAACCGGACTCGAACCGGCGACCCCAACCTTGGCAAGGTTGTGCTCTACCAACTGAGCTATTCCCGCATGTTTTGCGTGCTGAAGAAGCTAGAGAGAACCCAAAGAAGGGTCAAGGCAGAACGGCGTCCGGAGAAACAGGCGTTCCGTAGTTCCGACCACACCTGCGACAGCTTACCTTTACGCGGCATTCCGGCCCAGAATCATTGGCCCCTGCAGCCCTTCTACCGCCACCGCATGAAGTCATATCTCCCAGTCCACTACCGGCCGCTCCGACCCCTGGGTTCGGTACGCTGGCGCCTGGGAATGACCGTTCTCGGACTGGTGTCGGGGACCCTGTTCTGCACTGCGGCGGGCCATGCCCAGGTCTTGAAGGATCCCCTGGTGCCCGCAGGCCGGGCGCGCCTGGATTTCTCGTCTTCCTACTCATCCTGGGACTCCCGCTTCGGCGTGAACGCTTCCGGCGAGAATGTCGAAGAGTCCCTGGGCGACGACCTCAGCGATCCGACCGGCGCCTCACTCTTTCCCGGGATCGAGGAACTCGAGAGCCAGCTCCGCTCCCTGGCCACGGACGCCGGCTTCTCGCGCTCGATCGGCGCCGCCCTGGGCGAGATCAAGAAGGACGTCACCCGAATCGATCTGAGCCTCGAATTGGGCATCTTCGACTGGCTCACCGTCGGTGCCACGGTCCCATGGGTCCAGAATCGCACGACACTGGATTTCGCCTTTACCCCTGACCAGGCGCCGGAACTGGGCGTGAACCCCGCGATCACCTCTGGATCGCAGGTCGGCCTGGCCCTTCAGCGCCTGGCCGACGCCGCCACCAACGCACGGTCCTGGGCAAACGCTGCCTGTCAGGCTGGCGCGCCCAACTGCCAGAGCGCTGGCGCATTGGCGGATCGAGCCGAGGCTTTTCTGGCGGGCAGCCAGGGTGCTTATTCCGCCTCGCCCTTCTTCCCGACTGTGGGCTCCACTGCGGCTACGGCCCTGGCGGCTGCCCTCACGAGCCTGGACGCGGACCTCTCGGCAGCCGGCCTGGCCTCCACCGGAGTGACCCTGCCGTTCGCGACCGCCCTGGTGGATGCCGAGACGCTCGCCGGGATCGTGACTGAGCCCGGATCAGGGTACGCCGCGAGCCCCCTCGCGGATGTGGAGAGCCTCTGGGAACTCGGGGATGTCGAAGTCCATGCCGCCGTGCGCCTGCTGCAAGGCGAGGTACGGGACTCAGGCACCGCGACCCCGCGCTTCAGCTACCTCCTGGTCGGTGGGGGGCTCGCCCGGCTCGGCACGGGCCTGGTAGATGACGCCGACGTATTCCTCGACATGAGCTCCGGCGACGGCCAGGTGGACCTCGAGGCGAGCCTGTTCGGAGCACTGCGCATCGGAGAGAGCCTCGCCTTCCGCGCCGCCCTGCGGTACGGCATCCAGCAGACCGATTCGCTCATCATGCGCGTGGCGCCCCATGAGGTCGTGCTCGTCCCACTCGCGTCGAAGCGGTTGGTACGCTGGACTCCGGGATCGTACTTCGCGATCTCCGCGTCACCGCGTTGGCACATGACAGACCAGCTCTCGCTCAGCGCCGACTATCGCTACTTCTCGAAGGGCGCGGACGGTTACGAGATCATCGGGGATGCAGCCATTGGCGGTATCCCCGTCGATCCCTCGGACCTGGAACACGAGAGCAGCGTGACACTCCAGGAGGCTGGCCTGGGCCTCACGTACTCGACGATGCAGACGTGGCGCGAAGGTCTGACCGGATCACCGCTCGAGTTCAACGCGCGCCTGATCTACGCGGTCGCCGGCCGCGGTGGCCGCACTCCGAAGACCACGAGACTGGAACTGGGCTTCCGCATCTTCCGCAGGATCTGGGGCTCGGACTAGGCTTCGGCGCCCAGGAGCTCCCTGGCGTGCTCACGTGAGGCCGACGACCCAGGGTCGCCACCGAGCATCCTCGCGATCTCTTCGACTCTCTCGTCTCCGGCCAAGTGGCGGACGGTCGTCGCGCTGAGGCCCTCCGCGTCGTCCTTCTCGACGACAAAATGCCCGGTGGCCCGCGATGCGAGTTGAGCAAGGTGCGTGACGACGAAAACCTGATGCTCCCTCGCGACCTGCGCGAGCTTCTCGGCGACGGCAGTTGCGACGACTCCTCCGATGCCCGCATCGATCTCATCGAACACGAGCACGGGAACCCGATCCACACCGGCCAGGATCGACTTCAGGGCGAGCATGACGCGCGACATCTCGCCGCCGCTGGCGATGCGCCGCAGTGGCATCGGCTCGAAGCCAGTATTGAGAGCCACCAGGAACTCCAAAGATTCCGCCCCCCCCGCCCCAATGGCATCCAACTCCTTGAGGTGGATCTCGAAGGTACCCCCGGGGATGCCGAGCTCGGGCAGGACTGCCATGACCGCCTTCGACATGCTCAACGCGCCCGCCCGGCGGCGGACCGTCAGCGCTTCAGCGGCCGCGTGCAGCTCTTTGGTCAACGCGGCCGCCTCTGCGCGAAGCTCCGCCAGGTCGTGGTCCGCCTCCTCCAACTCGGCCAGCTCGGCCCGAACCCGCTGCGCCGTCTCCAGAACATCGGCCAGCTCAGGTCCGTACTTCCTCTTCAGACGGAAGATAAGGTCCAGGCGGGACCGCACCGCCTCCAGGCGGCGAGGATCGTGATCCACGGCTTCCGCATAGTCCCCCATGCGGCGCCCGACCTCGTTCACGTTGTGGTACGCTTCCTCCAGGAGCTGACCGATCTCCAGCAGCGCCGGGTCGTAGCGCGCGAGTTTGGCCAGCGCAGTCCTTACCTCCGCCAGCCCATCCGCGAGGGAGTCGTCACCCGCGTAGAGACGCTCGTGGACCCCTCCCGCACCCTCGAGGAGTTCCTCGGCGTGCTCGTGCCTGCCCACCTCCGCTTCCAGCTCCTGATCCTCCCCCGCCACCAGCCTGGCGCCGTCCATCTCATCCAGCTGAAAACGCAGAAAGTCGGAGCGGCTCTCGATTTCGCGGAGGCGGTCCTCACGTGATTCGAGAAGTCGATGCAACTCCTCCACTCTGGCGTGGATGCGAGCCACGTCGCGCGCCGCTTCCACGGAGCCTGCGAACGCGTCGAGGATACCCCTCTGCTGTGCGGGGCGAAGAAGTGTCTGGTGCTCGTGCTGCCCATGCAGGTCCACGAGGGCAGCGCCGAGGTCTCCCACCACCCCCGCGGTAGCCGGCGATCCGTTCACCCAGGAGCGGTTCCTGCCCTCGGCGGCGACCTCCCGTCGAAGAATCAGGAGGCCGTCCTCGGCCTGGTAACCCAGCGTGTCGAGACGGCCCAGCAGGTCTTCGCGGCCCCCGACGTCGAACACGGCCTCCACCGATGCACGCTCTGCACCCACGCGCACGACCCCCGACGAGGCGCGCTCCCCCAGCAGGAGGGAC
The DNA here is from genome assembly GCA_039587465.1 of Gemmatimonadota bacterium. GTDB lineage: Bacteria > Gemmatimonadota > Gemmatimonadetes > Longimicrobiales > Gaopeijiaceae > JBDHIL01. The sequence goes on along the minus strand of JBDHIL010000018.1, from coordinate 56,350 downwards.
AGGGCGCCCACGATGATGGACTTTCCCGCCCCGGTCTCACCGGTGAGCGCGTTCAGTCCCGGCCCGAGGGCGAGCGTGAGGTCTTCTACGACTGCGTAGTCGCGAATGCGTAGTTCGACGAGCATCCGGGAAACTAGAGGGAGAGCGTGGGGCGACTCAATGGTGCGGTGCCCGCGAGGGAGATGAGGGTCAACCCCGTTCGGGGGCCCGGCCTGCCCAGTTGAGCTTCCCCCGCATCGTCCCGAAGAAGGTCTGCCCGGGCATACGGACCAGGTGGACTTCATCGGGCCCACGGGACACGATGACTCGGTCCCCCGACCCGAGGCTGCGAGCCACCTGACCATCGACCGTCACCTGCAGGTCATGGTCCGGATCGAGCGGCATCACGGTGATCTCCTCGGCAGCCGGCACGACCAGGGGACGCACCGTCAGGGAATGTGGGCAGATCGCGGTGACCGCTATGCACTCGACACCCGGCACGACGATGGGACCCCCGGCCGACATCGAATAGGCCGTGGAGCCCGTGGGAGTCGCGAGAATCACCCCATCGGCGGAGAAACTGCCGATCGCGTCGGAGTCTTCCCCCCGCCCCACACGAAGATGCAGCGGTGTCACCCGAGCCGCACCCGAGGTATGGATCACGAAGTCGTTGAGGGCCATGTGCACGGGGGGCACGAGCGCATCGGGTCCCCAGATCTCGGCCTGGAGCGTGAAGCGGCGGTCGAGAGCGTAGTCACCCGCCAGCAGGCGATCGAGTCCCCACTCCATGTCTACTTCTGCAGTGCTGGTGAGAAAGCCCAGCCGCCCGAGGTTGATCCCCAACACGGGCAACCCGTGCTGGGTGGCAAAACGGGCGGCGCGAAGCAGAGTACCGTCGCCACCGAGGGACAGGACGAGGTCGAGGGCGCTCCCGTCCAGGTCGATGGGGCGGACCTCATGGGGTTGGTCGGCCTCGGGCTCGAAGTCCAGTTCGACCCCGCGGGCCGCGCAGAATCCGGTCAAGCGCCGGAGGACGGCATCCTCATCCGACCGCCTCCGCCTCAGCACGACCCCAATCCGGCGAATCTCCTCGGGGGCTGCGGGGGAGTCCCCCTTCGGGCTCATGCGCTCTCCAACGAAGCAGCCCGCTTCTTACCCGACAACAGCCGCACCCTCCGGGCGATTCCAGCGAAATCCAACCCGAGATCCTCAAGAAGAATCTGGCGCGCACCATGCTCTACCCACTCGTCCGGAATTCCCATCGAGTCGACGCGGGGGCGAACGTCCAGCCCCAGTCCATCGATCTCCCGGGACATGAAGGCACCGAATCCGTTCGCCAACTGCCCTTCCTCGACGGTCAGGACGACAGGGTGCGTCTGGACGACCTCATCTAGCACCGCGGCGTCATAGGGCTTGAGGAACCGGCAGTTGACCACCGTGCAGAGGATCCCCTCCTCCTCCAGATCGTGAGCGGCACGCAGGGCCGGCTCGACCATGGTCCCGACTGCCAGGATCGCCACGTCGCTCCCCCGGCGCAGGACCTCCCACGAGCCCACTTCCACATCGGGGATCTCTGCCAGCGGCGGTACCTGCCGAGGGACCGAGTCGCGGGGCCAGCGGACGGACCAGGGGCCCTGGTCCTGCTGCGTCCCCATCCGCAGAAGGGCCAGCATCTCGCTGCCGTCCTTCGGGGCGGTCACGGTCATGCCCGGAATCGACAGCATGTAGGCGATATCCAAGGTCCCGTGATGTGTCGGGCCGTCCTCACCCGCGACGCCCCCCCGGTCCATGCCGAAGACCACCGGCAGACTCTGCAGGGCGACATCGTGCACGATGTTGTCATACGCCCGCTGCAGGAACGTCGAATAGATGGCCACGACAGGCCGGATCCCCTGCGTCGCGAGACCCGCCGCGAAGGTCACGCCATGGCCCTCCGCGATGCCCACGTCGAAGCACCGGTCGGGATAGGCCTTCTGAAAGATGTCCGTGCTCGTGCCGTCCGGCATCGCAGCGGTGATGGCGACGACACGCGGATCAGCGTCCGCGAGCTCGACCAGGCCCTGTCCGAAGACCTTCTGATAGCGCGGCAGCCCGCCGGTGTTCTTCAGCCCCTGTCCGGTCACCTTGTCGAACGGCGCAGCGGCGTGCCACGTCCACGGATCATGCTCCGCGTGCGAGAAGCCCTTGCCCTTCTGAGTGAGCACATGCACGAGGATCGGGCCCTTGAGACTCTTCACACCGGAGAGCGCATCGACGAGCTCCCGCACGTTGTGGCCGTCCACCGGACCCACATAACGGAATCCGAGCTCCTCGAAGATGAGGCCCGGGGTCAGCATGTGCTTGATGCTCTCCTCGAGCCGACCCGCGATGCCTGCCAGAGGCGCTGGCGCCTTGTGGAGAAGCTCCTTCACGAGGTTCCGTACCTTGTTATAGGCCGGGTTCGTGATCATCCCCGTGAGGTACTTGTTCATCGCTCCGACGTTTGGAGCGATCGACATGTCGTTGTCGTTGAGGATGACGATGAAGTCCCGACCCGTGTGGCCGGCATTGTTCAGAGCCTCGTAAGCCAGCCCGCAGCCGATGGCCCCGTCGCCGATGATCCCGACGACCTTGAAGTCGTCTCCCGAAAGATCTCGGCCCACCGCCATGCCCCAGGCCGCAGAAATCGACGTACCCGCGTGCCCGGCGCCGAACGCGTCGTACTCCGACTCGTCCCGGCGGCAAAATGGAGCCAGGCCGTCCTTCTGGCGGATCGTCGGCAGACTCTCGTTGCGGCCGGTCAGGATCTTGTGGATGTACGCCTGATGGCCGGTGTCCCAGACCAGTTGGTCCCGCGGGGTGTCGAACACGTAGTGGAGGGCCACACTGAGTTCAGCGACGCCAAGGGTCGCACCGAAGTGGCCGCCCTTCTGTGAGACGACATCGATGTGCCGCGCACGCACGGCGTCGACCACGGCCTCGAGCTCCTCCTGCGGGAGGTCCCGGAGATCAGCGGGATATCGGATACGGTCCAGAAGGGACAAGGAGTCCTCGCCTCGAAGTCATGATGATTCGATCGCTAGTAAGTATATCCGCAAGGAGCATACCGAACACCCTTCGGAAGGCTCTCAGTGATCCCTCTCGATGACGAACCCGGCCAATGCATGCAGCGCGGGCGCGTTCAGACCGGCCCGCTCCAAGGCCAGGTGGGCTTCGGCCACCAGCTTCCGGGCCCTGAGCCCGGCTTCCTCCAACCCATGGAGCGACACGTACGTGGACTTGTCGAGCGCGTCATCGCTCGGGTTCTTCCCCAGCTCGTCGACGGAGCGGGTCTTGTCGAGAATGTCGTCGGCAATTTGGAAGGCCAGGCCGATCGCCCGTCCGTAATCGAGGAGACCGGCCAGGACGGCTTCGTCGGCATGGGCCACGATCCCGCCCAGCTGAAGTGAAGCCGACAGCAGCGCACCGGTTTTCCGCCGATGGAGCCCGTCGAGTTCGTCCGACGTGAGGCGGCTGCCCTCCCCCATGAGGTCGAGCCACTGTCCACCGATCATCCCCCCGGCACCGGCTGCTTCCATGACGACCCGGGCCGCGCGTGCAGCGGTGGCTTCGCCAGTCCCCATCCGTCGAGCTGCATTCATCGTCTGCAGCGCCGCTGCCGGGATCAGTGCGGCCCCGGCACGCATCGTCAGCTCCTCGCCGAACTCGCGGTGGGTGGTGGGGCGGCCCCTCCGGAGCTCGGCGTCGTCCATGCACGGCAGATCATCGTGCATGAGAGAGTATGCGTGGATCATCTCCAGCGATGCAGCGACGTCGTATGTCGCGGCTCCCACCACCCCGCCGCATGCACGGAACGCCTCCACACAGAGAATCGGGCGAAGGCGCTTGCCTCCGGACATGACCCCATGCCGGGCCGCGCGACCCACATCCAACGGCAGCTGCTCCTCCAGGCCCTCCAGTGCGCGCTCGAGTGCAGCCTCCACCGGGACGCGTTCCGCGGCGAGGTGCGCCCTCAGGTCGAAGGTGTGGCTCACCCTGCGTTCTCGTTCTCCAGCTCTGCGGTGTCCCCTCTGGCGAGGAGTTCCTCCACCTTCAGCTCGGTTCGAGATAGGATACCCTCGGCGCTCCTCACGTGCCCCACTCCCTCTTCGAAGAGCGTCAATGCCTCCTCGAGCTCTACCTCGCCGGTCTCCAACTTCGCCAGAATGACCTCGAGGCGTTCCAGCCGCGATTCGAGCGTCACCTCGTCGCTCCCCACGTCGTCGCTGTTTCGTTCGGTCGTCACGTCTATCCCTCGTTCACGCGTTCGTGTGCTTCGCATTCCACGCTCCCGTCACGCACCCGCAGCAGGAACTTCCGCCCTGCGGGAAAATCTGCGACCTCGTTGAGCAGCGCCCCCTCCTGGGTGCGCGCCACCGCATACCCACGCTCGAGGGTGGCCAGAGGGGACAGTGCCTCCAACTTGCCTGCCAGTGCCCCCAATCGCTGCCGCCGGCGCTCCAGAGTACTCCCGAGGGCCCGCTCCAGGCGGGTCCACGTGACATCGACCGACTGCCGAGCGGGCTCCAGCCTCCGCCGCATGCTGCGCCCCAGGGCGTCGTCACGATCGGCGAGGAGCCGTTTCCTCCCCTGCACCGTGCTTCTCAACCCCCTCGCCAGACGCTCGGGGAGCACCCGGATCTGCTCGAGCAGCGTGGCTCGGTCCGGCACGACAGCCTCCGCGGCGGCCGAAGGAGTCGGCGCTCTGAGATCCGCCACGAGATCGGAGATGGTGACGTCGACCTCGTGTCCGACGGCCGATACGACCGGCACCGGGCAGCGAATGATCGCCCGGGCAACAGGCTCTTCATTGAACGCCCACAGGTCCTCGCGGGATCCACCGCCCCGACCCACGATGACCACGTCCGGAAGGCCGGATGAGCCGAGGCTATCGATGGCTCGTGCCACTTCTTCAGACGCCCTCTCGCCTTGCACCCTCGACCCGGCAACCACGACGCGGACCCACGGCGCCCGCCTTCTCAACACCGTCAGGATGTCCTGAAGGGCGGCCCCGGTAGGAGAGGTCACTACGCCGACGCAGGACGGATACGCCGGAAGCGGGCGCTTGCGCGCAGCATCGAGGAGGCCCTCTGTCTCGAGCTTCTGGCGCAGCTTCTCAAATGCGATCTGCCACAGGCCCTCGCCCCCGTCCGCCTCCACTCGCTGGACCGACATCTGGTACGCGCCGCGGGCTTCGTAGAGGGTGAGAGCTCCGAAGAGCTTGACCTGCATCCCTTCTTCAGGATCCACTGGAAGCCGCCGGGACTCGCTGGCCCACATCACGCAGCGCATCTGAGCCTTGTCGTCCTTCAGCGTGAAGTAGCAGTGCCCCGAGCGAGCCCGGGTCCATCCCGTGACCTCACCAGCCACCCAGAGCGCATCCACGCTGCTCTCCAGGAGCGATCGCACCGCTCTGTTGACCTGAGACACCGACCACACGCGCACGTCTGCCTCGGGTGGCGTCGGCTCAGTGGTCTCCGGCTCGGCGTCCTCGAACAGGTCGAGGCTCTGATCGTCCGTCAAGGCGGCGGCTCTAGACGGCCCCGCAGGCCAGCCCGGCAGACTTCACGGTGTTGGCCAGGAGCATGGTGATGGTCATGGGGCCAACCCCCCCGGGGGACGGTGAAATCGCTTCGGCGACTTCCTTCACTTCGTCGAACAGGACATCCCCGCACAGGCGATACCCCTTCTCGGTGTCCGGCGCGTCCACACGGTGGGTCCCCACGTCGATCACGACCGTCCCGGGGCTGACCATCTCTGCGGTGATCATCTCGGGTCGCCCGATCGCCACGATGAGAATCTCGGCGGTGCGGGTGACGGCTCCCAGGTCCGGGGTGCGGGAATGGCAAACCGTCACCGTCGCGTTGCCCCCCGGCGCCTTTCTCGTGAGCAAGGCGGCCATCGGCTTTCCGACGATGTTGGACCGGCCCACGACCACGCAGTGCCTGCCCGCCGGATCGTGTCCACTGCGCATGAGCATCTCGATGACCCCAGCCGGCGTGCAGGGCGCGAAGAAGACGCCTGAGTCCGTGGCCAGCCTGCCCACGCTGATCGGATGAAATCCATCCACGTCCTTCGATGGATCGATCGCCTCGATCACCTGGGCTTCGTCGATGTGATCCGGCAGAGGAAGCTGGACGAGAATGCCGTGGATCTCGGGATCGGCGTTGAGACCTTCGACGAGGCCCAGGAGTTCAGCCTCCGGCGTGTCGGACGGCAGCGTGATCTGCCTCGAGTGGATACCGACCTTGGCCGCGGCCTTGTTCTTCATCCCGACGTACATCTGCGACGCCGGATCGTCACCCACCAAGACCGTGCACAGGCCCGGCGTGACCCCATGCTCGTCGCGGAGGTGCGCCACCGTCTCAGCCAACTCGCGGCGGATTTCGTTGCCGATCTCCGTGCCCGAAATGATCTGCGGGCTCATGCTCCCCATACCTTCACCTCGCGAAGTCGATGGCCCGCGTCTCCCGCACGACCACAATCTTGATTTGCCCCGGATACTGAAGCTCACCTTCGATGCGGCGGGCCACGGCCTCCGAGAGCTGAGCCATCTCTCCGTCCCCGATCTTCTCCGGCTGCACCATCACGCGGAGCTCGCGACCGGCCTGGATGGCGAAGCACCGCTCGACCCCCGGATGCTCCATCGCGATCTCTTCGAGCTTCTCGAGTCGCTTGACGTAGCCCTCGAACATCTCCCGCCGAGCCCCGGGCCGGGAACCGCTGATGGCATCGGCCGCAGTCACGAGGAAGGTCTCCGCGAAGAAGTGCGGCTCCTCGTCGTGGTGTGCACGGATCGCGTTCAGGACCACCTCCGACTCCCCGTGCTTCTTGCAGAGCCGGTAACCGAGTTCCACGTGGGTGCCCTCGTGCTCGTGAGTCATGCCCTTGCCGACATCGTGGAGAATTCCAGCCCGCTTGGCGGCCTGCACGTCGAGCCCCATCTCCGCAGCCATGTTGCCGGCCAGCAGCGCGACCTCCTTGGCATGCTGAAGCTGATTCTGTCCATAGGAAGTGCGGTACCGGAGCCGTCCGAGGGTCTTCACGATCACCCGGTGCACGTTGTGTGCACCGAGCTCGTAGAGCACCTCCTCAGCAGCCTCCACCATGCCCTCTTCGACCTCCTTCGAGGCCTTGTCCACAACCTCCTCGATCCGTCCGGGATGGATTCGCCCGTCTTCGATGAGGCGCTCGAGAGCCAACCTCGCAACCTCGCGACGAACAGGATCGAACGCTGAGAGGACCACGGCCTCGGGGGTGTCATCGATGATCACGTCTACCCCGGTCGCCTGCTCGAAGGAACGGATATTCCGACCTTCGCGGCCGATGATCCTCCCCTTCATCTCTTCGGAAGGAAGCTGGACCACGGACACGGTGGTCTCGGCCGTCTGGTCTGCGGCCATGCGCTGGATCGCGAGGGCGATGATCTTCTTGGCCTCCCGATCAGCCTCGCGCTGCGACTGCTCTTTGATCTCCCGCAGCATGTTGGCGGCTTCCGCCTGGGCCTCATCCGTGAGGTCCTCCACGAGCTTCTTGCGCGCCTCCTCGGCAGACAGGCCAGCGAGCTTCTGGAGGCGTTCCCGAGCAGCTGCCTCCTGAGCCTCCACTCCCGCCTCCCGCTCGCCGAGACTTTGGGCTCTGGCTTCCTGCTCGGCCACGCGCGCCTCCAACTCGGAGTCGCGGGCGTTGAGCCGATCAAACCGCCGGTCGATCCCGTCTGAGCGCTCCTGAAGATGCCGCTCCAGGCGCTCGACCTCCTCCCGACGACGGCCCTCTTCCTTCTCCCAGGACTCCCTCAGTCGGAAGCCCTCTTCGCGGCCTGCCAGCTCGCCTGCCTTGCGGAGGTTCTCGCCCTCGTCCTCGGCTCGCCTCAGGATCCGCGACGCATCATCGGTCGCCTGTCGCTTCTCGAGTTCGCGGCGTGCCTTCTCCCGATTCCGCGCGATGGCGGAACCGACGATTCCCCCCAGTACAAGTCCAATGGCCGCCGCTAGCGTGATAACCAGCGGGGTACCCATGTATCGACTCCGAAATCAGCCCGATACGGACCGAAGGTGAGCAGTCTGTGGAAGCCAACCCCCGGCGCGGCAACGATGCGGCGGGAGGGACTTCTCCGTTACACCGTGAGAATAGGAATCACAGGGACCCCAATGCAAGCCGAACCCGAGTCAGCTCCCCTTGATTTCGCTCTCGATCCGCTGGACCAATCTCGACGCGTCAGAAGCAATTCCGTCGCGCACACGATCGGCCTCCGCACGGGCCTGAAACATCTCGTCGGCGATCGACAGGGCAGCGAGAATGGCAGCCTTGTGGCCCTCGATCAGCCCCGACTGCGAACGAATCTCATGGATCCGATCGTCGACCAGGCGTGCGCACTTCTTGGTGTACGCAGGTTCGGTATTCGCCCGGATCGTGTGCTCCTCACCGGCGATCCTCACCGTCACTGAAGACTTCTCGGCACTCATCGCTGCTCCTCCAGGAACTTGATGCGGGCCAGCAGACGCTCCACTCCCTGCCGGCCGCGATCGAACCGCGCCCGCAGGTCGGCGTTCTCGGCCTCCAGACTCTGAAGCCGGGTCAGAAGACGTCCGGCTTCACCCTCGTCGCCGGTGAAACGCTTCACGATCTCAGCCAACTCGGCACTCTTGGCCTCGGCCTCGGAAGCCCGTCCGCGGGTCAGGGTGAGTTCCTGAATGAGACGGCCCAGCGCCGCCTCGAGTTCTCGAAGGGCTGAGATCTCGGCCTGGCCGGCACTACCCTCGGTGTTCGACACCCAACTCCTCCTTGAGTCGCACGAGAACCTGCTTCACCACCCGATCGACTTCCTTGTCCTTGAGGGTCCGATCCGACGACCGGAAACGCAAGCGCACGGCGATCGATCGAACTCCTTCTCCGAGTCCCTCTCCCTCGTAGAGGTCGAACACGTCCACCGACTCGAGGAGATCACCAGCCCGGTCCGAGATCAAGCCCAGGACCCTCTGGGCCGCCGTCTCCATCGGGACCAGAAGCGCCAGATCCCGTTCCGAACTCGGGAACTGCGGCAGCGGCTGATAGGTGACCGGAGGCTGATCGGGCACGTCGGCGGGGAGCGTCAACTCAATGCCCCAGACCGGGCCTGCCCAGACGGGCGCATCGACGACGCCCTCCGCTACCAGTCCGGCCTTCCCCACCTCGTCTCCACCGGGCCCGCGGATCACGAAAGAGGCAGCGGGCGCGAAGAGTCCGTTCGCCTCGGCCGCCGGCTCAACGGTCGCGCGCCCCCGGTAGGCCTTACCGGCCATCCGCTCGGCCAAGCCCTTGATCTCCCAAACCGAGTAGCCCGGGCTGTCCTCCGACCAGTGCGCCGGCGCACGGCGACCGGTCAGAGCCACCGCGAGATGGGTCTCTTCCCGGGGTGGCGCCCCCACCCCCGCCGTGCGGAAAGAGGTTCCGAGCTCGAACAGGCGGATATCCCTGGCCTCACGAGCGAAATTGTATTCCACCCGGCGCAGAATCGAGGGAAGGAGCACGCGCCGAATGTACGGCTCCCGGGTGTTCAGCGGGTTCGACACGCGCACGTCACCCTCCGACTCCGACACGAACGCAGGAGTCTGCGTCTCGAAGAGCCCCTCACCCACCAGCATGTCGCGGAGTTCGTCCTCCAATGCGAACAGGGGATCGTCGGGAACGGTCCCCTGCCGGAACGGACCCAACGCGGACGGGAACTCGTCGTATCCGTGCGTGCGGGCGACCTCTTCGATCAGGTCCACCTCACGCGTCACGTCGTAGCTGCGGAAGCCTGGGACCCGCACGTGCATGACTCCGTCGTCCTCTCCCGTCACCTCGAAGCCGAGCGGCTCCAGGTATCCTCGGACCTGAGCCGAACTCATCGGCAACCCGAGCAGACGCTCGATTCGTGAGAGCCGGAGGTCCACGTTGCTCGCGGCCCACGCCCTCGGACATACGTCCAGGACCGGCCCGTCCACTTCACCGCCCGCCGTCAGGACGATGAGTGAGACGGCCCGCTGCAGCGCGAGTGCCATTCCCTCGGGATCCACGCCGCGCTCGAAGCGATAGGATGCGTCCGTGGACATGATGAGATCGCGGCGTGTCGCCCGGATCGACTTCGTGTCGAACAGGGCGCACTCCAGCAGGACATCGCTCGTGGACTCGTCCACCTCGGAGTCCTGACCACCCATCACACCGGCAATCGCCACCGGGCGGTCGGCATCGCAGATCATGAGCATGTCCGGCGTGATCTTGCGGTCTTCACCGTCGAGGGTCGTGAAGCTGTTCTCCTCCGCACTCGCACGCCGCACGACAATGGAGGAGCCCCGCAGCTTGTTGAGGTCGAACGCGTGGAGCGGCTGTCCCAATTCCATCATCACGTAGTTGGTCGCGTCCACCACGTTGTTGATGGGACGGGACCCGGCCCCGCGGAGGCGCTCCTGCAGCCATGCCGGCGACGGCCCTACCGTGACGTCGCGGATGACCACGCCCAGGTACCGTGGACACAGATCCGGAGCCTCGATGCGGATCGACACCTCGCCGTGAGCGACCTGCTCCTGGTGCGTCTCGTGCTCGAGTGTCAGGGCTGGATCGCCCGGGATCTCGGCGAGCCGAGCCTGACCACCACCTTCGGAAGCAAGTTCCCGCGCCACGCCCATATGACTCAGGAGGTCTCCCCGGTTCGCGGTGATCTCTACGTCAAGGGTCGCATCGTCCAGTCCGAGCGCCTCCACGAAAGACTGCCCGGGCGTGAAGTCTCCAGAAATCTCGAGGATCCCACTGTGATCATCTCCAATTCCTAACTCACTGGGAGAACACAGCATACCCTCCGACACTTCACCTCGAATCTTGGCTTTCTTGATCTTGAAGTCGCCTGGGAGCACCGCGCCCACGGGAGCGAAGGGATACCACGCCCCGCCCTTGACGTTCGGGGCTCCGCAGACGACGGACACCACGCCGTCGCCTCCATCCACGGTACAGAGAGACAGCCGGTCGGCGTTCGGGTGCGGACCGGCCGTCAGCACCCTGCCCACCACGACGTCCCGCAGCTCTGCACCAGGGGCAACGATCCCCTCGACCGGTGCCCCTCGCAGAGCGAGGTGCTCGGCCAGGTCGGCGGGGCTGAGCTTCAAACCGGGCACCATGTCCAGGAGCCAGCGATAAGAGACGTTCATCGTGCGAACTGGCTGAGGAAACGGAGATCGTTCTCGAAGAATGTGCGCAGATCGGTCACGCCGTGCCTCAGCATGGCAATCCGACCGGGGCCCATTCCGAACGCGAACCCGGTGTACTTCTCCGAGTCGTATCCCGCGTTGTCCAACACGTTCGGATCCACCATGCCGGCTCCCATGATCTCGATCCAGTCGGTCTCGAAGCTGGTCCCGTCGGGCCTCGTGATCACTCGCTTCACGTCGACTTCGGCGCTGGGTTCGGTGAAGGGAAAGAACGAAGGCCTGAAGCGAACCTTGGTGCCCGCTCCCCAGAAACGGCGAGCGAACTCGGCGAGGGTCGCCTTGAAGTCGATGAACGTCACCCCCTCGTCGACCACCAGCCCTTCGACCTGCAGGAAGGCCGGTGTGTGCGTCGCATCGTACGTGTCACGTCGATAGACCCACCCAGGGGCGATGATCCGGATCGGCGGGTCATGCGCCTCCATCGTCCGCATCTGCACGGGCGATGTGTGGCTCCTCAGCAGCACGGAGTCGACGAGGTACAGGGTGTCCTGCTCGTCGGCCGCAGGATGGTCGAGAGGCGTGTTCAGGGCCTCGAAGTTGTACCACTCCGTGTCGGCCTCAGGCCCGCGGGCGCGAGTGAAGCCCAGGTCGCGGAAGATCTCCCAGATCTCGTCGACTGTCTGGGTAATGGGGTGACGCGAGCCCCGCCACGTCCCGTGAGACGGAAGCGTGAGATCGACCCCGCTGGCCTCGGAAGGACCCGAGAAGGCCTTTTCGCGCTCGGCCAGCGCGGTCGAAACCGCGGCCTTTACACGGTTGGCCTCCTGGCCCACGGCTGGCCGCTCCTCGGGGGACATCCCGCCCAATCCCCTGAGGATGAGTGAGATCCTCCCGTCCTTGCGGCCCAGATAGCTCACGCGGACGTGCTCGAGGTCTCCCGTGTCCTGGGCAGCCTCAACGGCGCCCAGGGCCTCGACTTCGAGGGCCGCCAGCGCCTCCAGAGGGTTCTGATCGCTCATTGCTCTCCTACTTCCCTTGTATGCACATGTACCGGGACCCGGAAGGTAAGACGAAGGGCCCCGCGGTGCCTGCCCGCGGAGCCCTTCTGGATCCTGCCTCGGAGTTGACTCAGCTGGCCTTGGCCGCCAAGCCCTCCTTCGCCTGCTCCACGAGCGCCGCGAGGGCCTCGGGATTCCGAACAGCGAGGTCGGCAAGCACCTTCCGATCGACCTCGACGCCGGCCTCCTTGAGGCCGTTGATAAATCGGGAGTAGGACATGTCGTGGACGCGCACACCCGCATTGATGCGGGCGATCCAGAGCTGCCGGAAGTTCCGCTTCTTCTTCTTCCGGTCGCGATACGCGTGCTCCCACCCCTTCTCCACCGCGTCCTTCGCGGTCCGGTAGAGGTTCTTGCGACCGCCGAAGTACCCCTTGGCGGCCTTGAAGATCTTCTTCTTGCGCTTGTTCCGCGCTACAGCGGATGTCGCACGAGGCATGGTTCTTCCTCCTTATGCGCCGTAGGGGAGCATACGCCTGACCCGCTTCACCTCGGAGTCCGACACGAGCGTGGCCTTTCGCAGGCCCCTCTTTCTCTTCTGCGCCTTCTTGGTGAGGATGTGGCTCTTGTTCGCCTTCATGCGCTTGAACTGACCGGTCGCGGTCTTCTTCAAGCGCTTCGCCGCACCCCTGTGGGTCTTCATCTTGGGCATTGCTGTGCTCTCTCCCTCGCTCGCCGGGGTTGGAGGCCGGCGAGTTGTCTGACTAAATCGACTTCAGTGGGGCGATGATCATGGTCATCATCCGCCCCTCGAAGCTCGGCTGTGATTCCACCTTACCCAGGTCTTCGAGATCCCCCGTCACCCTCTTCAGGACCTCCAGACCCAATTCCGGATGGGTCACCTGACGCCCCCGGAACATCATGGTCAGCTTGACCTTGTTGCCTTCTTCTAGGAACCGCCTCGCATGGCGAGTCTTGAACTCATAGTCGTGATCCTCGATCCCTGGCCGGAACTTCACTTCCTTCACCTGGATCACGTGCTGCTTCTTCCGTGCCTCGCGCTGGGCCCGCTGCGCTTCGTAGCGGTACTTCCCGTAGTCCATCATCTTCACGACGGGCGGGCGGGCCTCGGGCGCAACTTCGACCAGATCCATCCCGCGCTCGGTAGCGCGTTCCTTTGCCTCGTCCATGGACACGATACCGATCTGTTCCCCGTCATCCTGAATCAGACGAATTGGACTGATCCGGATTTGCTCGTTTACACGAACTCGCTTGTCTATCTCACCAACCTCCGGTGCGGTTACACGCGGGAAGCCAACGGACTCCCCCGAAATCAAAAAGCCCGAGACGAGTCTCGGGCCGCAACCGGGATGATGGGCGTTGTCGCCCGCCACCGTCCCTTGCGACCCTCACGTCGACCCCTTCCGGGCCCTGAGGGTGGGGCCGCCGGTCCTGCGGCCCTCTTCCTGATTGTTTCCCACCTCTCAGGGTGGTCGTGGAAAATGGTGGGAGGGCCTGCCGAGGTCAACATCCCCCTGCAGGCACCGGTACCGGACTACTCCGTGTGCTGACCGAGCGCCCGGCTCGAAATCTCCTCCACGATCAACTCCACGAACTTCGCCCGATCCATCACCTCCTGCTTCTTTCCCGCACCGCGCTTCCGGACCGCGACCGTGCCGTCCGCGGCCTCCCGTTCACCGACGACGCCCATGTACGGAACCTTCATCGTCTCGGCCTCACGGATACGGTAGCCCAGCGTCTCTCTCGATTCGAGCTTGGCCCGCACGCCCGCAGCATCGAGGTCTCGCACGAGTTCGGCCGCACTGGCCTGCCACTGCTCACCCACGGGGAGAACGCGCACCTGCTCGGGGGCGAGCCAGGTCGGAAACGCCCCGGCGTAGTGTTCGATCAAGCCCCCGATGAAGCGTTCCATCGACCCGAGGAGGGTCCGGTGGATGACCACCACGTTGTGTGGCCTGTTGTCGGCCCCGATGTACTCGAGCCCGAACCGCTCGGGCATCAGGAAATCGAGCTGGAACGTCGGGCCCTGCCACTCCCTCCCAAGGGCATCCACGAGGAGAATGTCGACCTTGGGGCCGTAGAAGGCGCCTCCCCCCTCGTCGTACTCGAAGGCCTGTCCACGCTTCTCGAGGAGCTTGGCCAGGGTCTCCGTCGCGCCGTCGTAGACGGCCGGATCTCCGATGGCCTTCTCCGGCCGTGTGGAGAGATTGACCTTGTACTCGTACCCGAAGATCCGCAGGAGGTAGTCCGTGAGATCGAGGAGCCGATCGTACTCTTCGGCAATCTGGTCCTCACGAACGAAGATGTGGGCGTCGTCCTGCGTGAATGAACGCACGCGCAGCATGCCGTGCAGGGTACCCGACCGCTCGTACCTGTAGCACGTGCCCAGCTCGGAGTAGCGCAGCGGCAGATCGCGGTACGACCGAGTCTGCGTCTTGTAGATCATGAAGTGGTGCGGGCAGTTCATCGGCTTCATACGGAAGCGCGAGCCCTCATCGTCCATGGCTGGGAACATGTTCTCCGAGAACACCTCCAGGTGTCCACTCAGCTTGTACAGCTCCTCGCTGGCGACATGGGGCGTGAAGACCAACTCGTACCCGTGCTCGAGCAGGGTCTCCCGCAGAAACTCCTCCACCGTGTAACGGATGCGCCCACCACGGGGATGCCAGAGGACGAGGCCAGAGCCTACCTCTTCCTGCACGCTGAAGAGGTCCAGCGCCTTGCCGAGAACCCGGTGGTCTCTCCGCTTCGCCTCCTCGAGCCGGTCGAGGTGCTCGTCCAACTGACCCTTCTTGTGAAACGCCGTGCCGTAGACGCGCTGCAGCATCTGGCGGTTCTCGTCTCCCCTCCAGTAGGCGCCGGCCGCCGACAAGAGCTTGATGTGCTTGAGCCTGCCGGTGCTGGGCACATGGGGGCCCCGGCACAGATCGACGAACGGTCCGTCCGTGTAGACGGTGATCACTTCGTCGTCATCGAACTCCTCGAGGCGCTCCAGCTTGAGCGGGTCGTCGCTGAACAGATCCCGGGCCTCGGCCTTGTCCACCCTGCGACGCTCGAAGGGGTAGTCGGCCTTGATCACCTCTTTGATCTTGGCCTCGAACGCCTCCAGGTCTTCCGGCGTGAACGGTTCATCGACTTCGAAGTCGTAATAGAAGCCGTCGGCGATCGCCGGACCGAAGCCGATGCCCGCGCCCGGACGGAGTTCCCGCACTGCGGTGGCGAGTACGTGCGCAGCCGAATGGCGGAGTACCGCGAGGGACTCGGAGTCCCGGTCCGTGAACAGCCGGAGGTGGGAATCGGACTCCATCGGGGTCATGAGATCCACGACCTCACCGTCGATCTCGGCTGCCAGCGCGGCCTTTGCGAGGCCAGGGCCGATGGATGCGGCGACGTCGCTCGGAGTGGAGCCGCGCGCCATCTCGAGGATGTCGCCGTTCGGCAGCGTGATCCGGATCATTTCACTGGACATGGTTCTTCGGAGGTTCGGGTCGTCGGTGGCGGACGTTCGCGCCGGACGCCCCTGGTCATGAAAAGACGCGGCGCCCGTGGTTCGGGGGCCGCGCCTCTGGGTTTCGGTCCTACCTCGGCCTAACCGACGCGCGCAGCCCCCCGCCCGGTGGTCCGGGCGGTGGAAGTGCTCGTCGTCGTGGTGAACCGGGAGTTCATACTCGTCGCTGCTTCTTCGGGTGCGGAACGTGGCCGAACGATGGGAGGATGGGCAGATCAGGTCAATGGGTGCGGATGGGTCCTGACGGGAGCGCTCACCGCCAGGGCTCAGTAGAGCAGGTTCGGTCCAAAGTCCGGCGCTTGTCCCTCACGGATCTGCGCGATCCACGTGTCGAGAGTCCGCCGGGCCCGTGAAGCGGTGGGCGTGTCCCTGCCATCGGGGCACCAAAACGCACGGCAGTGACCGAGATACTCCAGGACGCACTCACTGCGTCCCATCTCGATCAGCTTCTCGGCCAACTCCATCGAAGGGCCGAAGGAATTCAGCTGCGGCGAGCCCGGCGTGCGGCCTGCCTCGATGAGAGACAGTTCGGCGGCGGCCAGATTGCCCCTCGCCAGCTCCACGCTGCCGAGCACCATGTGGGCGTGATGGATGGCGTTGCCGTAGTACCAGTTATCGCGAAACCGTTCCGCGAGCTCGAGTAGCTGCCGCGCGAGTCCCTCTGCATCGTTCAGATCACCCCACGCCAGGGCCCGTTCCGCAGCAGAGCGGAGCCCCAGAAGTCGCGCGTAGGGAACCCCGGCCGCAGCCCCGACGGTGTAGCTGGCGATTCCGAGGCTGCGACGGGCCAGCCTGGCTGCCCGAATCCGAAAGTCGTGTGAAGAAGGCACTTGCTCTCTCCGGTCTTCATCCGCGCACGGGCGCGCGGTGCCCCCGCTATCTCTCTATACGATGCCAGGCACGTTTCGATTCGCTCAACGAGAGGTCGAGTTCCGGGAGGACACCAGTTCTGCCACGCGCCTGCCCAGGCGTCTCGCACCGTCGAGCTCCACCTCATCGACACCCGGATCGGCAGGCCCGGTCAAGGCAGCGGCACCCATCCAGCCGTATCTGAAGCCTCCCTCCTCCTCGAACACGGGCCCCACGACCTCAGCTCCGTGATTCAGGAATGCCGCAATCAACGATTGCAGCACGTGTTCGCTCCCCCCGCCCGGGTTTCCCGCCGTGGCGATCGCACCTGCCACCTTGCCACCCAGGAAGGGCCACTGCGCCACGAACTCGGCCACGGCCGGCGGGAGATTCGCCCAGTGGGTCGGCGATCCCACCACGAGGCCATCCGCCCACTCGACATCAGAGGTGGTCACATCGGCAACCGACATCGTCCTTACGACCACCCCTGGCACGGCCGCCGCAGCGTCGGCAGCAGCACGGGCCATGGCTTCGGTGTGCCCGGTCAAGGAGTAGTAAGCGACAAGAACGGACGCGGAGTCGGGGGCCGCGTGCGGCGCCGCCCGTAGAGGCCCCGGCACGAGGCCGACGATCAGGGCAACCGTCGCATTGAGGCCGAAGGACCGACCGGAGCGACGGCTGGCCACCGCCTGGCAGAGCTGAGGAAGCATCGTACGCACCTCCGTGGGGTCTAATCTCGAACGGCTGGGACGAATCGCTTTTCGTCCCAGAGGCGATCCAAAGTGCGGGCCATGGCCCGCACGCGACTGCGGAATTCGGCGGTGAGGTCGGCCTCGGCCCCAGAGATATCGGTCATCTCCGCCGGATCCTCGATCAGGTCGTACAGCGCCTCCCTCTCCGCTGCTTCAGCGGCGATGTACTTGTGGTCCCCGAGGCGCATTCCCCTCAACCGCAGGTGGAAGGGGTTGGTCAGGTAGGCCGTTCGCTCCGGCACGACTCGCCGCAGTGACGTTCCCACCGCGTGGTTCGTCCCGGAAACCCCCGCAATGTCCATCAGGGTCGGGGGCAGATCGACCTGGCTGCCTACATCGCGGACTTGGACGGGGCCGGGGATACGGCCCGGAGCCCAGATGAGCAGGGGTATCCTCACGTTCTCTTCGTACAGATGGCGCACGAGCATGAAGTTGCGATCGTGCTCGCCCATCGGCTGACTGGTGTCACCGAGTACCACCAAGACCACCCTCTCCTTCAAACCGGCCTCATCGAGGAGATCGACGAAGAGCCCCAGCGCGCGGTCGGAATAGCTCACCGTACCCAGGTAGTCCCGATACTCACCCGGGGGTGGAGAGGCCCGCACCGGCGGCTCGTAGCCGGGAGGCGCCTCCCAAGGATGATGGTTGGTGACCGTGAAGGCTGTCAGGAAGCCTGCCTCGCCCCGAACCTCCCGGGCGGACAGCCAGGCCACGAGATCCCCCATGAGCCACTCGTCGTCGACGCCCCAACTCGTTCCGCGGGCCTCCGGATGGCGATCCATCACATCCTGGTCCCCCTCGATCTCCTCGAAGCCGTGCGCTGCGAAGAATTCTGCCTTGCGCTCGAATTCCAGAGAACCGTTGTGATAGTAAGCCGTGCGATAGCCGGCACCCGAGAAGACGTCCTGAAGGCCCACCAGAGGGTAGTCCACGTCGTCGCTCTGCACCGCACGCCGGCTGAATCGCGGCGGAACGCCGAACAACGACGCGATCACGGCCCGCGTCGTTTGCACCCCGTTGCCGTAGAACTCGGTGTACAACACGCCCTGGTCGCTGAGGGCGTCGAACCGGGGCGTGACCGAGGGCTGGTGGACTGCACCGAGGACGCCCACATCCGCTGCGCGAAACGACTCGATGAACAGCAGGACCACGTGCGGAGGCGGGCCGTCGACGTCCGCGACCGGGAAATGGCTCGGGCCCGTGAACCCGGTCGTTCGCTTGAGGAGGGGATACTCAGGGTCCAATCGCTCGAAGACCTCGGCGGCCGGCGAGAGGTACCGCTCCACGATCTCCGCCTCCGACGCGGGCGCGGGGTCGCTCCATCGAGATTCGCGGTCGTAGACGATCCGGAACAGATCCCGGAAGACGATGTTGCTCGAGGCATAATGGGTCGTTCGGGGGAGGCCCTCCGTGGCCCATACCGTCCCCCCGAAGACGAACAGAAACGCTCCGATGAACGCACGGGCCCGCTGAGGGCCGACGGAACTGCCGCGCGTGGGAAGAAGCATGAAGCCGACCTTGGCCGCCATCGCTCCGCTTGCCAACACGACCAGCCCACCCAGCAGCAGCATACCCAAGCCGGCCGACCATGCCGAATCCAAGAACGGCTTCGGGAACTTGAGGAATTCCAGAAAGGTCGCGCTCATCCTGATCCGACGCGCCTGGTACAGCAGGAGGTCGAGAAGGAAATACAGGTGCGACGCCACGAAGAGCCCGGCGAGGGTCCACACCCCTGCCGTCCTCGACCTTCGGGCAACGAGAAGCACAGGTATCAACAGGACTCCGGCTACGCAGAGATCCTGCAGCGTGCCCACTGCGACGGCCAATGCCACGTCCCCCGGACCAGGTATTTCGGCCACCGTGAACTGGGGGATGCCTACACGCAGCAGAGCGAGCAGACGGAAGACGGTCGGGGTCACTGCGAGCAAGCCGACAAGCAGCCCCATCGATGTGAGGCTCCCCGTCGCAGCGGAGCGGGAAGCGGGGGCGGTCTGGGGGGCTGGGAAGTTGTCCACTGCGCACACTCTACCACGGTGGTCGCCTCGTGGAAACTTCTGCGCGACCCGGAAGGGTCAGGCTGGTCTCAGCTCGCCAGGATGGCGAGTACGGACCTGCACAAGCAGCGCACCAGTGGATCACCCCGCGGAGGAGGCCTCATGATCAACTCCCACCTTTCCGCCCCGAGGATCGACGCTGCCTCGGCAAGCGCGGCTCGGTAGTTGCCCCTGAGTTCTGCCAGAATGGCCCGCCGCTCCGGGGCGATGCCAACTCGGCCCGCGAGGTTCCACCACCGTTCGCCGGCCGGACGGTTCTGCTCCGCCAGCGTTTCTCCCAGCTCCGTGAGCTGGCCCACCTCGGAGTCCGACAAGCCGAGCACGGCGATGCGGTCGAGGACGTACGCCACAGGGTCCAACCGGACCCCGCAGCTGGTGCTGATCGGGTGAGCCAGCGAGTCGACCTCCTGGCCACCCACGGACGTGCCGAACAGCAGAATGGCCGTGGCAACGCCAACGTGACGTCCAGCGATACGCGCCTCCCTCTCTCGGACCCATGCGCCAGATGTCACTATACGGCCATGGAGACCCACAACGCCATGACGAGCAACTGGGGGAGCATCGCCGCCACCATGGACCCCCGGAAAGGCGCGGATCTGTGACCTCCGGCGTGCCTGATTCGCCGAGCACGATCCCGGCTCGAGTCTGGCCCCACATGGGGAGGCTGCAACCCGCGGCGGAACCTCGCTTGTGGCGCCGTCCTCTCGAGCCCTCTACGTTGCCGGAAGAGTCTCGCGGATCGCTCGCACGTCGAGCCAGGAGAACCTGATGGAGAGCCTGCGAGGCCATCTGCTGATCTCCAGCGGCGGCCTGTTCGACCCCAACTTTCGCCACACCGTCGTGCTCATCGGTGAGCACAACGCGGACGGTGCGCTGGGGGTCGTCCTGAACCGTGCCCTCGACGCGACCGTGCGCGACACAGTGCCTGTTCTGAGCGATCTCGTGCCTACCGGCGAACCCCTCTTCGAGGGTGGCCCAGTGCAGACCGACGGGGCCGTGCTGCTCGCCGAGTTCACGCATCCAGAGTTGGCCGACATCCTGGTCTTCGGGTGCGTGGGTTTTCTCGTGGGCGAGATCTCCCAGGAGGTCCAGCCAGGGATTCTGAGAGCACGGCTGTTCGCGGGGTACTCCGGATGGGGCCCCGGCCAACTCGAGGCGGAGATGGCCCGGGACTCGTGGATCGTCGAGGCGGCGCGGGAGGAAGACGTGTTCACCGATACTCCCGACCTTCTCTGGGCGCGGGTGCTCCAGCGCAAGGGACCCGAGTTCCACCGGCTGTCCCGGATGCCGTACGACCCGTCCATGAACTGACAGCCCCCTCCGCTCGCCCATCCGGGGTCCGGCCTCAGGCCGGATCCGTGCTTGCGTCTGATCCCTGCCCTCCACAGCTTCGCGCGCACATGATCGACATCGACCCCCAACTCTTCGACGCACTGGCCGATCGCTATCGGCTGGAGCGCGAACTCGGCGCCGGCGGCGCGGCCACCGTGTTCCTCGCTGACGACCTGAAGCACCAGCGCAGCGTCGCCGTTAAGGTGCTGCGCCCCGAGCTGGCGGCGATCCTTGGACCCGATCGGTTTCTCAGGGAGATCACCACCACCGCCAACCTCCGCCACCCGCATATCCTCCCGCTGTTCGACTCGGGCGAAGCGGCAGGATTCCTCTTCTACGTGATGCCGTTCGTGGACGGCGAGTCGCTGCGGGACCGGCTGCAGCGCGAGGTGCAGCTGTCGGTCACCGAGGCCCTCGGCATCGCGGACGAGGTGGCCGACGCGCTGGAATACGCCCACGGTCAGGGCGTGGTCCACCGCGACATCAAACCGGAGAATATCCTCCTCGAAAACGGGCACGCGATCGTGGCCGACTTCGGGATCGCCCAAGCCGTCAAGACGGCCGGCGACGCGAAGCTGACCTCGGTCGGTATGGCCGTCGGTACGCCGCACTACATGAGTCCGGAACAGGCGAACGGCGAGCCCGTGGATGCGCGCAGCGATCTCTACGCCCTGGCTTGCGTCACGTATGAAATGCTCGCGGGCAATCCCCCGTTCACCGGCCGCACGGCGATCGCCGTGACGGCGCGGCACCTCACGGATCCCGTGCCATCGCTGGGTACGGTCCGTCCAGAGGCATCGGGGCCCATCGGCGCAACGATCGAGCGAGCGCTCGCCAAGTCGCCCGCCGATCGGTACGCCACCATCCTGGAGTGGCGGGAGGCCCTCGCGAACGCCTCCAGGCTCACGCCGGACGCGGCAGCCGGACTCTCGTCCATCCACAAGCCGCCCCCTGCCCCTTCGACTCCACTCCTCGGACGGGCCGAGGCCGTGAAGACCGCGATCGAACATCTCCAAGGGGGTGCTCAGGTACTCACGGTCACTGGATACGGTGGCACGGGGAAGACGCGTTTTTCGGTCGAGCTGTTCCGCCGTCTGGAAGCCGGCTACGAGGGCGGTGCGGCCTTCGTGTCACTTGCATCGGTCACTTCGCCGGAAGAGGTGACAGCCACGATCGGCTCCACGCTGGACATCGCCGAGGCTCACGGCCGCTCGGCTCTCGACGCAATCTGCACTGTCGTGGGCGACCGGCGGGTCCTCCTCGTCCTGGACAACCTGGAACAGGTACTGGACGCAGCGGTCGACATCGCGGCCCTGGTCGCACGCTGCCCGGGCCTCCAGATCATCGCCACCAGCCGCGCGCCGCTCAAGATAGGCGCGGAGTTCGAATTCGCCCTGCCTCCATTGGGGCTGCCGGAGACCGAAGACGAGTCCGTGGAGGCGCTTCTGGAATGTCCTGCTGTGGCGCTCTTCACCCAACGTGCTCAAAAGGTCCAGCCGACCTTCGAACTGACCGAGGAGAACGCCGCAGCGGTCACGGCCATCTGCCGACGCCTCGACGGACTGCCACTCGCCCTGGAACTCGCGGCGGCTCGGGCGCGGATCCTCGAGCCAGCCGCGCTTCTGCAGCGACTGGACAACGCGCTCGACCTTCTGACTTCGGGGGATCGGGACCTTCCCCTCCGTCAGCGCACCCTGCGAACGACCATCAGTTGGAGCTACTCGCTCCTGTCGGAGCAGGAGCAGCGCCTGCTCCGGTACGCGTCGGTGTTTCACGAGGGCTGGACGCTCGATTCGATGGAGCAGGCGTGCTACACAGATGCCGACCGCTACCGCGCGCTGGACGACCTCGACTCACTGGTCGAGAAGGGCCTGGTCCGGGTCGTCGGCGCAGGTGAGCGGTATTCGCTGCTCGAGACCATCCGGGCGTTCGCGGCCGAGCAGCTCCACGCCCACGGAGAGGTGCACGAGTCGAGGGCGGCCCATGGAGCTCACTTCGTCGCTCTCGCCGGGAAGATCGATGAGGGCATCAGAGGCGAGCGGCAGCTCGACGCGATGAGCCGTGCCCGAGCCGAGAACGCCAATACCCAGGCGGCGATCCAATGGCTCAGCGCGTCTGCGCGGGCCGGCGATGAAGCGGCCGTTGAACAAGGCCTCCTGCTGTGCGGCCGACTCTGCTGGCCCTGGCACATCGCCGGATTGCACCTCACCGCCCGCAGTGAGGTGGACGTCTTTCTAGACCTGGCAGAGGGTCGACCCCCGAGCATGGGGCGCACCATGGCGACGCTCACGCGATCCATGGCCGTCGGAAGCTCGGGTGATCTGGAGTGGGCGCTGCGCGACGCGGAGCGCGCGTACGAGGACGCGCTCACCCTGGGCATCGAGGCTCTCATCGCTGAAACAGCGATCCACACCGGGTACATGAACCTGTCGATGG
The DNA here is from genome assembly GCA_039587465.1 of Gemmatimonadota bacterium. Classification (GTDB taxonomy): domain Bacteria; phylum Gemmatimonadota; class Gemmatimonadetes; order Longimicrobiales; family Gaopeijiaceae; genus JBDHIL01. The sequence goes on along the minus strand of JBDHIL010000018.1, from coordinate 33,241 downwards.
GAAGGCTGGATGAAGCGTTGGCCGCCTTCAGCGAGTCGGTCGCCCGAGCGGAAGCCAGCAACGCGGAGTTCATTCTCGCACTCGCTCTCTCCCTCAAGGGATTGAGCCTCTTCCTCGCTGGAGATCTCGAGGGGGGACTCGCCCTCGTCGAGTCCGCTCGGCGGATTCAGGTTCGGATCGGAGACTACGAGGGCGGTGGCCTGGCCCTCAGCTTCCTCGCCCAGATGACGTTCGCCAGAGGGGACCAGGCGGGGGCGGTGGCCGCCTTCCGCGAAGCCCTGGCGTCGTTCGAGAAGGTCGGTGACCGCCCGGAGATCGCGCGCTTGCACTGTGAAATGGGCTGGGCTGCTCTGGGGGCATCGGCCTCTGGTGAGGCTCAGAACGCGTTCCGGCTGGCCGTACATATCTACGAGGAGGTCGGCAGCCCGCGTGGCACGGGGATGGCGCTGATGGGCCTCGCGGCGGTAGAGGCGGCCGAAGGACGACCCGAGCGAGCGGTAGCGATCGCGGCGGCGGCGCAGGAGCTCTCCAACCGCGCCGGCATCGTCATCGAGCATCCCATGGACCCCGGCGTAGTCGAGCGGATCGAGGCCCTCAAGGCGGCCATTCCGCAGGGAACGCTCGCCGGACTCGAAGCCGACGCACGCACGCTCACGCCCGCGGCAGTGCTGTCGATGGTAGGCGCCTAGGAAGAGGGTGGCATCGGGCCGTTTCGGTCCGGGACTGCCTCCCCCACATTCCATGGGCCGGGTGCGTGCAGCCCACTGCGGTCCGCGCGCTGCCACCAGAGTACGATTCCGACCGGGGCAACTCCCGGTCATTGCCGGAAGGGACTCATGACCTTCGTATCCGATTTCGAACCCAAGCCCCTTTGGAGCCACTTCGACCACATCCTCGCGATCCCGCGCGGTTCGAAGGAAGAAGAACAGATTCGGGCGTTCGTGCTCGCCATCGCCGACCGGAATGGCCTCGAGCACCGCGTCGATGCCACCGGCAACGTCGTGGTGAAGAAGCCCGGCACCGCGGGTAAGGAGACGTCGCCCGGGACCATCCTCCAGGCCCACCTCGACATGGTCAACGAGAAGAACTCAGACGTGGACTTCGACTTCACGACCGACGCCATCAAGCCCGTTCTGGATGGCGAGTACCTCACTGCGGACGGAACGACACTGGGTTCCGACAACGGGATCGGGGTGGCTGCGATGCTGGCGATCATGGAAGCCTCGGACCTGGCTCACGGGCCCATGGAGTTCCTGTTCACGATCGACGAAGAGACGGGCCTGACCGGGGCCGCCGGCCTCGACGCGACTCTCCTTTCGGCCAAGCGCCTCATCAACCTCGATTCAGAGGAAGAGGGAGCCCTGACGGTGGGCTGCGCGGGGGGAGCCGATACGGACCTGACGGTCACCCTCGAGACGATGGATGCGCCGGCGGGCGCCACCGCCCACAAAGTGAAGCTCTTCGGCCTCAATGGCGGCCACTCCGGGGTGGATATCCACCTCCAGCGTGGGAACGCGGTCCAGCTTCTCGCCCGGATGCTCCGTGCCGCCGCGATACCCGGCTTCATTTCGGACATCGAAGGAGGGAACAAGCACAACGCGATCCCCCGCGAGGCCTGGGCTACGGTTGTGATCCCTGGTGACCAGACCGGGGACTTCTTCGCCCGCCTCGACGCGCAGTTCGAGGACGTGCGGGCCGAGTTCGGCGTCCCGGAGCCCGGCATGAAGCTCCAGGTCGACGACGCCCCCCTCCCCGGCACGGTCTGGACGGACGCCGCCGGCGCCAGAGCCCTCCAGCTCATCGTGGCCCTGCCCCACGGCGTGACCGCCATGAGCAACGACATTCCCGGGCTCGTGGAGACCAGCACCAACCTGGCCGCGGTGAGGTGCGACGGGGGAGACCTGAAGGTGCTCATGAGTTCCCGGTCCTCGGTGGGCTCCGGGCTGAACTGGATCCGGGAGAAGATCGAGGCCGTCGCGGCCTTGGCCGATGCCCGATTGGATCACCATAACGGATATCCCGGTTGGAAGCCGGATCTGGACTCGGAGCTCCTCAAGATCGTCCGTGGCGTGCACGAGCGGACCCTGGGATCGGACCCCCATGTGGAGGCTATTCACGCTGGCCTGGAGTGTGGGCTCATCGGTGAGATGGTGCCCGGCATGGACATGATCTCGTTCGGGCCCCAGATCGAGTTCCCCCACTCGCCGAACGAGCGGGTGAAGGTCGATTCCGTTGCGCGGTTTTACGCCCTTCTCACGGAGACCCTGAAGGAGTTGGCAGGCTAGGACGCGAGCTGAGGCCGAGTCAGGGCACAGGGCGGAGTCTGATCCGGGCGTACAGTTCGTCCATCCGCAGGCGGACACTGAATCGGAAACGCCACGCGTCCTCCGACGCTGATTGGTCCGTGCCCTCCACACCGGCCAGCTGATCCCGAGCGCGGGGCGGGAGCATGTGATCGGCACGTTGTGCCAGCTTCAGCGAACCGCCGGCCAACACACCGCCGAAGACTGCCGTCCAGAGACCATCATCCAGGACGAGTTCCCACGGCACGAGTCCATCTCCCGAAAGCAGATTCATCGCTTGGAGGAACAGGGGCACGAACACTCCCGTCAGGAGCCCGCCGCCGATTCCGAAACGTACCCAACTGAGGTCCGAAAGACGCCGGCCGCGATACAGAAGCCGAATGGAGGCTGAGAAGGCCACCCCCACGACCGCACCCACGATTCCGGCCCTGAAGGGTAGGCTCAGTGCCTCCCGCAAGGAGAAGCCGGCAGGAACGATGCCGACGATACTCAGCAGCGTGAACGCGGCCACGGCCGCGAGCACTGCGGCGAACCATCCTCCCCCCCAAAGCAAAGCCGTTACCAGCGTGCCGCGCAGATGTCGCAAGGTGTCGTCACCAGCCATGGAGCCCCCTGAACAAGAATCCCAACGCTCTGCGCTGGAGGAGCGTGCAAGGCTGATGCCAATCGTGACGCATCTGGTTCGAGAAGCCGAGAGCGGCGGCGCACTACGACCACCTGCCGATGAGTTCCGAAGCCCTACCGTCGTGCGAGCGCGGCTACCCCGCCGTGGTGGGGGGAATGTTCTGGTTCATCCGGAATAGGTTACCCGGATCGTAGCGGTTCTTCAGCTCCACGAGGCGCTGATAGCTGTCACCGTATGCGTCTTCCAGGCGATCCCCCTCCTCGTCGGTCAAGAAGTTCACATAGGCCTCGCCGGTCGCGAAGGGCGCCGTCGATGCGAAGAGGTCCCGACACCAGGCGATGCTGGAGTCGTCCTTTGCGGGATCGGACCAGCGGCCGTGTACGTTCATGACGTACGCCGACTTGCGCCCCTGATAGGCTGTCGCGTCGTCGGGGACCCTGCTCTGGGCGCCACCCAGCTGACCGAAGAAGATCTCGCTTTGGGGATCGGGAAGGCGTCCCATGTAGTCGATGACCGTGTCGATGAGCCCGTCGCTGAGTTCCGCGAAATCGTGGGTCTTCCAGTAGTTGCGCTCCCCGGGTGTGAGGAGCGGGTCGAAGGCCTGCTGCCACCCCGCGAACGGGTGGGGCCCGATGACATCGGCAATAGGGTTCCCGATGGCCCTCAGCGGCGCTAGAGCCTCCTCGCCGTCGGCCATGTCGCCCGCATACATCGCGGCCAGGACGACGACCTCGGTCCCGTGGACCTCTTCCGGAAGAAACGGGAGAGGTGGTGCCTTCCTGAGAACCACCCAGACCGTCACCTCGTCGGGGGCATCCGCCATCAGATCCCGATAGGCGGTAAGCACGTCTCGCGCATCGGCGTACGGGTGCACAATGAGCCCGGACAGGACCTCGGGGCCGACAGGGTGCGCCTGGAACTCGAAGGACGTCACGACCCCGAAGTTTCCGCCACCACCCCTGAGGCCCCAGAACAGGTCGGCGTTTTCATCGGCGCTAGCCCGAACGAGCTCGCCGTTGGCCGTCACCACGTCTGCCGACAGCAGGTTGTCGATGGTCATCCCGTACTTCCGGCTGATCCATCCGAAACCTCCGCCCAGCGTGAGCCCGGCGATACCCGTGGTGGAATTGATACCGGTGGGCACAGCGAGACCGTGCATCTGCGTGGCGGCGTCGAGGTCACCGAGCGTGGCCCCGGGCTGGACGCGCACCGTGCCGGCGGCCGCATCGACCTCTACTGCCTTCATCTTCTTGAAGGAGATCATCAGACCCCCCTCGCACACCGCGTTGCCTGCGATGTTGTGGCCTGCGCCGCAGATCGAGAGAAGGACCCCGTGTTCACCGGCGAAGCGCACGGCCTGGGCAGCGTCCTGTGCTCCCATGCACTCCACGATGGCGGCCGGTCGCCGGTCGATCATCGCGTTCCAGAGCGTACGGGCCTCATCATAGCCTTCCGAGCCCGGCACCAGCAGCGCTCCCTGAAGGGAGCCGGCCAGGGCAGAGAGGTCCACGTCGACCAGGGTTCCGTCCAGCTTCTTCATCATGGGGGAGGCCATGATCTCATCTCCCGTCTGGGGTGCGCAACGAACTCTCGAAGGGAATCGCATCATGGCCCAGCGCATCGGTGATGGCAACTCGCGCCGACTGGCCGAGGCGCACTGTGCGACGCTCCGTATTCCCTATTCCCTAATCCCGGGGAGAAGTTGGACCGCTCCCCGGCACGAGCCCATACTGATCGATGAGGGCCTTGGTGCGCGGATGCTCGCGAATCGATTCGAACTCCCAGCCCGTGAGATAGCCCATGGGAGGCACCCTCGGTACGGATAGGACCTCCTCCAATGCATCCGCCGCCTCTTCGGCCATTCCCAGCTCGGCGTAGGAAGAAGGTCGGATGGGTTTCCAGGACGCGGTCGAAGACGGCGTCGGCCTCGTCCCACCTGTCCCCGTCCGCATAAGCCGTGGCCAGGCCCAAGACAGCCTCGCGATTACGGGGAGCAGAAGGGCGGTCCGCTCACGACTCTCGAGTGCAGCATCCCAATCACCCCACCTCCTGAACGCCCAGGTAGTGCGGTTGGGGCCGAGGACGTGTGTCCTGGCCCTCTGCCTCCGTGGCTCTGCCCTATGAACCGGCGAGCCGCACGAGCCCGAACCATTCCTCGACGTCGTCCAGATCCTGGGTGAAGGAGTCCTCCAAACCGAACTTCCACCATGCGTCGAGAAGCTCGTGGACCACCACCCCGGCCAGCGGGTCCGCAGCCAATCGGACGTCGTCCAGGGCACGCAGCAGGCCCGTCGCCTGCTCGAAATCGGTATTCCCGCCGTAGCCGTAGTTCGGCGGGCCCACGTGCGGGGCGTTGGGAGAAACGCTGAGGCCCGTCTCGGTGACCAGAAGAGGGATCTCAGGATACCTCGTCTTGAGCTCTTCGACCCATCCCTGGAAGACCGTCCCGGATACGCTGCCGGAGGACGTACCCGGCCGCACGTAGGGCACATCGTAGGAGTAGACGTTGTGACTCCTGAAGTCGAGGAAGGGCGTATCGACGAGGTCGGCAGTTCGGATCTGGTTCGCGTAGGAGACGAGGTGGGTGACTCCATAACGGTCTTGTTCGTATTGCTTCACGTAGTCGGCCATTTCGGCGAGAAAGACCTCCGTCGCATTCAGGCCCGCTCCGGTTCGGACGTGCTGGCCGTCGTACCGATCGAGCTCGGGATGCGACTCATTCGTCGAAAGAATGGTCCGCTCGCTGATTTCATTGCCCACGAGATAGGCGACGAGTCGCGCGGACCCGTCCGGGAAGACCCCGTTGATGCGATCGACTACGCTCCGGATGTACTCACGGGTCAATTCCTTGAAGTCCGGGTCGTGCAGGTCGTCGACTTCCGTGCCGACCCAGAGGGTCTGGATGAAGTGCAGCGTTCCCAAGTCGGCGAGCGCTTCGTAGGCGTACCGGGGTGCACCCCAAAAGCGCACCGTGTTCGCACCCATGTCGGCGATCTGCGCCAAATCCCGGTCGATGCTGTTCCTCAGCTTTTCGCTGAGGCTCCACGCAGTCTCCGTCTCCCATGGAATATGTCCGGGATAGGCCGGAACGTAGACGACCCCGCGAATTTCGAAGGGCCGGCCGTCCTTCAGGATGTGGTCACGGCCCGCGGTGAACGTGCCCCCGGCCGGGTCGAGTGGGTCGTTCCAACGCATCCGGATCGCCGCATAGGCCGGCCGGGGCTGGGTGATGAACACACTGGGCGGAGCGGGGCCGTCGGGAGCCCAGGCGTCGGGCCCCGTGGATTCGCCGCAGCCGCAGGCCGCAGCAGCCAGCAGGCAGAAGAAGCCGCGGAGGTACTCGCGGACCATTTCATGGCGCCCATCCCGCTCGCCGGCTCCCTTCGTCTCCTTCAAAACATCTCCCTCGAATACCCGACTCGGCTCGTGCCGACATTGTCCTCGGAGTCCGACAGAAGCACCCATGCGATGTTGCTCGATCTACGCCACGCGCCGCCGGTCGCACAACCCCTGCAGTACGCATCGGATCAGGGCCCGGGGTACTGCATCCTCCGGATGATACGCTGCACCCTCGGGTCGTCCCGCACCGCATCGAACATGGGGTTCACCGACAGATAGGGCAGCTGAGCCTCGCGCGTATCGAAGGCCCGCTCGATCCACTCGATGGCCTCTTCGGGCATGTCGGCGGCCAGGTACAGCTCGTAGATCTGTGCGGGCGCCACGTACTCTCTCTCTCCCCTGGCCTCGAGGACCGCCGCAGCCTCGCGCATGGCCTCGTGGTATCCCGCCCGGGCAAACCCGCGGTCCAGAGCCTCGACCTGCTCCATGTCGCCCCGGGCAGCCAACTCGGCCCGAGTGGCTGCGAACGCCAGAGAGTCCTCGCCGAGTGCTTGGTGGATGATCCGCAGCGTCAGCAGCGCAACGGGTTGCCCCGGGGCGAGGTCCAAGGTGTTCTGTGCTCCGGAGAGTGCGCGTTCATAGTCCCTGAGCATCATGTAGTTGCCGGATGTCAACGCCCCGACGAGATGATCTCCCGGATCCAGCGCCAAGGCCGAATCGGCCTGGGCGCGCGATTCCCCGGAGCGTCCTGTCAGAGCCAGAAAGTGTCCGTAGAACGCCCGGGTGCGCGCGTCGCCCGGGTCCAGAGTCAAGGCTCGGCGGAAGGCACGTTCGGCCCTCTCCCAGTCCCACTCCTCCCAGGCGGCCTGGATCGCCCGATTGGCCTGCACGGCGGCGCTGAGGCTGTCGAAACGGAACGCCTCCTGGGCAGCTACCCTGGCCATGGGTGCCGCTTCATAAGGGGGCACGATTCCCATCTGCCTTCGGTATCCCCACACGAGCGCGGTACCGAGGTGGGCCGCAGCATATTCCGGATCGATGGACACCGCCTGCTCGAACAGGACCTGCGCCGAGTCGAGGCCCGCCGGGGTGAGGTTCCCCAGTAACCGGTTTCCACGGAGCCAAGCGTCATATGCCTGCGGGTCCACGTCCGACTCTGATGCGAGCCGAGCCTCAGCTTCCGCCGAGAGCACCATCTCCGTCTCTCTCGCGATGGACCCCGCCACCTGTCTGGCGATCGAGATGATCTCCCGCACCGAAGCCTCGAAGCTGTTGTTCCAAAGGGCGCTCTCGGACGGTCCGTCGACCAGGCGGGCCGTGATGCGAAGTCGGTCTTCATCCAGGGGAAAGACCTCTGCTTCAACGAGCGCGTCTACTCCGAGGTCCGCGGCGATATCCCTGCCCCGGGTGAGCCCGTCGCTGTAGCGGCCGACGGAATACCGACCTGCCACGATCATGCCCATCTGACCGAGTTCCGCAATGAGGGCGCTGTGCACCCCTTCGGCGATATGGGCCTGGCTGGTACCACCCTGAAACTCCACCGGCAGAACCGCGACCCGCAGTGGCGCAGCCGGACCGTCGAGTCCAAACCACGCCAAGGCGGCCAGCCCGGCAGCCAGAACGGCCGTGGCCATGTTCCGAGCGTGCCTCGCCTTGCGTCGCTCCTCGTGGGGATCGAGTCCTCCCGCCTTCTCCAGCGCCTCGGCCAAGCTCTTGGTGGAGGGCCATCGGTCGGCGGGGGACTTGGCCAGCGCCTTCTGCACGGTGCGATCCACCGCCCTCGGGAGCTCGGGGCGGACGGTGGTCAGGGGTGCAACGGGATCCACTGCGTGGCGGGCCATGATGGCCGCGCTGCTGGGGCCGGTGAACGGGACCTCGCCGACGAGCATATGGTAGAGCACGCACCCCAGGGAGTACACGTCCGCCCGACCGTCCAGTGCCCCGGAGCCATCGATCTGCTCGGGGCTCATGTACAGAGGCGTGCCGATGGAGAGTCCTGTGCTGGTCAGCGCCTCCCCACCTGCCACGGTAACGGCCTTGGCGATGCCGAAGTCGGCTACCACCGCCTGTCCGTCTTGGAGGAGGATGTTGGCCGGCTTGATGTCGCGGTGCACGACCCCTCGAGCATGCGCATAGTCCAGCGCCGCGGCCACCTGTCCGACAATCGCGACCGCATCATCCAGGGGAAGCTGGGGCTCCCGTTGCAGCCGGTCGCCGAGGGACTCGCCCTCGATGAAAGGCATGACGTAGAAGAGGAGCCCATCCGCCTCGCCCGAGTCGAGGAGGGGAAGGATGTTGGGATGCGTGAGCCCCGCGGTGACCTCGATCTCGCGGAGGAATCGCTCAGCGCCGATGCTCTTGGCGAGCTCCGGTAGCAGCACCTTTACGGCCACGGTGCGGCCGTGGCGGATGTCCTCGGCACCATACACGGTGGACATGCCGCCGGCGCCGATCTCTCGGGTGACACGGTAGCGCCCTTCGAGGGCTGCGTTGAGACGGGGGAGCATATCGGTGAGCATTCTCCAACATCCGGGCCCCGGCGCCGCAGGCGCAAGAAGAACAACAGGCCGGCGAGCACCGCGCGGTTCTGCCCTCCCCAACGGAAAACGGCCCCGCCACCCTTTCGGATGACGGGGCCGCCAAGTCCAACCGCGCCGAGGCGCTGGTCAGTCCTGCCTAGTACATCCCGCCCATGCCGCCGCCACCGGGCATTGCCGGCATGGCGGGCTCATCCACGGGCTGATCCACCACCACGGCTTCCGTGGTGAGCAGCAGGCCCGCGATGGACGCGGCGTTCTGCAGAGCCGAGCGCACGACCTTGGTCGGGTCGATCACGCCGGCCTCGACCATGTCCTCGTACTCTTCGGTCTGGGCGTTGTAGCCGTAGCTCGCGCTCTTGTTCTTGCGCACGTTCTCGACCACGATGCTGCCTTCGACCCCCGCGTTCATCGCGATCTGACGAATGGGGTGCTCGAGGGCACGCTGCAGAATCTGCACGCCGATCTGCTCATCCTCACGGTCGAGCTTCATCTTGCCGAGTGCGGTCTGGCAGCGAAGCAGCGCCACACCACCACCGGGCACTATGCCCTCTTCGACCGCGGCACGCGTGGCATGAAGGGCGTCCTCGACGAGGGCCTTCTTCTCCTTCATCTCGGTCTCGGTCGCAGCCCCGACGTTGATGACGGCCACACCACCCGACAGCTTGGCCAGACGCTCCTGGAGCTTCTCGCTGTCGTAGTCCGACGTGCTCTTGTCGATCGCGGCCCGGATCTCGGCCACGCGGCCCTGGATCTTGTCGGACTCACCGCCGCCGTCGATGATCGTCGTGTTGTCCTTGTCGATGACCACACGCTTCGCCGTACCCAAATCGCTGACCACGGTGTTCTCGAGCTTGAAGCCGACGTCCTCCGAGATCACCTGCCCGCCCGTCAGGACAGCGATGTCCTGGAGCATGGCCTTCCGGCGATCACCGAAGCCGGGCGCCTTGACGGCCGCGACCTTCAGCGTGCCCCGGAGCTTGTTCACCACCAGCGTCGCGAGCGCCTCGCCCTCGACGTCCTCGGAGATGATCAGGAGGGGGTTACCCATCTGAGCGACCTTCTCGAGGATCGGCAGAAGGTCCTTCATGGAGCCGATCTTCTTGTCGTGGATGAGGATCATGGGATCCTCCATGACCGCTTCCATCCGCTCCGGATCCGTCACGAAGTACGGGGAGAGATAGCCACGATCGAACTGCATGCCGTCGACGGTTTCCAAAGTGGTCTCGAGGCCGCGGGCCTCCTCGACCGTGATGACGCCGTCCTTGCCGACCTTCTCCATCGCGTCGGCAATCAACTCACCGATCTCGGGGTTGTTGTTGGCCGAGATGGCGCCGACCTGGGCGATGTCCTTCTTGCCCTTCGTGTCGGTGCTGAGCTTCTTGAGCTCGGCCACGACGGTCTCGACCCCCTTGTCGATGCCCCGCCGGATGCCCATCGGATTCGTTCCGGCCGTCACGTTCTTGAGGCCCTCGCCGAAGATCGCTTGCGCCAGGACCGTCGCCGTCGTCGTACCGTCACCGGCCACGTCGGAGGTCTTGGTGGCGACTTCCTTGACCATCTGGGCTCCCATGTTCTCGATGGGATCCTCGAGCTCGATCTCCTTGGCCACGGACACTCCGTCCTTGGTCACGGTGGGGGAACCGAACTTCCGATCCAGGACCACATTCCGCCCCTTGGGGCCGAGGGTCACTTTCACGGCCTGCGCGAGCTTATCAACGCCAGTCTTGAGACGCGCACGCGCCTCGACGTCGAAACAGAGCTCCTTAGCTGACATAGCTGGTATCTCCTTGCGTTCTGATTAGAACGGTCGATTACGTGTGCTTTACTTCACGATGGCGAGGATGTCGCTCTCGCGGAGGATGAGGTACTCGGTCCCATCCAGCGTCACATCGGTGCCACTGTACTTACCATAGAGCACCTTGTCCCCGACCTTCACGTCCATGTCCATGCGGACGCCCTCGTCCGAGATCTTGCCGGGCCCAACCGCGACCACATGGCCCTGAGAGGGCTTTTCCTTGGCCGTGTCGGGGATATAGAGGCCGCCGCGCATCTGCTCGGCCTCTTCCAGCGCCTGAACGACCACGCGGTCGGACAAAGGCTGGATCTTGTCTGCGCCATTACCCATCGGGATCCTCCGAAAGTTGATCTACGAGCTGCAGGGGCATTAGCACTCTACGATTGGGAGTGCTAACAACGATAGAAATCTCTATCAAGCGAGCAGCAAGTCAATAGGTCGCCGCCCCTGTGATTTCGGGGCGTTCGGGCACTCTGGACATCCCCGGAGAACAGCCCCGCAGGCGACCGTTCAGCCCTTGGCAAGCCGGATGTAGTCGCCCGCCATCGCGAGCCCGTACAACGTCAGAAACGGCTCGATGTGGTCGACCGTGGCAAGATGGTGACCCACCACCTTCGCGAAGCCGCCCGTAGCCACCACCCAGGCGTCGCTCCTGCCCCACTCCGCTTTGATCAAGCGCACGACGCCGTCGATGGCCTCGATGGCGGAAAAGAACACCCCGCTCTGGATGCAGGTCTCCGTACGGCGGCCGATGACCGTCGCCGGACGGTCGAGCGCAACCCTCGGAAGCATGGCGGTCCGCTGGTCGAGCCAGTCCAGTCCTGCCGGGAGCCCGGGAGAGATCACTCCGCCGAGGAAGGTGCCGTCGCCGGAGATACAGTCGAACGTCGTGGCGGTGCCCAAGTCGACGGCTATGGTATCGCGCCCGTACAAATCGCGAGCAGCCAGGGTATTCACGATCCGGTCCGCGCCGACGGTGAGCGGCTCATCGACGTCCAGACGGATCGGAAGCGGGGATTCCGGCCCCACAGTCACCACGGGCTCCTGCGTGAGGCGCTCCAGTGTCTTCGTCCACACGTGAGTCGTAGAGGGAACGACCGAACCTACCACCCCCTGCTGCAGGTCCCCGGCTCCTATGCCCTCCTCGGCGAGGAAGGCTCTCACGAGCACGACCATCTCATCCGCGGTTCTGGGCACGGACGAACTCACGCGCCAATCAGCCCGCAGCTCTCGGGGGGAGGACAGCAGCCCGACCACGGTCTCAGTATTCCCAACGTCCACGACGAGTTTCATGTCTGCCTCCCAGGGCCCGACACACGGCCGAACGAAGCGACCGGCGGCAACCTAGACAAGGTTCGTCCGGCTCAACGCACAGCCAGGAAAATCAGATATAGCAGGCCCACGCTCCAGCAGTATGGCGCGAACCAGAAGAACGACTTCCGCTCCAGCATGGCCACGAACGTTTTGATAGCCAGGACGCCCGTAACTCCTGCTGCGATACCTCCCAGGACGAGCGGTAGGACCCCCGGCCCCGCCCCACTCCCCAGATCCGGAAGCATGAGCACCATGGCTCCGGCGATGGCCGGGACCGCCATCAGGAATGAAAACGCGGCGGCCTCCTTGGCCTCGAGCCCAAGCCACAGCCCGGTGATCACGGTGGAGCCGGAGCGCGAGATGCCGGGGATCAAGGCAAACGCCTGAGCCAGGCCCATGAGCAGCGCGACCCTGGCCACCGGCCGCTCGGCCGTGGCCCGCTTGAGAGCTCCGCGACTCGTCCACAGAAGTGCGCCGGTGACAAGGAGCGCGACCCCGGGGACCCACGGATCGTCGAAGAGGGCTTCGACACGACTCTTGAACAGTCCCCCCACGATGACGGCCGGCACCGTAGCCACGACCACCAGACCGATGTATTCCCAGGCATCCCGGGAACCCGACACCGCGCCCCTCACGATCTCGGTGATTCTCGCCCGATACACCAGAAGAATGCTCACCAGCGTCGCGACGTGGACGACGACCTCGAAGAGGATGCCCTCGAGCGTGATGTCCAGCACAGTCTGGAAGACGACGAGATGGCCGGAGCTGGACACCGGAAGGAACTCAGTTGCCCCCTGCACCACCCCGAGGACCAGCGCCTCCCACCAACTCATGGCGTCCATCAACCCTGCGCCCGGTCCAGAACGCGCTGGTAGTGGGCTTCGTACTTGGGCACCACCGAATTCGCCGTGAACTCCTCATCGACACGAGCCTGGCCGGCCGCCACCATCGCCTTGTGGTGATCGGGGTCGGCGAGGATCCGCACCCCGGCCTCCGCCATGTCGTCGACGGCGCCGACCGGAAACAGGTACCCGGTCTCCCCGTGGGTCACCACCTCGGGCAGGCCACCCACCCTGGACGCCACGACCGGGGCGCCGCACGCCATGGCCTCGAGCGCCGCGAGACCGAATGACTCGTTCCCGGACGTCAGGAGGAAGAGATCCGCGCAGGCCAAGAGCTCGTCCACCGAGGCATGCTTGCCCAGGAAGAGCACCAAGTCGCGCACCCCCAGCTCCTCCGCCCTTTCGGCAGCTCGCGCCCGTTCTGGCCCGTCACCGACCATCACCAGCCGTGAAGGAACCTTCCTCGCTATGCGGGCAAAGACCTCCACCACGTCTGCGACCCTCTTCACCGGTCGGAAGTTCGAAACGTGCATCACGATCTTCTCGCCGTCGGGCGCGAGCGCGGCACGGTGGCAGGGCTCCTTGCCCGGATGCCAAAGGGTTCGGTCCACGAAGTTGGGAATGACCTCGATGCGATCGGCGGGCACGTCGAAATCTCTGACGGTCTCCTCCTTCAAGAACTCCGAGACCGCGGTGAGTCCCTGAGACCGAAGAATCGAGAAGCGCGTGATCGCGTGGAACGACGGGTGCAGGCCCGTAAGGGTGATGTCCGTGCCATGCAGCGTCGTGACGATCGGAAGATCCTGCTCGACGCCCAGCATTTCGCGGGCGATCCAGGCCGAAGTTGCGTGCGGGATGGCGTAGTGCACGTGGACCAGATCCAGGGACTCCCGACGCGCGGTGTCGTGAAGGGCCACGGCCAACGCCAGTGTGTACGGAGGGTGCTCGAAGAGCGGATAGTCCTCCATCTCGACTTCGTGGAAGAAGATCCGTTCACGAAAGTGGCTCAGGCGGAACGGCTGGGCGTACGAGATGAAATGCACCTCGTGCCCATGCTCGGCCAGCTTCATCCCGAGTTCGGTGGCCACGGCGCCGGAGCCCCCATAGGTCGGATAGCAGTTGATGCCAATCTTCAAGACTTCCGCTCCGCGTATGGCGTCCCTGTCCGTCCGAACACCGTCCATGTCTCGAGCACCCGGGCCACCTGCGTTTCAAGCGGCTCCAATGCATCCACCACCACCGCACCGTCTGGAAGCTGGTTCCTGTACCAGGTCAGCTGCCGCCGGGCATATCGTCGCGTATTCCGACGTATCTCCTCCACCGCATCCTCCACCGAAATCTCACCCGCCAGGTACCGTGCCGTCTCCCTGTAACCCGTGCCGGTCATCCCGGGAGCATCCACGGCGCAGCCAGCATCCAGAAGGGCCTGAACTTCCTCTACCAGACCACGCTCGACCATGGTGGATACTCGCTCGTCGATGCGTCGGTCCATCTCTTCCTTGGGCAGGCTGAGACACACCACCATGCCATGCAATCCCTCACCTTCCGGAGGAGCCTCCCGGTGCCACCATGACATGGGGCGGCCGGTCAGGAGGGCTACCTCGAGGGTCCGGCCCATACGCTGAGGGCCTCCCTCTACAGCCAGGCGGGCTCGCTCGGGGTCGAGGCGGCGCACCCAACGCTCGAGCAGGTCCCGCGGCTGCTCATTGAGATACCGGCGGAGGTTCTCCACCCGCTCCCGCTCCATGGGAGGTTGGGTGAAGATGGGCTCCATCACCGCCTTGAGGAAGAAGCCCGTCCCGCCGACCAGGAGCGGGAGTCTGCCCCGCCCTGTGATCTCGGTGATCCAGGTGCGGGCGTCGCGCGCGAACTGCCCAGCCGAGTACCGCTGGTCGGGCTCCACCAGATCGAGGCCATGATGTGGGACCCGCGCTCTGGGTCCGTCTCCGACCTTGTCGGTGCCGACGTCCATACCCCGGTACACCTGCCGGGAGTCCATGGAGATGATCTCGCTGGGGAGATGCTCTGCCACCCCCACCGACAGGTCAGTCTTTCCGGATGCCGTCGGGCCGGTGATGGCCAGAAAGGCGGGTTTCGTCACGTGACTCAGTGCCGCCCGAACTTCCGCTCGAGTTCACTCGAGGGGAGACGGACGATGGTGGGGCGGCCATGCACGTCGTGGTGCGGCAGTTGGGTGGCGAATAGTTGATCGAACAGCTCCTGCATCTCCCGATCGTTGAGCTTCTGCCCAGCCTTGATGGCGCCCTTGCACGCGAACGTCATCGCGATGCGCTCGTGCTGGTTGCGGGCGGACCGCACCAACTCCGAGCCGTTCGTGAGTTCCGCGATCATCTCCCGGAAGGCACGTTCGGCGTCGAAATAGGGATGGGGATTGGGCACCGCGTGCACGATGACTGTGTCGCCGCCGAACCCCTCGGCCTCGAATCCTGCACGCGCGAGAAGCCCGGAGAGATCCTGAACCTGCGCATATTCCGCGGGTGTGAGGCGGATCGTGAGCGGGAAGAGCAGGCGCTGTCCGTCCTGGCCTCCGCTGCCGAAGGCGGTCATCAGGCGCTCGAACAGGACGCGCTCGTGAGCTGAGTGCTGGTCGACGATGATGATGCCGTCCCGGGTCTCGGCCAGGATATAGGTGTTGAGTACCTGCCAGAGCCGAGGGCGCCCACCGACGGATTCGGGAAGGTCGACCGACTCGGCCTGCGCTCCGGTCACCTCGGAGATCGTCCGGGTGGCGAACAGCGCCATCTGGTCGGTGGATGCCCTTGCCTCCTCACGTGGGTCGGGCTTCTCCCTGACCATCGCGGGCGGTGAGAGCTGCGTGTCGAACGACGCAGAACTGTGCTCTCCTTCGAGCGCCGATCGCACTGCCTCCTCCACTACGGCTTCGACCCTTCCCCCCTCCCGGAAGCGAACCTCGGCCTTGGCGGGGTGCACGTTCACGTCGACGTCGCCGTCCGGCACGCGCAGATAGAGAAAGACCCAGGGGCGGGCCCCATGAGGGATCGTCGTCTTGTAGCCCCGGTCGGCCGCACGGATCAGCGACGGAGCGCGGAATGGGCGACCGTTCACGAAGAGCTGTGCCCGGCGCAGTCCCGGCTGGGCAGCGTCAGGGCGCTGGATGAGGCCACGAACCACCAGGCCCGAGTCCTCACCGGAAGCGGCAATCAGCGCGGCGGCCTCTTCCCCCGGCCACACCTGCGCGATGCGGGCAGCCGCGTCTTTCACCGATGTCAGTTCGAGGAGCGTTCGGTCGTCCGACGTGAGGGTGAAGGCGACCTGGGGGTTTGCCAGGGCGAGCGAGGTCACGGCCTCACTCACGGCACGGCTCTCGGCACTCACCGACTTGAGAAACTTCGAGCGGGCCGGAGCGTTGAAGAAGAGGTTGCGGACCTCGACCGTCGTGCCCTGCTGTCTCGGGAAGTCGTCGACCCCGGAGATCCGTCCACCACCATCCACCGTTACGCGGGTGCCGACCTCGTCGTCGGCCTCACACGTCTCGAGCGTCATGCGGGCGACAGCCCCGATCGACGGGAGAGCCTCACCCCTGAAGCCGAGGGTCAGGATCCCATTGAGGTCGGACGCCGCCTGGATCTTGCTGGTCGCGTGACGGTCGAGGCACAGCAGTGAATCCTCTCGCGACATGCCGACGCCGTCATCAGTGACCCGGATGCGGCGCTTGCCCCCACTCTCGATCGACACTTCGATACGCGTCGCTCGCGCGTCGAGTGCGTTCTCGACGAGCTCCTTCACGACGGACGCGGGCCGCTCGACCACCTCGCCGGCGGCGATCTGGTTTGCGACAGCGTCTGGGAGGATCTGGATGCGTCGGGCCATGGGGAGAGGTTGTAGGGACCTCGAGTGCAACGGATGGGGAAGTTAACTACACCCTGTAGAATCGGCAGGCGTTCTCTGTCGTGCTGCAGGCCACCGCTTCCAATTCGAGGTCCAGGAGCCCGGCTACGGCCTCGGCGACGTGAAGAACCAGGGCGGGCTCGTTGCGCCGACCGCGGTGCGGCACGGGAGCGAGGTAAGGCGAGTCGGTCTCGATCAGGAGCCGATCGAGGGGGACCTCTCTCAGAAGTTCCAGCGCGCCGAAACTCTTGAAGGACGCTATGCCCGAGAACGACACGTACCAATCGCGAGCCCTGGCCTCCGCGAACGCCTTCTCTCCACCTGTAAAGCAATGCAGGACGCCTCGCGTGCCGGCCGGTGCCGCACGCAGTGCGGCCGCGATCTCCTCATCCGCCTCCCGGGCATGGACAACTACCGGAAGATCGAGTTCAGCACCCAGGCGGAGGTGTCCCTCGAAGAGCTCCTGCTGCATCTGCCGGGGAGCGTTGTCGTAGAAGAAGTCGAGGCCGGTTTCACCGATCGCCACGACCTCACTGGCGTCGGCCAGGGCCCGAACCTGATCCAGGGCGTTGGGCGGGGCATTACCCGCTTCGTGCGGATGGATCCCTGCGGTGCACCAGACGCCGGATTTCGCCGAAGCGAGAACGCGCGCCTCGCCTGCATCGTCGATGTCGGACGCGATCAGAACCATGCGCGTGACACCGGCCTCTGCCGCACGAACGAACACCGCCTCCCGGTCATCCCGGAAGGCGGTGTCGGTCAGGTGGCAATGGCTGTCGAAGAGCTCGATGCTACCGGGCATTGGGTAGGACTCAGACCGTCTCGGGCCGCGGCCTGGACCGGGCCTCCTTCTTGTCGCCGATCCCGAAGCGCTTCTGAACTTCGAGCAGCGCCGGCGAAGCCACGAAGATGGAGGAGTACGTTCCTACCATGACACCCAGGATGAGGACGATCGTGAAGTCGCGGATCACAGCCCCTCCCAGCACCAGGAGGGCAAGAAGCACCGCCAGGGTCGTACCCGACGTGATGACCGTTCGAGGCAGCGTCTCGTTGATGGACTCGTTCACGAGATCCACCTGATTCCGCTTCCTCGCCCCCTTCTTGTGCATGTTCTCACGGACCCGGTCGAACACGACGATCGTGTCGTTGAGCGAGTAGCCCAGAATCGTGAGGATCGCCGCTACCGTGGGCAGGGCGACCTCGACGCGGAAGACGGCGAGGAAGCCCAGGGTGATGATCATGTCATGGAAGGTCGCGATGATCGCGGCCAGTCCGAATCTCCACTCGAAGCGAATGGCGATGTAGAACAGGGTCAACACGAACGAAAACAGGATTGCGAGACCGGCTTTCTGGAGGAGCTCTCCACCCACCTTGGCGCCCACCAGCTCGGTACGCACCACCTCGAAGTGCTCATGCCCCATGCTCTCCGCGAGCTGAGCCTCGACCCCGGCCGCTACCTCGGCGATTCCGACGTCGGCGGCGAGCGGGGCTCGAATGACGAACTCGTGATCCTCACCGAACCTGGTAATCGGCGGCGCATCGGACCCGCCGAGAGCAGCACGGAGGTCGGCCGCTGTCGTAGCGTCGTCGAACCGCACCTGGACCAGGGAGCCCCCGGTGAAGTCGACCCCGTAGTTCTGCCAACTCCCGAGGGAAACGATGTTCAGGAGCATACCGCCGATGCCCAGCATCAGGACGATGGAAGAGACGACGTAGGCCTTCTTCCGCTGCTCGATGAAATGGTACCGCGCTTCGCTGAAAAGTCTCATTGTTCTGCGCTCAGATGCTGATGGGATCCGACGCCTTCTTGTTCCCGAGATAGACCAGGAAGAAGGTGCGGGTCACGTAGAGGGCGCTGAAGAAAGACGCCACGATACCAATGGAGAGAGTTACAGCGAATCCTCGGACCGGTCCGGTCCCGAACTGGAAGAGGATCAGCGCGGTGATCAACGTAGTTACGTTCGCGTCGACGATAGCGGACAGGGCGTGTGCAAAGCCCTCGTCCACCGCCGTTCGGGTCGCGCGGCCAGCGGCCAACTCCTCCCTGATCCGTTCGAAGATCAGGACGTTGGCATCCACGGCCATTCCGACGGAGAGGATCAGGCCCGCGATGCCCGGCACGGTAAGAGTCGCGCCCAAGCCCGAGAGCCCCCCAAGAACCAGGACGACGAACGCGCCGAGCGCGAGAATCGCCAGAACTCCCGCCACGCGGTAGTACGCGATCATGATCAGGAGCACGGCCACGATGCCCACGATGCCTGCCACCCGGCCCTGATCAATGGAATCCTGACCCAGCGAAGGACCGACGGTCCGCTCCTCGATGATGTTCAGCTTCGCGGGCAACGCGCCGGCACGAAGCACGAGCGCCAGATCGCGAGCCTCCTCCAGCGGAGTCCCGGCACCCATCTCGATCTGGCCCCGGGCACCGATGCGGTCGCGGATGACCGGGGCACTCATGACCTCGCCGTCGAGAACGATCGCCAGGAAGTCGCCCACGTGCTGGCCGCTGAACTGTTGGAACATGCGGCCGCCCGCACGAGAAAGCTCGAATTGCACCTGGGACTGGTTGAACTGCGGGTCCCTACCGGCCACAGCGTTCTCGAGAAATTCACCGGTGAGGAACGGATCCTCCTCCAGCACGAAGAGCCGCCGGTAGCTCCGAGCTCCCCTGGGAACGATCTCTTCTCCCCACTGCAGTACCTGATCGCGAGGAAGCGCCCGCTCCACCCCGGGCATCGCGAGGAAGAGCTCCGCCATGGGCACGTCCTCGAGCGCCACGAGGAACGTCCCCTGCGTGTCACCAAAATTCAGCATGGACGAGAACGGACGCAGGGCATCTTCCTCGGCCTGCGCCTCCGCGATCGCAGAGTCGGGCTCGGCCGCCGCAGAGTCTCCTCCAAAGAGGAGTTCCTCGATGTTCGACTGCCCCCCGCCGGCAATATCCCGGCCCAGCGCCCGGATGGAATCGACGCCGAGGTCCGCGACGATCGTACGATCGATGCGCGGCAACGCCTGCTCCATGTCGGTGGTCTCCAGCACCAGCTTGAATTCGAGGAAGGCTGCGGACTGAATGATCCCCTTGGCCCTGTCTTCGTCGGAGATCCCGGCCAGTTCCACGATCAGCCGGTCACGTCCGACCTTCTGAATGAGGGGCTCCTCGACACCGAGCTCGTCGATGCGGGTGCGAATGATGCGATCGACCCTCTCGATCATGTCCGCCTTCGCATCTACGGTCATGGTGCCATCGGGGTCGTCCACCTCGAGTACCAGGTGCATACCGCCCTGGAGATCGAGGCCGAGCTTGAGTCCGTCTTGGTACACCTGCCATCCCGCCACCGAAACGATGATCAGGACGGCCGCCATTCGGCCACGTACGGTTTTGAACATTTCCTACCACTTCCCCGGCGGAAAAAAGGCCCCGTTTGGGGCCTGTTGCTGGATAGCGCCACGAGAGCTTGTAAAGCTCGTTCAGGCCCCGTGGAGTGTCAATCGCGGGGCGGAAGAGGCTCCCTCAGAGTGAGCGACGGAGCACAGCGTTCACCCTTGCCATGAAGCGCGCGGCATCGACCGACTTCTCGACGTAGTCGTCGGCCCCGGCGTTGAGGAGCTCGGCTTCGAGAGCGTCGCTCCCGGTGCCGGTCCGAATCAGGACCGGAACTGCCGCAGTCTCAACCGATCCGCGGATCTGCTGCAGCACATCGCGCCCGTCCATCCCGGGCATGGCAAGATCCAGGATGATCAGGTTCCAGTTGGAGTCGATCTTGAGCGTGTCCATGCAACGATAGCCGTCGAGCGCCTCCTGAACGTCGAATCCTTCTCGCTCCAGGAGCGCCCGCATGAGCAGGCGCGCATCCTCGTCGTCATCCACCAGCAGCACGCGAAGCGGGCCCTGTTCCTCTTCGCCGGTTTCCTCGTCCATGGCGCCGCCCAGGACGCGTTCAACTTCCACCAGCGTCGTCTTGCCCTGGGCCACCCAGTCCAGACCGACGGTGTGCATGGTGCGCATGCCACCCTGTTCGGCCACCCGTTGGAGCGTCGACCAGCCCTTACGCTGCTCGATCGCCTGCTGGAAGCGAGGCGCCACCACGAGGACCTCATTGACCGGAATGCGGCCGCGGTAGCCCGTAAACCCGCACTCGGGGCAGCCCACAGCTCGCACGACCGGCTCCATGCCGTGGCGGTCAGTGAGCCGCTTTTCGTCAGGTGTGAGCTGGCCTCGGACCGGCTCGGCACAGGCCGAGCATACGCGCCGGAGCAGACGCTGTGCGATCGCGCCCCTCAGTGTCTGGGCAATCGTTGCGTACTGTAGACCCATATCCGCGAGGCGCGCGACGGCGCTCACGGCGTCGTTGGCGTGGACCGTCGCGAGCACGAGGTGACCCGTCATAGCCGCCTGGGTAGCGGTGACGGCAGTTTCCTTGTCTCGGATCTCACCAACGAGGATCACGTCCGGGTCCTGGCGAAGCATCGCTCTGAGAGCGCCGGCGAACGTCATGCCCTGCTTGGTCTGGACCTGCGTCTGCGTGATCCCCGGCAGTTCGTACTCGATCGGATCCTCGACGGTCATGATGTTGACCTTCCCGTCGGCCAACTCCCGCAGGGCCCCATAGAGCGTAGTGGTCTTGCCTGAGCCGGTCGGGCCCGTGACGACCACGACCCCGTCCCTGTGCGTCAGAAGCATTCGGAGGCGCTCGAGCTCGTGAGCGGGCAGATCGAGATCGTCCAGCGTCATCGAACTGCTGGAGTCGAGGATCCGGATCACGCACTTCTCGGCACCGGCAGCAGGGATGGTCGACACGCGCAGGTCATACCCGTGGTTCTTGATGCGGACCCGGGCCTTGCCGTCCTGCGGTCGAAGCCGATCGGCGATGTCCAGCTTGGACAGCACCTTGATCCGCGAGATGATCCGGTTGAGGGCAGGCATGGGAAGGTCCATGTGCTTGCGCAGGACCCCATCGACCCGGTATCGGACCGCTCCCATGCGGCGTCCCGGCTCAATGTGGATATCGCTCGCACCCCCGGCCACGCCATCCCGGATGATGAGGTTGGTCAACTTCACGACCGGCGTCGCGCCGGCGTCGTCCTCGCTGATGGCCTCTGGGCCCATCTCCTCGACGAGCTTGAGCGCGTCCTCGTCGTCCCCTTCCATCGACCCCAGAAGCGTCTCCACGGCCTTTTCCGGGGAAAACCGCTGGTCCATCGCGTCCTGAATGGCAGCCGGCGACGCTACCTGGAACTGAATCGTCCGCCCGGTGCTGAACCCCATTGCCCGCTCGGCCTCCACATCGGTGGGGTCGCAGGTGGCGACCACGAAGCGCCTGTCGTCCTCGAAGACGGGGAAAACATGGTGCTTACGCGCCATCATCTCCGCGATGAGCAGCACTGCGTTGGGTTCAGCCTTTTCCAGGTCGGCCACTTCCAGGCGGAAGTACTCGCCCACCAGTTCGGCAAGGCGCTGATCAGAGATCTTGTATGCCGCCGTGACTGCGCTCCATGCGTCAGTAGCCCGCGCGCCGGAGGAAACGTCGGGACGCACGCCTTCGAGGCCCGCCCGCTCGGCGATGCGGACCATCCAGTGGACGACGGCGGCTGGCACAGGCGTGCCCGAGTCGTCCACTGCGGACGGATCGGGCACCTGCTGCGGCTCGGGCTGGCGGTCTGGATCGTTCATGAGCGCTCCCGCACCACCTGACGCTTCGCCCGCTTCTCCGCGTACATCTCGGCATCTGCTTCAGCAAGCAAGGCCTCGAGCCGAACCGGCATGTCCGCAACGTGCCGGGCTACGCCGACGCTGACCGATAGCCGAAATGAGTCCCGGTTCGACCGATTGAAATCGGCAATCCGCTCCCGGAGTCGCTCGATGAGCAGGTCTGCGCCCTCGCCGGAAGCTTCCAACGCGAGGGCCGCGAACTCGTCTCCACCCAAACGGGCGATGATGTCCGAACGTCTGAAGGACGCCCGGAGGATCTCGGCGACCCTGATCAGAGCCCGGTCGCCGACATGGTGTCCCAGCGAATCGTTGATGGTCTTGAAGCGGTCCAGATCCAGGTACACCATCGTGACGCCGCGACCAGTCCGCTTCGCCAGCTTGATATACTGCTCCCCGAGGTCCGAGAAGCCCCTCCGGTTATAGAGCCCGGTCAGATCATCGATCAGAGACAGGCTGCGCAACGCCGCCATGAGCCGATGCCGCTCGATCGCATGCCGGACCGCACGACCGAGAATGGACGGAAGTGCCTCATCCTTGGCCAGGCAATCCTGAGCCCCCCCCTGCACCGTGGCCACAGCCATCTCCTCGTCCATCTCCTCGGCAAGGATGATGATGGGGACGTCGGGGGCGAATGCATTCGTCCGCTCGAAGGTCTCGAGGCCCTGGCTGTCTGGGAGGTCGAGGTCGAGGAGCACAGCATCGATACCGCCCTGGCTGAGGCGCTCATGAGCCTCACTCAGCTCGCTTGCAGAATCCACCTCTATGGCGGACGCGCGCGCCTCGGCGAGGCCTCGGCGGAGAACGTCTACGTACTCGCCATCAGGCTCGACCAGTAGGACCTTTATGGGACGTTGATGCAACGGTGTGGGCACTCCTGACGTGCACTGGGCACCGAGCTCCCGAGCCGTACTGGACAGATCCGCGCATGGCCCGGGCGCTCGATCATGGATCGACGGAAGGTAATGTCCCGCTCAAGGGGACGCTACGCGCCCACCAGCCCGAAAGCGTCTGTAGATCCGGGTGAGAGGAACGCTCCGCGCGTGACTTCAGCCGACACCCTGTCCGAGCAGGATCTCCTCGAAAAACCCGATGACGCGATCGTCGTGGGACTGAGCGAGCCAGAACATCGCCGTGCGTCGCGTCTCCGGGTGGGGCGCCGATCGAGCCAGATCCATGAGGATCGGAATCCCCTCTTCGTGCGGCCGCTGCGATAGAGCGAAGACGGCCGCATTGCGCACATCCTCTTCCTCATCGTCGGCCGCTGCCACTGCAGACAGCTCCTCGGTCACCGCAGCCGCAGCCTCCTGCCCGACCCAGAACAGCGCGCTCTGACGCACCCTCGACGGCAGACTGCGGTTCCGGGCAAGGGCGAGTACGTCCCGCCAGAGACCCTCTACGTCGGCGACCAGCGCAGGCAGAAGGGCGTCCGCGCCCACCCGGGCATCCGCACCGCCCTCGGCCAGGCTTAGGAAATAGGCCGCAGCATCGCTCGCAGCGACCTCACCCAGATCCAGCAGTCGGTCCGGCGCAGAGTCACTGGGCCTCACGACGTCGACGTCGCGGACCCGTCCGTCGCGCACAGCAAGTTCCACCTCTGCGAAGTCCAGCCGGCAGTTGCTGCGCGCATCGCCCGGCCTATGAGACCGCCACCAGACCCGGTTCTCCCCGATCCGAATTCCTTGATCGCAGATCTCTACGCCAGGGCGGGTGGCGAAAGCGAGTCGTACCGTCCCATCCTCCACACCCGCCACCTCTCGCTCGATCGCCTGGGCGGCCAAGGCGCCGGGCACGAAGCCCAGCGCCATGACCACCGCCCAGCCCCGGCGAGTCATGCTCCGATCAGGCTGAGAAGGAACTCGGCCACGCGCTCATCGTCGCTCTGGCCCAACCAGAAGATGGCTCGCTGCCGCAGCTCGGCGTCCTGCTCGTCACGAGCGACGTCCATGAGGAAGTCGACCGCCGCCGATCCCTCCGCCTGGGAGGCCACGAAGATCACCTGCTCCTTCATCTCCATGTCGGTGACCGAGCCGTACAGCTCCTCGAGCTCCGACGACTGTATCCCACCGGTCTGTCCCGCCCAGAACAGCGCGTTCTTTCGGACCTCGAGAGATTCCTCGGAGTCCATCGCCCGCTCCATCAGCCATGCCCGGGCCTCGGCGGTCCCCGACTGGGCGATCCCGAACACGGTCCGCTCCTTGAGCTCGGGGTCCTCCAGGCTCGCGTAGAGCTGCTGGAGGAACTGCGCCCCTTCGGGCCCACCCTGCCCGATCCAGAAGATCGCGTTCTCGCGGAGGTGGCTCGGAGCGTCAGGACGCTCTGCGAACTGGCGGAGCACCCCGATGGCGCGCTCACCCCCATGCTGGGAGATCGCGAAGATCGCCCTCTCCTGCAGCGCCTCGTCGTTGGTCTCGCCCAGGATTCCCAGGAGAGCGTCGAGCGCAGCCTCGCTCTGAACCTGCGAAAGCCAGAAGACCGCCTGCTCACGCACCTCCGGATCGGGATCGGGATTCGTGTGAGCCAGGTCCACGAGGATGTCGACCGACTCGTCCGTCATGTGCTGCGAGATCAGGAACACCGCCCGGCGGCGCAGTTCCACGGAGCAGGAGTCCCGGTTACGGAGGACCTCCTGCAGAATGGGAACCGCCCGTTCCGCGTTCATGTTGAGCAGAGCGCTCAGGGCCGCCAGTCGAACCTCCTGCTCCTCACCGCAGGGCTGGGCGGCCTGCTCCGCGATGGCTGCCGCAGCGCCCGCGTCACCTCGCTGTGCCAGGGCCGCCTCGATGCGCACGCGGAGTTCGTCGGCGTCTGCACGAGTGCTTGCCCTCGGGTGGAGTTCGCGCTGCCGCTCCAGCAGAGCCATCGCAGCCCGGAATGACTCCCGGCTCTGTTCGCGATACATCGCGAACGCTTGGTAGTAGTAGGAGTCCGGCACGTACCCCGACTCAGGGAAGGACTCCCGCATCCGGGCGAACCGCTCAGCAGCCTCCATGTAGCGGCGTGCATTCAAGGCCTCCCGAGCCGAACGATACTCGCCGGCACCAGGATCCTCCTGCAGCCAGGCCATCGCGGCCTCTGCTTCCTGAGCGCGGGCTTGTACCGCATGCGCCAGAGCCTGTCGCGCGTGGACAGCCACTTCCCTCTCGGTGGAGTGCTGAGCCTGTGCGGCCGGGGCCATGACAGCCAAGGCGATCAAGGCGCCGCAGATCCGATTCGTCGTCTTCATCGATCTTTCTCCTCAGGTCCCTGCCAGCCCCGTGAGCTCAGGCAGAATTGCCTGAAGCCGGGGCATAAGTTCACGATTGTCGAGTCCGCGCAGCGCCAGATCCAGCTCCACTCCGGCTTGCGCGCTGCCTCCCGCCTCCGCCTCCCCAACACCCACGATCTGCACGAGGGCGAGCTCGAGGTCCTCCAGGAGATCCCGGATGTTGGAATCCACGCCGCCTGGCGTGTCCAGGAGGAGCCGCGTCTGGGTGAGCAGAGTCACCGCCCACGGGCGCACCACGGGGTCGAGCGTTCCGCCCCTGCCCTCCGCACGGACCAGCGTCAGCAACGCTTCGGTCTCACCCAGGTGTTCGACGGCAGCCGTTCGTAGCGCGCTCACCCCGACCGGGGCCAGGGACGCTCCACGCGAAGCAACCTCCATCGGCGCGGTCAACCGCCCGATCCCCACCCCCATCACCAGTAGCGCCGCGGCGGCCGCGGCCCATCCCGCGGGCCCGTGCCACATCGGTCGCCGACCCCGGCGTGCCCGGTCGAGAGAGATCACCGAAGGACCGGACTCTCCCAGCCCGGCCTCGATGACGTCCCACATCTCCTGTCGGGGCGTCTGGGGAGGAACGTTGTATTCCTCCCTCAGCTGCTCCAGCAGTTCATCCATTCTCTTGTCGGACATCACACGTACTCCTGCATTTCTTCGCCCAGTGCGGCCCGAAGCTTCTCCCGGGCCCGGAACAGTCTCGCCTTCGAAGTTCCCTCTGCCACATCCAGTGTCTCCGCGATCTCGCGGTGACCGTACCCTTCCAGGTCATGCATCAAAAAGACGGTCCGGTATATGTCCGGCAGCGCCTCGATCGCCTGTTCCAACCTCTCCCTCACGTCCGGCTCCATTTGCCTTCGCCCCGGTGTGACGTGTGCGGCGTCCTCCAGCGACCGTTCTCGCTTGCGGTGGCGATCAACCTTCCGAAGCCCGTTCAGGGCCACAGAGACCGCGATTGAATGCAGCCACGTGGAGAACGCCGCGTCACCCCGGAACTGGTCGAGGCGCTGGAAAGCCCGCAGGAACGCTTCCTGCGTGAAGTCCTTCGCCAGGTCATCCTCGCCCGCCATCCGGTACGCCAGACGGAAGATCCGGTCCACGTTTCGGTCGTAGAGCTGCCGGAACGCGGCCTGATCGCCGCTTCTGGCCCTCTCGACCAAGTCCAAGTCTGTCAAAGCAGCAAGCTCGTTGATCGCCGAATTCTCACTCTTCACCCCTTGGGACACAGTCCCGGCAGGAACGGTTGCGTCGAATGTGCGGCGGCATTGCAGACCGGGAGGGAACGGAGCCTCAAGCTGGGACTTCGAGCGGAAGAATCATCCGCGCGCGGGCACCGCCGCCTGCCCCGCGATTCTCCAACTCCAGGGAACCGCCATGCGCCTCGGCGATCTGCTGGGAGAGTACGAGGCCGATGCCCGAGCCGCCCTGCTTCGTGGTGAAAAACGGGACGAAGAGGTTTCCGGTGTCTGCCAGTCCGGGGCCCTCGTCTTCCACGAGAATATGGAGTCGGCCCGCTCGGGTGAGCCAACGGAGACTCACCTCGCCGTCCGGTTTCGACTCGAGGGTGGCATCGACCGCATTGCGGACGAGGTTGATCAGGGCCTGCTCCAACTGGTCGGGATCGACCGGGATTGTGAGATCGGGCCCCTCCACGACGATCACGGATAACCGCGTCTCGAGGTCCGCCACCCTGTGCATGAGCGATGAGACGTCGACAGGTACCGGGTCCGGCTGGGGCAGCCTGGCGAGTCTGGCGTAGGACGCCATGAATCGCCCCAGCGCCTCTGCCCGGGTGCTGATGACCTGCAGGCCCCTCTGCACGTCGTCGTCCAGGTCCTCCGGAAGAGACCCCTCAGTCAGCATTCCCTGGAGGCTACCGGAAATCGACTTGATAGGCGCCAGTGAGTTGTTGATCTCGTGGGACAGAACGCGGATGATGCGCTTCCAGGCCTGGCGTTCTTCCTCGCGAAGCGCCCGCCTGAGGTCCGACAACGCCAGCAGTTGCAGCGGATAGCCCTCCTGCCTCACGACAGAGCGGCGCAATTCCCAGCGCCCTGTCGCTCCAGGCAGAGCCAACTCCAGCGTCCGGGGGGCGACCCCGCGCAGTCCCTCGTCGAGGCGGAGCTCCCCCGCGGATTTACCGATGAGCCGACTGGCAGGATGCCCGAGGAGCCGTTCGCCGGCCCGGTTGACGATTCTCAGCTTCTGGTCGTCATCGAAGGCGAAGACGGCCACGTCGATCTCTCCGAGCACCTTGCGAAGAGTCTCCGTAGCCTCAACGGCCCCCAGGCGCTGCTCCCGGAGGATTTCCTCCAGGTTGTTCACCTCCAGGTACGCCAGCGAGAGGGGATCCGAGGCGTCCCCCACCCGGGCCCTGATGGAGAAGTCGCCCTCGCGGAGGGCGGCCAGCATGTTCGCCAGCGTCCCGAGCGGGCGAATCACCTGTGTGCGTACAGCTATGGTGAGTCCGACCCACGACCCGAGCAGCACCAGAGTCGCGAGCGACTGAACCGTGGCGGTGAATTCCCCCAGCCAGACGAACCCGAGCGCCGCCGCAATACCAGGGAGGCCTGCGAGCAGACCCATCAGGAGGACCTTTCGGTCGTGGCTGAGCCGTCGCCACCCGCCACTCACGGAACCGTGCTCCTCACGCATCCATGTCGTGCCGCTGGAGCCGCCTGTAGAGGGCGCTTCTGCTCAGACCCAGCGCCTCGGCGGCACGGCTCACGTTCCCACCTGACCTGTCGAGGGCCTTTCCGATCAGGACCCGTTCCGCCTCGTCGAGAGTCAGTTCGTCGATCTGCACGGAACCGTCCTCACGGCGGCGCAGTGCAAGATCGGACGCCTCGATGCGGCCGCCTCTCGCCATGAGCACCGAGCGCTCCACGGCGTGCTCAAGTTCTCGCACGTTCCCAGGCCAGCCATGGCGCATGAGGGCATCCAGCGCAGC
Organism: Gemmatimonadota bacterium; assembly: GCA_039587465.1. GTDB lineage: Bacteria > Gemmatimonadota > Gemmatimonadetes > Longimicrobiales > Gaopeijiaceae > JBDHIL01. The sequence continues at coordinate 4,697 of JBDHIL010000018.1, read as the reverse complement.
GCCGGAGAAGCCATCCAATTCACGTCCATAATGGGCGCTCAGTCTCTCCAGGAAGTGCTTGGCCAGCAACGGGATATCTTCTCTCCGTTCACATAACACTGGAATACCTATCTCCACCGTATTGAGCCGGTAGAGAAGATCCTCGCGGAAGTCCCCCGCAGCCACGGCCTCGTCCAGCTTCGCATTGGTGGCCGACAGCACACGGACATCCACGCGGCGCGTCTTCGACGAGCCTACGCGCTGGATCTCACCCGTCTCCAGGACGCGCAGCAGCTTCGCTTGCTGCTGGACTGAGATATTCGCGATTTCGTCCAGAAACAGGGTTCCTTCGTTGGCCAGTTCGAAGCAGCCGATCCGATCGGTCTTGGCGTCCGTGAAGGCGCCCTTCACGTGGCCGAAGAGCTCGCTCTCGAACAGGCCCTCACTGAAGCCGCCCGCATTGACGGTGACCAGGGGCTTGTCCGCCCGGCCGGAAACGGCGTGCAGCCAGCGGGCCACTACTTCCTTGCCCGTGCCGTGCTCTCCTACGATCAGGACGTTCGCGTCGGAGGGGCCCACCCGCTCGATCATCTCCAACACCGGCTGCATCGCCTTGGATACGGCGATGAACTCCGGTGCCCCGTCGCCCTTCAAGTGGAGGTTTTCTCCCTCCAGCCGCTGGCTTCGACGCAGTGCCCGGGAGAGTTCGACCTGGGTCTTGATCGTGGTGAGAAGGCGCTCGTTGTCCCAGGGCTTCTCGATATAGTCCCGCGCACCGCGGCGAATGGCCTCCACCGCTCCCCCTACGCTGCCCCATGCCGTCATGACCACGACCGGCAGGGTCGGATCCAACTCGCGGAGGCGTGTCACGAGATCCAGTCCCTCTTTCCCGGACGTCGTATCCCGCGTGTAGTTCAGATCGATGAGCGCGAGATCGAAGTCCCCCGTTTCGACCGAGTGGAGGACACCCGCCGGAGAACTCGCCGTGTGAATCCCGAAGCCTTCGGCCTTGAGCAGAAGACGGAGAGCCTCCAGAACATCCGACTGGTCGTCCGCTACGAGGATCGACGGGGTCATGCTGCGCGGCCCCCTAATCCTCTACGATCCAACCGTCCCGGAGCTCGATGATCCGGTTGCCGTACGCCGCGTACTCCTCGTTGTGGGTCACCTGGATGATGGTGGTCCCCTCGTCGTTCAGCTGCTTGAGGAGCTCCATGATCATTCGACCCTGGGAGGAGTGGAGGGCTCCGGTCGGCTCGTCCGCCAGAATCATCGTGGGCTCCGCAATGAGCGCACGGGCCACCCCGACGAGCTGCTGCTGCCCGCCCGAGAGCTGGCTGGGGTAGAGGTCCTTCTTACCCACGATCTGGAAGCGGTCGAGCACGTCCGCCACGGTGGACTGACGCTCCTTTCGCTTGACGCTCCTGTACGAGAGCGGAATCTCGAGGTTCTCGTAAACCGTGAGATCGTCCAACAGGTGGTACTGCTGAAAGACGAATCCGATGTACTTCTTGTTGAGTTCGATGCGGGCGCGGGGTTTCATCGCGTGCACCGGCTCACCGTGCAGGTAGTACTCGCCCCGCCAATCGCCATCCAGCATCCCGAGGATGGAAAGGAGGGTGGACTTCCCCGCCCCGGACGGTCCCATGATGGTCACGAACTCGCCCTTCTCGATCTCTGCGTTGACCCGACGCAGCACGAAGGTCTCGCCAGCCCCTGATTTGAAAGACTTCTCGATGTTGTTGATCTTGATCATGGCACCTAGCCCCTCCGAGTCCACGTCCCACGCGCGAGCACCGATCGGCGCTGCGTCACCTCCTCGGGCGGACCACCGGCACAGCAGAACTCTCGCGTGGGCCGCAAGTGACAAACGTACCACGAACGGAGCTTCATGCCAGACTCTCGCGGCGAGCCGTCACGTATGTCGTCATTCTTCGCGGAGAACCAGCACGGGATCGGCCTTGCCCGCCCGCCGGGCTGGAAGCCAACTCGCCACGAGCGCGATGCTGGCCACAAGCAGCGCAACCGCCACGTAGGTGAGCGGGTCCGTGGACTCCACCTCAAAGAGAAGGGTCCCCATCACACGGCCGAGCGCCATCGCGCCGAGTACCCCCAGCAGGACGCCACCCCCGGCCAGGAAGAGTCCGCCCCTCACCACCATCCGCCGCACTGCTCCCCCATCTGCACCCAACGCGAGACGGATTCCCATCTCCCGCATCCGCCAGGTCACCCCGTATGAGATGACCCCGTAGATCCCGACCGCGGCCAGCAGCATGGCCGCGACGGCGAACGTGGAGAGCAGGAACGTGACGAATCGGTCGGGCGCCATGGCAACGTCCACCAGGGCCCGCAGAGGCTGGACGTGCGTGGCCGCCAGCGCGGGATCGAGGCCCGAAATGGCCTCACGCACGCCGGGCACCAGACCCTCGAGATCCCCATCGGCCCGAAGGACGAAAGACATGCCCGGGAAGGAAACCTGCTTGTAGGGGAAGTAGACGGCCGGTCGGGTTCCATTACGGATTCCGAAGTGGCGGACGTCACCCACTACGCCCACGATCGTACGCCAGTTGGGCTCGCTGGCGCCGCCGAAACCGATGCGACGGCCGACCGCGTCCCCTGAGGGGAAGTACCGCCGCGCCAGCGCCTCGTTCACGAGGATCACCCGATCCGCCTCCGCATCGTCGCCGGCCGCGAAGCCGCGGCCTTCGACAAGCTCGATGCCCATCGCCTCGAAGTAGCCGTCGGTGACCGGGCGGATCCAGGCCGCCTGGTTCAATCCCGGGTCGGGCGGCGGCTCTCCATCCACGAGAAAGCTGGCGTCCGAATCTGCACCGGCCAGAGGTAGCGAGCTCACGGCGCCCACGGCCGTCACTCGTGGTAACGAACCCATCCGGGCCAAGAGAGCGTCGTAGAAGGCCTGTCGGTCGGAATCCTCCTCATACCGGGAGTCGGGAAGGGCCATGGACAACGCGAGCACCCCCGCCGGCTCGAAGCCCAGCTCCGCTTGGTGGAGACCCTGGAATGACCGCATGAGAAGCCCCGCTCCCACCAGCAGCACCATCGCGAGCGCCACCTGGGTGACGGCAAGGCCGCCCCTGAGCGTCGTGCCCGCCCGGCCCTGCTGCGTCCCCGACCGGATCGTCGACTGGACGTCCTCTCCACTCGCGGTCCAGGCCGGCAGAAGACCAAACACGAGCCCCGTGGCCAATGTTACCAAGGCCGTGAAGCCGAGCACCCGGTCGTCGAGCGCCACCTGATCGAGTCGGGGAACCGCCCCCGGCGGGGCCATTTCCAGAAGAATGTCCACCCCCCAGGAGGCTAGAGCGAAGCCCAGAAGCCCCCCCGCGGCCGCCAGAATCAGGCTCTCCGTGAGGAGCTGCCCGATGATCGGGCCACGGCCCGCCCCGAGCGCCACCCGCACCGCGAACTCTCCGCGCCGGGAAGCACCGCGAGCCAGAAGCAGGTTGGCCACGTTCGTGCAGGCGATGAGGAGCACGAAGCCCACTGCCCCCAGGAGCACCCACAGACCCCGCGACGCATTCCGGGTCAGATCCTCGCGGAGACCGAAGATCGCGAGGCCGACGTTGGTGTTGGTCTCCGGAAACGACTCCTCCAGCCGGGCTGCCAGACCCGCTGCGCGGGCACGGGCGCCCTCCAGGGTGACTCCGGCCGCCAGCCTGGCCACCACGCGGGTGACGTAGCATCCCCGCGGACAAGTCAGGGTCTCGCTCGGCCCGAGGCCCCGCCAGAGAGCCGCGTCCGGGATGAACGGCGGCTTGAAGCCTTCCGGCATCACCCCGATGATCGTGTACGGCTCTTCCGAGAGGGAGATGCTCCGGCCGACCACATTTGGATCTCCCGCGAAGTGACTTTGCCACAGCGCGTGGGAGAGCATGACCACCGGGGGAGCCCCCGCCACGTCGTCTGCAGCGATGAACATGCGGCCTGTCGAGGGCATGACCCGGAGCACTCCGGGGAACATCTCGTAGCTGACCTCAGCCGCCTGCAGCACCTGGGCGTCCGTGGCCCCCCGGAACGTCGGGTTCCAGCCGCCCCAGATTCCCGCCGACTCCATGAGACCAGGCTCATCGCGGAGGTCCTCGTACATCGGGTAGTTGAACCACTCCCGCTCCGGTCCACCCCGCTGCGTGACGTCCTGCCACACCGTGACAAGCTGCTCCGCCTCGTGGAAGGGCAGCCGCTCGAGCAGCACACCGTCGACAACGCTGAAGATGGCGGTGTTCGCGCCGATCCCCAGCGCCAGCGTCGCCACGACCGTGAGGGTGAAGCCCGGAGCCCTCACGAGAGTCCGGACCGCATACCTCAGATTCTGTATGAGCATGCCCATGCTTCATCCTGTCATGTCGCGGGAGGGCAACACGAGGGCGGTCACCGACCGTCGATGACCGCCCCCGGTTCCGAATCGGGACGTCTGAGCACCCCTCTCACCACGTCCACCCCACCAAACACCCCGTCCGGAGTCGCGACGAAAGCCTGCGCAGGGAACAAAAGGCAGCAGCCCTGCGCGGATTTCGCGCGCCTAGCTCACGTCGAAGCCTGCCTGCTCCAACTCCTGCGCCTTCCTCACATCGTCCTCACTGATCACCTGGCCGTCGAAGAGGTGGATGCTGCGGTCGGCTTCATGGGCGTAGCGCGGATCGTGCGTCACCATGCAGATCGTCGCCCCGTCGCTGTGAAGCTCCTGCAGCAGGTCCATC
>JBDHIL010000079.1:0-4583 GCA_039587465.1 Gemmatimonadota bacterium | reverse complement strand
ACTGCCGCTATCTCTTGAGCCCCCAGGCAAAGGCGATGAGAGGCTTCGAGTACCACTGCATCGGCCGTGCCTTCGTGCCGCCGTTAGCTGAGGGGGACTGACCGTGCGCGTCCTCATTACCGGCGCCGCCGGCTTCCTCGGTTCCCACTTGGCCGAGCGCTTCATCACAGAAGGCCACGACGTGGTCGGGCTCGATAACTTCATCACGGGGTCGCGGGAGAACGCCGACTTGCTGCTCAAGCTCGGTAACTTTGAGTTGATCGAGCACGACATCTCGAAGCCAATAGAGATCCCTGGAAGACTGGACGGAATCCTTCACTTTGCCTCTCCAGCCAGCCCGGTCGATTACCTGGAACTTCCGATCCAAACGCTCAAGGTAGGGAGCCTGGGCACACACAATGCTTTGGGCATCGCGCTCCTTCACGGGGCCAGGCTTCTCATGGCATCGACCTCCGAAGTGTATGGAGATCCCGCCGTCCACCCCCAAACAGAAGACTACTGGGGCAACGTGAACCCGGTTGGTTTCCGGGGTGTGTACGACGAGGCCAAGCGCTTCGCGGAGGCGATAACTATGGCCTACCACCGATACCACGGCGTCGATACCCGCATCGTCCGCATCTTCAACACCTACGGCCCCCGCATGCGCCCCGGCGACGGCCGCGTGGTCTCCAACTTCATCGTCCAGGCCCTGCGCGGTGAGCCCCTCACCATCTATGGCGACGGGAGCCAGACGCGCTCGTTCTGCTACGCGGACGACGAGGTGGATGGCATCTGGAGGCTCTTCAACTCGGACCGGGTCGACCCCACCAACATCGGCAACCCCAACGAGTTCACGATCCGCGAATTGGCGGACGTGGTTCTCGAAGAGACGAGCAGCACTTCGGTCCTGGAGAGACTCCCGCTCCCGGAGGACGACCCCAAGGTGCGCCAGCCCGACATCACCGTGGCCCGTGAGGTGCTGGGGTGGGAGCCCAAGGTCCAGCTGCGCGAGGGCATTCAGCGGACGATTCCCTACTTTCGGGAACTGGTGGAAAGGGACGAACCCGTGCTCGAATCCCCCCGCCGCGTAGAAAAGCCCTGGGGCCACGAACTCATCTGGGCCGAGACGGACCTCTACGTGGGCAAGATCCTTCACGTGAAGGCCGGCCACGCGCTCTCCCTGCAGTACCATGAGCAGAAGGATGAAGTGATCTTTCTCATGAGAGGGAAGATGCTCTTCCAGGCCGGCCCGTCCGCGGACGAACTGGTCGATTATCACATGGAAGAGGGGCAGCGCTTCCATGTGCGCACGGGCACCGTCCACCGCATGGTCGCCGAGACCGATGTGGACATTCTGGAGGCGTCGACGAATCACCTGGACGACGTGGTGAGGTTGGAGGACCGTTACGGCAGAGCCTAGGCCCTTTCCAATCCTCGTCCGAGACCCCACCCTACCATCATGGCCCAAGAACAGAAGAAAGCCCGAGAAGTCGTTGCCCGGGGCGTAAGCGCCTGGGAGCGCGACGATTTCGAGTCCGCCCTCGCGACATTCGAGGGTGTTCTCGAGGAGCATCCGTACTTCGCCGACGTGCACAACAAGGCGGGGCTCTGCCTCGCCATGTTGAACAGGGTGGACGAGGCGCTGGCGCGGTTCGACGCTGCCCTCGCCGCCAATCCGAGTTACGCGGAGGCCCATCTCAACCGGGGCATCATCCTCAACGAGCTCGGCCGCCACGAGGAGGCTCAGGAAGCCTTCGTGCGCGCCGGCGACATCGACACGCGCGACTCCAAGGCGTTCCCCTCCGATGTGGGCAACCGCATCGCGGTCACGCACGCTCAGCTCGGCGATCTGTACCTGGTCGCAAATCACCCGGAGGAAGCCCGGAAGCACTACGAGGCGGCGCTGGAGGTGAGGCCCCGTTTCATGGATATCCGGAGCAAGTTCGCCGAGTCTCTCATCGAGCTCGGGCACCTGGAGCAGGCGCGCGACGAGCTGACGATGATCCTCCAGGCACGCCCGCGGTTTGCGGGGGCCAGGGTGCGGCTGGGCGTGATTCTCCAGCGATTGGGGGACACGGAAGGCGCCATCCGCGAATGGCAGATTTGTGCGGAGGACGACGAGGAGGACATGCGGCCCCGAGCCTACCTGTTGTCGGTGGGCGCGACCGCACCCGGGGCGCCTGACGCCTGACCGAATCGTCGGCCCCCTCGCCCGCCGGCGAGGAACCCCTTTAGAATACTCGTATCATGGCGACGGCGACTCCTTCTCAGCCAACGCCCACCATTCGTGGTCTTCCCCGTCCCTTGGCGCGAGCCCTGGAGGGGTACGCGGATCGGTTGGACGTGGATCAGATCCGTGACGCGTACGAGCGCGCGGTAGAGGCGCATGCCGGTCAGCGGCGTGCGTCGGGGGAGGAGTTCGTACACCACACGGTGGAAGTGGCGACGATCCTGGCCACACTGCGGCTAGATACGGCATCCATCGTCGCTGGCCTCATCCACGACATCGTCGAGGATACGGCGATGTCCCTTGCCGATGTGGAGGATCACTACGGTGTGCAGGTGGCCACGATCGTCGACGGTGTCACCAAGCTGGGCAAGGTCCGGTTCCGGACGGCCACCGAGCACCAGGTGGAGAACTACCGGAAGATGCTCCTGTCCATGGCGGACGACGCCCGGGTCATCCTGGTGAAGCTGGCCGACCGTCTGCACAACATGCGTACGCTCGAGCATCTGACCGAACACAAGCAGCGCCGGATCGCTCTGGAGACCCGGGAGATCTACGCCCCGCTCGCGCACCGCCTGGGGATGGCCGCCATCCGATGGGAACTCGAAGACCTGGCCTTCAAATTCCTGGAGCCGGCGGCGTACGAAACACTGACCAAGAAGGTTCGGCAGCGCCGCCGGGAGCGGGACCGCGAGATCGTCGAGCTGCAGCGCCCGCTCGAGAAGGCCCTGGAGGAGGCCGGGCTCACGGTGCAGGTGAGCGGAAGGGCCAAGCACCTGTGGTCCATCCACCGGAAGATGCAGCGGCGGAACAAGCCCTACGAGGAGCTCTACGACCTCTCGGCCATGCGTGTGCTCACGGACAGTGTGCAGAGCTGCTACGCGGCCCTGGGGGTCATCCACAGCCTGTGGACACCCATCCCGGAGCGCTTCCACGACTACGTCGCGACGCCCAAGTCCAACATGTACCGATCGCTCCACACCACGGTCTTCGGCCCGGGGGGACGCCGTTACGAGATCCAGATCCGCACGGAAGAGATGCACCGTACCTCCGAGTACGGAATCGCGGCGCACTGGCGCTACAAGGAGCGGGATGTCGACGGGGTGGAGGGAGGCGAGAGCGAGGTCGACGAGGCGCTGACCTGGTTCCGGCAGGTGCTGGAGTGGCACCAGGACACGCGTGAGCCCGAGGAATTCATGGAGTTCCTCCGCATGGATCTCTTCCAGGGCGAGATCTTCGTGTTCACGCCGGGTGGAGAGGTGAAGGCCCTTCCCACGGGATCCACGCCCATCGACTTCGCGTTCAGCGTCCATACCGAGATCGGGCTGCACTGTGGCGGCGCCAGGGTCAACGGGCGCATCGCACCGCTGTCACGGGAGCTGAAGAACGGCGACACCGTCGAGATCATCCCCAACAAACGGCAGTGGCCGAACCGGGATTGGCTCGCGTTCGTGAAGACGTCCCGGGCTCGGCAGAGGATTCGCCAGTGGATCCGCCGGGAGGAGTTCGAGTCGGCGTTCAAGCTCGGGAAGGACATGTTCAGCGAGGAGCTCCGCCGCGCCAAGCGCACCCTCACCGAAGACCCGCATGAGCTCCTGGGAGCCGCGTTGGCTCTGGGCTACCAGGACTTCGATCAGATCTACGCCGCGCTGGGGCGGGGCGACGTGGGTCCGACGGCGGTCATGAAGACCCTCTTCCCGGATCATGATCCTGCCGAGGTCGCCCGGCGGCAGCCCACGACGCTCGAGAAGCTGGTCGAGCGGCTTCGGATCTCCGGTCGGGGCGTGCGCATTCAGGGCATGGACAACCTGATGGTGAGGTACTCGCAGTGCTGCCAGCCGGTGCCGGGCGACGACGTGATCGGGTACATCACGAGGGGGCGCGGAGTCTCCATCCACCGCAGGGACTGCCCCAACGTGCTGGCCCTGTCGCGGGACCCCGAGCGGCGCGTCGAGATCGAGTGGACCGCGGAGAAGGGCGACCGGTTCTTCGTGAAGCTCTATATCCGGGGGTCCGACCGCCGGGGGCTGCTCACAGACGTGGCCAAGGCGATCAGTGACTCGGGGACGGATATCTCCCACGCCGACATGCGCGCGGTCGATGGGGGCATGCACGGTGAATTCGTGGTCGAGGTGAGGGACATCGCCCACCTCGACAAGGTGCGCCGTGCCATCAGCCGGGTGAAAGGCGTGTTCGACGTCGAACGCCGTGAGCACTTCGACGACGAGGACATGGGCTGGGTTTAGGCCGCCCCCTGAAGACATGGCAGACTTCCAGCTCGTATCCCCCCACTCCCCCGCCGGCGACCAGCCCCAGGCCATCGGCGAACTCGTCGCCGGGCTGCAGCGCGGTGACCGGACGCAGGTGCTCATGGGGG
>JBDHIL010000078.1:0-3795 GCA_039587465.1 Gemmatimonadota bacterium | reverse complement strand
CCCCTCGCGTTGGACTGTGCCATATCGGTCAGTTGGGTACACCGTGAAATGAGGACGTGCGTACGATGAGCCAGGACTACTTGGGCGAGTTCGAGCAGATGGTGTTGCTCACCATCATGAGATTGCGCGGCGATGCTTACGGGCTGGCCGTCCGGGACGAACTGGAGGAGGTGGCCGGAAGGTCCCCGTCCAGCGGGTCTCTCTACACCACCCTCGACCGGATGGAGAAGAAGGGCCTGGTCGAGTCCTCTCCGGGGGAAGCCACACAGGAGCGTGGTGGACGCCCTCGGCGCTACGTGCGCGTCACCCCCGAAGGCGAGGCTATGTTGGCCCGTTCGCGCAGTACGCTGTTGGCCCTGTGGAACGGCCTCGAAGGAGCCTTGGACTCATGAGTGGACTGCGTCCCCCGCGCTGGCTCGAACGTCTTGTCGAGTTGGCCGTGCCCAAGGGGCTGTCGGGTGAGGGCACTCTTGGCGACCTCGCTGAGGGCTTCGAGCGCCGCGCCCGCGAGTCGGCCGGCCGCGCCCGGGTCTGGTATGCGGGACAGACGGTGTCTGTCGTCGTCTACAGGATGTTCACGGGCAGCGGCACCGAGAGCTCGCGGAGCAGCTCGAGTCTGCTCATGGACCTGCGTTGGTCGATGCGCTCCATTCTCAGGCACCCGGGCTTCGCCCTCGGGGTGATCACGATCCTGGGCCTGGGGCTGGGAGCCAACGCGGCGGTCTTCTCCGTCGTCGACGGCACGCTGCGGAACACCAGTTGGTGGACCGAGCCAGACAGAACCGTGTCGATCTGGCCCGAGGAGGGCTTCTCCTTCGGCCAACTGGAGCTCTATCAGGACGAGCAGGCCGTCTATCGGTCCCTCGGCGGGTACAATGAACTCGCGTTCGCCGTGCGGACTTCCGCCGGAGAGAGCGAGAGTGTGAACGGCGTCCTCATCACGCCGGAACTGTTCCGCGAGCTCTCCGTCCAGCCTACCCTGGGCCGCGCCCTGTCCGATGACGATGCAATGTTCGGGGCCGAGCCGGTGGTGGTCATCGCAGACGCGCTTTGGAGGCGTTCGTTCGGTGCGGACCCGGCCGTTGTCGGCGGCAGAATCGAGCTGAGCGGTGCGCCTGTAACCGTGGTCGGGATTCAGGCCCCCGATGCCACCGCGCCCGGCGGGCGGGCGGAGTTGTGGGTGCCACTCGTCATGGATCCGCGTGACGACGACTTCTGGAAGGCGCAGGCGAACACACTGGTGGGCGTACTCCGGGACGGCGCCGATCTCGATGATGCCTTCGCGGATCTCACGGTGCTCACCGACCGGCTGTCGGCGCTGTTCCCCATGTTCTATCCGGAGGGGTGGGCGAGTGGACGTGCCAACGTGATCCGTGCCGACGAGGCGCAGCGAAGGCTGATTGAGACTCCGCTGCTTCTGCTGCTCGCGGGTACTGTGCTCCTCATGCTCGTGACCGCCCTGAATGTCGGCAATCTTCTTCTCGGACGGGCCATATCCCGGAGGAAGGAACTCGCAGTGCGCGCCTCCCTCGGTGCCGGTCGTGGGCGCATCGTAGGCCAGCTCCTGGTGGAGGGGCTCGTGCTGACCGCGCTCGCGCTCGGGGTTGGACTCGGCACGGGTGCCTTCGGTGGAAGATGGGTGGCAAAGCTCTTCGTCGAGCAGGCCGTCGTGGTGAGCAGCTCCGTGCTGTCGCCGTCGGTCCTGGCGTTCGCCCTGTGTGCTTCTGCGCTGGCCTGGATCGTCCTCAATGGAGTACCGGTTGCGCATTTCCTGCGTTCTCAACGATACGGGCTGACGGTTTCTCCGGATTCGGGCAAGCAGGTTCAGCGGACCCTGGTCACGGTGCAGGCGGCTCTCGCGACGCTCCTGCTCGTCTCTGCAGCGCTCTTGGTGGGCACGGTGGATAATCTCCGCAGGGTGCCCCTGGGCTTCGAGCCGAACGGGCTGTTTACCGTGGAGCTGTCACCGCCCCAGGACCGGATAGAGTCGATTCCAGCCGCCCGCGACCTCTATGACCGGCTGGCGGGTCGGGTCGGGGCTATCCCCGGGGTCGAGTCGGTAGGTCTGACCGGTTGGCTCCCGCTGCGGGAGCAGGCACCCTCGACGCCCATCAACCTCCGATCCGCGCCGGTGGATCCGCGTGAGGCGGTCCACGCACCCATGCAGATGGTGGACCCGGGCTTCTTCGAGAGCCTTGGGATCGAGGCTTCCTCCGGTCGGCTCCTCGGCTCGGCGGACAGGGCGCTGGACGCGCCGAGTGCCGTAGTCGTGAACGAGACGCTCGCTTCTCTCCTGTGGCCCGATGGCTCCGCGGTCGGGCAGTTGATCGCCATCGATCCTCACGCCTGGAACTCCTGGGCACCTGTCGTAGGTGTGATCCCCGATATTCGTTCGGGCGAGATCACCGGCCCTATCGGCCCAGCGCTGTACGTGTCCCTGGCGGAGAGCCCGGCGCGAGACGTTACCCTCGTCGTACGTACCGCGACGATCTCGCCGTCGCTGATTTCCATGATACGCCGCACACTGAAGGAGGTCGATCCGCTCGTCCCGATCCGGGGCGTCGCGACCATGGATGACGTGGTGCGCGCTGCGTACGCGACTGCTTGGGTGATGATGGGCCTGCTGGGCGTGTTGGCTGTTCTGGCCACGGCACTGGGCTCCATTGGTATCTATGCGGTCCTGGCCCACCACGTTGCCCTCAACAAGAGAGAGATAGGCGTCCGCATGGCTCTCGGTGCCCAGCCCGGCACGGTGGTGACCGGCGTGGTGCGCTCAGGCCTCGTCCTGGCCGGAATCGGGATCGTGATAGGGAGTGGCGTGGCCGCGGTGTCGTCCCGGTTCCTCGAGTCGCTTCTCTTCGAGGTCTCCACTCTGGCACCCATGGCATTCATCGCGCCGGCCGCCGCGCTAGCCGCCGCCTCTGCCTTGGCGGCCTGGGTGCCTGCCGCGAGAGCTGGAAGGCTGCCACCGGCGGAGGTGCTCAAGAGCGAGTGACGAACGGTCGGCGGGTCGTCTGAAACCCTTCTGCAACCATCCACAGGCCCCAGCCTGCGGGGACGCGGACCGCGGACAGAATTCAGGGTGACGCAGTGCAGGACAGAGGGGGCGGCCTGACGGGGCCGTCTGACCTGGCAGTAGACGTGGTTCGAGGACGAACGAAGTGTTTGCGGCGGGACACGGGCCTGCCTAGTGTGGAAGGACGCCTATGTCATCCCTGTCCTCCACAGCCCGCCGCCGTCCCCCTCTCCCTGGGCGAGGGCTCGCGCGGCTTTCGAAGGCGATGCCTCGATCCGTCATCCAGAACGTCGTGCGTGGGCTGGCCGCAGCGGTGGTCATCGCCCTGTCCGCGTGCACGGAAGGAACTGGTCCCACGTCGTTGGGTGTGGGCCGAACGGTGGCGTTGGGCGTGACGCCGCGATTCGCGGCGGCGGCTGCCGTGCCCGATCCGGCCCAGGTCGATCGGATCCTCCTCCGGCCGTGTGGACTCGACGGTGGACCCGGCTCAGGAGAGCTGGGAGCTGGAGTTGGAGGTATCGCTGCCGAACGGCGAGCCCGTCGATGCGGTGCTCGAGCTCCAGCTGTTCTCTGAGGGAGAGGTGCAGTGGAGCGGCAAGTCGGATCCCGTGCGTATCGGGGCGTCTTCCGCCCCGTTCGTGCTGGAGATGATGGTCTACCGGGGTCCGCTGGCGAATGTGGCGGTAACGTCGATCGTGATCGGCGATGTGCCGCCGACGCTGGAGGAGGGTGATGTAGTTCCGTTCCTCGCCACGGTGGAGGTGAGTGATTCCACGGTG
>JBDHIL010000007.1:0-148935 GCA_039587465.1 Gemmatimonadota bacterium | reverse complement strand
CCCCGGCATCACCGATGAGGTCGGGGGCTCCACTTAGGCTAGCTTTGTGATACGGCATATGGGGTCGGCTACTGATCTCGCCGAGAGAGGGAGGTCCCGATGGGTACCATCTCACCGCGCGATCAGGGGAAGCTCGACGCGCTCGCGGGTATTTCCCGCTTGGCCCAGAGCATCTACGGGCTCACGGAGCAGTTCGCTGTCGCACGATCCGGCGAGGCCGCCATCGCCCAGCAGATCAAGCGCCGGTACGGCCGCTTCAAGCGCACCCTCTCCAACGCCGGCTTCGACCAGATCGCGCAGCTCGCCGGCGGAATGGAGATGGCTGCCGGCCGGAGGAAGACCCAGAGGACGCAGACCCGCATTCTGCGTGAGGGGATGCACTCGATCCGCCACCAGCTCGACATGGAGGAGCGGGGCATTCGCAAGGCGGGTGCCGCAGCGGCGGACGAGAAGAAGAGGAAGAAGGAAGCAAGGAAGAAGGCGGCGCGCGAGCAGTCCGAGAGCACTCCCTAGATGCAGGCGCGCGGGAGGGAGTGACGACGGGCGAAGGGAGGACACAGGCCGCCCATGGTGTAGCCCGCATTCACACCACACTTCCTTCGTCTAGTCGCTCCGCTTCCCGAAGCCTCCGAGCCCATAGGCCGGTGGGACGGAGTGAGCGAAGCGAACGGAGCCCGCAACCGCTTGTGATACGCAATGGCGCTACCCGCCCGGTAGGCCAAGCCTAGCTCCCCACCGTGGCCAGAAGCTGCCTGACCGCTTCGACCACGAGAGCAGGGCGATCATGATGGACCATATGCCTACTGCCGCGACTTCGCCATCCAAAGCCTTCGATGTGCGGTTGCGCTGCCCAAATCGCCGAAGTCCTGCGAGTCAGCGGCCACCACAATCAAGGGGACCCTACTTGGGAACGCCGACAAATCCCACTCCCGGTCATCGCGCGCTCCTTCACGCTCGAGCTTCACGGCCTCGGGTGCGTTCGCCACTCCCCTCTCGAGAACGCGGCCTCGCTCCGCAACCTCCGCTGAATCCAAGAGCGTGAGGCGTTCCGCCTCGAAACCAGGGGGCGGCGTATCGAGGATTGCGATGCCGGCGACGTCTTCGGGAAACGACGACGCGTAGCGAAGAACATGCAGACCGCCCATTGAGTGACCGACCAACACCACCGAGCCCTCCACCCCGAGGGCTTCGACAAGACTCCTTAGCTCACGGGCGATTCGCGTCGGAGTCCGCGGCGACACCCCCGTCTCGCTTCGACCGAACCCCGGTCGGTCGAAGGTGATGACCCGCGCGCTGTTGGTGAGCTCCCGGGCAACGAGGCTCCACGTTCCTGCGTTTCATGTATCCCCTCCTTAGGCGCGGCCGTGCTCCCGTGCGCCGTGCGAGTCCTCATGGCCCTGCAGTCGGCAGGGGGACGTCTCTCGCTCCCACCGGAACGACGCCGACGATAGTGGCGGGGCCCGGCGGCTGGTAGGCAGCGGCCGGGGCGCCCCCTACCTGGTCTCCGTGCCGTCGGGACTCCCGCCTTGCCCGCGATCCCAAGCAAGGGTTAACCATCGTGCCGACCCCAGGCCCACACATCCATTCGCCGCGAGAGATCGCACATGCGGAAATTGATCAAGCGCGTCGCCCTTGCCTGTGCCGTCGCCGTCGGGGTTGTGGCGCTGGTGGTGCTCTTGCGCGCTCCCTCCCTCGACAGGAACTGGGACCCCGATGTGAAGATCCTGGCGGGTGTCGAGATGACCGACGAAGGGCCGGTGCTCCTCTCCGGCGTCCGGGACTGGCGGTATTCGCGGGACACGGTGACCGACCGATCGTATTTCGACGAAGCCTTCGATCCGGCGGACATCGTCGACATGTGGATGTACGAGCAGCAGCTGGACGACGTGGGGCTGATCGCCCACACGTTCCTGGTCTTCGAGTTCGACGAGAGCTACGGCGACGCCCGCTTCCTCGGCCTCTCCGTGGAGACCCGTCGGGAGCTGGGTGAGACCTACTCGATCGTCGGGGGCATGATGCGGACCTTCGAGGTCACCCACATCTGGGCGACCGAACGAGACCTGGTGATCCGCCGGGTGGAGTACCTCGACTACCCGCTCACGCGGTACCACCTGCAACTGCCCGAGGATTCCCGCCAGAGGATCTTCAGGAAGTTCGCCCTCGAGACTGCGGGGCTCGCACAGACCCCCCGCTGGTACAACACCGCTCTGAACAACTGCACGAGCTCGCTGGTGAAGTACGCGAATGAGAGCAGGCCCGGCGCGATCCCACTCCACTACAGCTACGTCCTGACGGGAAAAATGGACGACTACCTGAGGAAGCTGGGATACCTCGCCCCGGACTATTCGCTCGACGTCACCCGGGAGTACCTGGCTTCTTCCGGGTTGAGATAGGCGAGGCCGCCGCGACTGCGGGTCGGAGCTCCGGGGACCGACCGGGCCCGGGAACTCCCCGGACCCGAGCGGCCGTCCCTACGGATTGATCGTCACGGTCCGCGTGGAGCTCGTGACCTGCAGGAATCCGGGTATGGAGACGTTCACCTGCACCGATCCTGCCGCCAATGGATCGAACTCGACGCCCCCTCCCGAGACCGTTGTGGCGGATCGGGATTGGCCGGGTTCGATCTGCACCGTCACCGTCCCGCCCACCGTGCCCTGAGTCACGAGCTGAGCCAACGCCGCGTCACTGCTGGTCATGGTGGCCGTCACGCCAGAACCTCCGACCCTGACGGCCTGCTCGAGTTGAATCTGGCTCAACCCGGAGTACGGGACCCCGATTCGCGCCTGGAAGACATCGCTCGCACCAGCAGCCGTGGTCGTGGTCACCAGACCGTACACCTCCACTGCCGAGGCGACCACCGTGACCGTGGCCGATCCGTCGGTGAAGCCCGGAGCCGAGGCGGTCAGGGTCGCCGTGCCTTCCGCGCCCTCCACGCCGTGCAGCACATAGTCGATCCGAGTGGTGCCGTTCGGAACGACCACGTCGATGAATGCCGCACCGGCACTGGTCGCGTTCGGTGCGATCAGGAACACCGACGGGTTGGAACTCGTCAGCCGAACGGTCACCCCTCCGTGTTGGCTGGCCTGTAGGGATCCCGAACGGGCGTACTGGAGCCCGGCGCCCACCGTGGCGTTACCTATGTTGATCGACGGACTGGAGACGGGCACGTCCCTGGAGGCGGCGGTGGTGGTCACGAACCCAGGCGCAGAGGCGGCCACGGTCGTCGTGCCGGTCCCGAGCGGATCGAAGGCCACGCCCCCGAGAACGACCGTGGAGGGCGACGAGCGCTCTCCGGGCCGGACTACCGTGGTGACGCTGCCCCCCGAAGCGACGCTGTTCTTCACCACGCCGACCCCGGTCTGACTGGACGTCACCGTGACCGTCAACGTGTCGGCCGTGGGTGCCAGGAATTGGTAGTATTGCAGCGAGGTCCCGGTCTCGCTCGGAACGCCCGTCTGGATCACGAACGGATCGTCCGGTGAGAATGTGGTGACGCTGGTGTAGCTCAGGCCTGACAGCTGGATACCAGGCTGCCTGACCCGGACGGTTGCTGTGTCCTGGAGGAAGCCGGAGGCGGACG
Source organism: Gemmatimonadota bacterium (assembly GCA_039587465.1). Classification (GTDB taxonomy): domain Bacteria; phylum Gemmatimonadota; class Gemmatimonadetes; order Longimicrobiales; family Gaopeijiaceae; genus JBDHIL01. The sequence goes on along the minus strand of JBDHIL010000007.1, from coordinate 145,355 downwards.
CAGTGACCACCGCTGAATCAGCGATGATGTCCGCCACGCCCTGCAGGTAGTAGTTGGCCCTGCTCACGCCGTCGGCGAGTGGCACGTCGATGAACGCCGTTCCCGCGGTCGAGGGGTCGGGTGCCACCAGGAGCACAGATGGGTTCGAGCTCTCGATCCTGACCGTTACGCCGCCGTGGGCGCTTGCCTGGAGGTTCGCGCTGAGATACCCCACGTGTAGTGACGAGCCGACCGTAGTCGAGCCGATCGAGATGACCGGCTGGGAAACGGTCACGGACCAGGTGGCGTAGTCGGTGGGGAGCAGTCCGGGGATGGACCCGGACACCTCCGTCGTTCCGCCGCCGACAGGATCCAGCGCGACGCCTCCGGCGCCGACGCTGGTCGGGCTCTGATGCTGACCGGGCGCGATCCGCACCGTCACGGGGCTCGTGCTGTCGGGGAGCGTGATGAGCTCACCCACAGCGGGATCGCTGCTCGTGAGGGTCGCAGTCAGGGTGTCGCCACCGGCACGGACGGGCTGGAACAGCCTCAGCCGTGACTGGCCGGCGTAGGCCACGCCCACTCGGACGTAGAACGGATCGTCCGGTGACAGGGAGGTGGTGGAGGTGTTCACACCGATGACTTCGTAGCTCGCCTGGATCACCTCGATGGTGGCCGAGTCCGTCACGAAGCCGGCCGCGGAAGCCACCAGCGACGCGGTCACAGAGTCCTGCCCCTCGACCCCCTGCACGTAGTACAGGAGGCGAGTGGTTCCATCCGGGACCTCGATGTCGATGAATGGGCTGCCCGGGGTCACCAAGTCCGGTGAAACGAGCATCACTGTCGAGTCCGAGCTCTCGAGACGAAGCGTCACTCCTCCGTGGCTGCCCGACTGAAGGGTCGCGTAGAACGCGCCGGCCTGGAGACCGGACCCGACCGTGTAGTCACTCACGTAGATGAGCGGCGCCTCGACGGTCACTGAAGCGGTGGCGTTGCCGGTGGCTACGAAGCCCGGGATCGTCGCGGAGACCGAGTCGACCCCCCCCGAGATCGGATTGAAGGCCACGCCTCCGGCAGCGACCGTGTTCGGTGATCTGTCCTGTCCGGGGAGAATCCTGACCGTGACGGGACTTACGCTGTCCGTAGTCGTGATCAGTTCCCCGACCGACGGGTCGGAGGCCGTCACGGTTGCTTCGACCGCGACTCCTCCGGGCCGGATTCGCTGGTTCGATGCGAGAACCGTAGCGGTCGCGTTCGGAATCCCGATACGCACCTGGAACGGATCATCGGCTGAGAAGGATGTCGTGCTCGTGGGCAACCCGACGATGTCGAGACCCGGCTGGGCGATCGCCATCGGCTGGCTGGACGGAAGGAACAGGGGCGCCGATGCCGTGACCGGAACGGTATCGGCTGTAATGCCTTCGAGCCCATGGATGAAGTAGTAGGCCCACTGGGAACCGGCGGCAACGTCCACGTCGATGAACGGCGTGCCCGGGGTGGTGGCGTTCGGGGAGATGAGAAGCTTGGTCGAGTCGGTGCTCTCGATCCTGACCGTGGTGCCACCGTGCATGGTGGTGCCGAGGCTCGCGTTGAGACTGCCGTACATGAGCCCCGATCCGACGGTGATGTTGGTGTACTGCTGGATCGTGGGTTGAGGCTGCACCGTCACCCTGACCGAGTCAGCGTCGATCGTGGGGTTGGAAGCCACGACCCACGTGGTGCAGGACGTCGTCGCAACGCCGCCGTAGCTCGCCGTCGCGTTACGGCTGACGAGCCCTTCGGGGATCGCGATGGATCCCGGGACCGCCACGCACTCGGGCGCTCGGGAGGTCAGGGTTACCTCCACGCCGCCCGCGGCCGCCGCGATCGGGGAGCCGCCACTCTCGAGCCTGACCGTAAAGTCCTGTGGGAAGGGCTCGGGGAACGCGAGCGTGCTCGCGGTGATGTTGAAGCGGGCGGTGACGGAAACAACCGTCGTCGCGGACCCGTACCCGGCCGACGAAACGGTTACGTCCGCGCTGCCGGGAAGAAGTCCCTGCATGACGGCGTTCGCCGAGGTCGATCCCTCCGGAATCGTGAGGACCGTGCTGACCGGATTCGCGATAGTCGGATCGGAACTCGTCACCGACACGGTCAGATCCCCGACCGGGGCCGGAGCCGATAGCGTGATCGGGAGGGACGCGGTTCCGCCATACGGCACGTTGAGGCTGACCGGCGCGGTCACGATGGCGATGACGAAGCGAACCGATGCCGTGACGGGCGTCAGCGCCGAGTCCACCACCCTTGCGGTCACGAGGTGTGTACCGGGCGAGAGCGTCGCCGAACTGAACGCGCCGCCGGTCCCGATGAGTCCGTCGATGCTGGACGTCCACTGGATGGTGCCCGTCAGGTCACCGTCCTCCGGATCGGTCGCGGTCGCGGCGAACGAGATGGTGTCGCCCGGATCGTACACGGATCCGTCCAGCGGGCTGGTCAACGTCAGTGTTGGCGGGTTGTCCAGCGGGATAATGATGCTCGCCGCTGACACGTCGTTCGCGGAGAGCGTGTCGAACTGGGCCACCGAGGTGATCCGGTTCGTCATCGTGATCGTGTCACCGCCGGCGCCGAGCGGCACCGTGTGGTAGAGCCAAAGCGTGGCCGTGTCCCCCTGCGCCAGCGTGCCGACCGTCCAGAGGCTGTCCACCAGGGTGCCCTGCGACATCGCGACGCTGTCCAGGAGGACGGCCGGCCCCGTGCTCGAGAACGAACCGACCCCTTCGATGCCGGTGGCCAGGCCGGGTCCGTGATTCACGGCCTTCACGAGGAAGGTGACGGGTGACTCCTCGAGCGGGACGGGGTTGTCCACCTCGGTCAGCAGCTCGACATCGAGACGACGCTGGTTGACCCCGGTGAAGACGCTCGCCAGGTCGTTGGCCGGATTCACGTCCGGTTGGTCCAGCGACGCGACCGCGGCCCAGTTCTCTCCGGTCCTACCACCCGTTCCGTCCGGCGCTCGCGCCACGAGGGTGAGGGAGTCCGTGGCTCCCTCCAAGAGGGTGCCGATGGTCCACGTATGCGTGCCCGGATCGTACGAGCCGGCTGTCGCCGTGGCGGAGGCGAACACGAGGGGCTCCGGAATCGAGTCCCGGATCGTGAGGCCAGTCGCGTCCCCGGGTCCGGCGTTGAAGGCCGTTACGGTGTACGTGAGGGAATCGCCCTCGGTGATCGAGGCCGCACTGGAGGACGTGGTAATCGCGATGTCGAGCCCCGACCCGACGAGCGTAGTTACCACCACCGACGAGTCGTTCGCGGGGACCGTGTCGACCTGGTCGAGGGTCAGAATCTCGGCCCAGAAGATCAGTGTGTCGCCTGCGGCGCCGGCGAGGAGGGTATTGAACACCCGGAGCGTTGCCGTGTCGCCCGCCGGCAGCGAGCCGACGGTCCAAAGGCTGTCCACCAACTGTCCGTGGGTGGCGACCGCACTGTCATCGACCATGTCGATGGTCCAACTGTCCCAATCGCCGGTTCCCGAGAGTCCGGTCGCCAGCGTCGGACCGTGGTTCACGACCGTCACCACCAGCACCACCAAGCTGTCCTCGAGCGGGGCCGGGGCGTCGATCGCTACCATCAGTTCGACATCGATCTGCGCAGCTTCCACGGTCACCGCCGCGCTCGCCTCATCATTGGCCGGCACGGTGTCCACCTGCTCGAGCGACTGCAGCCGGGCCACGTTGGTAATCGTCTCACCGACGGTACCGGAGTCCACCACGGCCGCGATGAAGAGGGTGTCGCTGGCTCCAGCAGGGAGAGAGGACATCCCGTACAACCCTTCACCGAGCGAAGTGACGCCGGCGGAGAGCACCTCGGAATCCCAGGTCAGTCCAGCCGGGAGCGAGTCGGAGACGACGATGCCGGTGGCGTCGAGTGGTCCATTGTTGGTCACGGTGACCGTGAACCCTACGACGTCTCCCTGCCTCGGCGCGGCCTTGTCGACCGTCTTCGTCACGGCGATGTCGCTGGCCTCGGTGCCGACGGAGACGGTCGCGGAGGCCTGGTCGTTTGCCGCGTCGACATCGACGTTGCCCCGTGCCGGGACGGCGCGGGCGGTATTCACGAGCGTCTGGCCGACGGTCCCGACATCAACCGTGGTGGTAACGGCGAGGGTGGCGGTTGCGCCGGGCTCGAGCGGGGTATCGATGCTCCAGGTGGAGGTAGGTACGTCGTACGATCCCTGCGACGCGGTGACTCCCACCAAGGATAGACCAGTCGGGAGGCTGTCGACCACCGACGCACTCGAGACCGGTTCGACGCCCAGGTTGGCGAGCGAAATCGTGAATCCGACGGTGTCGCCCTCGAAGGCGGAAGCCGCCGACGCAGCCTTCTCCACCGCCAGGTCGATCGAGATGGTCCCGACCGACATCACCGCGGTGGCCTTCACGGTCGTGTCAGCTGCAGCCCTGGCCTCGACCGTTCCGAACCCGAGGGCGAGCGAGCGGAAGACGCCGTCCCCGAGCGACTCCGCCACGGTGGCGTCGAGTGACCGCCAAAGAAGCGCTGCGCCGTCGATCGTATCGCCGCGTATGTCGGTCGCGATCCCGGTGAACGTCACCTCTGCTCCTACTCCCAACGCCTGGAGCGTGTCCTGCGCGATAACGACTGCCGTGGGTCTGGCGAGCACTGGAATGCTCGCGGTGTCGGCATGCGCGCCCGCGCTCGCGACAACCCGCCCTGTACCGGGAGCGAGGCCCATCACCGTCGTGCCATCGATCTGCAGCACCGCAGAATCCAGGACCGCCCAGAAGACGACCGGGTTCGCGTCGGTACTCGTAGTGAGCTCCGCGGCGAGCGCGCCGCTCGCGCCCTCCAGAAGGCTCGAGGGTGCTTGGGATATCTCGACCCCGGTGACCGCGAGGTTGTCCAGCGGTCCCCTGACCATCGGCACATCTGCGGCAGACATGTCCACGCCTGCGCTCAGTTGGATGGGGTTTGTGCGCCCACTGAATTCCACGGTCTCGTTGCCCAAGCCGTCTACGTGGATCAACTGCAGATACACGACCACCTGAATGGGCGCGAGAACCGGAATCTCGAGGGCGACCTCCCAGTCTGGCGCGGTCGGGGACACGTCCAGCGTCGTGCTGCCCATGACCTTACGGTCCGGTACGCGCTCGGCTGAGGCCCGGATCCGGTTGATGGGCTGCGCCGCCGCGGTCACAACCGATGCCTCGATCACCGCCTGAAGGGGCAGCGGGACCATCGTCACCAGATCGTCAGGACTGACGGGCGATTCTCCACCCACGCAGGAGCCGACCAGTAACAGAGCACCGAGGGCGGCTGTGAACGCACGCGTATTTCGCTGCATGGGAGCGGGCAGTGGTGGGAATCCGTGACCGATGCTCCCAATTTGGCGGGACGCCTGGATTTCGCAACAACGGGCCTGTGCCAGGACGGCCTCGCCCGGAGAGGCGGCTAGGATGCGTGCGTGCGGAGGCGCCACTGGGGCCGTCCGCCGCTGACTCTCCCCTGGGCCGTACGAGCCCCATAGGTTCATGCCCTCGTGTTCCACCCACACTCTGAGGACCTACACCATGATCCGGCTCCGGCCTGTCTCTGCACTTAGTCTGCTCTCTGGGTTGCTGACCCTCGGCACACTCGTCCCCGTTGGTGCGCAGGAGGCCGATCGGCCCGACTGGAGCATCGATCACACGTGGGCGCCGACCCGGGATGTGTCCTTCGAAGTGTCCGAAGGGACGTGGATGGACCTGGACGTCAGCCCCGATGGATCGACGATCGTGTTCGACTTGCTGGGGGACATCTATACCATGCCCATCAGTGGCGGCCGTGCGACGCTCATCAGCGGTGGCCCCGCCTTCGAATTCCAGCCCCGCTTCTCTCCGGATGGCTCCCGCATTGCGTTCGTGAGCGATCGGGACGGGCTGAACAACATCTGGACGATGTCCGCTGCCGGTCAGGATCCTCGGCAGGTCACCAGGGAGACTGAGCGCGACGTGAACACGCCTTCGTGGTCTCCCGATGGTGAGTACATCTTCGCGCGGAAGCACTTCGTGTTCAGCCGTTCGCTGGGGGCCGGCGAGATTTGGATGTGGCACACATCGGGAGGGTCTGGCCTGCAGGTGACGGATCGGCCGAATGAACAGCAGGACCAAGGTGAACCGGCCGTCTCACGGGACGGGGAGTGGGTCTACTACAGCCAGGACGTCACCCAGGGCCCGCTATTCCAATACAACAAGGATCCGTACTCCGGGATCTATGCGATACGCAGGCGCAATCTCACGACGGGAGAACAGGAGACCGTCACCGGCGGGCCGGGTGGTGCCATTGCACCGACTCCTCATCCGGATGGCCGCCGTCTCGCTTTCGTTCGGCGGGTGCGCCTGAAGTCCGTCTTGCATCTTCGGGATCTGGAGACCGACGAGGAGTGGGCTGTCTGGGATGGACTCGAGCATGACATGCAGGAGGCATGGGCCATCCACGGTCCCCAGGCCCGGTTCTCCTGGGTCGGTGACTCCGATGATATCGTGGTCTGGGCCCAGGGTAAGATCTGGCGCGTCGACACGGCCAGCGGTGAAGCGGCCGAAATTCCCTTCACGGCCGGCGTGGACGTTCGGGTGCAGGATGCAGTCCGCCACGGCGTGGACGTGGCGCCCGACCAGTTCCGGGTGAAGATGCTTCGACATGTCGACACGTCGCCTGACGGGCGGCACGTCGTGTACTCCGCTCTCGGTCGGATCTGGGTCAAGGAGCTGCCGGCAGGGGAGCCTCGGCGGCTCACCACCGACGACCGGATCGAGGTGTTTCCGCAGTTTTCTCCGGATGGCCGGAGTGTCGTCTTCACCACGTGGGATGACGACGAGGGGGGTGACGTGCGGGTGGTGGCGTCTTCCGGAGGAGGCGCTCGCGTGGTGGTCGCCGGGCCCGGCAACTTCGTTGAGCCGGCCTGGTCCCCCGACGGTTCCCGGCTCGTCTACCGCCGCACCAGGGGCGACTCGCGCCGGGGAACGACCCACATCGGCGAGACGGGCATCTACACAGTCGCGGCAGGCGGTGGTGAGTCGCAGTTCGTGAGGGGAGGAGGCTCCGGCGCCGTGTTCGATGCCGACGGTCAGCGCATCATCTTCTCGGGATCCCAGAACGGGAGCCCGGCCCTGCAGAGCGTGGACCCGGACGGAACGGAGCTGGTTACCCACTACACCGGTGCCGACGTCCAGGAGTGGACGGTCTCACCGGACAATCAATGGGTCGCCTTCACACAGGGGTGGCGCACGTACATTGCGCGGTTCTCCCGCTCCGGCCGTGCGGTCGCCTTGAGCCCATCGGCCCGCGGTTACCCGGTCCAGCAGGTGTCCGAAGAGACTGGGACCTTCCTGCATTGGGCGGACGACTCGGGCGCGCTGCATTGGACCCTGGGGCCCGAGTACTTTACGCGGCCTCTGACCGAGACGTTCTCCTTCCTGGAGGGGTCTGGCGAAGAGCCCGAGGCGCCCGAGGCTGCAGGCATCGATATCGGATTCGTCAGTGCCGCGGACAAGCCGTCGGGAACCGTGGCTTTCGTTGGTGCGCGGATCATCACTGCCGCCGACGATGGCGCGGCCCATGGCGCATCCGGAGGAGTGATTGCGCGTGGGACCGTGGTCGTCCGGGAGAACCGGATCGTGGCGGTGGGCCCGGCAGATGAGGTGGACGTGCCCTCCGGCGCTCACATCGTGGACGGCACCGGCAAGACCATCATGCCTGGAATGGTGGATGCACACGCGCACTTCGGGTCGGCGGGGGGTGGCATCACGGCCGAGACGGATTGGCCCTACCTCGTGAACCTCGCGTTCGGGGTGACGACCGGGCACGATCCGTCGAACAGTACCGAGATGATTTTCACCGATGCCGAGATGATTCGGGCAGGTCTCAAGACCGGGCCCAGGATCTTCAGCACCGGCACCATCGTGTACGGGGCCGTGACTCCCTTCCGCTCGAAGGTGGACAGCTACGAGGACGCCCTGATGCACGTCCGCCGTCAGAAGGCGTCCGGGGCGTCTGCCATCAAGAGCTACAATCAGCGGCGGCGCGACGCGCGCCAGTGGCTCCTGGAGGCAGCCGACGCGGAAGGGCTCAATGTGGTGCCGGAGGGTGGGTCGACGTTCAACACCAATCTGTCGCAGGTCATCGACGGTCACACGACGGTCGAGCACAACGTGCCCTTGGCCAGCCTCTATGACGACGTGGTGAATCTCTGGGCGGCTACGGAGGTCGGGTACACGCCGACGTTGATCGTGAGCTACGGCGGTCTGTCCGGCGAGTACTATTTCTACGACCGCTTCGACGTGTGGGAGAACGAGCGACTGATGACGTTCACCCCCCGGGCGGGCATCGACGCTCGCTCCCGGCGGCGTCTCAAGGGCGCGGGCGACGACGACTACCATCATATCGACGTGTCCCGCCACGTGAGCAGGCTGAACGAAGAGGGCGTGCTAACCGCCACCGGCGCACACGGCCAGATCCAGGGACTGGGAATGCACTGGGAGACTTGGATGTTCTCCCAGGGAGGCATGGACCCCATCAACGCCATCAGGTCAGCCACCATCAACGGCGCCAAGGCGCTGGGCCTGGGCGCCGACCTCGGGTCGATCGAAGAGGGCAAGCTCGCGGACCTGCTGGTGTTGGATGAGAACCCGTTGGACGACATCCACAACACCGAGAGTGTGAGCCTGGTGATGGTCAACGGGCGGCTCTTCGACGCGCGCAGTATGAACCAGGTCGGTAACCACCCGGCCGAGCGCCCCGAGCTGGCCCATGAGAGACTGCCGGCCGGAGCACCCCGGCGGTAGGGCGCAGGCGCGCTTCTCTTGGACCCGCAGGTAGAAGGGCCCGCTCCACACACCGTGGTGCGGGCCCTTCGGTCTCGGACGGCTGTGTGCTGGCGAGGCCAGCCCCTTGTCCGTAGAATCTCCGCCGCGTCGCGTTCGGGGGAGGCCGCTCCCGTCCGAGAGAGGTCCCCACCCTCCGTGAGGCGCCCACTTCTCCCGTAGGAGCCCTCCCATGCTTCCCCTGACCCGTATCCTCTCCCTTCTCGGTTGCCTCGCGTTCATGATCCCGTCGGGTATCCAGGCACAGGATGCAGAGCGAACCCCCATCCAGGACTATCGCCAGTCGATCATGGAGGCTCTGGATCGCCACAATCGAGCGATCCGCAGCATCGTGGACGGTGATGTGGACCGACCCAACCATGTCGTCGACCACGCGATAGCGGTCGAAGGTCTGGCCAGGATGCTGGCTGATGTATTTCCCGCTGGATCGGGGGAAGGCACTCGAGCGAGGGACGAGATCTGGGAGACCCCGGGCCTGTTCTCGGAGAAGGTCTCGGGTCTCATGAGCACATCCGCAGCGCTCGTCGAGGCGGCGCGCTCGGGCGATGCAGAGGCGATCGTTGGGGCGGCCCAGCAGGTGAACCGGAGTTGCGGGGGGTGCCATCAGGGCTTCCGGGCGCGTCCGCGGTAGCCGGCGCCCAGCCGACACGCCCGGCCGACCCACTGAGCTCGGAAGCTCCTCGGGGCGTGAGCTCGGCGTTACACCCAGAGATCCACGATCCTGAATGCATCTACATCGACGAGGCCCATGTCGGTGATCTTCAGGGCGGGGATGACTTCGAGGCCCAGAAACGACAGCGCCATGAAGGGGTCGTGCAGCGTGGAGCCGAGCCCCTGCGCTGCCGCCACGACGGAGTCGTAGTCGCGACGCACCTCCGCGATCGGGGACCGAGACATCAGCCCGCCCACGGGAAGTTCGAGCAACGCGAGCACGTCGCCGCCGAGCGTCACTGCGAGTCCCCCGCCTGCCCGGGCCACTGCCTCGACTGCGGTTCGCATGGATACGTCGTCGGCCCCCACGACCAGCACGTTGTGGTGATCGTGCGCGACGGTGCCTGCCAGAGCACCCCGCCTGAGGCCGATCCCGCGAACCATGCCGAGCCCCACCCGTCCGCTGCCCCGATGGCGTTCCACGGCTGCGATCTTGAGGAGGTCACGCTCTGGGTCCGCCATCACTTCTCCGTCCGAAACGGAGGGTGACTCCGTCACGGACCCCGTCACGATCTGGTCGGGGACGGCTTCGATGACCCGGATGTCGCCTTCACGAGCCGGGATCCGGAAGGCGCTTTTGTGAAGCTCCACCTGCATGGCCGGCGCGGGTGGTGCCGGCGAGTCCCCGCTCGCCCACTCCAGCGTTCGACCTCCCGAGACTACCTGTTCGCCACCACACCAGACGTCGCGGATGGTGAGCGATTCGAGGTCGTCGACTACGATCATGTCCGCCCTTCGCCCAGGCGCGATGGCGCCCCGATCGTCGAGGCCGAAGAATTCGGCGGCGTTGAGGGTGGCGAGTCGCACCGCGTCGACGGGATCAACCCCGGCGGCGATGATGCGCCGGACCATCGCGTCGATGCCACCCTCGTCCAGCAGATCGGGGGGCGTGCGGTCATCCGTGCAGAGCGCCACCCGCCAGAGAGCACTCCCCTCGAGCATCGGCAGAAGCGCATCGAGGTTCCGGGCGTTGGTGGCCTCTCGGATCAGGATGAACAGGCCCCGGCGCAGCTTCTCGCATGCCTCGTCCACCGTGGTGCATTCGTGGTCGGACTGCGGTCCACCGGCTACATAGGCGTTCAGCCCCATACCCACGACTCCAGGCGCGTGCCCGTCGATGGGTCGCCCGGCGAACGCTTCGATCTTGCCCAGGACATCCTCGGCTCCGGCGATGACTCCCGGAAAGTTCATGACCTCGGCGAGGCCGACCACCCGGGGGTGCCGCGCGAGCGCTTCCAGGTCACTGCGACCCAATGACGCCCCGGACGTGCTCATGTGCGTCGCGGGCACGCAGGAGCTGGCCATCACGAAGACAGTCAGCGGCAGAGCCTCGCTGTCGTCCAGCATATAGCGAACGCCCTCGAGTCCGTGGACGTTGGCGATCTCGTGCGGATCGGTCACGGCCGTGGTGGTTCCGCGCGGCACGACTGCACGGGCGAACTCACGAGGCGTCACCAGGCTCGATTCGATATGAACGTGCGCGTCGATGAAGCCCGGCAGGACGAAGGCGCCGTCCAACTCCCGGATCTCTGCGCCCTCGTATCCCGCTCCGAGACCGGCGATTCGATCGCCGCGGACGGCGATGTCTACCTGCTCGATCCCTCCGCTGAAGACGTTCACAACGCGTCCGCCGCGGAAGACGAGGTCTGCCGGTGCGTCACCGCGTGCCACGGCGAGGAGATCGGCGTCGGGAGGAGCTGTCCTCACAATGGAGTCCCGGGGATGGGGTGGAGAATCGGACCGCTTGGCGGAAGTCAATCTGGAGCCGCCGCGGGTCCGCTGCCAGCGAGGAGCGCAGGGGCCGGATCCATCGGGTGGAGTGTTCGGGGCCGAGGGGCTAGAGTTGTGAGCATTCCTTCACGCGAACCTTTCTCCGGAACCCATGGCCGACTCGACCCCACCCGCTGGAGCCTCGTTCCTCGTGTCGGCACCCAGCCCCGAAGAAACCGTGATCCCCGACGACCTGGGGCAGGAAGAGAGAATGCTCGTGGGCGCGGTCGAGGATTTCGCCGCCCAGGAGGTGGCTCCGCGCATGGATGCCGTCACCGCCGGAGATCACGAGGTGAAGCGGGAGTTGTTCATGAAGGCTGCCGAACTCGGGATCTTCATGGCCGAGGTACCCGAGGATATGGGCGGGCTCGACCTCAACGTACTGGCCATCACCGGCATGTGTTCGAGCGACGCCGATCTGGGCGGATTGGGGTCGATGGTCTATGGGCACCAGGGGATCGGCATGCTGCCCATCGTGAACTTCGGCACGGAGGACCAGGTCGAGAAGTACCTGTTCCCGTGTATGGAAGGCGCCATGGTTTCCGCCTTCGCGCTCACTGAGCCCGGCACCGGCTCCGACGCCATGAACATCAAGACGCGGGCCGTGCTCAGCGAAGACGGGTCGCACTATGTGGTGAACGGAAGCAAGCAGTGGATCACGAACGCGAGCCTGGCCGACATCTTCATCTTGTTCGCCAAGGTCGATGGAGAACTCTTCACGGCGTTCATCCTCGATCGCTTCACCGACGGGATCGAGGTCGGTGAGCCCGAGCGACTCCTGGGCCAGCATGGATCGGACGTAGCCGGGCTCACGCTGGAGAACGTCCGGATCCCCACCGAGAACGTCCTGGGCGAGGTGGGGAAGGGTCACAAGGTGGCGCTGTGCACGCTCAACATGGGCAGGCTGAAGCTCGCTGCCGGTAACGCCACCGGGGCGAAGAAGGCGGTGGCGCAGGCAGCGCGGTACGCGGGTGAGCGGCACCAGTTCGGCCGACCCATCGCCGAGTTCGGGCTCATCCAGCGCACGCTGTCGGACATGGCGGCTCGCGCCTACGCATCCGATGCGATGGCGTACCGGACGGCCGGTCTCGTCTACCAGGCACTGGAGGCGATGGAGGCGAGGGGCGAGGTGACCCTGGAGACGAAGCTGGCGGCATTGGCGGAGTTCTCCGTGGAGTGCGCCATGGCCAAGGTCTATACCTCCGAGGCGTACAACGGTCTCGCCGATGACGCGATACAGGTCTTCGGAGGCTACGGGTTCTCCGAGGAGTACGTGCCCGCCAGAATGTATCGAGACTCCCGCATCACCCGGATCTACGAGGGCACCAACGAGATCTGCCGCCTTTACTCCCAACGGGCGATCCTCAAGAAGTGGGCCGCGGGAAGCCTGGACCTCACGCCCGGCGATGCCGCGCCGGTGTCCGATGGCGTCGGTTTCGGCACCATGCCCGAGCGCATTGCAGCACTGAAGGCCACGTACCGGCGCCTTGCAGCGGCCGTCGTCGCCCACGTCGGCCCCGAGGCCGTGGCAGACGCGGAGCATCAGCAGTTCCTTGGCAGCCTCGCCGAGGTGGCGATCGAGATCTACGCCGCCGAGAGCGCCTATCTGAGGGTCGCCAAGCTCGCCGGCAGACCCGACGATGGACACCACCACGTCAGGGAGGCGCTCGCCGAGCTGGCGATGGACCGGGCCGTGGACCGGATCCGTACGGAGGCCCGCACCATCCTGGGGGAGACATCGCAGCGTGACCAAGTGCGGTCCGCCATGTCCATGGTGGACGCCGAGCTGCCGGCACCGGTACCGCTGATGCAGGCCCGTGCACTGGTCGCGACGAAGCTGGTCTCCTGGAACGGGGTTGTGCCCCAAGTGACGGTGTAGGCCGACATGGCGGACTTCCTCGCGAACGAGTGGGTGCAGCGGATTGCGTTCGTCCTCGGAGGCTTGATGGTCGGCCTCCTGGTCGAGCGGGTGGTGGTACGGTGGGCGCGGCGGGCGGCTACGACGACACAGTTCGTCTGGGACGACCTCGTCAGCGCGTCCCTTGCCGGGATCCCCACGATCTGGATGGGAGCAGGCGGCGTATATTTTGCGCTGGCTGTCGGGGACGTCGACCCCCTGCTCCGGTCGACGGTCATGAACGTCCTGACGGTGCTCGTCATCGGCTCGATCGTGATCGCGAGCATGCGGATCGTCGGGGGCGCCGTCGAGACGGTGTCGGGACGGACCCCAGGCGCAATCGGATCCCCCACTCTCGTGGTGAATCTCGCGCGGCTGTCGGTGGGGGTCCTGGGCATCTTCATCATTCTCCAGAACCTCGGCATCGACATCACGCCGCTGATCACGGCCCTCGGTATCGGTGGCTTGGCGGTCGCCCTGGCTCTGCAGGACACCCTCGGCAACCTGTTTGCGGGGGTGCAGATCATCCTGTCGAAGCAGGTCCGGCCCCGGGACTATATCCGGCTCTCCTCCGGGGAGGAGGGATGGGTCACCGACGTCAAGGGTCGCAACACCACGATCCAGACCTTCCCGGACGGCAACCTCGTAGCCGTGCCCAACTCGGTCCTGGCCTCCTCGATCGTCAAGAACTTCACGCTGCCCCGGAAGGCCCTCTGGGTCAGCGTCGATGTCGGGGTGAGCTACTCCAGCGACCTCGAGCACGTCGAGAAGGTGTCTCTGTCGGTCGCGAGAGATGTGTTGGCCGAGGTGGATGGCGGTCTGACGACGGAAGAGCCTCTGGTCCGTTTCCACACTTTCGCGGACTCGAGTGTCAACTTCGAGGTGAGGATGATGGTGAAGGAGTTCATGTCGCAGGGTCCGATGCGCCATGAATTCATCAAGCGGCTGCACCGGAGGTTCGGAGAGGAGGGGATCGAAATCCCGTTCCCCATACGTACTGTCGTTCTGAAGAAGGAAGAGTGAGCGAGGCTCCGGTGCTGCAGTGATCGAGACTGGTCCGGCCATCGTCACCGTCTGGAGTCCGACCCCCGTACAAGGAGAGGCATGTGAGGATTGATGGGAGCGGCGGCCGACGGGCCGCATGGGCCGTGGCGGCGTTCACGGGGGTGCTCTTCACCCCCCAGGCTGCACACCCTCAGACGGCTGAGTATCTGGACTTCGACGCCCTCACCCGCGAACTGCGCAGCGTGGTCGACGGCTCCGACATGGCGAGCATGCGCTCCTTGGGGTCGTCTCACGAGGGGCGGGACATCTGGATCGTGGAGATCGCTGGCGGCGGGGCCCCTGTCGCCGAGCGGCCCGGGGTGCTCGTCGTGGGCAATCTCTCGGGTGACCACGTGCTCGGGAGTTCCCTCGCCCTGGAGGCGGTGCGGTATCTCACGAGCGGCGAGGTGGATGCCGGCGGGACGGTCTTCTACGTCATCCCGCGCCTCAATCCCGACGGCGCTGAAGCGATGTTCGCCGGTGTCAGGAGTGAGCGCAGCGGCAACGGACTCCCGTTCGACGACGACAATGACGGCCGGGTCGATGAAGATCCGCCTGAGGATCTCAACGGCGACGGTGTCATTACGGTGATGCGGGTCGCGGATCCCTTTGGCGCCTACTCCTTGGCGGATGACGATGAGCGGCTGATGAAGAAGGCCGACGCTGCCAAGGGCGAGACCGGCGCCTACACCCTGTACTGGGAGGGGATCGACTCGGATGGCGACGGCTTCATCAACGAAGATGGGGTCGGCGGTGTGGACCTCGATCGCAGTTTCCAGCACGCATATCCGTATTGGGAGAGAGATGCCGGCCCACACATGGTCAGCGAGCCGGAAGCGCGGGCTCTGCTGGACTTCATGGTGTCTCATCGGAATGTCGGGGCGATCGTGACGCTGGGTCATTCCGACAACCTCGTCACGCCGCCCAACAGTCGCGGCACTCTGGCTGCCGCGAGCATGCTCGACCTTCAGGCGTACGCTGACGCGTCGAACGCAGACGTGTTCGATGTCGGGGTCTTCCGGGCGCCGCAGTCGTTCGGCGGCTTCGGCGGCTTCGGTGGTTTCGGGGGTGGAGGCGGGCTTCAGCTTCGAGGCGCCCAGAAGGGACGGGATAACGACCCGGGTTCCGGTCGCAGGCCGTCGATGACGGTCCATGCCGCAGACCAGGAGTACTTCAAAGCGGTCTCGGATGCGTACAAGGAGATCACCGGCATCAGCAGTGTCGGCGTGAACCGGGAGGCCGAAGGCGCTTTCTTCCAGTACGGGTACTTCCAGTTCGGGGTGCCGTCGTTCTCGACCCAGGGTTGGGGCGTACCCGAGCCTGCCGAGCAGGAAGAGGAAGGCGAGGGCGATGAGCGGCCGGCTCCGAGCCGCGGCGGCGCTGAGCCCGCGGGCGACGCGAAGCTGCTCGCTGCCCTCGAGGCCGGGGGTATCGAAGCATTCGCACCCTGGACCCCGTTCCGGCATCCTGATCTCGGAGACGTCGAGATCGGTGGGTTCCTGCCGTACGCGGTCACCAATCCCCCGGCCGCGGAGCTTCCCAGGCTGGGGAGGGTTCACGGAGAGTTCGTGGCGGCGGTCGCCGGGATGCTGCCCCGGGTCCGCATCGCCGATACGGAGGTGACCAACCACGGGGGTGGCGTCTTCACGGTGAGTGTGGAGGTGGTGAACGAGGGGTTCTTTCCCACATCGCTGCAGCATGGGCAGGTGTCGCGGTCCGTGCAGGCCACGACGGTGCAGATCCAGGTTCCGCCGGAAGCCGTTCTCACGGGGGCCGCCAAGACGGCCCGCATCGCGTCGCTCGAGGGATCCGGCGGACGGGAGCGTGTTACCTGGGTGGTGCAGGGCAGGGAAGGATCGTCCATCGAGGTCAGACTGCGCGCCCAGAAGGGCGGATCCGACACCACCACCATCACGCTGAGGTAGCCCATCATGACACGCATTCGAAACAGCGTCACGGGAGCCCTGGCGATCTTCACGATGCTTGTGGGCCCGGCCTTCGGGTCGGCGGTCGACGCACAGCAGAGAAGCTCGGACCCCGAGCACACCTTGGACCTGACCTGGGACCGGTGGCTCGATCATGACGAGATCGGCGAGCGACTCCGTTTGATGGAGCGTACCTGGCCCGAGATGCTCGACCTCCAGTCCCTCGGGGAGAGCTACGGCGGCCGTGAGATGTGGCTCATGACCATCAACAATCCCCGCACGGGGAACGAGATGGACAAGGCAGGCATGTTCATCGAGGCCAATGTTCACGGTAATGAGATCCAGGGTGCCGAGGTCACGCTCTACACCATCTGGTATCTCATGGAGAACTACGGTCGGATCGACGAGGTGACCCGCCTGGTCGACGAGCGTGTGTTCTATCTCGTGCCGAGCGTCAACCCGGACGGCCGGGACTTCTTCATGGACGGCTCGGGCTCGGGCGCCCGCTCAGGCCACGTCCCCGTAGACAGTGACGGAGACGGTCAGTTCGACGAGGACGGTCCCGACGATCTGAACGGGAACGGCGTCATCGAGCAGATCCGAAAGTACGTACCGGGCGAGGGAACCCATCGCATCAGCCATGCGGACTCACGCATCATGGAACGGGTCCCCCCCGGTGAGGTGGGCGACTGGGTCATGCTGGGGTCCGAGGGCCTCGACAACGACGGAGACGGTCAGGTCAATGAGGATCCCCCGGGGGGATACGACCCGAACCGGAATTACGCCTCGGACTGGCAGCCCAACTACATCCAGGGTGGTTCGATGGACTACCCGTTCCAGCTGCCGGAGGCCAGGGCTATCCAGGACTTCTGGCGCAGCCACCCCAACGTGGCTGGAATGCAGTCCTTCCATAACACCGGTGGCATGATCCTGCGTGGACCCGGCGCGGCGTGGTTCGGGACCTATCCGCCGGCGGACATCCGCGTCTACGACGAGTTGGGCGAGAACGGGGAGCGGATGCTCCCCTACTACGACTATCTGATCATCTGGCAGGGGCTCTACTCCGTGCACGGCGGGTCCATCGACTGGACCAACGATGGCCTGGGGGTCATCTCGTTCTCCAACGAGCTGTGGAACGGGGGCCAGTACTTCAACAGCCCCCTGCTTCAGGAGCAGCAGCGGAGTCCCAACTCCCCGATATCGGGACAGCGCTCCCGGTATTTCTTCGACGACTTCCTCGAGATGGGTGACCAGTACGTCGAATGGGCGCCCTTCGACCATCCGGTCTTCGGACGGGTGGAAATGGGAGGTTGGAAGAAGTTGTCGGGGCGGGTGAACCCGCGCTTCCTGAGCATGGAGCTGTTTCACCGGAACATGGCGTTCACGCTGCACCATGCCGACCAGATGCCATTGATGTCGATGGGCGAAACATCGGTCGAGAGAGTGGGCGGGGACCTGTACCGAGTCCGTGTGGACATCACGAACGAGAGGCTCATTCCGACCATCACGGAGCGCGGCCGGCAGAACAACGTCGTGCGGCCGGATCTGCTCACCGTGGAAGGTGACGTTACGGTGGTCGCGGCTGGTTGGGTCGCCGACAAGAATCGCCCCGGTCCGACGCAGATGATCGACCAGGAGGAGCTGGACCGAATCCTGATCCGAAGCGGTCACCCTGGACGGACTACGAGGACCGTCGAGTATCTGGTGCGGGGGTCCGGTTCAATGACCGTTGCCTACTCGGCCCTCAAGGGCGGCACGGTGCGCACCACGGTGCAGGTCCGGTAAGCCGGGGCGCCTCCCAGGAGGGTGAAACGGGTGGGCCGGGGCTCTACCAGCTCCGGCTCACCCGCACTCCCAGAGTAAAGTCGATGGCGGGAGTATCGGCGGGGACGTCTTCCTGAAAGCTGAGATCCCAGCGCCAGCTCCGACCCGCCCGACCCGCGAGTCCGAAGATCACGTTCATGGATGGGCTGTCGATCTCGCGATGTTCGAAGCCGACGGTGGTGGGCGAAGCGATGGAATACTGAAGCACACCCGAAAGCCGCTCGGTGAAAGGGTACTCGCCCGCTGCCGTCAGCCAGAGGGCGCCATCTCTCAGGATTGGGTCGAGTGACGAAGATGAGCGGATGGTCGACCCTCCCAACATGCCGTGGACATGGACCCGGCCCCAGCGAGTGCGGCCCAGCACCATGAGAGCGAAGTCGGTCCGCTCTTCTCCCACCCCATTGTCCTCCGTCGGAATGCGAGTGACTGCGCGCAGGCTCAACAGGCGACTTCCGTCCTGAGAGGCGTACACCCTCCACTTGGCGAAGAGGCGTACGTCCTCCACCGCCAACGTGCGGCGGGGCTGGTCCATCCGGACTTGGCCGGAGGAGTCTTTGAGCCGCTGGGCGTACTCGTCCGTGGGGTAGCGATCCCGGTTGGCCTGGCCGACATGGAGGAGGTCGTGCCAACCGACGATGAGCCCATCCAGGATGCCTCCTCCCGCGGTCTCGAGGGTGACCCGCCCGCCCACCTCGAATCCATCACGCACTCCATACCGGAGCGTGGTGGTGGTGATCAGCCGCTCCATATCTATGAACAACTCGTGTGTGGCCGCCGAGTCCTGCTCGAAGATGTTGGAGTACCCGAGCCAAAGATCAGCCGTCAGGCGGCCTACAGGAGCAGGATCCGCGAGTTCCATCATCGGCGTGTACGAGACGCGGTGCAGCGGGCTGCCCTCTTCCGAAGAAAGGGGGCCCATGGGGGCGCTCTGCGCACTGAGGCTAGGGGCCGCCACGAGGGCAGTCCCGAGAAGGAGAAGACTGATTCCTCTCAACGGTTTCTCGGCTCGGGGGAAGCGGGCTGGAGAACATCGCACCCTCCTCGCGGTCGATCCAGGCTTCACAGAGGCGGACCCGGCGGCCGACCCGTGACCCGGGAGGCGAGATCAGCGAAGTCGGATCAGGTAGCCCCCACCATCGAGGTCCTGGTCGAAAGCCGAGACGAACCGGCTGGCGGTGCCGGTCAACACACGCCGAACCACACCCGGCAAGACCGGACGCCCGGAGGAGCCCTTGCCGCGTCCAGTGATGACGTGGACGATGGTGCCCGGCGCGATCCGGGAATGGGTGACGATGAAGTCATGCGTTCGTCGTTCAGCCTCGAGAGCCGTGTCCCCATGAAGATCCAGGGTGGCCTCCGGACGCGCGTCCAGAAGCGGGTCCGGCGCACCGAACGTGGGGGCGCGCGGCCCTCGCCTCTTCCTTCTTCGAGCGGTCATTCACACAAGGTCGCGCCTGTGCCGCGTTCTGGCTAACGTGGTCGGATGACTCCTCTGTCGGTGCTGACCTCGCTACTTCTCGTCCTTTCCGGGGGCTTCAAGCTCAGAGCTGGGGCCCGAGCCGGGGTGGGGCTCCACCTTCTGTCGTTGTTGGAGCTCCTGGCGGGAGCCGGGTTGATGATGCGCGTCATGGGAGGGGGAATGACAGCTGAGCAAGGGCTCGGGTCGGCGGTGGGCGCCGTTGCGCTTATTGTCGTCTCCTCCGTGCATCTCGGCCGCAGGCTGGGTCACAAACGGCGGTTGCGGGAGCTCACGGAGGGTCGGCGATTGGAGAATTTCGTGAACGCCCCGTCGCGCTTTCCGGAAGATCCTGGATTGGGCTGACCAGCCTGGACCTCGGGGCGCTCCGGCGGGGTAGCCTGCACTCGCTCTTTCCCCTTGCCCACTGCCAGCTATGTCGCCGTCTTCATTGGCCACCATTCAGGCTCTCGGGAGCCTCGGTGAGTTCGTCAGCGCCCTCGCCGTCGTCATCTCACTCATCTACCTCGCGCGGCAGATGAGCCAGAACACGATCTCGGTCAGGGCCGCTTCCTTCAATTCGATGGTCCAGAACAGCATCGGGCTCCTGGAGCACGCATTCGTCGATTCGGAGTTCGCAGAATTCCTGAGCCGGGTGGAGAACGACTCGTCGTCTCTTCGCCCCGAGGAGGCAGTCCGGTGGAACGCGTACATGACCGCTGTCTACCGGCACTTCGGAAACCTCGTGTACCAGTACCGGGTCGGGGCTCTGGATCAGCAGATGTGGGACGCCTACGTCCGCACGCTCAAGGAGCATCTTCGATCGCCGGCATGGGGTACGTGGTTCGAAGGGAACCGCGACATCTTCAGCGACGCGCTCTGCATCGAGGTGACTCGACTGCTTCAGGAACTGCGTGAGGAGAAGGCCTCCGCGGTCTGACTCTGTCGGGCTCTCCTGCCATCTGGCGGTATCGAGGTCTAGAGACCGTGCTCCCGCATCTTCCGCCAGAGCGTGGTGCGACTCATGCCCAGGAGCTCAGCCGCCACTCCCTTCCGGTATCGAGCCTGTTCCAGCGCGGCTCGGATCCTTCGGACCTCGTGAGGCTCGGGGAACGGAGTCGAGGCATCGAAGCGAGTACCTTCGGGCGCGCGGGTGGGTTGGGTCCCCCAGGGGGCGTGCTCCGTCTCCTCTAGGGGGGTGGCTGTGAAGGCGCCTCTCTCCACCGTCCGGTCGGCGGGCGTGAACGCCATGCCGACTTCCGCGGGCAGGTCCGAGACGTGAATGGTCTGCCCTTCGCACACGGTGGTCGCATACTCGAGCGCGTTTTCCAGTTCGCGCACGTTGCCAGGCCACCCGTATCCCAGGAGTGCGCGGCTGGCCGACGGAGCGAGGCGTAGGGATCGTCCCCGCTCCCGGCCGATCTGGGCCATGAAGTGCCGAATGAGCAGCTCCAGATCATCAAGTCGCTCACGGAGCGCGGGAATGTGGATCGGTACGACCCTGAGACGATAGTAGAGGTCCTCCCTGAACCGTCTCTCGGACACAGCCTGGACGAGGTTCACGTGAGTGGCGGCGACAACGCGCACGTCGACGCTCCGGGTACGCGACTCCCCCACCCGCTCGAAGGTCCGCTCTTGCAGGAAGCGAAGGATCTTGGCCTGCAGCGAGAGTTCCAGGTCCCCGATCTCGTCCAGGAACAGGGTTCCCCCGTCAGCCAACTCAAAGCGTCCCGGCCGCTCCTTCACGGCTCCAGTGAATGCTCCTCGCACGTGTCCGAACAGCTCACTCTCGAGCAGCTCCTGCGGGATGGCCGCGCAGTTGACGGCCACGAAGGGTCCCTGGGCTCGGTGGGATGTTCTGTGGAGAGCTCGGGCCACGAGCTCCTTTCCGGTGCCGCTCTCACCCGTGACGAGCACGGTCGAGTCATTGTCCCGGAGGAGTTCCACCACCCTGAAGATCCGCTGCATCTCCGGTGATCGGGCCACGATTCCGCCAAAGGTCGGCACGGCGGACGGAGCCTCTTCCGGGCGAATCATGAGCACGTAGCGACCGCCGTTCCCTCCGCACGAGTCCTTGGGATCGATCGCTCCGACCGTGACGGAGACCGGGCTCGAAGTTCCATCGGTCGACTGGATTCTCGCGTGCCATCCTTCCTTGCGCTGCCCCTCCTCCACGGCGCTCCGGAAGCTTGAGCCGTCCCCGAACAGATCCTCTCCGAGTATGTCGGCCAGGGGTCTTCCCGTCAGTTGGTCGGCTGGGATTCCGGTAAGCGTGGGTAGAGACGAGCCATGCGCTACGATCCGGAACCTGTCGTCGGAAACGATGAAGAGTCGACCCACACCACGGAGGAGAATGTCCAGTTCAGGAGGAGGTCCCGGACGATCGGCCAGGACCGAGTGTCCATCCACCGGCACCACCACTTCCACCGCACCCGTGATGTTGCCCTCCGCGTCCCGGAACACCTGTCCGGATTTGCGGACCTCGACCTCATCGCCGGTCGACGTGAAGAGCTTCAGGGCCGCGCCCCGCACCTCACCCTGGTCGAAGACCGCACACCCTTTCAGGCACTCCTGGCAGCGGTTGACCGTGAGGCAGGAGCGGCCGACGACTTGGTCACTGGTGAATCCCGTCAGACGTTCCATCGCTGGACTCAGTGCAACGACGTTGCGCTCGGCGTCGACCTGGAAGTATGCGAGCCCGGCGAGGTCCGCCAACACCGCGGAGATAGGCGGGGCAGCCGGGTCGAGCGCGGCAGATGGGCTCGGCGTGCCGGGCTGAGAGACGGGTGGGGTTTGATTGGATTCAGTCATTGCACGGGGAGCTGGAACAAAGTGTTACAAAATGTTGCACGAGTGTCGCTTGGAGGATGTCGGGCGGTGCCCTCGACGGCCTGTGGGGAGTCCCACGGTTATCTGAGCGCGGGCGCTTCGGGCGGCGGGTGGGATGCAGGTCGATTGCAGGGCCCGCCCGGAGGGTGTGCCGCGGGGCTGGATGCCATATTATCAGCGTGGTTCAACGTAGCCCCCGACCATCGAGTTCAAGCATGGTCATCGGTGCCGGACGCGCCAGCCGCGCCGGCGAGCGTGACACCCATCCTCCCAGGGGAGAGCCAGCAAGTGCCGTTGCAAGCCACGGACCGCGAGAGTTCAGCCGGCCTCACCCCCAAGTGGGCCAAGGTCATCGACCATTCCCGCTGCATCGGCTGCCACGCCTGCACGACCGCCTGCAAGTCGGAGAACGAGGTTCCGGTAGGGGTCACCCGAACCTACGTGAAGTCTGTCGACGTCGGGCTCTTCCCTCAGGTTCGGAGGGCCTTCCAGGTGACGCGGTGCAACCAGTGCGAGGACGCGCCCTGTGTGACCGCTTGCCCGACGGCCGCGATGTACCAGCGCCCAGATGGCATCGTGGACTTCGACAAGAGCATCTGTATCGGGTGCAAGGCGTGCATCGCCGCGTGCCCCTACGACGCGATCTTCATCAACCCCGAGGACCATTCGGCCGAGAAGTGCAATTTCTGCGCGCATCGGTTGGACGTCGGGCTGGAGCCCTCCTGTGTGGTGGTGTGTCCCACCCAGGCGATCATGGTCGGGGATATGCACGACCCGCTCTCCCGTGTGAGCGACATGATCCATCGCGACGCTGTTTCGGTTCGGCGGCCCGAGAAGGAGACGCATCCCAAGCTCTTCTACAAGGATGCTCACCAGGCGACACTCGACCCCCTCGCTGCGCGCCGACCGGACGGAGGCCTGTTCATGTGGAGCGAGCAGGGCGACGTGCCGCACCAGGTGCCGTCGGGTCATCCGGGACCCGCCAACAGTTCGGCAGCGGCCCTGCTGAGCTACGACGTGCCCCATCGCGCTCCCTGGGATTGGCGGGTGAGTATGTACACCTTCACCAAGTCCATCGCGGCGGGGGTCTACATGATGGCGCTGCTCCTGGCGACTCTGGGCCTGATTCCCTGGACGTCGGATGTCTGGGGCACCGTGACGCCCGTTGCCGCGATGGTCGGATTGGTGCTGACCGGGGCGCTCCTGATCTGGGATCTGGAGCATCCGGAGCGGTTCTGGATGGTGCTCCTCAAGCCTCAGCCGAGAAGCTGGCTGGTGCGAGGAGGCTTCATCATCACCGGTTATGGTGCGGTCCTCGCAGCCCACCTGGCGGCCACATTCATCGGTCGCGCGGACCTGACACCCCTGGTGGCCTGGATCGGTGGGCCGTTGGCGGTCGGCACCGCGATCTACACCGCATTCCTGTTCGCCCAGGCGCGGGCCCGGGACCTGTGGCAGAGCCCTCTGCTCCCGCCGCATCTGGCCGTGCAGGCTCTCCTCGCTGGCGGCGCGGTGCTCACGCTGGGGGTACAGGACCCGGACCTTACGGCCCCGATTCGAACGTTCTACGGGCTGGCGCTGGTGCTGCATCTGGCGTTTGCACTGGGCGAGGCGACCATGGGGCACCCCACGGCGCACGCCGCCCTGGCCGCGCGGAACATGACGAAGGGGATCTTTGCCCCCTACTTCTGGGGAGGAATCGGCCTGACCGTGGTTGCCGTGGGCGTTGTCGCGTTCCAACCCGCCGCCGCCGCGGTCGCCGGCCTCGTCGGCCTCTACCTCTACGAGCACGCTTTCGTCCAGGCGGGCCAGTCGGTCCCCCTCGCCTAGGAAGATCTGAGCTATGCCCAAGGATCTGAACGAACTGAATCGCAGGGTCTCCGCCGCACGGGCCGAGACCGAGGAGAGGGGGGAGACCTTCTATCCGGGCGCCAGCCGGATCCACCTGGCCTCGTTCCCGCCCAAAGAGCGCTGGAACGATTGGGTCGAACTCGACTCCAAGTCCTGGCCCAAGCGGGTCGAGAAGCGGTACATGCTGGTGCCGACCACCTGCTTCAACTGCGAATCGGCCTGCGGACTGCTCGCGTACGTCGATCGGGAGACCCTGCAGGTACGGAAGTTCGAGGGAAACCCGGAGCATCCCGGGTCGCGGGGTCGCAATTGCGCCAAGGGCCCGGCCACTCTGAACCAGATCACCGATCCTGATCGCATCCTGCATCCGCTGCGGCGGGCAGGCGCCCGGGGAGAAGGGAAGTGGGAGCAGGTCAGTTGGGACGAAGCCCTCGACGACATCGCCGGTCGAATCCGGAAAGCGATGCAGGAAGATCGGCGCAACGAGGTGATGTATCACGTCGGCCGGCCCGGCGAGGACGGCTTCACCACGCGTATGCTCGCGGCATGGGGGGTCGACGGACACAACTCGCACACCAATCTCTGCTCCAGCGGCGCCCGAACCGGGTATCACTTCTGGATGGGAATGGACCGACCGAGTCCGGATCACGCCAACGCCAAGACCATCCTTCTGGTGAGCAGTCACCTCGAGACCGGACACTACTTCAATCCCCACGCCCAACGCATCATCGAGGGAAAGAAGAACGGCGCGAAGCTCATCGTCCTCGACACGCGTCTTTCCAACACCGCGACCCATGCCGATCACTGGCTGTCGCCGTATCCAGGCAGCGAGCCGGCCATCTTCCTGGCCGTGGCCAGCTGGATGATCCGTGAGAAGCTGTACAACCGCGACTACGTGCGCCGCTGGTGGAACTGGCAGGAGTACATGGAGGAGGTCAGGGGAGCCGCCGGGGCCAGTTTCGAGGACTTCGAGGTCGCCCTGGAAGAGGAATATCGGGAGTACTCCTTCGCGTACGCTGCGGCCGAGTCGGGCGTGGACGAGGGTACGCTGAGAGAGGTCGCGGAGGTCATCGCGTCATCCGGAACGCGGCTCTCGACCTACAACTGGAGGAGCTCGGGATCCGCGAACCTCGGTGGGTGGCAGGTGGCGAGGACGTCCCTGTTCCTGAATGCGCTGCTGGGGGCGATCGCTGTTCCCGGGGCCACGTATCCGAACTCCTGGAACAAGTTCGTTCCGCGGCCGCCACGGGTGCCTCATCAACATCCCAAGGAGTGGAACGAGCTGCTGTGGCCGGACGAGTATCCCCTGGCGATGATGGAAATGTCGTTCCTGATGCCCCACCTGATGAAGGAGCGGGACCTCAAGGTCGACACATACTTCAGCAGGGTCTACAACCCGGTCTGGACGAATCCCGACGGCTTCAGCTGGATCGAGATGCTCACCGACGAGAGCAAGATGGGCTGTCACGTGGCCCTGACTCCCACCTGGAGCGAGACGGCGTTCTTCGCGGACTACGTGCTGCCCATGGGGCACTCCTCGGAGCGGCACGACCTCACCTCATACGAACAGTATGACGGCCAGTGGATCGGCTTCCGCCAACCGGTGCTCCGTGCGGCACGGGAGCGGGTGGGTGAGGAGATCACGGATACGCGGCAGGTGAATCCGGGTGAGGTGTGGGAAGAGAACGAGTTCTGGATCGAGCTCACATGGCGAATCGATCCGGACGGCTCGTTGGGCATCCGCCAGTTCTTCGAGTCCGTCAGGGAGCCGGGTGAGAAGATGACTGTGGACGAGTTCTACGGATGGATGTTCGAAAACACCGTGCCCGGTCTTCCGGCGGCCGCCGCCGCGGAGGACCTCAGCCCTCTCGAGTACATGCGCCGCTATGGGGCGTTCGAAGTGGCGAAGAACATCGGACCGGTGTACGAGCAGAGAATTCCCGAGGACGAGCTGCAGGACATCCACATCGACGCAGCCGGGCGCGTCTACACGCGGGCACCGGCTCCGCCCAGCCCGAAAGCATCGGGCGGCACCAAGATCGATCCCGATGCCGAGGGCAGGCGCCGGGTCGGCGTGAAGGTGGACGGGGAAGTCCTCCGCGGTTGGCCCACGCTCACCGGAAAGCTCGAGTTCTGGTCCCGGACGCTCGCTGAATGGGGTTGGGCCGACGTTGCGGTCCCGACCTACATCAAGAGTCACATCCACCGCGAACAGCTCGAGCCGGATCAGATGCCCCTGCTCACGACCTTCAGGGTGCCGGTTCAGATCCACACGCGCAGCGGCAACGCGAAGTGGCTCGATGAGATCTCCCACACCAATCCGCTCTGGATCCACCCGTCGGACGCTGAACGCCTCGGGATCGCCCGCACGGGAGACCTCGCCCGCGTCGAGACCGAGACCGGGTATTTCGTCGTGAAGGCCTGGATCACAGAGGGTATCCGACCAGGAGTGGTGGCGTGCAGCCACCACATGGGGCGGTGGAAGCCCGCCACGGAGGAGGGCCAGCGCATCAGCATGTCCACAGTCGCCCTCGAGAACGACGGGACGACGTGGTCCATGAGCGTCGAGAAGGGTGGGGGACCGTTCGAGTCGCCCGACCCCGATACCAAGCGGGTTTGGTGGACGGACCTCGGGGTGCACCAGAACCTGACGCACGCGGTGCATCCAGATCCGATTTCCGGGATGCACTGCTGGCACCAGGCGGTGAGGGTTTCACCGGCCCAGGCGGGCGATCGCGCCGGCGACATCGCCGTGGACACGGCCAAGGGTTACGCCGCGTACCAGCGGTGGCTCGAGATGACGAAGCCCGCCCACCGGCACTCACCCGATGGAACGCGCCGCCCGTACTGGATGCTCCGTCCGGTGCGACCGGAGCGCGATGCGTACAAGCTGCCGGCTGTGGAGGAGCCGGCAGGCGTCTAGCCGCGCCCGGTCCACGTGGGCAGAAGCGACGAAGGGTCTCCGGGCGAGTTGATCAGGGCGTTGGCGATCTTCACGGAACCGCCGGCGGTCGAGCATGCCTCGGTTGCACGCTCAATGGGCCTCGGAGAGGCCGCGGACGGACGGGAGTACGCGCAGCTCTTCTCCTTTCAGCTCTACCCCTATGCGTCCGTCTACCTGGGGCCAGAGGGGATGATGGGTGGGGAGGCGGCCGACCGCGTGGCCGGCTTCTGGCGGGCGGTCGGGCATGAGCCTCCCTCGGAGCCGGACCACCTCAGTGGACTGTTGGGGCTCTACGCTGCCCTGCTCGAGGCCGAAGACCGCCTGGACGGGGCCGAGAGGTCCCTGACGGGCCGGAGTAGAGCGGCGCTCCTGCACGAGCATCTGGCACCCTGGGTGTTCTCCTTCCTCCAGAGGGTGGAGGCGCTGGCCGGCAAATTCCATCGAGCCTGGGCTGGCCTGTTGGCCGACGTGCTGAGCCGGGAACTGAAGCGCGGTCCGGCAGTCGCGGGCCTTCCCGTCCACCTGAGGGAGGCACCCGGCCTGCCTGATCCTCGGGAGGCAGGTGGAGCAGCCTTCGTCGAGGGCCTGCTCGCCCCCGTTCGCACGGGCATGATCCTGTGCCGGGCCGACCTTGGCAGAATCGGGCGCTCACTCGACCTGGGGGTACGCGTCGGCGAACGCAGGTATGTGCTGGAGCACCTTCTCGGACAGGATGCCGTGAGGACCCTGGCTGCTCTGGGACAGGAGGCGCGCGTATGGCGGGACTATCATGGACGCCAGGAAGGGCGATTGGGCGAGACGGCTGCCTTCTGGTCCGGGCGAAGCGCCGCGACCGAAGGCCTTCTTGTCGCCCTCGCGGAGGCCGGTGAGACCGCCCTCCGGATGACAGCGGAGGCCACCACGTGACTCCCGAACTCCGCCACGAGCCGGGGCACAGGCTGGGACTCAAGGATGTGGTGGCGGGCCTAAGCGTGGCGGTCGTGCTCATTCCCCAGTCGATGGCGTACGCGGAACTGGCGGGGCTGCCCAGCCACCACGGGTTATATGCGGCGGCCCTGGCACCGATCGCTGCTTCGTTCCTGGCATCGTCCCCCTATCTCCAGACGGGGCCGGTCGCTCTTACGGCTCTTCTGACGCTGGGAGCCCTGATGCCCATGGCCACGCCGGCTTCGGCAGAATTCGTCGGCCTGGCTGCCCTGTTGGCGGTGGTCGTCGGAGTCGTTCGCATTGGGGTTGGACTCCTCCGGGCCGGGTCACTCTCGTACCTGATGTCGCGCCCCATGCTGTCGGGCTTCACCTCGGCGGCTGCCATTCTCATACTGGCCACACAGATTCCCGGGGCCGTGGGCAGCGACGTCGCGGAGGGCGGCGTGCTGGGCAAAGCGGCCTGGGCTCTGACGCACCCCGGCGCATGGGAGTGGAGCTCCGTGGTCCTATCGCTCGGCACGGTGGCCGTCATCACCGTCAGCCGCAGGATCCACCCGCTGGTACCGGGCGTCCTCCTCGCAGCCGTCGGGGGCATGGTGTTCTCGGTTGCCACGGGATACGAGGGAGCCACCGTGGGATCCGTACCCAGCGGGTTCATCCCGCTCTCTCTCGGACTGCCCTGGGCAAGACTCCCCTCCCTGGTCCTGCCGGGAACGGTCATCGCTCTGGTGGGCTTCGCGGAGGCGGCATCCATCTCGAGGATGTTCGCGTCCGAAGATCGCGGACACTGGAGCCCCGACCGGGAATTCCTCGGACAGGGGGTCGCCAATGTCGTCGCCGGAATGTCCGGGGGGTTTCCCGTGGGTGGGTCCTTCTCCCGGAGCAGCCTCAACCGTCTGGCCGGGGCCGGGAGTCGTTGGAGCGGACTCGTCACGGGACTCTCCGTCCTGGCCTTCCTGCCGTTCGCTTCCGTCCTGTCTCCCCTTCCGCGAGCGATCCTGGCAGGGATCGTGATCGCCGCGGTGTGGAGCTTGTTCAAACCGCGGGTACTCGTGGAGATCTGGCACCTCTCGCGACCCCAGGGGGTGGTGGCCGGGAGCACGTTTGGGCTCACGTTGGCCTTGTCTCCGCACGTGGAGCAGGCGGTCTTGATGGGAATACTCACGGCCGGCGCCGTCCATCTCTGGAAGGAACTCAAACTGGAGGTGAGGGCGCGTCGCGAAGGTGACACGCTGCACATGCAGCCTGAGGGCGTCCTCTGGTTCGGCTCTGCCCCGGCGCTGGACGATGCGCTCCTGGAGTGTCTCGCCGAGGAGCCTGGCATCGACCGGGTGGTCCTGTCGCTGGCAGGACTTGGGCGGATCGATCTGACGGGTGCATACACTCTGGCTGAACTGCTCCAGCACATCCGTGACGCCGGCATCGAGGTCGATGTGGAGGACGTGCCGAAGCACGTTCGTAGAGCGTTCGTGCTCCTTCAACGGGAAGCACCTGAGAAGCCGTGACGTCCAGTCCGGGCCGCGGTCATCCGGCCCAAGTGAGGAAAGCCGTGTTCGCCGAGATGGATCCGAGTCTGGGGGGCCACGACCCACGGACCGCGAGACTCGTTCCGGTGGCCCGGATTTTCCCCGCACACCGGACGGGAGTTCTCCTACTTTCCCGCTCTCCCGGCGGCGCGAAGTTACGGTCTGAACGGTTGCGAGGCATTCGCTTCGATTCTCCCGACCCCACCCGGAGATAACGATGGAGAAGTACATCTACCTCTTCTCGGACCTTACCGAGGTCGAAGACTCAGTCGGTGGTGACTGGGAGGCCGTGCGGGGCCTTCTGGGTGGCAAGGGCGCCAACCTCGGCGACATGACGCGCCTCGGGATTCCCGTGCCGCCGGGGTTTACCGCGACCACGGTAGCCTGCAACGCCTACCTAGCCGCCGGTGGCGAATTTCCGGGCGACTTCTGGAACCAGGAACTGGCTGCGGTGGCGACGCTCGA
This sequence comes from Gemmatimonadota bacterium, assembly GCA_039587465.1. Lineage (GTDB taxonomy): Bacteria > Gemmatimonadota > Gemmatimonadetes > Longimicrobiales > Gaopeijiaceae > JBDHIL01. Next base: position 115,352 of record JBDHIL010000007.1, on the reverse strand, counting down.
AGAGGCGACGGGAAAGAAGTTCGGAGATCCCGAGAGGCCCCTCCTCCTGTCCTGCCGCTCCGGGGCGAAGTTCTCGATGCCCGGCATGATGGATACGGTCCTCAACCTGGGACTCAACGATGAGTGCACCGAGGGGATCGCGGCCGCCACGGGGGATACGCGCTTCGCCTACGACCTCTACCGGCGCCTCCTTCAGATGTTCGGCAGCGTCGTGCTGCTCATCAGTGACACCCAGTTCGAGCGCATCATCCAACGGCAGCGGGAGAAGGCGGGCGTATCGATCGACGCTGACCTCACTGCGGACGACTGGAAGGAGGTGGTCGATCTCTTCAAGCGGGTCATTCGGACCTTCTCCGGCCACGATTTTCCGTCAGACCCCCACGAGCAGCTGCGACGTGCGACGGAGGCGGTCTTCCGCTCCTGGAAGGGCAAGCGGGCCGTCGACTATCGTCAGGCGGTGGGAATCCCCCACGAACTGGGTACGGCGGTGAGCGTCCAGGTCATGGTGTTCGGAAACATGGGTGGGGACTCGGCGACCGGTGTGTGCATGTCGCGAAACGGAACCACCGGCGAACGGGTGCTCGAGGGTGACTATCTCGAGGATGCCCAGGGCGAGGATGTGGTGGCAGGGGTGCGCGCGACCGATCCCATCGAGACCCTGCGGGAGCGCGCGCCGGAGGTCTACGAGGAATTGGGTGCGATCGCGCAGAGACTCGAACGCCACTACCGCAACATGCAGGATCTCGAATTCACCATCGAGAGCGGCAAGTTGTGGGTGCTGCAGACGCGGGATGGCAAGCGCACAGCCGAGGCGGAAGTGCGCATCGCCGTGGACATGACCGACGAGGGGTTGATCACCCGGGAGGAGGCGCTCGCCAGAGTGTCGGCCCAGCAGGTCGACGTGTTCCTCCACCCCACACTCGATCCCACCGCGCTCGGTGGGGCCGATCCCCTGGCGAGGGGCCTCGCCGTTTCGCCCGGCGCCGCCGTGGGGCAGATCGTCTTCGACGCGGATACCGCTGAGCGCGACTTCAGGGCAGACGGACGGGCTGTGATTCTCGTGCGGCCCGACACCAAGCCCGACGACGTTCACGGGATGCTGGCCGCCAAGGGGATTCTCACCTCACGCGGGGGCCGTACCAGCCATGCGGCCTTGGTGGCCAGGCAGTTCGGAAAGCCGGCCGTGGTGGGTGTCACGGACATGGAGATCGACCTCGTCGGCAAGCAGCTGCGGGTGGGCGACGCGGTGCTCCATGACGGGGACTGGGTGAGTCTGGACGGCACCCGGGGGGTCGTCTACGAAGGCCAGATTCCGACCGTGGTGGCGGACCTCGACAATCCTTGGCTCGCCAAGCTCCTCTCCTGGGCCGATGAAGTGCGAACCCTCGGGATCAGGGCCAACGCCGACTATCCCCGAGATGCGGAAAGGGCGCGGAAGTATGGCGCAGAGGGCATCGGCCTGTGCCGGACCGAGCACATGTTCTTCGAGACCGAGCGGCTGCCCATGGTCCAGCGGATGATCATGGCGTCCGACCACGCTGACCAGGAGGCTGCTCTCAAGGGGCTCCTGCCCCTGCAGCGGGGTGACTTCGACGGGCTCTTCCGCTCCATGGCGGGACTCCCCGTGATCATTCGGCTCATCGACCCGCCACTGCACGAATTCCTTCCGGCTCACGATGACCTGATCCGGGACATGGCTGACCTCAAGGTGCGCCTGCAGCACTATCAGACGCTCTCCGAGATCGACGGGGCGTTGGACACCCTGCGCACCAAGCAGCGGTACCTGGACCGTGTCGAGTCACTGCGAGAGGAGAACCCCATGCTGGGGACTCGGGGCGTCCGTTTGGGCATGCTCATCCCCGGGCTCGTCCGCATGCAGGTGCGCGCGATTTTCGAGGCGGCGTGCGCCTGTGCCCAGGACGGCGTGGACGTCCAGCCCGAGGTGATGATTCCTCTCGTGTCCCACGTTGCGGAACTGAAGGAGATGAGGACCGCGCTCGAGAACGAAGCGCGGGAGGTGATGGCTGAGCAGGGCGTCGAGGTGCGGTACCGCTTTGGCACCATGATCGAGGTCCCTCGGGCGGCGGTCACCGCGGGGGAGCTCGCCGAAGTGGCCGAGTTCTTCTCATTCGGGACGAACGATCTGACGCAGACTACGTTCGGAATCTCGAGGGATGATGCCGAGCAGGGCTTCCTCGTCGAGTACCTGGAGCGGAGTGTGCTGCCCCGGAACCCGTTCGAATCGATCGACCCCGAGGGAGTGGGCGAGCTCATGCGCTGGGCGGTGGAGCGGGGCCGCGAAGCACGACCGGACCTGGAGGTCGGCATTTGCGGAGAGCACGGGGGTGACCCGGCCAGCATCGCTCTCTGTCACGATATGGGACTCGACTATGTGTCCTGCTCCCCGTTCCGGGTGCCGATCGCCCGGCTCGCTGCCGCCCACGCTGCGATGCGAAATGGAGATGCCTGAGGATCTGGTCGGAACAACCGGACCCTGCGCGCCGTAGTGCATGTGGGGGATCACCCCATAGTGACCTGTTGGCAAGAGAATCCCCCAGGGGGTACACCATGATTGGACTCATCGCAGCCGGGGTAGCCGGTGCGGTTGGCGTGATCGGGCACATTAAGTCGCGTCACTTCGTGGGGCAGAAGCTCCGCTACACCAGCTTGGTGGAGAAGCCCATGTTGGGCCTCTGGGTCGGGGCGGGAGCGGTAGTGGTCGCCGCGCCCGTGGTTGCCTTGCTCCCCATCGTGGGCGCCGGCACAGCCCTGGCGCTCGGCGCCGGGGTCGGCACCGGAGTCGCCCTCGGGGTGGGTGACGCGAAGGAGCCTCCGAAGCTGCTCGAGGACGACTAGAGGGAGATCGTACCCGCAGTCAGGGTAAGTCGCGAAAAGGGCGCCGGGGCGGTGGAAGAGCCGCCCGGGGGCTCTTTCCGTTTTCCGCAGCCGCGGTCGCGCGTCTCATGTGGCCGGCTCGGCACGTGTGGGTGCGGCACGGGTTGACCCGGGCCTGAGCGACGGCTCTGTCAGATCAGCTCGACACTTCCGGCTCTCACGGAGGTGCGCGTCCCGTCGCTTCGCTCCAGGATGAGGGCTCCGGACCCGTCGATTCCATGTGCCGTGCCGGCGCCCTGCTCCGTACGAACCGCCTTGCGGTAGAGCAGGTCCCGCTCGGCGAAGGCCGAGCGGGTCTCCACGGTGAAGCTGTCGAAAGCGCCGCGGCTGTGCCCACGCAACTGGGCCATCAGCCGAGTGGCGACGAGGGACGTGCTCACCGGCTGACCGATTTCGTGTTCCAGCGTCGTTGCAGGGCTCCCCAGCTCGGGGGGGAATCCGCCCTCGGCCTCGCGCAGGTTCAAACCCACTCCGACCACGACGGAGCGAAGCTCGGCTTCGCCCACCGTCGACTCGCACAGGATGCCCCCGACCTTGCCGCCCTCGAGAAACAGGTCGTTCGGCCACTTGAGTCCGACCCGGAGCTCCGGCGTCAGCGACTCGAGGGCCCTCGCTGCCGCGAGCCCTACCAGGAGCGGGAGAGCTGAAGAGACGGCGACCTTCTGGACGAAGAGTGTGGAAATCCACAGCCCGGTTCCTGCGGCGGAATGCCACTTCTTGCCGCTGCGGCCGCGGCCGCGGCTCTGTTCCAACGCCAATACCGTGGTGAGGGCGGGAGCACCTTCGCGGGACAGCTCGGCGACCCGATCGTTCGTCGAGGTCACGCACTCGTGCACTTCCAGGATCGGCACGTTCCAGAGGCTTCTCCAAGCCTCGATGGGCTCGCCCTCCCAGCTAGCCATGTGCGTCATCGCCTTCAGCCCCCTGGGGGATCCGCCCCGGACCGGGTCGACCCGTCGATGGGTCGGACCGGGTTGCAAGCTCGGCCCTCTCGAATCCCATGCCAAGGGCCGGCGACGCGGCCAACGCCGCCTGGATTCAGGCCCAAGGCGCTCGTACCTGTCGCCTTCAGGACGCCGGAGCCTTGCACCCGACCGGCGAAATCTTCAGCCCGATTGCGAAATGATCGCTGCAAGGCGCTCGAAGAGCGTGGCGATCGCGTCCTCGATGGACGCCTGCTGTCGCCGCACGTCTTCGGTCCACGAGTACGACTCAGCCTTGATCTCCCCGTCTCCATCGAAGGTGACGGCGAGCGGCTCGGACACGTTCACGACCGGCACCTCGATCTTGAAGGAGGCGATGACCTCGCCGCTCTCCACGTCGATCAGGCGGCCCGTGAAGCCCAGCACGTCGCCGGCGTAGAGTTGCGTCAGACGACCTCCGGCCTGCTCGAACTCGGTTCGGTCTATCTCGCGGAATGACGTGCCTTGAATGTCCTCCAGGAAGTATCGGGTGCCGTGATCGGACGCCTCAGCGCCCGACCACTCCCACACGCCGACCTGGAGCACCGCGTCGGCATTGGAGTTCCTCGCCAGGACCAGGGCCCGCTCGACCTCGGACAGCTGCAGCCCCGACTCCGAGCCCGGGCGGTCGCGTCGCTGTTCGTCGAGGATGACCCTGCTGGTGATGGCCGACGAGATGACGGTGATGCCGCGCGAGATGAACGAACGCTCGATCGCCGCGAGATTCTCCTGGAAGTCGATTCCGCCCGAGCCCGGCGGCGGCACGATCATGATGCGCTCGAAGATGCCCGACTGGAGCGAGGGGGATACCGACGACTCGTCCACGTAGGCTGGCGAAACGGGTTCCATCGAGAGCGTGAGCAGCTTGCCGCCGCACGCCGAAGCCAGCAGCGTGAGAGCCAGAGCCGAATGCCTTGGCCGCTTCATGGATCCATCGCCTCCCGGACTACCTATAATTTGGGGCGCGAAAGCTGCTTCGTCCCGGGCCCCGGGAACGCAAGCTCGACATGGGCTCAATCGCAGTCAACCCAATCTGACCATGCGCATCTCAGGATTCACCTTCGCGAGAAACGCCCTGAGGCTCGACTATCCGCTGGAGGAGGCCCTGCGGTCGGTGCTGCCGGTCGTAGATGAGCTGGTGGTAGCGGTGGCTTCCGCCGACGAGGACGATCACACACGCAGCCTCGTCGAGTCGATTGATGATCCCAGGATTCTGATCGTGGATGTGACCTGGGACGATTCCCGGGGGGAACTCAACTACTCTGATCTCACGAACGCCGCTCTCGAGCGCTGCTCGGGCGATTGGCTTCTGTACATCCAGGCAGACGAGGTGCTTCACCAGGACGACCACGCGCCCCTCCTGGCGCGCTGCGAAGAGCTCCTCGGCGATCGCCGGGTGGAGGGGCTGCTCTTCGACTACCTCCACTTCTTCGGGGACTACCGGCACCTTCAGACCGGACACGGTTGGTACCAGCGTGAGATCCGCATTGTCCGGGGTGGGATCGGTGCACGATCGGTGCGCGACGCCCAGTCGTTCCGATACCCGGACCAGAGGCGTCTCACGGTGGCCCGGGCACACGCCCGCGTGTTCCACTACGGGTGGGTGAGGCACCCCCGCTTCATGCAGGCGAAGGCCCGCGAGTTCTGGAGCCATCGTCGCAGTCCCGAAGAGGTCGCCGCCGAGGTGGGGAGCAGCGAAGCGTTCGACTACGGCCCTCTTGGACGGCTTGCAGACTTCACGGGGACGCATCCGAGCGCGATGTCACGACGGATTGCGGCGATGGACTGGGGGGGATCGCTGCGACTCGAGGACCCTCGAGATTCGAGTCCGAGACGGCTCCACAAGGATGAGCGCTGGCGGTATCGCGTCCTCACAGCGCTCGCCCGCGCGACGGGCATCGACCTGAATCACACGAACCACGGCCGGGTGCTCGACGTCTGACCGAACGCAGGGCCGGAGTGCGGTCAGTCCTTTCCCGCCACTCGATTCAAGAGGGAGCGCAGTTGTTCCTTTTCCGACTCGGAGAGTCTCCCGTCCGCGAAGGCGTCCCTCAGGATCGAGGTCAGCTCGCCGACCGGCCACACCCCGAGCATGTCGGGATTGCGGTCGATCCACTCCTGAAACGCTTTCGCCTCCCTTTCGGAGACTTCGTCGTCCGCCACGATGGAGCGGGCGAGGTCGAGCATCTCCTGGAGCGCGTTGCTCCTGCGCAGAACGGACTTGTCGAGAACCATGAACCTGCCTTTGATCGAGAGGGCGGGTGCCAACGGGCTCCGCCAAAAGATAACTCAGTGGCCGTCGTTCGCACCCGGCTCCTTCAACGGGAATCCGCCACGATCGCCTGATAGACCAACGCACGCAGGCGGCCGAAGTCGTCCAGTCCGGCAGCCGGGATGACCTGTGTCATGTAGACGACCACCAGTTCTTCCACCGGATCGACCCAGTAGATCGAGTGATACGCACCCCCCCAGCCGAACTCGCCGACCGAGCCTGGCACTCCGCGCTCAGCGACGTCCTGAACCACGGAGAACCCGAGGCCGAAACCTACGCCTGCGCCGGGATACAGGTCCCCGACGTGATTCCTGGTCATGAGATCCACGGATGCAGGCGAGAGTATGCGGGTGCCGTTCAGGCTTCCGCCGTCGAGCAGCATCTGCAGGAATCGGGCGTAATCTCCGGGAGTCGAAAGAAGGCCGGCGCCCCCTGAGTAGCTCTCTCGGGGACCGTGTACGTACTGCCCCTGGGTTTCCATGCCCGGGCCGTCCGGTGCACGGGAGAGGCCTTCCCCCCGCCGACTGCTGTACACGGTGACCAGATCCGCTTCGAGGGTCGGATCCAGATAGAAGGTCGTCGACTCCATCTCGAGTGGTTCGAGAATTCGTGAACGGAGAAACGCGTCGAGCGTCTCGCCGGAAGCCGCTTCGACGACAGCTCCCAGAATGTCTGTGGAGTAGCCGTAGACCCAGGCCGCTCCGGGGTGTCGGTTGAAGGGCAGCGACGCCATCCGATCGACCGTCTGGCGAATGGGCTCGGCACGGTGAGCGAAGTACCAACCCTGGATCTCCGCTTGGGCCCACGCGTCCGCTGGGAGGCCGTCCCCGTAGGACACCCCCGCCGTGTGCGTGAGCAGATCCTGCAGAGTCACCGGCCGTGAAGCGCTCACGATATCATATCCGTCACTGTCGCGGCGTTCTGCCACCGTAGTGTGCGCGAACGACGGGAGGTACCGGGCGACCGGGTCACCGATCAGGAGCTTTCCCTCCTCCTGAAGGATCATGATCGCCACGCTGACCACGGCCTTGGTCTGCGACGCGATTCGGAAGCGATCGCCGATCTCCAGAGCGTCTCCAGTCTCCCGGTCCCGCGCCCCGAACGCACTGTGGTACGCCACTTTGCCCCGGCGGACGATCAGCGCCTCTCCACCCGGCAGCCGACCCTCGTCCACGTACGCCTGGAGGACCTCCGACAGCTGTTCCAGCCGGGACGAGGACATTCCGACATCCTCGGGCACGGCTCGGGGAAGGGGCTGGGCAGCAGCCGAGGGAGCCAGAGCCCATAGGAGGATACCGGCAAGGAGACGGCGTGTGGTCAGAGATGGCATGGTGACGTCCAGAAGCGAGGGGGCCGCAAGCGGTGAGAATGTTCCGCCGCCCCCGACCTTCGCCAGTCCCTGTCCTGCGATGCGACCTGGACCCACCCTTCCGAATTGGAGTGGCGAGGGTGGCGGGCGCGCCTCAGCAGGCTCAGTTGCCTCCGCCGTATGTCGGACGCAGGTATCCGGAGATGTATCGAGACACCGAATCCACATCCCGGTACCCCAGACCCACCAGGCCCCAGTAAGGCATCCCCTCGACGTTGCCCGAGAAGATCGCCTGACGGAGGCCCATGTCGTCGTCCGCGAACCGCCAATCCGTGGTCAGGAACGAAGGAGGCCTCAGTGTGTCTCCCCGTGCGACGAAGTTGCCGTTCCCTCGTCCGCCGTCGCCGTGACACTTGGAGCAGCTGATCCTGTACACCAGCCCACCCCGGTCGATGGCTGCCTGGTCGGACTCCCACACGATCGTGTCGAAGACCGCGGCATCGAAGGTCTTTTGCGCCAGTTCGACGGAGTCGGCTCGGCTCGGGCCTTGCGGAACCTCTTCCGGAGGCGCTTCACCGCTGCATGCGCCCAACCACGCGAAGGCGACGAGGAAGGGGATCGATCGGCCCATGGTACGCTCCTTCACCGGTGTGCTCGGATTCCTGGATCCTAGTTCAACCTATGGCTGACCCGCTGTCGACCCAAGTAGGGAAATCCCTCCCTTGAGCGTAGGGGAATCAGGCGTCAGGTTGGCAGCGACGGAGTACTGAATTCCCCACGATTCTGGATATCCCATGAGCGACAAGACCCCGCCGGGCGCCAACGCCCTCAACCGCCGTGATCTGCTGAAGTTGGGAGCCATGGGTTTCGGCGTCGGAGCGGCTGGTTTGACGCCCAGGATCCTGGGCGCCCAGGAGGGTCCTGGACAGGCCCGTCCGGATCTCGGGCCGGCGCCCAGGCATCTCTTCGCCGCACCCCCGATGGATACGGTTCGTGTCGGCTTCGTGGGAGTGGGAGCCCAGGGGGGAGGGCACGTACGGAACCTGCTGGGCATCGAGGGAGTGGAACTGGTCGCCCTCTGCGACATCGACGTCGATCGCATGAACCAGGTGGCCTCGTGGGTGACCGACGACGGGCGTCCGGCGCCTTCGCTCTACGGCCGGGGTGAGCGGGACTTCGTGAGAATGTGTGAAACCGAGGACCTGGACCTGGTCTTCAACGCGACTCCCTGGGAGTGGCACGTACCGATCTGCCTGTCCGCGATGGAGAATGGCAAGCACACCGCGACCGAGGTTCCGGCGGCATATACGCTCGAGGACTGCTGGGCGCTGGTCGAGTACGCCGAGCGCTATCAGAAGCACTGCGTCATGATGGAGAACTGCAACTACGATCGTCCGGAGATGATGGTCTTCCACATGGCCCGGCTTGGTCTGCTCGGCGAGATCCTGCACGCTGAGTGCGGGTACCTCCACGACTTGCGGGGCATCAAGTTCTCCGACGACAGCGAAGGGCTGTGGCGCAGGAACCACTCCTGGGTCCGGAACGGGAATCTCTATCCCACCCACGGGCTGGGGCCCGTCGCGAACGTCATGGACATCAACCGCGGAGACCAGTTCGACTTCCTCGTCTCCATGAGCAGCCCGTCGCGGGGTCTTCAGGAGTACGCGCGCGAGCACTTTCCCGAAGGCTCGCCGCAGCGGGACGAGAGCTTCGCCCTGGGCGACGTGAACGTGAGCCTCATCCAGACTTCGATGGGCCGGACGATCTACGTCAGTCACGACACGAACCTGCCGCGTCCCTACTCACGGATCCACATGGTCCAGGGCACGAGAGGGATCTTCCAGGGCTATCCGCACAGGGTGCATATCGAAGGCATGAGCCCGTCGCACCGCTGGGAGGACTGGCGGGAGCGGCTCGAGGAGTTCGATCACCCCCTCTGGAAGGATCTCGAGGCACAGTCCGCGGGTGCCGGGCACGGAGGCATGGACTATCTCGAAGACTACCGCCTCATCAAGTGTCTCAGGGAAGGGCTGCCCACCGACATGAACGTCTATGACGCTGCAGCCATCTCCGCAGTGGGTCCGCTCTCCGAGTGGTCCGTGGCCAACCGAAGCCGACCTGTCGACTTTCCCGACTTCACCCGGGGCCGTTGGAAGGAATGGCCACAGCTGGAGCTCGTCCGGGGGTGACGTCGTCGGGAGCAGACGAACTGGAGTCGGCCTTCTCCGAACGCTTCGGTGTGGCTCCCACGTCCATGGCGCGCGCGCCGGGCCGAGTGAACCTGATCGGGGAGCATACCGACTACAACGACCTGCCGGTCCTTCCGATGGCTCTGCAGCGCGAGGTGCGGATCGTACTGAGGCCGCGCAGCGACGGTCTGATTCGGCTGTCGAACCTGAGTGGGGAATTCGAGCCGCTCGAATTCGAGGTGGGGGTCGGAATCGAGAAGAGCGAAGAGGGGCACTGGGCCAACTACGTGAAGGCCCCAGCCAACGAACTCGCGCGGAGGTTCGCGATCTGGAGAGGGTTCGACGGTGTTCTGGCGTCGGACCTGCCCGTAGCGTCGGGGCTCTCGTCGTCCTCCGCGATCGTGAACGCCGTCGGATTGGCCCTGGCCCACATCAACGAGCTCGACACCGACCCGCTTCCGCTCGCCGGCATCATGGCGCACGCGGAGCACTACACAGGGACCCGCGGTGGGGGAATGGACCAGGCCGTCAGCATGGGTGCGCGGGCCGGGTGTGCTGCCCGCATCGACTTCGCGCCGCTCCGCCTGAAGCACGTGATGGTTCCGCCCGACTGGTGCTTCGTCGTCGCCGAATCGGGTGTTCGGGCGGAGAAGTCGGGCAGGGTCCAGATGGCGTACAACCAACGTCGGGCGGAGTGCGAGGAGGCGTTGGAGGCCGTGGGCCGCGAGGCCGTGTCGCGGGATGCAGCGCCGACTGAGCCTGCAGGGTACCCGGCCTTGCTGGCCGCGGTGGGTCACCGGGGGGCTATGGAACTGGGCGAGGCGGTCCTGACGGGCAATCTCGCAAAGCGGTTCCGCCACGTGGTCTCTGAATCCAGAAGGGTCAACCAGGCCGAGGCTGCTCTCAAGGGGGCAGACCTCACGCTGCTCGGCGATCTGATGGATGCGTCACATGGAAGCCTTCGCACGGACTATCATGTCAGTTCGGTAGAACTCGATGAACTCGTGGCGCTTGCCAAGGAAGGCGGCGCGGCGGGCGCGAGGCTGACGGGCGCGGGATTCGGGGGATGCATCGTGGCACTGGCTGATCGGGGCACCGTCGGTGGGGTGCTGGATTCGCTGACCTCCGGCTACTTCGAGCCGCGAGGCATGGGTCAGCGACTGAACGACCACCTCTTCATCGCCGTTCCGTCCGACGGCGCCACGTTCTCACACATCGCCGCGCGCTGAAACGAGGCACCCGCTCGTCCCGAGGCTCTACCTGAGGCCGACCTTCGGCAGCAGTCGGAGCAGCCACCACGCTGCAGCCCCTGCGGATCCCAGACACGCTCCCGCCAATCCGATGTTTCCGTAGAGCGCGTTTCCGGTGCCGAACAGCGCCCCGTAGACCACCACGCATCCCAGGAACCAGGCCAGGAACGCGGCGGCGGGACTCTCGCCTGCATCGGCCGATCCGACGTCGATGCCGGCGCCTTCCCAACCCGGGCCCATGGGACGGATCGCGTCATGGAACGACTGAAGGGTCTCCAGAGCTGCCGGAGCGGTGAGGAACGTGACTGCGATCCAGCCGGCGGTCGTGACCAGCACCCCCAGGACCAGCTGCAGCGACGGGTCGACGGGCTGGAAGCCCAGAGCTTCATGCCCGAACTGGAAGTAGATGGCGACGAAGAACGAGATGAGCATCGCGGCCAACTCGCTCCAGGCATTGATGCGCCACCAGAACCAGCGGAGCAGGAAGACCAGGCCAGTGCCGGCCCCGATCTGAAGCAGGATCTGGAATGCCTGCAGGGCGTTCTCCAGCCATAGGGAGACTCCGCTCGCCAGCACGATGAGGCCCACGGTCGCGACCCGCCCGATCTGTACGTAGTGACGCTCGTCGGCATCTTCCCGGATGAAGCGCCGGTAGACGTCGTCCACGATGTACGACGCACCCCAGTTGAGATGTGTGCTGATGGTCGACATGTAGGCTGCCGCCAGCGACGCCACGACAAGGCCCAGCAGACCTGACGGCAGGAACACGAGCATCGCCGGATACGCGAGATCGTGCCTGACGATGGAAGGATCGAGGTGCGGGAACGCGGCCTGGATGGACTCCAGAGACGGATAGATGATGAGCGAAGCCAGGGCCACGATGATCCAGGGCCAAGGCCTCAGGGCGTAGTGTGCGATGTTGAACCAGAGCGTAGCCTGCAGGGCGTTCTGCTCGTCCTTGGCCGCGAGCATGCGCTGCGCCACATAACCCCCGCCTCCCGGCTCTGCGCCGGGGTACCACGTACTCCACCACTGCACCGCGATCGGGATGATGAAGACGGCGGTGGCCGTCTTCCAGTCGGTGAAGTCCGGCATCAGTCCCAGCTTCCCTTCCAGCGCAGGATGGGCGAACAGCCCGGCCAGCCCTCCGACCTCGGGTTGGGCCACTGCATAGAAGGCTGCCGCGAATGCGCCCACGATCGCGATGACGAAGAGGAGCATGTCGGTCACCACCACCCCCCATAGACCCGACGTCGCCGAATAGAGGGCTGTCACGGTGCCGGCGATAATGACGACCTCGTACTTGCCCGCGCCGAGAAGAACACCGCCGATCTTGATCGCGGCCAGGGTGACCGTGGCCATGATCATGACGTTGAAGAACACGCCCAGGTAGATGGCTCGGAAGCCCCTGAGGAAGGCAGCCGGTCGCCCGGAATAGCGCAGCTCGTAGAAGCCCACGTCCGTGAGGATGCCTGAGCGGCGCCAGAGTTTCGCGTAGAAGAAGACGGTGCACATGCCCGTGATGACGAAGGCCCACCAGAGCCAGTTCTGGCTGACACCGCCGGTCCGTACCAGGTCCGTGACCAGGTTGGGGGTGTCGGTCGAGAAGGTGGTCGCGACCATTGAGGTGCCGAGCAGCCACCATGGGAGACTCCGGCCTCCCAGAAAGAACTGATCGGTGCCGCGTCCGGCCCGGCGGGCGAAGTAGAGGCCGACCGAAAGAGCCACGATGCCGTACGCGGCGATGACCGCCCAGTCCAGTTGAGAAAGCTGCACGGGTGCTCCGTTCAGGTATTGAAGGTGTCGCTATGGAAGTTGTCGCGGAGGCTGTCCGGATATCGACCGGCGGCGATGCGTCCGGCCAGCCGGCTCCTGGCGTGTTCACGATCGCCGGCGTGCGTGATCCCGAACCACGGGTCGGCTGCCCGCAGCACCGCGACGCGGGTGGCGCCCGTTTGAACCTGGCTGTTGAGGGCGGTCGAGAGGAAGAACTCCGCCTCCGTATCGCCGCCGAATCGGTCCATGAACCTCGTGAACTGCCGGGCCAACGATTCGACCACGGGGGGCGTGAGTCCCCAGAGGTTCATCGAAACGACCTCGGTGGCCCGCAGTTCGACTCTGCCTCCGCTCGTATCGCGGCCGGTGATCCAACCGTCGTTCTCTCGGATGCTGCGCACCTCGGTCACTCGCTCCAGGAGGCCCTCGCGCCCGGGGATGCATATGCCGCGCGACACCCCACCCTCGCCCGAGAGCGTGTCGTTCAGGGTGTACCCGACGAGTGCGGCCTCTGTCCTGGGAGGCTCTTCAGAGAGGTGCGCGTAGAGTTGGGTGAAGGCGTCCAGACCGTACAGGTCGTCGGAATTGCAGACCGCGAACGGACCGTCCAGGCCCGCTTGGGCGCAGAGGACCGCATGGGCGGTGCCCCACGGGCGGCGCCGGTCGGGCGGTGCCCTGAATCCATCGGGGACCTGATCCATGGTCTGTCGGACGAACGAGACGTCGACCGCGTCTCCCACCACGGAGGCCACATGATCGCGAATGGTATCTTCGATTTCCGGTCGGACGACGTATACCATGCGGGTGAATCCCGAGCGAACGGCGTCGAAGGTGTTGTAGTCCATGATGGACTCGCCGTCAGGACCCAGCGGGTCCACCTGCTTCAAGCGCCCGTAACGCGTGGAGAGACCGGCGGCCAGAACCACGAGGGCAATGTCCGTCACCGTCCCAGCCACTCCCCGAACCACGAGAGCGTGCGCGCCCACGCCTGCTGCGTGGCTCTCATGTTCGCTCCGTCTCGGCCGCTCTGCTGCCTGAGGAATCCGTGGCCGGCGCCCTCGTAGAGATTGGGCTCATAGACGCGGTCATGCAGAGACATACCCTCCTCCGCCCGCGGGATCGTCGCGTTCACCCGGGCGTCATCGCCGCCGTAGAGTCCGAGAACAGGCGCCTGGACCTTCTCGAACCCCGTCTCCGGGGTCGTACCGTAGTACACCACCGCCGCGCTCAGCTCCGGCCAGTCGGTCGCCAGCGTGAAGCTGGCCGATCCTCCCCAACAGAAGCCGACCACGCCAACCCGGTCGAGGGCTGCGGGGAGGCTCGCGCCGAAGGCGCCAGCCGCTCTCAGCCGCCGATTCACCTCTGATCTGTCGAGGTCCCGGATCGCCACCCTGACTTCCTGAGGATCGAAGGCCCGGGTGCCTCCTCCTTCCGGACCCTTGCCCGAGAGCATGTCCGGGGCGATCGCGATGTAGCCGGCCGCAGCGAGTTGGTCGGCGACGGCCCGGATCCAGTCGCTGAGGCCGCCGATCTCGTGGATCACCACGATGACGGGTGCTGCGTCGCTGCGCTCGGGATAGACGACCCAGCCCTCGACCATGTCGCCGCCTCCAGCGTCGAATCGCACCCACTCGCCGTGGCGGGGAGAAGAATCGAGGCGAGCCACCGCCCCATCGCCGTCGGCCGGAAGGTCCTGTGCCTTGAGCGGCGCGGTGCCGAGGGTCGTGAGCAAGACGAGCGGGAGGGCTTTGCTGAATCTCATCTAATCGCTTGGCTGAGGATTGACATGGTCCGGGAAGATGGGAGGGAGTGACCAGACGCGCGAGGTCCCCAGAACCGTTTCGGGGTCTGCCGCGGCTCGAGTCGACCCCCCGGACAGCCCCCCGTTCCGGCGCGATTCGAGCTGGGACGCCGAAGGCCGATCCGGCGTTGGAGGGGCGCTTCCGAACGCGCGAGGATCGGGGGCGGACTGACCCGCGGCGAACGATGGTGCAACGAATTCGACTCTACGGGCATCCAATCAGTTGAGGGCGGGATGAGACCCGGAGGCTGTCCCGGATCGATGCAGGTGCGGTGAGACACTGATGAAACTTCCGGGTCGGTTCGTACGAAGTGTGTGATGAGGGGCGATGATGGCAGAGGCCAGGCCCCTGGGTCGTGAGGAAGGGAGGAACGGACGATGATGACGGCACACATGGACGAGGAGTCGGCGGTACCGTGGTGGGCGGCATTTGGAGCCCCCCTGATCGGTGTCCCCCTGATGCTCCTCCTCTTGGCCCTCAGTGGGCACGGTGACGGGGTCGGGACGAAAGCTGACGTCGAGGTCGACTTCGCGAACGAGCAGGTGGAAGCAGTCGAGTCGACCGGGGTCGCGGCAGAGCTGCCCTCGGATTTCTGGGGGGACAAAGCGCGCTCGCGCTGCTGACGGGCTCCGGCCGAGGCCCCGAAAGGGGTCGTGATCGTCTGGAGCCCGACATTCTCTGAAGAAACGCCGCCTTTATGGGCGGCGTTTGGCGTTTGTACTTGGACCTTTCCGAGTCAGGTCCCGTATAGGACTCCGATGAATGATATCCGAATCCCCAACGATGCGACCTACGCTCCGTTCTCTCTGACGGACGTGATGGCCACCGCACCCCTCGCCTCGCGTCTCCTGCTCGGGGCGACGCTCCCGGGCCGGGTCCTGAGCGCTGCCGCCTTCGGGATGTACGCGGGCAGTGCACTCAAGGACTGGCTCCACCGGCAGGACATGGTCTGGATCGACTTCGACGCAGAGTTCGGTTCTGACGTGAAGCACCTCGTACCGATGCCGGAGGAGGAGAGGCGGAAGGAGATCCGAGCATTGGCCGAGCGGCTCAACCGGGGCTTCACCTCTGCCCGGCAGCCGCGGGACGACCTGGCCCGGGCAGTGAACCACCATTTGACGGAGTACATGGGGGGGATCACGGGCCAGCGCGTGCACACCAGTTCCGAGGTCAGGGACTTCACCCTCGCCAAGTGGATCTTTCCCTTTGCGATGGGGGCCTGTGACGTCATCTCCGGCGATGTGGCGTTGTTCCGGGATACGGGAATCTTCGAGGCCCACGTGATCTGCCACGAGTTCGTCCACAGGAAGGGCTATTGGAAGGAACTCCACGCCCAGGCCCTTTCCTATCTCGCTCTCATGTCATCCGGCGAGCCGGAGCTCGTCCAGTCGGCCCTGGCAGAACGACTGCATCGACAGCTCAAGGTGTTGGCAGCCGACGACCACGAGGCATACCACGATTTGGTGGAGCAGGTGGAGCTTCGCCAAGAACTCGCGGACGAGCTGCACTCACTCCGTCCTGATCCGTCCGCTTACGAGACTTCCGTGTCCACGGTCATGAAGACGCTTTACGACCAACGGCTCAAGCTGACGGGGCAGAACGGGCTGTCCGATTACGACGAGGGGTTCACCAACTTCCTGTGGACCTACGGTCAGGCGGATGGAGTCAAGCAGGATGCGGCAGCTGCGTCTGTCTCGTTCGCGGATCACGCGGCTTCATCCGGCAACGCGTCGGGGTCCGCGCCGGCCTAGGCCCTCTCTCAGACAGCTTCTGCCAGGCCCGAGCGGTTCATCGCGCTCGCCGAGGGGTGGAGGCCTCTGGACGGAGCCTGCCAGCGGGGTAACGCCGGGGCGGGCACCCGACGCACGACGTGTGGGGGTACGACCGTGCCTACAGTCCGTCTGCGTTTCTGATGATCTGCTGGAAGAACGCGATGCTCAGGAGATAGCTCTCGATCGGGATGCGCTCATCGGTTCCGTGCATCCGTTGGAGAGCGTCGGCCTCCATCAGCACCGGCACGAATCTGAACACGCCGGGCGAGCGACCCGAATAGTGCTTCGCATCGGTCCCGCCGATGACCAGGTAGGGCGCCACGACCACCTCGTCGCCCATGACCTGCCGGATGGTCCTTGCCAGTAGCCGAAAGGCATCTCCGTCGGGGTCGGAAACCGGCGAAGGACTCCGGGTCCCTTCGCCGTACACACGCACTCGTACCCGGTCGTCGTCGATGACGGAACGCACGCGCTCCATCACCGTTTCCGGCGTCTCCCCGGGCACGATGCGATGGTTCGCGATGGCCCGGGCGCCAGTGGGAAGCTGGTTGGCTCTGACGCCTCCCTCGACGATCGTGACGGCCGTTGTCGTGCGGACGAGCGCGGCTGTCGCCGGGTCTCGGACCAGAGCGCGGATGATCACCGGTTCGAAAGCCCATAGGTTGGCGAACAGGATACGGGCAGGGAGGCCCATTTCCGGTGCCACGTATTCGAACATCTTCTCGGTCGCTCCCGAGAACCGCGCGGGGAAGGGATTCCCCTCGATAGCGGAAATCGCCTCCGCGAGGATGCCGATACTCGTGCTGGCGGGCGGACTCGAAGAGTGCCCTCCCGCTCCTTCCACCGACAGTTCCAGATCGACGGAGCCCTTCTCAGCGATCCCGACCATCGCTAGCGCTCCGGCCAGTCCGGGCATCATACCGCGCGTCACCGCGCCACCTTCGTCCAGGACGAAGGCGTACGGCTCTGCGCCACGGACTTCGAGGACCCGTGATATCTCGCCTGCTCCGTGCATCCCGCCCACTTCCTCATCGTGCCCAAAGGCCAGATAGACCGTGCGGCGAGGTTGATACCCGGCGTCCAGCAGCGCTTCGACCGCCTCCAAGATCGCCACCACCGCCCCCTTGTCGTCTATCGTGCCCCGGCCCCAGACGTACTCCCCGTCAGAGACGCCGGCGAAGGGCGGATGGGTCCAGTCGCGCTCGGTGCCGGGCATCACCGGCACGACATCCTGATGCCCCATGAGAAGAATCGGCTCGAGCGACGGATCGGTTCCCTGCCAGGTGTACAGCAGACTCAGACCCCCTACCACCTCTTTCTCGAGGGTCGCGTGGACCCTCGGATAGGCCGCTTCGAACAGTCCGTGCAGCTGCCGGAATGAGGCCGAGTCGGTTTGGTCGACATCCACGAAGGAGACGGTGGGAATGCGGACGGCTTCGGAAAGGCGGGCGATTGCCGCTTCGCGGTGGACCTCGGCGCTAGGCCCATCGGTTCTGCCCGGCGTGGGCTGCAGGCTGTCCAGCCGCAGCCCACGGCCCCCCATGACCATGATCATTGCCAGGACCAGGGACACCAGGGCGACAGCGAGAGGCTTCTTCAATTGGAGACCGTCACGAGGAAGAGATGAGGATACGCAGCAGGCCCCTCCCGGCGGACCGGGAGGGGCCTGTACCCACGAAATACCACAGCCTGCGGTCAGGCCTGCTCGATGTCGTAGCAGACGCGCCAGTCGACCATGTTCTCCGGGTCGTCGCTACCCTCGTCGGTCGGCTGGTGGCGGCCGAGCCACGAAGACACGGGTCCGGTGTATTCGCGCCGGTAGTCCTCGAGGTGGTCGTTGGCCGTCATCATGTCGAGCTCAACGCCCAGGAGTTCCACTACCAGGGAGTCGCCCGCCGCACCCTCGAACAGAATCTTGTCGATCTTGTCGACCTTGTTCCGACGCGGGTGGTCGGAGATCGACCAGTATCCTGTCTCGGGAAACTTGAGTTCCTGCACGTCGCCGCCGGACGCCACCCTGGAGGTGAACTGGAACTCCCCTTCGTCGTCCCAGGCGGCTTCCTTGTTGTCCTTGATCTGGATCCAGCGGAGGATCACGCGGATCCGACCGCCCCCGTTCTCGGCCATTCGGAACTCCTGACAGGTCGCTGTTCTACACTGAGAATTAGATGAATAGAGCCCATCACGGCGTGTGGTCAAGTGCCTCCGCCGGGTCGCTCTCCCGCGAGCGGCCCGGGCGTCCGAAATCGGGGGAGGTCCGGCCCGCTCGAGCAGGCCACGGCCAGCTCACCGGATGGGGATCACCACCGCGAACTGGTGGGTCAGCACTCTGGCGTCCTGCAGGGTGAGCGGCCCGCTCGGAGCGACGATGAAGTCCGACGCGGCGTCGAACCTCTCGGCTACTGCGGGATCCATCTGAACCCCCGGCTGCCCGGTGCCCGATGTGGCGCGGGCGGTATACCGAACCTCCATGTCGGAGAGACGCAGGGCCGCGCCGACACTGGGGACCCACTCCATCCACGATTCGCGTTGATCTCGGAACGATCCATCGATGTGGTTCCGCTGTTCGAAGTCATAGTCGTAGGATCGGACCTGCATTCCCGCCTGAACGCTGAGCGACTTCCACCGATGGTCCAGCCCGAGATGTATCATCGCGTTCGTGAAGAAGAACTCGTTCTCGATGGTGCGGCCGCCTTCCGGTATCACGCCTCCGGCGTCCTTCGGAGTTTCCGCATCGGCCTCCTGCCATGTATTGCTGAAGATGGGCTGCAGGTGCAGGTCGAGGCCGAAGGTCGTCGCCCCGCGCGTCCGCGACACGCCGACGCCGACATCGTAGGCCCAGGTGGTCCCTGGATCTCGTGGGATGTTCTGGATTTCGTAGTTGGGGATCTTGGGATGCGACTTGTGGTTCACGGTGAACGACGTGCCCAGGCGCCAGCCCGGAGCTTCCAGGTCGCGATCGTACATGATCCGCCCGCCCCATGTTCGGGTCCGGTCCTCGTTGACCTCGACCCGGGGAGTGATAGTGGGGATCCATGTGAGGGTGTCCCAAGTGAAGTCCAGGTACGTGACATCGTGAGTCATCGAGACGCGGCTATGGAGCATCACCAGCCCGAGGCGATCCCGCTCCGTGTGACGATACAGGCCGAGCTTGATGTCGCCGAGGCTGCCCGACTGATCGATGCTCTCCGCTCCCGCGTACAACAGATCGACTCCATCCATGGCGTCCAGGCGCGCGGTGGAGAAGCCCAGTCCGATGGCCCACGGACCCGACCCCAGGCTCGTTCCGACGAACGCACGCGCGAAGAGATTCCTGGCGGAGGCGTCGTTGAGCCGCCGGGCCGGCCCGTTCCATGGAACCCAGGGTTCGATCCACATCGCCTGATTGCCGGACGCATTCTCGATCTGCTGGAGCGCCAGGGCGACCCCTCCGAACCAGGCTCCGTTCGTGAAGAGCGCCCCTATGGGGAGCGTCTTGCCGGCCCCGCCGTCCCTGGAGATGCCGTAGAACGTGGGGGAGCCCATCAGCACCGGTACGCTGATCTCGGCCCCCCTGGCGGGATTCGACCATCCGTCAGCCAGGCTGTCATCGACCGCCAGATCGATGCCTCCCATGGCGAGGGAGTTGGACGGAAGAAACGTGAACTGGTCACCGGAGGCTACGGGCACGGTGCGGATGGGGATCACCTGGGCTCCAACCGTTGGCATCTGAACCCCGATGAAGATCACGAGGATGGCCGTGGTGCGGCGTAGATACTGGAGCATATGGGACTCCCGCTGGGTGTCACCGGCACCGCGACGCGCGCTGCCTTCTGCGGGAAGAACGAGCCAGCCTCATCCTTCGTGACGATGAGGACGCGTGGGCCTCAGAACTTCCAGGAGATCCCGAAGACCGGCAGCAGAGGCCGCTGGGCGAGGGGTCGCACCGATGCGTCCCGCCAGGGCTGGAACGTGTAGAAAAGGGCGTCGCGCCGGTCCAGCGCATTCAGGATGCGCACATAGGGACGCAGTTCCCAGGTGCGTCCCCCCCAGCGGGGGCTGAGGACGGCGCGCACCTCGAGATCGACACGGAGAAACTCCTCATCGAGCCCCCCGGCGAGGGGCGGGGTGCCGTCGACTGTCCCTCGGGTGTCGTCCGGTCCGGCCACCGCCATCTCGCCGTCGCTCGACCCGAATGGAATCGCAGTGTAGGGCAGGCCGGCGCCGTATGAGAGACGCGCGACCGCGACTACGGGCCCAAAGACGCGACCGCTCAAGCCGGCGGTGAGCATGTGGCGGCCAGCGAAGTCGGATTGCCCACCAAAGCCCTGCCCGGCCCAGAACCACGACAGGCCATATCCCAGCCAGGCGGTCTTGCCGTCGCCCACCGTGCGCAGCCGAAGGTCGATGCCGGAACTCCTGATCGGCCCGTCAGCGGGGTCCCGAAGTCCCGTATAGCCCTTCCAGAATCCCTCGATCCCAAGGCGAGTGCGCTCGCCGAATGCCTGGTCGAGAGACAGGACCACATGGTCGGCCGTAGCCACGGGAAGCAGGTCCGTGCCCGGCGCCGCGGTCTGCACGACGTCGGTCAGGGCGCGCTCGACCTCGAAGTCCGTCGCCCGCGCGTGCTGGTGGTATCTCCCTGCCGCCACGGTCAGGTAGGCCTGGGGTCCGACGGTCCAGCTGAGGGATCCTCGCGGCGCGAAGCGGATGCCTCCGCGCACTCCAGTGAGATCATCCGCCCGCAGGCCCACTCGCACGGTCACATACCGGCTCAGGGTCCTCGTGACATCGACGAAGGCGCCTGCTGCACGCGCGCTGGCGAGGGTCTGCGACACTGATCCACCCTGCAACAGGGGCCGGGCACCGTAGGTTGCGTTCTGCGATTCCCATGAGAATCCCATCCGGCTCGTGCCCTTGGGACTCGGACGTGCCACCTCCGCTACGATCCGCACCCGCTCTGTTGTCGCCGTGGCCAGGAGCGGATCGGGGTCCATGTCCTCGGGCGTCGTGCCCGGGAGAAGCGGGAGCGAAGCGTCGTATCCACTCCCGGCGACGGTCACCTCGCCCTCGAGATCTCCCCAGCGGCCGTGATAGGTGAGTCCGGCCGAGCGGTTTGCCCACCAGGCGTCGTCATTGCCGACGCCTGGGGTGGGAGCGCCGTAGTCGAGCACTACGGACTCGCGGTTCCAGAACCCTCTCGCATTGAACAGATGCCCCGGTGCGGGCTCGAATTCGATACCAGTGAGTAAGTCTTCGTACCCATATGGCGAGACGCCTCCCAGCGGTCCGTCACCGAGGTTGTGGAGGGCCCGACCCGAGACGAGCACCCCTGCCTTGCTGCCCAGGGGCGAGTCGACTCCGAGCGATCCCGACAGCAGGTCGAGCGAGCCCGACACGTGCATCCGGTCGCGGGAGGGGCGGCGTGTTCCCAAGTCCAGAATGTAGGTGAGCCCGCCGTCGTACCGGGCCGGAGCTCCCCCCACATGCAGGGTCGCCCTATCCAGGGTGGACGGTTCGAAGGTCGTGAGCAGGCCAGCCACGTGGAATGGCGTGAACACAGGAGCACCGTCCAGAAGAACTAGCTTGAGATCCGTCGTGGATCCTCTCATGAAGAGGACGTCCGTGGCGTTCGCGGGGTCGCTGCCGGGCAGGCTCCTGACCGCCTCGACCAGGCCTGGCATGGAAACCCCGACACCGGACTCGAGCGCGATGGACTCCACCCGCTCGACCACGTCCGGGTCGACCTCCCTGATACCGGGCGGGGGAATGCGCGGGTTACGCGTGATTTCCACCGGGAGCAGTTCCACGGGTCGTGCCGTGAGTTCGAGGTCGACCTCGACCGAGCCTCCGGGGGGCACCAGCACTTCCAAGATGAGAGGGTCGTGCCCGGGATGCGTGACCCGGAGCTGGACCGGTCCTGCCGGCAGTGCGGGAAGAGCGTACCGGCCAAGGCTGTCCGCCACGACGGCCTGCCGATACCCTGGCGCCAACGCCTGGATCGTGGCGAATCCGAGCTGGACCACCTCGGCCTGGAAGCGACCGGACACCGTGCCGGAGACTGATCCGCGCTCCACGCTGGATCCTTCCTGAGCGGCCACCGGAGCGGGCCCGTGGCCCAGGACGAGGAACGTGGCTACCCCGATCAGAGTCGGACCCAGCTTCATGGAACCTCGCCCTCAGGGACCGCGAAGCGCAGCGGTGCGGCTGCAGGGTCCTCGGGCGCGACGAGGAACTCCACTCCCGAAGCGCGGCTGGTCAGCCAGGTGCGGCCCTCCACTTCGAGGGCCAGGGGTCGAACGTCGACGGGCAGTTCGATCCGGACCGGACCACCGGTGACCGTGGCCAGCACACCGTTCGCATCCGATCGGAACCGGCTCCCGCTGCCGGCGAAGACCGCCACCTCCGACCCGGGGACCCACTCGACGACCACGGCGTCTCCCGGCTGAAGGCCGACGACCCGCACACGCCCTGCAGCTGCGATGGCTACTCGGATACCGGCATCTTCGACGCGCCCCGGCTCCGGTGCTTCGACCGGGACCGGAGACGGCGCTTCGCCGCTCGAGATGACGGACGTCACCCACTGGCGAACGGGCGACCCGGGCAGCGCCGACGCGCCGACCGCAGCCACGAGAATCAATCCGGCTGCCCGTGCGAGTGCCGACGCTCCCCATCGGGCCCTGCGGGCGCCCAGGGCGATCGACGGAGACTCGGCGGCCTCACCAGCCGCGGCCGATATCCGGCTGCGGACGGCTTCCCGCGCGGAGCCAACATCGACCGGTTCTTGCAGTGCCGTCAGAGCGTTCGCCACGATCTCCGCGGTTCGACGGGCACTGTCGAGTGCGTCCCGGCATTCGGCGCAGGCGTCCATGTGGGCGCGGGCCTCTGCGGAGGTTGCGTTGTCGTCCCCATCCCGGAGCGCCACGAGGGTTCCTTCGTCGAGATGCCTCATGACACGGCCTCCACATCGGCCATCACGGCGGCGAACCGGCCCTCGGCTCGAGCCAGGAGGGTCCCCACCGAGGTCGCGGCGACGCCGACGGCCTCGGCGATCTCCTTGTAGCTGAAGCCCGAGTATCTCAGAAGGAGGATTTCTCGGTCCCGTTCCTGCAGGGTGTCGAGGGCCTTCCTCGCCCTGGCTCTCGTTTCCTCCCTCTCCAGACTCTGGTCGGGAGTCTCCGATTCTGCCGGCTGCACCGGGTTCTCCTGCAGCAGTCGCCTGCGGTTCTGGTCCACTCTGTGTAGGTCCCTGATCAGATGGGTCGCCGTCCTGAATAACCACGCCTTGACGCCCGCCGGGGGGCCCTCCACCCGATGGGTGTAGAGTCGCACCAAGGCCTCCTGGGCGATGTCTTCTGCCACATCCCGCTCCCCTGTCAGCCCGTGGCAGTACCGCACCAGGGGCAGGTAGAGCTCATCGAACGTCTGGTCGAAGTCCACGGGCGTGAAGTTGAAGGACGAAGTCGCGCGACGGATGAGACCTCGCGATCCCGTCGAATCCTACCCGCCCCGCACCTTTGAGATCGTTCGAGGCAAGAACGAGTGGCGGTACTGGGTTGTGACAGGGGGGGGAACGACTAGGCGTCTTCGGGCAGTCCGGCTGCCGAGATCTGTTCGATGATGATCTCGACCAGCCGCCGTGTGGGGTGGTAGATCCACGCGAAAACGCAGATGGCCGCCAAGGTGCCGATTCCCGTGGGAAGGGACACGCGGGCCATCATGTTGTCCGAGAACAGGGCCTCGAGCCCAGCGGCCAGAAACAGCAGGGCGGTGGCGAGGCCCGTCCAGGTCGCGGTCTGTCGCATGAGGATCCTGGCGTTCAGCCTGCCCCGGTAGAAGGTGGCCATGCTCGAACCCCAAAGGAGGCCCAGGAGGCCGAAGTTGAGCAGGATCGGGCGCCAGTTCACCGGGGATCGCCACTGGGTGACGGCCGTGAGCACGCTTCCTCCGATCAGGAGCGCGAGGCTCGCGATCACCAGAACCATCCCCAATACCATCCAGTTCAGGAGCGCCCGCTGCTCGGAAGAGCGCAGATCCCACGAAGACCGGAAGTTGACGACCACCAGGGCCAGGGTTCCGAACCGCGCCACGTCCATGACGGGACTCAGCGGCGCCTCGAGGATCGGGTTCCCGAGCGCGCGCGCCAACGCCAGGATCAGCGCCGCGAGGGCCAGCGCAGCGATCCAGGGGACGGCAGGCCGGAGCAGCCAGGCTCGCATGACGACGAACGGCCTGAGCCCCGGGGGACTGTCGTTCCGGGCCAGGAGATCATCTCCCGAGAGCGAAGATGGGAACGAAGCGGAGAACGCCAGGAGGCCTGCGAGTCCGAGGCACTCGACGACGAGAAAATGAGCCTCGAAGGCAGCGCGGAAGGGACTGTCCGGTTCCCGCATGAGCAGGCGGAACACCCCGCCGTACGACAGCAGGTAGGACCAGGCCACGACCGCCACGGCCAGGGGGCGGCTGCCCCGCGCGGCCTCTCGGCTGAAGACCAGAGCCACCGCGAGGACCGCGGCGATCACGGCGACGACCGCGTCGCCTCCCACCACCGCGATGGTGCTGGCTTGGACGTTGCCGCTCATCGCCAGCGCCCACCCCAGACGATGCCAGTAGAGCACGTCCAGGTATGCGATCTGGCCGACCGCCGAAACGACGGCGAGGATCAGCACGAGCGTGCGAAGGAGCAGCGTTGTGACCAGCGGCATGTGCTCTACGGTTTGGGGATGAACCAAGATGAGGCCCGCCCATGTGTGCCCACAAGGGAACCGACGGTTTCGGCCGGGGCCGTGGTTTCGCACATTCTCTCGGTCCACATCCCGGTCCCCAGGAGTCACCTCTCCCATGCCCCGATCCACCATCACATTCTCGATCGCCGCACTCCTCTGTTCGCTTCCCGCGATCGTCGGTGCCCAGGCTGTGAGCTTCGTTGCGCCCGACGGCTCAGTGGACTGGAATCGGTTCTACACGGCCGCGGAGACGAATCAGATCCTCCGGGAGTTCCACGCACTCTTCCCGGACCTCACCGAGCTGTATTCGATCGGCGAGA
Organism: Gemmatimonadota bacterium; assembly: GCA_039587465.1. GTDB lineage: Bacteria > Gemmatimonadota > Gemmatimonadetes > Longimicrobiales > Gaopeijiaceae > JBDHIL01. The sequence continues at coordinate 90,100 of JBDHIL010000007.1, read as the reverse complement.
GCTATCGGGGGCAGCCGCTGATGGTGATGGAGATCACAAACGAGGCGACGGGACGCGCGGAGGATAAACCCGCTCTCTATGTCGACGGTGGCATCCACGCGGGAGAGCTCACGGGATCGGCCGTCGCGACCCACCTCATCGGCTACCTGCTCTCCGGATACGGCCAGGATGATCGCGTCACGGAACTCATGGATACCCGGGCATTCTACGTCCGACCCAAGTTCAATCCCGACGGATCGGACATCGCGTTGATCGACGATCAGTTCCTGCGCAGCACGACCCATCCGGTCGATGAGGATGCGGATGGCGCCGCTGACGAGGACCCGCCCCAGGACCTCGATGGTGACGGATGGATTACCCAGATGCGGGTTCCCGACCCCGAGGGGATGTGGGTGTTGGATGAAAGAGACCCACGAATCGTTCGGCGCGATTCCGACAGAGTGCTCCCCGGACGCCGGTTCTCGGTCATGCGGGAGGGCGTCGACGACGATGGCGATGGCCTCATCAATGAAGACGGCATTGGCGGCATCGACATGAATCGCAACTTCCCCCGGAACTGGGAGAGAGTGCACCTTCAGCCGGGGGCGGGCGAGTATCCGCTCTCGGAGCCGGAGACCCGGGCCGCGGTCGAGTTCATCAACGGCCACCGGAACATCACCGGTATCGTTCACGGGCACACTGCGGGAGGCTTCGTCTACCGGCTTCCGTCGGCTTCGGCCCCTTCGCGCTTCCCGTCGATCGACCTCCAACTCATCGAGCACCTCGGGGCCGAGTACACCCGGACGACCGGCCGTCCCGTGAGGCCTAGCGCCACGCATCCCACGGAGCACAGGTACGGCACTCTCATCTCATGGGGATATTGGGACCAGGGCATCATAGGTTGGGTGCCCGAATACTCCCCGGGTCCAGAGGCCTGGGTCACCGATTACGACGGAGATGGAGAAATCTCGGAGGTGGAGAGCCACCGCTTCAACGACGAGGAACTCGGCGGAAGGTACTTCTCCGACTGGTCCGCCTATCTTCACCCTGACCTGGGCGAGGTCGAGATCGGCGGGTGGCACGCCAAGTTCTGGGGCCAAAACCCTCCCGCGGAGTTTCTCGAGGCCGAGACCGCACAACAGATGCCGTGGATCCTGTATCTCGCGGAGCAGTCTCCTCTCCTGGAGTTGTCGGATCCCGTGGTTACCGATACGGGAAATGGAACGTATCGAGTCGAAGTGACGGTCATGAACAGGGGCTTTCTCCCCACGAGCCTCACCGATCGGGGCGTCGTCGGCCGCGAGGCTGACGACGGGGTCGTGAGGGATCAGGTCGTACGACCGCCGTCTGTGACCCTGACACACGGCGGGCTCGAAGTCGTCGATGGGCCGCCCCGCAGAGTCATAGACCATCTTGCTGGGTCCAACCCTTTCCTCCAGGGAGCCGCGGACGCAGCTGAGACTGTGTCATGGGTCGTGCGCCGAATCGGACCCGACGCGACCGTCAGGGTCATCGCCGAGTCGGACAAGGGCGGTCGGGTGAGCAGCTCATGGGTGCCGGTCCGATGAGCGGCCGCGTCCAACGTCGCGCCGGGGCGGCCCTGCTGATATCTGCGTGGATGTTCATGTTCGCCCTTCCGGCCCGAGCTCAGGAGGCTCGAGCCCGTTGGGAGCGCATGTGCCAGATACGGGCCGAGAAGTTCGATCTGGTGCTCCCGGGCGCCATGAAGCAGAACGGCGTCGATGTGTGGATCGTCGTCATGCGTGAGGGCGACCTCGACCCTCTCTGGGAAGCGCTGGGCCGCGGGTACGTCGGGGGTTGGGCGTACTACGCATTCGCCCTCGACTCGGACCGGGCCGATAGGGCCGCATTCGGGGTGGGTGGGTACATGCTCGAGGAATGCGGCGTGTACGACACGTTCGGTTCCGCATCGGACCTGAGGGGGTGGGTCGAGGCGCGCGACCCCCGCACCATCGCGGTGAACATGGCTGAGAGCATCGGCGGTGCCGACGGCCTCTCGCATACCTCCTTTGGGCAGCTCCAGGAGGTCCTGGGTGCTACGTATGCATCTCGGCTGGTGTCGGCGGAAAGGCTCGTGAGCGACTTCCGGTCCACGCGCACGGCCGCAGAGATCGCGGCGTTCGCCGAGGCCGGTGAAATGAGCCGGGAAATCGCTGAACGAGCGTTTTCGAACGAGGTGATCACACCCGGAGTCACAACCCTCGAGGAGGTGGCGTGGTGGATGATGGACCAGCTGCTGGCCCGGGGCCTGGAATCTTCGTTCGACATGCCGTCGGTCTACATCACCGGTCCGGATGGTATCGAGGCCACTTCCACCGATCGCATCATCCAGCGGGGCGACCTCCTCACTCTCGACTGGGGGGTGGGCTACCTGGACTTCTACACCGACATGAAGCGCATTGCCTGGGTGCTCAGGGAGGGTGAGTCCGATGTGCCGCAGGGTATTCGTAACGCCTTCGAGCAGGGCCTCCGGGTGCGCGACATCATGAAGCGCACGATCCGGCCGGCCTCGACCGCGCAGGTGGCTCTGGACGAGACCTGGGCCGCGATCGAGTCGGCGGGATTCAATCGCATCGAGTTCAACCAGCCATCTACCGATCCGACGGTGACCGACGTGGTGGTCGGACCACATTCGGTGGGCAACTGGGGCCACGGGTTCGGCCCTTCGCTCGCGTTCTTCAATCCGACCCGCTTGACGTACGAACTTCGCCGAAACACGCTGATCTCGGTCGAGTTGTTCGCGTACACCGCCGTGCCCGAGTGGGGAGGGGCCAAGGCCCGGATCGCGCTCGAGGACGACGGCCTCGTGACCGACCGCGGAGTCGAATGGCTCTACCCGGCAAACCAGAAGGTCCTGCTCATCAGGTGAGAGCGAACGGAGGTGGTGTGACCACAGAGAAGGAATCGCCCGATGAGACGGATTGGTCCGGAGCCGTCGACGACGTCCTCGAAAAGGTAGCGCGGCACCAGGCAGCGGTACTGGAGGCCGAAAAGCGACAGAGGCCGCCCGGCCAGGGGCGGGTTCTGGTTTCGGCGCTGGTGGCGCTCGCGGCGGTGGTTGCTTGGAACGCCTGGATGCTGACCCGCATACCCGAAGGCCTGCCACCGGAGGTCGTGGCCGAGGACCTCCGCTACACCGTCCACTTCGCGGCTGGGGCGATCGAGGACTTCCGTGCCGAGCACGGTCGTCTCCCGACAGCGGCCGAGGTCGAGGAGTATCTGGGCCCGGAGATGGTGTACGAGGTCGATGGAAACGCATTCACGGTGACCGCCACCGATGCGGAGACCCAGGTCACCTACGACGGCTCCGTTCCCCTGACGGAGTGGATCCAGGGTTCAGGGGGTGGGTCGTGAGGCGTGCAGAACGGGGCGGGTTCTCGATCGTGGAGATTGCCATCGTCGCCATCTTCCTCGGAATCCTGGCGGGGATCGCCCTTCCCAACCTGACCCGGGCAATCCACAAGGCTGACGCCGCGAAGATCGTGAACGACGTGCGCGCCGTCGAGTTGGCGGTTCAGACGCACATCGAAGACACCGGTCTCCTTCCGCGAACGGGTGCGTGGAACACCGTGCCTGCAGATCTCGTCCCGTTCGTGCGGGACAGCATGACGTTCTCCTACCGGCACATCGACTACCGGCTCGTCACCAACAGGAACCGGGGACAGGTCCGCTTCCGGGTGCGATATCCGCGAAACGATGCCATCGGCCAGGCGCTGAAGAGATTCCAGCGCACGGGCGAAGTGACCTGGAACAACACCCAGACCGTGTTCATCCTGGATCCCGAATGAGCGATCGGGCGGTGCGGGTTCTGGTGGCGGAGAGTGGTTCCGTGAACCAGACGTTCACAAGGAGCCTCGTCGAGAAAAGGGGCCACGGGGTCGTGGTGGTCGGGCATGCCACCCAGGCCCTGGACGCCGCTCGCGACGGAGGCTTTGATGTCATTCTCATCGACGTGGCGCTCCCTGGCGGCGGGATCGATGCCATCGAGAGCATTCTCGAGCTTCCGGGAGCCGGTGACGTCCCCGTGATCGCGCTCCTCTCGGATCTGGAGCACGACGAGCGGCGACGCTGTGTCGGAGCAGGGGTCGAGTACATTATCGAGCGGCCACTTCAGCCCGACGAACTCTTCGAGGTATTGGATGGATTGACGGCGGGCGACTCGCCGTCCGGGCGCTCCGGCGGGGCGCCGGTCCGCCTTGATCTCTTCACCGACTTCATGCGCGAGGCCGGCGTGGAGGAACTCGTAGACGAGACGCTGACCTCGTTCCGAGACGAGTTGCGGGGGCGGGAGGAGCGGATCGTCGACGCGATCCGTCGGAGCGACGCGAAGGGAATCGAGGCAGAGGCCCACGCTCTCCGGTCGGCGTCCCTGAGCATCTGGGCGGTCGGTCTGGCAGAGCATCTGGATCAGGTCGAGCAGGCCGGGCGGAGCGGCGACGTGGACTCCGCTCGGTCGTTCGTCGAGCCCTTGAGTGAAGAGGTCGAGCGGGTCCTGGGCTACCTGGACACCCTGCTGCACCGCGCCGGCTGACCACTCCTGGCACGGGGCGGTTCAGGCCGATGCATCGTGCGATGCTGGCTTCGCCGCGCGGACGGGATATTTTCTTCGACTTCGGGCAATACCGGGTGGGGCCGGGCCCTCACTACGTCGTGCCACAATGTTCGGGTGCAAGACCCGGGGGAGGGGGCTTCGAGTTGAAGGTCGAGTCGGTGGGCGGACACGGTGTGCGTGGGACGCAGCAGGCTCCCGGACCTCGTCTGGTGAAGCTCCATGGACTCTGCTTGCTCGCCGTTCTTCTCGGCCTGATCGCGTGCGGCGACGGGCCCTCGACGCCGTCCGTGACCGTCATCATCGAGCCGGGCGTGCTTCCTGAACTCACGGTCGGCGACAACGTCGAGTTGACCGCTTCCCTGTCGGATCCGGCCGCCGTCGCCACCTGGGAGTCCAGTAGTCCGAATGTGGCCACCGTGTCCGATGGGAATGTCGAGGGGCTCCGACCCGGAACGACCTGGGTCGTGGCGATGTCCGGCTCCGCCCGGGATTCGGTGGCAGTGACCGTGGTACCACGGCCCGGCGGATTCACCGCTCCCCAGGTGGACTACTTCCTCGAGATCGCGTTCGGTTTCGAGTACGGCGGTGCTTCCGAGATCGTCCGAAAGTGGCCGGGCGACGTGCGCATCCGTGTCAACGGCCAGCCCAGCGATGAGGACCGGGCTGCGCTCGACCAGGTCGTGGCCGAGATCAACGCCCTGACGCCGACGACGGACCTGGTGCTGGTCGAGACCGAACCCGAGGTGGAACTGCACCTCGTCCCGAAGAGCGACTTCCCTGACATCCTTCCGAGCTACGTTCCGGGCAACGACGGCTATTTCCAGATTTGGTGGGATTCCGCTCAGCAGTTCGTCAGGGGCGTCATCCTCATTGACGTCGGGCTGGACCAGGCACTGCGAAACCACCTCATCCGTGAGGAGGTGACACAGTCTCTGGGGCTGGCCAACGACTCCTATCTATATCCTGAGAGCATCTTCTATCAGGCATTCTCCACGGTTACCGACTACGCCCCGGTCGACGAGGCCGTCATCGAGATGCTCTACCGACCCGAGGTGGTGGCCGGCATGGATCGGACTACGGCCGGGCGCATCGTTCGGCGGCTGACGCGGCAGGGGACCCCACAGCTCATCAGTCGGCCCCCGCTCGTCGCCTGGGTCGAGAGAAGCGTGGCCGGCTCGGGGAGCGGGTCGCACCGCAGCCCGCATTGAAGACACGGAAACAGTCTGGGGGTGCACTCTCGGGGAACTGTGATCGGACTGGACACGGGCGGGAGGAGACGGCGATCATGAGCGACCCGAGACGCTCTCCCACGACTATCTCCCTGGTGCTCCAGTGACTCTGAGTCCCGGTCGCTTCGACGCGCTGACCTTCGATTGCTACGGGACGTTGATCGACTGGGAGCGGGGGATCCTCGACGCACTCCACACGGCTTTCGGGAGATCCGCGCCTGCCGATCCACAGTCTCTTCTCGAGCTGTTCGCCGCCACCGAGTCTGCGACGCAGACAGGTCCGTTCCGGCCATACCGGTCTATCCTCGTCCAGGTGGTTCTCTCGATGGGTTCCGAGCTCGGGGTGGTCGTCGGCTCCCAGGCAGCCGAAGACTTCGCTGCGTCCGTGCCCCGGTGGCCCGCGTTCGCGGACTCTGTCGAGAGTCTGCGAAGCCTGTCCTCGAGGTATCGGTTGGCGATCGTGTCCAACGTGGACGATGACCTGTTCGCGGGTTCGGCGGCTCGGCTCGGTGTCGCGTTCGACGAAGTCGTGACGGCCCAGCAGGTCAGGAGCTACAAGCCGGCGCCGGATCACTTTCATGAAGTCCTCCGTAGGCTCGCGCTGCCGCGGGACCGCGTCCTGCACGTGGCCCAGAGCCTCTTCCACGACATCGCTCCGGCTCGAGAGCTTGGACTTGCCACCGTGTGGGTGAACCGGCGGGCTGGTCGCGAAGGGGGCGGGGCTACGCCCCCAAACGGCGCTTCGCCGGACTTCGAAGTTCCTGACCTGAGGACGCTGGTCGGCCTTCTGGGAGTGCCTTCCGGATGACGGGCCGCCCAGACAAATGCGATCCCCTCGCTGTCTGGTCTGGCACCGGCGTGACTCAGGGTCCATTGTCTCGGCTCCTCCCGCTCGGTCAAGCACGCCGATGGGTGCACGCCGTTGGCGATACCGGGAAGCGATGCGCTTCGCCGCGGCAGGGTGGCCTGTTCGGTGACTTCTTCGGGCTGCATGTAGCCCGCAGTTGATGATACCTGTACAATTTACCGGCTCTAGCTGCCGACCCGGGGCCGCGTTCTCGGGGCCGGCACACTCGCGAGTATCGAACTCAGGGGCTGTGTGATGCGCTTCGCCTACATCGACTCACAGGGCAACGAAGTTTCCATCCCGAGTGTGGACGCACTTGCGCTGCGGATCGAGCTGGGAGCGATCGGCCCAGAGACGCAGCTCTACGATGCGCAGGCGGATCAATGGGGACCCGCGAACTCGCACGAGATCTTCCACACGTTGTCTCGAGCCAAGGAAGATGAAGGCTTCATAGCCCCGCCGCCGCCGGTGATGCCGCCCCCAGAATCTGGGGAGGAGGACGAGGAGCCCGCCGCGGAGGAAGAGGAGGCTGAGGAGGACGACCTCGGGCTCGATCTCGCGCTGACCCTCACCGAGCCCGACTCGCCCGACCCGGAACCCGAGACCCCCGCCGCAGAAGACGAGATGGATTTCGGCATCGGTCTGATGGATGACCCCAGCGAACCAGCGCCTGCAGAAGCGGCGGATGCCCCAGCCGAAGAGGGCGGGTCCTTCGACTTCGGCGATGTGGGCATGCTGGAGGTCGAAGCTGATGGCGACGACGAGGAAGAGTCGAAGGGTGCAGCGGACGGTGGCATGGAACTCGAACAGCCGCTGTCCGGTGCGATGGACTTTTCTCCAGCTGCGGGGGATGCCGAGACGTTCGGGGGAGGACTGGATCTGGAATCACCCATGTCCGACTTCGGCACCGAGGACTCCCCTGCGTGGATGGAGCAGGATGGTCCAGCAGCGGACTCTGGCGCGGCCGACGAGGGTGACCCGGATGCGATGGACTTCCAGTCACCGGCAGCCGAGGCGACTGCGGGGGAGGCTTCAGGCGACGAGTCCCCGCGGCGGGAGGCACCGGAGCCACGGAGTCGGCCCTCACCGCCGAGACGGCGACGCAGGAAGCTCATGCCCATGGTGATGGGAGTCGTGGTGGTGGGTGCCATCGGTGCGGGTGGCTACTTCGCCTGGCCACTCGTGGATGAGTGGATGAACCGGCCCAAGCCCGAGGTCGTGCCCCCGGGGCCACCCGCGGTCGTGATCCCTGATATTCCTCCCGAGCTTCTTCCGACGATGCGTGACCTGGCGGAGGCGGCTCTGTCCGACCTGACCGACGCGCTGGCTGGAATGCAGGGTCAGTTCGACCTGGCGGTCGAACCCCGCAACGACTGGCTGTCGGGCTCTTACCTCGGTACTGCGAGTCAGTTCGAAGACGTCGAGCAGTATTGGCTGGGGATCGAGGCCTTCGTGGATCACGTCCGCGAGGTCGACGCCCAGGTGTTCCACGACATGTATGTGGCCAGGGTAGAGGCTGCGGGCATTGTCGGCGACACGGCGACGATGCTGATCGAGCGGGCCGATTCGGGCTTTGTAGCCGCACGTGACAAGCGCTTCGAGGCCTACAACCAGATGGACGACCTCATCAACGCCGCGCTGGAGCTGCACGTCTTCCTGCTCGACAACGAGGCTGACATCACCTACGAGCCCGCCGCGGGCGGATTGTCGCGGGATCCAGTGCTCGAAGCTGTTCCGAGCAGCGAGGCTCTCGGGGGCGAAATGTGGGCGATGGTGAGCAACATCACCGACGCTCTCGACAGTCTGGGCACGCTGAACCGTGTCACCACGGAACGGATTATGGCGGTGCTCTTCGACCGTATCCGGGGGGCGGGCGTCGAGTAGATCGCAGTTGGGACGGCGCAGAGGTCGCTCTCCAGCCTCTGTGCCTGGAAGCTATGGACCGGGGGGACTGCGACTTCCCGGCCCACCATCCATGTGCACCCTGCGGGCCCCCAGGTCGTAGACCTCACCTGGGCGCAGCCAGCGCAACGGGATGAGGTGGAGCGGGTCGGTAACGTCGTATACGGCCACCATGCTCCTGCCCACCACCTCAGCCAGATCACCGGTGACCACGATCGCCGAACCCTCGTTGAGGCCGATGCCCAGCAGGTCGGGCCGGCTGTTCAACACCTCCATCAGATCGCCTTCCCGACCCCGTGCGAGCACATGCTGGTCGATCGCGACCCCCCTCAGGAAGCCGAAGCCCTCCTCCCGCCCCGGGGCCACGACGGTGCGGTTGTTCTCGACCGCTCCGCGGATCAGAAAGGAAGCAAGGACTGAGGCTCCGGCGGAGTTTCCACCGATCACGCCACCTTGCCGCAGGAGGAGCGTCAATGCGTCGTGGGTGCGCGTGCCGAGGTAGACGTCGATGAGCCGCCACTGGCGACCGCCGGAGATCCACACGCCCGTGGCATCCCTGAGTGGCGCCGCGAACGCTTCCAGGTCCGCTACTGCCCTGCTGCGCGTATGGAGGATCTCGAAGCGCCTTACCCCCACCGCCTTGAGTGCCTCGATCGCCGTCCAAGCGTCGTGAGATCCTTCCTCGGCGCCTGCCGTGGGGATGATGACGATGCGCGCGTCTTCACCGCCGGCGAGTTCCACGAACCTTCCGTAGATTTCCTCCCCGAGGTCCCCACCCCCCGCAGCCAAGACAGCCCCGTGAGCGGGACCCACGCAGGGCGATTGGCACAACTGGCCTAAGGCCTCACTCCAGGGGGCGGACACCGCGATGACCGCGAAGAAGACCCCGAAGCGACGACCCAGGCGCATGGCCGGCTCAGTGCTCGAAGTAGGGGTTGGAACCCGAAGTGTGGTCGGTGACGTCGTGCACCGCAGTGATCTCCGGCAGCGCCTGCTTCAACATGCGCTCGACTCCCTGCGACAGAGTCATCCGCGACATCGCGCAGCCCTGACACCCACCGCTCATCTCGACGAAGACTTCGGTGCCATCGAGGTCCACGAGCGAGATCATGCCTCCGTGACTGGCGATGGCCGGGTTTACCTGGGTGTTCAAGACGGTGCGGACATGATCGGCCAACTCACCGGTCGGGCCATCGCCGGTCGACGCACCCGCAGAGGCTGTGGGAGAAGCGGGGCGCACTTCGAATCCGCTCTCGTTCACTCGATCGACATAGTCGACCGTAGCTCCGTCGAGTCCTTCGACATCGCGCTCCTGGAGCAAGACGGGAAAGCCGCCGCCATCGACTTCGCGCTCCTCCTCCTCTCGCTCCGAGAGCGTCACCAGGACGAGTTCGAATTGGGGAGCTATCGGGCTTCCGGGTCGCCGCGTGATGCGGAGAGCCTCCAGCTCCCCACCGCTTTGATCCATGAAGGAGTGGACGACCTCGCGGGCGCGATCGGTGAAAGTCAGCATCCGATACTCGGGCAGTTCGGGTTTATGGTTCGGTGGAGGGTCTCGCCACCGTCGTTCCTGCTACCCATCTCGCGGCCAGGGGTTCGCTCCTACGCCCCGCCGTTGATCCGCATACGGTGCCCGGGTAGCTTTCGCGCCCCGATACTAGTGGCCTGCGACGAACTATCGAAGGCTTCGGAGCGCCGTCACGTGCATCTTGGCGTTGTCTTCCGGTCCCTTCGCAGCGCGGACCCACCCAACCAGATCCTGAAATAGCAAGGTAATTCATGGCAAGCCCGGACCTCATGGACAAGCTCGTGTCCCTGTCGAAGCGGCGCGGATACATCTTCCAGTCTTCCGAGATCTACGGCGGCACGGGTTCCGTCTGGGACTATGGCCCGCTCGGGGTCGAGATGAAGCGGAACGTGAAGGACCTGTGGTGGTCCTCCATGGTGCATCAGCGCGACGACATCGAGGGCCTGGATGCCGCCATTCTCATGAATCCTCGCGTGTGGGAGGCTTCGGGCCACGTCGACGGATTCACCGATCCCCTGGTGGAGTGCACCAACTGCCATCGCCGGTTCCGTGCCGACCTGCCCGAAGTCGAGAGCGGGCAGTGCCCTACCTGCGGTACCAGGGACGCCTTTACCGAGCCACGGAACTTCAACCTCATGTTCAAGACGTTCATGGGCCCGGTCGAGGACTCCTCCGCGACGATCTATATCCGTCCCGAGACCGCGCAGGGCATCTATGTGAACTTCCTGAACGTTCAGGGGACCGCCCGGCAGAAGGTGCCCTTCGGGATCGCACAGATCGGTAAGGCGTTCAGGAACGAGATCACTCCGGGAAACTTCATATTCCGGACGCGCGAGTTCGAACAGGCCGAGATGCAGTTCTTCGTCAAACCTGGAGACGACGACGCATGGTTCGAGAAGTGGATGGGCATGCGTATGGCCTGGCACAAGGCCCTCGGGGTGCGTGAGGAGAAGCTCCGCTTTCACGAACACGGCCCCGACGAGTTGGCTCACTACGCCAAGAAGGCCTTCGATATCGAGTACGAATTCCCGTTCGGGTGGAAGGAGTTCGAAGGGATCCACAACCGGACTGACTTCGACCTGGCGCGGCACCAGGAGCACTCGGGCAAGCGGCTCGAATACATCGACGCACCCACGAACGAGCGGTTCCTCCCCTACGTCATCGAGACTTCGATGGGCGTGGACCGGACGATGCTGGTCCTCCTGGCGGATGCCTATCGGGAGGAAGAGGTGGACGGCGAGGAGCGGGTGGTCCTGTCGCTCGATCCCAAGGTGGCTCCCGTGAAGGCAGCCGTCTTCCCATTGGTGAAGAAGGACGGGCTACCCGAGATGGCCACCAAGCTGCAGGCGGAGCTCCGCGCGGCTGCCGTGCCCTCCTTCTACGATCAGGCAGGTGCTATTGGCCGGCGCTACCGGCGGCAGGACGAGGCGGGGACGCCGTGGTGCATCACCGTCGATGGCGACACGGGTGAAGACGGAAGCGTGACGATTCGTGAGCGGGACTCGATGGAGCAGGTTCGGATTCAGATGGACAAGGTGGTTGGTTGGATTCAGGAGCGGTTGCGTGCCTGACCTGCCGCCTGTCCATTCAGCGCCGTGCGGTGGATGTCGGGGTATCAATCTCCCGATCGGATCAGACCCTCAGGAGGCGAAAGCATGGGAATGATGAAGGAATTCCGCGAGTTCGCGGTGAAGGGGAACGTAGTCGACATGGCGGTCGGCATCATCATCGGGGGTGCCTTTGGCACGGTGGTGAAGAGCTTTGTGACCGACGTCATGATGCCGCCGATCGGAGTCTTGGTCGGTGACGTGGACTTCGCGGACATTTTCGTGACCCTGAAGGCGGGGGCCACGCCGGGTCCGTATGCGACGTTGGAGGCGGCGCAGGAAGCAGGTGCCGTCACCATCAATCTGGGCCTCTTCCTCAACGCCACGATCAGCTTCCTCATCGTGGGTTTTGCAGTCTTTCTGCTCGTCAAAGGCATCAACAAGATGAAGCGGGAGACCCCAGCACCTGCACCGGCTGCGACCGAAAAAGAGTGCACACATTGCTTCTCCAATATCCCGATCAAGGCGACGCGATGCCCCTTCTGCACCTCCGACTTGGGGTCTGCCTGATCCGGTAGGCAGGGTCACCCGCCGCCCTCCGGACAAGGACGGAGGGCGGCGGGTGACCCCTCGCGGAATCGAACGGCTCCCCATACTCTCCCGGCTTCGGGTCTTCCCCGAGGGGGGGATGACCCCGACGAGGCACTGACAGCTCCGGGGGAGGTCTCTTTGGCGTCCAGGTCCGACGTATTCAGTTCGCGGTGGGGCATGCTGCTGGCCATGCTCGGGATGGCAGTGGGCACGGGAAATATCTGGCGGTTTCCCCGGATCGCGGCGTCCAACGGTGGCGGATCGTTTCTGGTCGCCTGGGTCGTCTTCCTCCTGGCCTGGTCCATTCCTCTCCTGATCCTCGAGTTCGCGATGGGGAAGGGGACGAGGCAAGGGACGGTCGGAGCCTTCGCACAGACTCTGGGGCCGAAGTTCGCATGGATGGGAGCGTGGGTCGCGTGGGTGGCCACCGCGATCATGTTCTACTACAGCGTGGTCATGGGTTGGACGATCCGCTTCTTCGTCGGGACCCTCACCGGAGAAGTTCCCGGTGCGACCCCCACAGCCTTCTGGGAGGCTTTCCATTCGACGCCGGGCGCTCTACTGACCCACCTGGTCGCGATGAGCCTCGGCGTGTTCGTGGTCTCGCGTGGCGTGAAGGGCATCGAGGCCGCCGCCAAGATCCTCATTCCCAGCCTCATTGTGTTGGTCATCGTCCTGGCCGTGAAGGCGCTGACGCTGCCGGGCGCTTCGGCTGGCCTGGCATTCCTGTTCACGCCCGATCTGTCCGAACTGGCCAACTATGAGATCTGGATTCAGGCCCTGACCCAGAACGCGTGGGACACCGGAGCCGGTTGGGGTCTGGTCCTCACGTACGCAGTCTACATGCGGTCAAATGAGGACACGGCCCTGAACGCCTTCGTGGTCGGCTTCGGCAACAACTCGATGTCCCTGTTGGCCGGGATCATGGTGCTTTGCACGGTATTCTCCGTCATGCCCGAGGCGGCCACGGAGATCGTGGGAGCCGGCAACGAGGGCCTGACCTTCATCTGGATTCCCCAGCTCTTTTCGATGATCCCCGGTGGCCGATTCTTCCAGGCCCTCTTCTTCCTCGCGCTGGTCTTCGCCGCCTGGACGAGTCTGGTCGCGATGATCGAGTTGGCCAGTCGAGTGCTGATGGATCTGGGACTGCAGCGCGGTCGGGCCATCGCCGTCGTCGGCATCGCCGGCTCCCTGCTCGGAATCCCTTCGGCGCTCAACCTCGGATTCTTCCAGAACCAGGATTGGGTGTGGGGCGTGGGCCTGATGTTCTCCGGGTTCTTCTTCGCCGTGGCGGTCCTGAAGTATGGGGTCTCCCAATGGCGGGAGAGGTTCATCAACCAGGAGGGCTCGGACATCCGGATCGGGGCATGGTGGGACTGGGCCATACGACTGGTGGCGGTCGAGGCCGTCGTCCTCGCCGGCTGGTGGCTCTGGAGCGCCCGCGGTGAGGGCTTCACCGCGACGTGGACGCTATTCAGCTCGTACAACATCGGATCCGTCGTCATACAGTCGGCGGTGGTGCTCACGGTATTGATCCTCGCCAACCGGTGGCTCGCGCGCGCCGTGGCGGTCGAAGACGGGCAGGGGCCCGACCCGAACGGGTGAAGAGGGCCTCGAGGGTACCGATCTGAAATTCCAGGACTTCGAGCGGGCCGCGCAGGAGGCTTACGAGACCATACCCCGCGAGTTCAAGTCCGGGGTCGACGGACTGGTCGTGAGTCGCGAGAGCGTGCCGGATCCAGAGTTCCCCGGCGTCTACACGCTCGGTCAGTGCGCGACCGAGGAGTACGTCTCGGACTGGGGGAGTCCCGAGACCACCCGGTCCGTCGTGGCCCTGTACTGGGGTTCGTTCCGGGAGCTCGCCCGGGCCGACCCAGGCTTCGATTGGGAGCGCGAGATGTGGGACACCCTCACCCACGAGCTTCGGCATCACCTCGAGTCCCTCGCGGGCGAGGACGACCTGGAGGGCGTCGACTATGCCTCCGCCGAGACCTTCAAGCGCGACCAGGGCCTGGAGTTCGATCCCTGGTACTTCCAGCACGGGGACGAGGTCGAGCCCGGCGTGTTCAGGGTAGAGGACAGCTTCTACGTCGAACAGGCGTGGCGGTCATCCGACTTCGATGCTGCTCAGGGGATCGAGTTCACGTGGGACGGAGCTTCCTACCGGATACACCGGCCCGAAGCCTTGGGTGACGTCCATTTCGTATGGGTACGGGGAGTGGTCGTAGAGCCGAGGAGCCTTGAAGTGGTTCTGGTGAGGCGCCGGTCGTGGTGGGAGGACGTCAAGCGTCTTTCGGGAGCGTCACGCACCGTCGTCCTGGAGTCGGAGGTCGATGCGGAACCCCTGGACTCGACGGGGTAGCCCGGCGCATGTCACTTCATGATCTGTACGCCCGTCGCACTCCCTTCGAACTCGCTTTCCCGGATGCCGCCGAGGCGGAGGCTCTGTTCGTCCGGGTGGCTGAGGAAGCGGGTGCCCGCGGTGCGGATACAGGCAACCCCCACCAGTTCGCCATGCTCGGAGCGGTGGGTGCATTCATTCGCGAACTCAGAGGTACCGAGGGTTCCGCGGCCGCGGTGCACGAGTACGGGGCTCTCGCCTACCACGCGTTCCATTTCGCCGCGGCCGGCAGGCGGGTGGACCTGGTGAGTGCCGAGGCGGCCCGCGCGCTCGTGGAGGCGACGGACATGGGCGGCGATCCCGTTGCGCCCGGACGAGCGGGCTACCTCCAGCTGCCGCAGCACCTCTTCTGGACGAGCATCACGCCGGGAGAACCTCCGCAGTCCGTGGATGGGTTCTTCTGGAATCTGGACGACGACTTCCTACGTGTGCTGATGGCGCTCGGCTTGAGGCCCGACCAGGGCCTCCTGGTCGTGCCGCTCCCCGAGGCTCCGTGGGCGGACAGGGATGCGTGGGTCGACGCCGACATGCGCGAGGGTGGAGCCGACTTCACGTCGTCCCTCCCCGGCGCGGAGCTCGACGGACTCTATTCGCTCGAGTCCGCGGGGGAGGTTCTCAAGTTCCTGGTTCGCGTCTTCATCCAAATAGGCAGAGTCGAGGGTGAGGAAGAGTCTCCGCCATCCGATGCGACCACTCCCCTGCCTTCGTCTCTCCCGTACTTCCGGGTGCGCCCCGATGGCTAGAGAGTCGAAGTCGGCTCGCAGCGCGCGGGCATCCGAGATCTTCGAGCTCCTGGAGAGCGAGTACCCGGACGCACATTGTGAGTTGGACTTTGCCTCGCCCTTCCAGCTGGCGGTGGCGACGATCCTGTCGGCCCAGACGACGGATGTGCGCGTCAACATGGTGACACCCGACCTCTTCGGGCGTTATCCCGACGCGGAGGCTCTCGCCGCAGCCCGCCAAGAGGACGTGGAGGAGCTCGTTCGCTCGACGGGTTTCTTCCGGAACAAGGCCCGTAATATCATCGGCTTCGCGAGGGGGCTCCTCGAGGCCCACGAGGGCGAAGTCCCGAAGAGTATGCGAGAGCTGTCCATCCTTCCCGGGGTCGGCAGAAAGACCGCGAACGTGATCCTGGGGAACGCGTTCGAGATCGATGAGGGCGTGGTCGTCGACACACACGTGAAGCGGCTGTCGACTCTGTTGGCCTTCACACGCGAGAATACGCCTGAGAAGATCGAGAAGGACCTGATGGTGGTCTTTCCGCGGAGCAGATGGACCCTCCTTGCCCATCTTCTTATCTGGCACGGGCGGCGCGTGTGCGACGCGAAGAAGCCTCGCTGCGAGGCATGTACCCTCTCACATCTGTGCCCCTCGTCGCGGGTGTAGCTCCGCGAGGGACCGGGCTCCCCGCAGCCCGGTGGTCAGCGGACCGCGGGCCACAGGGCCGGAGCCGTCGTCAGACCGGCCAGTCCCTCAGCATCCGCTCCGTCTCTTCGGAGTGACCCATCTCGTCCCGAACGATGTCCTCGAGTGCGACGGCCAGTCCCTTGTCTCCGAATTCATCGGCCTGCCGAGCCCGTTCGGTGTAGTCCTTTCCCGCCTGGAGTTCCGCGACGAGCACTGCCTCGAGCATCTCCTTGTTGTTCGCAGCCGCCGGCACCGCGCGTGGCGTGGTGGTAGGCTCGCCGCCCAATGCCACGATCTTGTTGGCCAGGAATTGGGCGTGGATCTGCTCGTCAGCGACTTCTTCGAGGAAGAATGCGGCCAACTGCGGGCGATACGGGCCCGTCGCCTTGGCTGCGTATGTGATGTACTGGATGATGGCGCATAGTTCGCCGGCCAGGTCTTCGTTCAGTTTGTCGATGAGCGTCTGCTTGTCCATTGCAGCGGACTCCAGGTGTGGGAAACCGTAGCTTGTATGGGACCGGGAGATCGTCGGGTGGATGCTCTCCCGCCGTGATTACAAAAGATAGCGGGCTCCTCCTGGTACCGGTGTCGGGAAAGTCCCCGCTGTCGACCGGCTTGAAGTGCCCCCGCGCTCCCCGCGCCCTCATGTCGAGAAGCGTCACTGACGGAAGATCGGTCACCCGCTTGACCCGGGTACGACCTACTCCGAGCTTCCGGACGCCCAACCACCAACCGGACCCGAGAGTCATGCCTGATCGCTCGCAAGCAGTGGCCCTGCTCGAACAGTGGGTTGAGAACGAAGCGCTGCGAAAGCACATGTACGCCGTGGAAGCGGCGGTGCGTCACTACGCCCGCCTCAGAGGCGCAGACGAAGACGTCTGGGGACTGGCCGGACTTCTCCACGACCTCGACTGGGAGAAGCACCCCGATCAACACCCCCTGAAGGCGGTGGATCGTCTGCGGGATGACGGCTATCCGGAAGAGGTGCTCCACGCGATCCTGGCGCATCGAGCGGACTTCACGGGCGTTCAGCCGGAGACAGAGCTCGACAAGGTCCTATTCGCGTGCGATGAGCTTTCGGGTCTCGTGTTCGCAGCCTGCCTGGTGCGTCCCACCGGCATCGACGACCTCAAGCCCAAGTCGGTCACGAAGAAGCTCAAGGACAAGACGTTCGCCGCCGGGGTGAGCCGCGAAGACGTCCAGCGTGGCGTCGAACTCATCGGCCTCGAGCGGGGTGAACACATTCAGAACGTCATCGAAGGGCTGCGCTCGGTCGGAGCGGAACTCGGTATCCGGGGTGAGGATCTTCAGAAGTGAGGGACGGGTACGACCGTCCATGAGACTCCCGCTGACCCTCCTTCTCGGGCTTTTCCTGTGGGCTCCTGCGGCCGGCGCGGCGCAGGATGTGGAGATGCTGGGCGAGCGGCATGGAACCCAGCCGCCGCAGGCCTACTTCGACCAGGTCGCTGAAGACCCTCTTGCATTCCAGTTCGTGCGGGGGAGGGCAGGAAGACGCCGCGCGGAGATGCGGACAGCGCCAGCCGGGGCTGCGATGATGGTCCTCGGCCCCAGGGACGGCCCCGTGGTGGGGACCGTCCGGATTCCTGTGGTGCTCGGGCTCTTCAGTGATTCGCCCGATGCATTGAGCTTCACCCAGGAAGAGATTGCGGACGCCTATTTCGGCGCGGGCCCAGGGACGATCTCGGCGTTCTACGACGAGGTCTCAGGCGGTCGGGTCAGCCTCGAGGGAGAGCTTCACGGGTGGGTGCGGTCGACGGTGACGCGCCTTCAGGCGACCGGGGGGGAGAGCGGACTCGTCAGGTTCACCACGGGCACGTTCATCATGCAACTGCTCGCGGAGCTCGACGGCGTCGATTGGGGCCCCTACGACAACGATGGCCCCGACGGCGTGCCCAACTCCGGCGATGACGACGGCTTCGTCGATGCCCTGGGAGTCCTGCAGCCTACCGCGGGGGCCGAGTGCGGCGGGGCGGACCAGGACAACAGAATCTGGTCTCACCGGTGGAACCTCCAAGCTGCAGCCGGGGCGACGTTCACGACGGGCACGGCCGCGGCAGGTGGGGGCTTCATCCAGATTGACGACTATACGGTCCAGCCCGTCTTCGCGTGCAACGAAATCGGCCTCAGCGAGATCGGGGTCTTCACGCACGAACTGGGGCACGCCTTCGGCCTCCCCGACCTGTACGACACCGATCGAAGTGACGGGACGCACGGGGGCGCTGGGCGGTGGAGCCTCATGGCATCAGGATCGTGGGGGTGCAACGGCGACAGCCCTGAGTCGCCTTGCCACATGGATGCCTGGAGCAAGGCGACCCTCGGGTGGGGCACTGTGACGACCCTGGACCCCGGTATGGACCACGGGACCCTCATCCTTCCGCCGGTGGAAACGTCGGGAGCGATCTACCGGGTCGATGCCGGGGATGGCTCGGGTGAGTACTTCCTCCTGGAGAACCGGAGCAGGCTGGGCTTCGACGAATACCTGCACGGCGAGGGCCTCCTGATCTGGCAGATCGACCCGGCGACGGTCCAGGCCAACTGGTGGGCGAACGAAGTCAATGCCCACCCCCACATGGGGGTTTGGCTGCGTCAGGCGGACGGGTACGACGAGTTGGGCCAGGTCGGCGGCGGCCGCGGCGACCGGGATGATCCATTCCCCTACGTCTCGGTCGAGCGGACCAACGACGCGTTTCACGCTGGATCGAATCCCGGCGCCCATTCGTACTCGGGGACGGCAACCGGGCTCACCGTTCTCGACATCGAGCGCCTCGGAGACGACATGTCGTTCCGTCTGCTGACGCGCTTCTCGCGGGTCAGCGTGAGTTCGGTCGGTGACGGTGGATCGGGAGACCTTCTGACGGTAGACGGTGAGTCGGTGCCTCTCGCCAGCCACGAGTTCGAGTCGGCCCCGTTTCAGGAGCACACCTTGGCGGCCAAGGCTGGCGAGTGGCTGGGCGAGGGTTTGCGCCGGGGCTTCGAGGGTTGGGAAGACGACGATGAGGCACCGCGTGAGCGAACCATTGTCACGCCTCTCGCCGACGCAGCCTTCGTGGCCAGGTATGAGGGGCTCGAGGTCCAGTTGTCGATCGAGAGCGTCGGGGGCTTGAACGGGGTGTCTCCGGGCTCATTCAGTTCCTCCCCAGCCTCTGAGGACCTTTGGTTCCCACAGGGTGCGTCCGTACTGGTGGAAGCCGTGCCGCAGACGGGCTTCGGATTCGTCCGTTGGACCGGAGATCTCGCCGGAGAACCCAATCCCGCCGGAGCCGACATGGGCGAGCCGGTGTTCGCCGGTGCAGAGTTCGAACTCACGTACCGGGTCCCGAACGTCACGGTCACGCTTCA
This sequence comes from Gemmatimonadota bacterium, assembly GCA_039587465.1. GTDB lineage: Bacteria > Gemmatimonadota > Gemmatimonadetes > Longimicrobiales > Gaopeijiaceae > JBDHIL01. The sequence continues at coordinate 70,736 of JBDHIL010000007.1, read as the reverse complement.
AGCCGCCACGTCCGTGGACCTGCTGCTCGAGGTCGAGAACGAAACGGCGCCTGTCTTCTGGAGCCGGGTGGACGGGGTGCTTCCGCCCGGACTCTTTCTCAACCCGGCGGGCCGGATCGCGGGTGCTGCCACCCAACTCGGCACCTATCCGGTGCGATTTCTCGCCGCAGACGCCATCGGGCTCAGCGGCGAGGGCATCGTGACGTTCCAGGTGGACCCGCCGGTCCTGGACATCGCCCAGCTCGCCTCGGACTTCCTGTCCGTGGGCCCGCCGCTGACGTCCGATATCCGCAAGTTCCTCGACGGACAGGGCAACCAGGATAATCAGTACGACCTGGGCGATTTCCGGGCCTGGGTGTTGGCACATCCTGAGCTGCCGCTCTCGGCGACGCTTCTGAATCTGATCGAGGGGCCCGCTTCGGTGGTGGTCCCCATCGTACCCGTCCCGCGGGCTCGGGAGGGCGGACGATGAACGTGCGTCGAACGATTTTGACCCTCGCCGCCTTGAGCGTGGTGGCGGCGTGCGATTCAGGTCCATCCGGGCCCGGCACGCTCTCGGCCACCGTTTCTGGCCCGGCCTCGCTCGGCGCCGTCCTTCTCGAAGTCACGGGCGCGGGTGTCCAGGGCTTCGTGGGTCAGGGTGGTACCCGTGTTTACGGCGCTCAGGTCTCCGCCGTCGACGGTACGCACCGCGTCCTTGCCTTGACCGCCGATGGTGGACCGCTCCGCGTCGGCATCGAGGTTCTCGACCTGGGGGCGGAACCGCCCATCGTGATGGTCCTCAAGGCGGCCAGTACCGAGAACCTCATGCTCCTGAATGCCGGCGTGACGGTGGTGGTCGCGAAGCCCTAGTCGGCTGACGCCCTTTCCCGTTGCAGGGGCTTGTCTGCGCCCGCTCCCGGCACCGCCTCCGCTTGCTCGCTCCACCTGCAGGGGCCACCTTACTTCGGCTCTGCGGTCGGCTACCCCCGATCCCCCGCCAAATCGCCCGAAAAGACAAACCTTTCAGGCCGCTCGGCAGGGCGGAGGAGGAGCCTCGGTGACGGTTGCGACATGGATCACGATGATTGTGATCATGGCATTCGTTTGGGGCGGATTCTCTCTCGTGCTCGCCACTGCCATCCGCAAGGAATCAGACAAGAGCGGCGACTGAGCAACCCCCCCGCCAGTGCCACGACGCGACGACCTAGAGAGCATCCTGATCCTCGGGTCAGGCCCGATCATCATCGGTCAGGCCTGTGAGTTCGACTATTCCGGAACCCAGGCGGTTCGAGCCCTGAAGGAAGAGGGCTACCGCGTGATCCTGGTCAACTCCAATCCCGCCACGATCATGACCGATCCGGAGATTGCGGATCGGACCTACATCGAACCGCTCACTGCGGATTGGGTGGAGAAGGTGATCGAGCGGGAACGCCCGGATGCACTCCTACCGACGATGGGAGGGCAGACGGCCCTCAATATCGCCATGGATCTCCACCACGCCGGTGTGTTGGAGAAGCATGACGTGGAGCTGATCGGGGCCAACGCGCGTTCCATCCAGATGGCGGAGGACAGGGAGCACTTCACGGAGGCCATGCACCGCATCGGCCTGCAGGTTCCCAGCGGCGGCTTCGCGGGCTCCGTCGAGGACGCCCTCGAGATCGTGGAGGAGACGGGCTATCCAGCCATCATCCGACCCTCGTTCACGCTGGGCGGTACCGGCGGCGGCATCGCCTATAATCGGCCTGAGTTCGAGGCGCAGGTGAAGAAGGGACTCGACGCTTCTCCGATCACGGAGGTGCTGATCGACCGCTCGGTGATCGGTTGGAAGGAATACGAGTTGGAGGTGGTGAGGGACGGGGCCGACAACGTCATCATCATCTGCTCCATCGAGAACTTCGATCCGATGGGGGTTCACACCGGTGACTCGATCACAGTGGCGCCCGCGCAGACGCTGACGGACGTCGAATACCAGGAGATGCGGGACGCTTCCATCGCCATCATCCGGGAGATCGGGGTCGAGGCCGGTGGCTGCAACATCCAGTTCGCGGTGAGTCCGGAGACGGGCGAGCTGCTCGTCGTAGAGATGAACCCGCGCGTGTCACGTTCGTCTGCGTTGGCTTCAAAGGCCACTGGATTCCCCATCGCGCGAGTCGGCGCGAAGCTGGCCGTGGGCTACCGCCTGGACGAACTGCCCAACGACATCACGAAGACCACGCCCGCCTCCTTCGAGCCGGTGCTGGACTACGTGGTCGTGAAGATCCCCCGCTTCGCGTTCGAGAAGTTCCCCGAAGTCGACGACACACTCGGGGTGCAGATGAAGTCGGTCGGAGAGACGATGGCGATCGGGCGGACGTTCCGTTCTGCGTGGCAGAAGGGATTTCGCGGCCTCGAGACTGGCCGGTACGGGTGGGTGAAGGGTGCTCGTCCAGAGGACGATGGACTCGAGGTGGACACCCACGACGTGCTTCTGGCCGGGCTCCGGCGTCCGACACCCAATCGCCCCTATCAGCTGAAGCGGGCGATCGAGAATGGGCTGACCGCCGACGAGATCGTCGAGGCCACCCACATCGACCCCTGGTTCGTGGACCAGCTCTTTCAGATCGTCGAGAAGGAGCGCTCGTTCGCGGATGCTCCCGAGGTCACCGCCGAGCTGCTCCGGTCGATGAAGCGTGAGGGGTTCAGTGACCGCCAGCTCGGCGAGTTGCGTGGCGAATCCGAGGCAGAGGTTCGGGAACGCCGGTGGGCATGGGACATCCGAGCGACCTTCAACGTGGTCGACACGTGTGCCGGAGAATTCCCGGCGGAGACACCCTACTTCTATTCGGCCTACGAAGACGAGACGGAGAGCGTCCGGTCGGAGCGTGAGAAGATTGTGATCCTCGGCAGTGGGCCCAACCGGATCGGTCAGGGGATCGAGTTCGACTACTGCTGCGTTCAGGCTGTGCTCGCGGTGAAGGAAGCCGGGTACGAAGCGATCATGATCAACTCGAACCCGGAGACCGTCTCCACGGACTTCGACGTCAGCGACAAGCTCTACTTCGAACCGGTCACGCTCGAGGACGTGCTGGAAATTCTACATCTGGAGCAGCCCAAGGGCGTGGTCGTACAGCTCGGGGGGCAGACGCCGCTGAACCTGGCCGATGCGCTCCATGCGCTCGGCGCGCCGGTTCTGGGAACCAGCGCGGATGCCATCGATCGCGCGGAGGACCGTGATCGCTTCGACGAAGTCTGCCGCAAGATCGGAGCTCGCACGCCGCCCAACGGGATGGCCCGAAGCGAGGAGGAAGCCCTCTCGGTGGCGCGCGAGATCGGATTCCCCGTACTCGTCCGTCCCAGCTACGTGCTCGGCGGGCGTGCCATGCGCATCGTGTACGACGAGCCGCAGCTCGAGCGTTACTTCGCGGAGGCTGCCAAGGCGTCCGCAGCCCACCCTGTTCTCATCGACAGCTTCCTCGAGAACGCGTTCGAGGCGGACGTCGATGCGCTTTGCGACGGCAAGGATGTCGTGGTCGGTGGAATCATGCAGCACATCGAGGACGCCGGGGTGCACTCGGGTGACTCCGCGTGCGTCCTTCCGCCCTACCTGCTGCCCGGCGCGGTGTTGGACGAGATCCGTGATCTCACGCGCAAGTTCGCGTTGGAACTCGGGGTGGTCGGACTGCTGAACATCCAGTTCGCCATCCGGGACGGCGTCGTGTACGTCCTCGAGGTCAACCCGCGCGCATCCCGCACCGTCCCCTTCGTGAGCAAGGCTACCGGGGTGCCCCTGGCCAGGCTGGCCGCCCGGATCATGACGGGCGAAAAGCTGGCGGACATGGGATTGCCGGACGAGCCCCCGGTGCGGGGCGTGGCGGTGAAGGAAGCTGCCTTCCCGTTCAACCGGTTCGACGTGGACACGCTCTTGGGTCCGGAGATGAGATCTACCGGCGAGGTGATGGGCTTCGACGACTCCTTCGGGATGGCCTTCGCGAAGGCACAGGTTTCGGCGGGTAATGTTCTGCCCGAGGAGCCGGGCCTGATGATCGTGACGGTGAATGACCAGGACAAGGCCACGGTCACACCGATCCTGCGGCGCTTCCACGATCTCGGCTTCAAGATTCTCGCGACCGGCGGCACGCAGGAGTACCTCGCTCGTCTGGGTGTGCCCGCGGAGCGGGTGTACAAGGTGAACGAGGGTCGTCCCAACATCGTGGACCATATTGTCAGCGGAAACGTGAAGCTCCTCATCAACACGCCTCTCGGGAAGAAGTCCACCTTCGACGACTACGCGATGCGGCGTGCGGCGATCATGTACCGGACGCCCTACCTCACGACGATGTCGGCGACCTCGGCTGCCTGCGACGCACTCATCGCACTGAAGGCTCGAACGCGTTCGGTGCGCTCTCTCCAGGAGCGGATCGCTTCGGTAGGCTCATCTTCGGGCGAGTGAGGAGGAGGAAGGCACCGTGAGCGCGACCTCAGGATTCTACCTCCATCCCGCTTCCCCTCTTCACGACACCGGCTGGGGCCACCCCGAGCACCAGGGACGGCTGCGCGCGTTGGCCTCAACCGTCGGTCGCGACCTTCTCGCGCTCCATGGTCACGTGGAGCAGCGCGAAGGAGCGCTGGCGACCGCCGAGGACCTGCTCCGGGTTCACACCGAGGCCCACGTGGAGACGGTCCGGTCGGCGTGCCTGCTTGCCGAGGAAAGCGACGCCATCGTGGCCCTCGAGCCCGACACCAAGGTTTCGTCCGCCTCCTGGGATGCGGCGATGGGCAGCGCAGGCACGGTGATCGAGGCCGTACGGGCCGTGGCTGAGGGCTCGTTGAAGACCGGTTTCGTGGCGGCTCGTCCTCCCGGTCATCATGCGACTCCCGACAGGGCCATGGGCTTCTGTCTGTTCAACAACGTGGCCGTGGCAGTGCGCTGGCTGCAGGCATGCGCGCACGCCGACCGGGTGCTCATTGTCGACTGGGATGTGCATCACGGGAACGGCACTCAGGACATCTTCTACTCCGACCCGTCGGTCTTCTACCTCTCGCTCCACCAGTCCCCGCATTTCCCCGGGACCGGCGCTGCGCACGAGCGCGGGGCGGGGCGGGGCGTCGGAACCACGCTCAATGTGCCGCTGCCGGGAGGCACGACCGCAGAGGAGTACCGGCGGCACTTCACCGCTGCTCTGATGGCGGCGACCGACGTGTTCACCCCTGACTTCGTCCTGGTTTCTGCCGGATTCGACGTGATGGCCGGTGACCCGCTGGGCGACTTCCAACTCGCGGCCGCCGATCTCTTCGACATGACCAACGAGATCAGAGAAGTAGCCGCCGCCTCCTGTGGTGGACGGCTCGTCGCCGCGCTGGAGGGCGGCTACGCACCCCCGAGCCTGGGCCAGGGCGCCGTCTCGGTGATCCGGGCTCTGGCCGGGCTGGAGTCCCCCGGACCCTGAGGCTCCCCGGGGCGGCACCCGGACGCTCTCGAGGGTTATCATAGAGCGGGGAGGGGATATCCCGAGGTGGCTCCTGCCACCTGCAGACACCACATAGCCATGACTCGCCAGGCCCGCACGTACGCGGTCGTCTTGCTCACGTCCCTCACGATGGGTGCCTCCGCCGTCGCGCCACAGGTGGCGCCACGCTCAGGGGAGCCTCTCGTCGTCCATCCCGAAGCTACGGAAGCCATTGGTGGCATCAAGTCGCCCTACTGTCCGGGACAGATGTTGGCCACCTGTTCGTCTCCGGGAGCGGCCGCCATCCGTGACTCGATCCAGAAGATGGCGGAAGGAGGACTTGCCGCCGATTCCATCATCGAAGCGGTCCTGGCCCAGTACGGTCAGCAGTGGCGTGCCACTCCGCCTTCGGACGGCACGGGGCTCTGGGCATGGCTTGTCCCGCCCGTCGTCCTGGCCCTGGGGCTGTCGATGGTCGGGGTCGTGCTGGCCCGGCGTGAGCGAAGTCCGGAAGCAGCGACCGCGACAGCCGCACCGTCCACCGAGGACGACCGTCGACTCCGGGATGCCATGCGCGCCCTCGACGAGGAAGAGGCTGCCGCCTTCTAGCAGCGCTGTCGCCTCGTTGCACGGTCGCTGTAGGGAGGTACCTTTCCGAGATGCCGCCGAATCCCGACGGGCCGGACGGGCTCGCGCCCATGGTCCCCTCGATGCTCGACCTCATCGGGTTGAGCCCACGCCTGCTCTTCCCCCCTGGTGGGGAAGAGCTCTACAGACAGATCGCGCTCCTCACCGACATGGGTGAAGGAGACGAAGTCCTCGCCGTGGCGTGTGGGCGCGGTGTCTCGCTGGAGTACTTCGTGCGTGAGTACGGGGTGCATGGGGCCGGCGTGGATAGCGACCAGGGGAAGATCCAACAGGCCGAGGATCGCGTTCGGGAATCCGGAATCGGAGGACAGGTCCAATTTCAGTCGGGCAGATCGGACAAGCTTCCCTACCGTGACGCCATCTTCGACATCTCCATCGGTGAACTCGGGCTTGCGTCACACTGTGACGCCGGCGACGCGGTGGAGGAGTTGGTCCGCGTGACCAAGCCCGGCGGCTTCGTGGTCCTCGTCCAGCTCGTGTGGAAAGCACCGGTCGACGAGGTGCGCCAGCTCGTCTTGGCCCAGCACCTGGGCACCCGCCCCATGATGCTGGTCGAGTGGAAGCGGAGGCTCAAGGCGCTCGACGTGTCCGAGATCCACACTGAGGCCTGGGCCGATGAGGAGACTTCGTTCCGCGCCAAGGTGGTGAAGCCGTTTCCGGACTTCGCGGAGATCTTCTCGTTTTGGGAGAAGATCGGGATCATGCGGCGAGCCTGGGGTAGGTGGGGTTGGCGCGGGGTACGCACCGTACTCGAGCGGGAATACGAAGTGCACCGCCTCCTCACCCGTGAGCGGATCCTCGGCTTGGATCTCGTGAAGGGTCGCACGCCGTCGGGAGAGCCGGGGGCGGCCGTCGAGGAACTCGACACTGCTCCCCCGACTGCGGTCGGCTCAGAGGCATGCACGGAGGGTGACGACACGGCGGGATTGCCCTTGTTCGAGGATGAAAGCAAGACCGAGTGAGCCCGGAGACACCGGGTCCAATTCCAATGTGAGGCGATTCAAGTGAGCGACCTTCTGTTGTGTACGCCCAAGGGCATCGAAGAAGTCCAGGAAGCACTGAGGGACCAGGACCTGGACGCATGGCTGCTATACGAGTTCAGGGGTGCGAATCCCATCGCGAAGTCGATGCTGGGCGTGGGCAAGACCACCCGTCGCGGCTTCTTCCTGATTCCGCGGGAGGGTGATCCGGTCGCGCTGATCCACGCCATCGAGGGTTCCTCCTGGAGGCACTGGCCGTGGAAGAAGACCATGTATTCGGGTTGGCGGGAGATGGAGCAGTCCCTGGACGCGCTCCTTGGGGGGCTGGGCAGGGTCGCCATGGAGATCTCTCCTGGAGCGGCTGTTCCCACGCTGGACTATGTGCCCGCGGGCCTCACCGAGGTCATCCTCCGCTCCGGAGTCGAGGCCGCATCGTCGGGGAATCTGATTTCACGGTTCCACTCGGTGTGGACCGCGCAGCAGCTCGAAGACCACCGGGAAGCGGCGGAAATACTCCCCGAGATCGCCCACGAGGCTTTCCGCATGGCTGCCGACGCGATTCGTGCGGGCACTCCGACGAACGAGGGTGCCCTGACGCAATGGATCAAGGAAGAGTTGGTCCGCCGCGGCCTTCCGGAGCTGCCGGACTGCATCGTGGCCATCGGGCCCCGGGCGGCCGATCCCCACTACGGTCCGGTGGGCGACGGAGAGACGATCAATAAAGGAGACGTGCTTCTCATCGACCTGTGGGCGGGGAAGCCGGGCTCGGTCCCAGCCGACCAGACGTGGATGGGCATCATGGCGCCATCCGTCGATGAGCGCACCCAGACAGTGTGGGAGGCTGTGCGTGACGCGCGGGACGCCGCCGTGACCTTCCTGAGAGATCGCTTCGCCGCAGGCGAAGAAGTTCGCGGCTTCGAGGTGGATGACGTCGCCCGGTCGGTGATCGAGGAGCGGGGCTACGGCACGTGGTTCGTTCACCGCACCGGTCACTCCATCGACACGCTGCTTCACGGCAGCGGACCGAATCTGGACAACCTCGAGACTCGGGACGACCGCCTCATTATCCCGGGCGTCGGATTTTCGGTCGAGCCGGGGGTCTACCTGACCGACGATCTCGGCATCCGGACCGAGATCAACGTCTACTGGGCGGAGGACGGGCCTCTGGTGACGCCCGAGGTCATCCAGGAGGAGATCTTCACCCTCCTCGACGATTGAGCCGAAGCTCCACCCACGCGCGAGTCGAGGTCGCGCTCCCGCTCCCGATCTTCCGCACGTTCACGTACAGGGTGGAGGGACCGGCGCCGGCCACCGGGACCCGTGTGCTAGTGCCGTTCCGCCGTGACGAACGCATCGGTTGGGTAGTGGGGCCGGGCCTCTACCAATCCGACAAGGGCCTGAAGTCGGTCCTGGACGTTCTCGATCGGACCCCGACCGTACCGCCCGATGTCATGGAGCTGTGCCGGTGGATGGCGGAGTATTACGTGGCGCCGCTCGGGATCGCACTTAGAGCCGCCCTGCCGGCCGTTCTCTCCGACGCGTCCCGTGACTACCTGACGCTCAACGGGGTGGCGCCCGAGGAGCTCCGCCCGCGAGAGCGCAGGCTACTGGACGCCATCGCTCAGAAGGATGGCCCGCAGCGTGTCCGAACGCTTCGGAAGGCTCTGGGCATGGGCTCGATCTGGCCCGAGATCCGCTCTCTTCAGGCGAGGGGCCTGCTCGGTCACGAGACGGTCCCTCCACCCGATCCACCCGTGAAGACGCATCGGGTCGTCAGGGTGATCGACTTTCTCCAGGATCTCACGGCACGGGAGACGATGTTCGGCCGCGCCCAGCGCCAGCGGGAGGCGTACGAGCTCCTGGAGTCGTCGGGCGGTGCGATCGAGCTGTCCCACATGACTGGGGACGCCGGCTTCAGCCGTGGAGTCGTGAGGGGGCTCGAGGAAAAGGGCCTGGTGGAGCTCGTTGACGAAGAAGTGTACCGCGATCCGTTCGCCGGAGAGTTGCCGGTCGAGCCTGCTCTTCACGACCCGACACTGCACCAGCAGGCTGCATTGGACGCCATGGTCGCCGCTCTCGACGACCCGCTGCCGAAGCCGTTCTTGCTGGAAGGCGTAACGGGTTCTGGAAAGACGCTCGTATACATCGAGCTGCTGCGCGAGGTCCTGGCTCGGGGCCGCACCGCGGTCGTCCTCGTTCCGGAGATCTCACTGACACCACAGACGGTGTCGCGCTTCAGGGCCCACTTCGGAGACGAAGTCGCCGTCCTCCACTCGGGTCTGTCGGACGGCGAGCGATACGACGCCTGGCGGCGGCTCAGTGCGGGAGAGTGTCGCATTGCGGTGGGCGCACGCTCCGCCCTGTTCGCCCCGCTCAGCAATCTGGGAGCGGTGGTCGTGGACGAGGAGCACGACGGCAGTTACAAGCAGTCCGAAGCGCCACGTTACCTGGCCCGTGATCTAGCGGTCGTGCGTGCCCGCGCTCACGGGGCCGTCTGCGTGCTCGGCAGCGCCACTCCGTCGCTCGAGAGCTGGCACAACGCCCGGTCGGGAAAGTTCGCACATGTCGTGCTGCCCGAGCGCGTCGGTGGGGCCACGATGCCGGACGTCCACGTGATCGATCTCAGGGAGAAGCGATCGGGTGAGGGTCGGCCGACCAGGTCGAGGGACGAGCGCGGTGCGGGAGTGCTGTCCGCAGAACTCGTCACGGCCGTGGACGAGCGGCTGACGCGTGGGGAGCAGGTGATTCTGCTGCTCAACCGCCGGGGGTATGCCTCGTTCGTGCAGTGCCGTGAATGTGGCGGCGTGGAACAGTGCGAGAACTGCAGCATTTCTCTCACCTACCACCGCGTCACCCAGCGCATCGTATGCCACCACTGCCGCTACGAAGCGCTGGCGCCAACTCGTTGTCCGAGCTGCGGTTCGGGCGACCTCTCGTTCAGGGGCCTGGGCACGGAGCAGGTCGAGCGGATCACCGCCGAGAGCTTCCCCGAAGCCCGCATCGCCCGGATGGACGTGGACACGACCTCCGGGAAGTGGGCTCACCAACGCATCCTTTCGCGCGTCGAGCGGGGAGAGGTCGACATCCTGCTGGGCACGCAGATGATCGCGAAAGGTCTCGACTTCCCCGGCGTCACACTGGTCGGGGTCGTGAACGCCGATGTCGGCATCCATCTCCCCGACTTCCGGGCGAGTGAGCGCACGTTCCAGCTGCTCAGCCAGGTCGCCGGCCGGGCGGGGCGGGGAAGGCTCGGTGGAGAGGTGTTCATCCAGACCGCGCTCCCGGACCACTATGCCGTGCGATCCGCCGTGACTCACGACTTCAGGGGCTTTGCGGAGCGGGAGTTGGAGGAGCGCGAGCGTCCGCGTTATCCCCCGCACGTACGAATGGTCAATGTCGTCGTGAGCAGTCCCTCGCAGGAGTTGGCGGCGCTGGCTGCAGAGGAGGCCGCGACTTGGCTGCGGGGCCGGTTGGCCGCTTCGGCTCGGGCGGGCCGGGCACTTTCCGTGGAACTCGTGGGTCCGGCACCTTCGCCCATCGAGCGACTCCACGGAAGGTGGCGGTGGCACTTCCTGCTCCGGGGACCCTTCCCGAAGGAGTTGGGTCGAGTCGCCCGTGCGCTGGCGGAGGACTTTTCACCTCCCGCCGGCGATGTCCGCATGGCCGTGGACAGGGATCCGGTGGCCGTGCTCTGAGGGCCGTGTCGTAGGATTGCAGGGCGCAGGGAGTACGGAGTATGTTCGGGTCCAAGTGGACCGCCCGGGAAGCCGGGTCGGTTCGGTGTGGTCTTCCCTGAGTCTTCTGGGGGTGCATTGGGCTGTCTGGCACTCAACGCGTCCTTCGAGCCACTCACGTTGGTACCCGCTCGCCGGGCCGTGAGATTGGTCTTGGACGGCAAGGCCGAGATTCTCGAGGTGGAGGGCAGTCGTCGCTTCCGGTCTGCGACTTCAGAGGTGCCGTGCCCTTCGGTGATCCGACTGGTGCGCTACGTCCACGTGCCCCGGCGGTTCCGCCGTCAGGTCACGAACACCTTCCTGTTCGCCCGTGACGACTACTCCTGCCAGTACTGCGGCCGCCACCGCAGCGAGTTGCGTGGCCGCCAGTTCCTCACCCGGGACCACATAGTGCCGACCTCCCGCGGGGGACGTAACACGTGGGAGAACGTCGTCACCAGCTGCTCTCCGTGTAACAACCGCAAGGGCAGCCGACTGCCTGGGGAGGTTGGACTCGAACTCCGGTCGGTGCCGAAGGAGCCCAACTACGTGCACTTGGTTTGGGCTGTGCGGAGCGTCACCCCGCCACAAGGCAAGTACATTCGCATGTTCTATGGAGCGGACGTACTCGAGGCGGTGACCGGGACTCTACCGGACTAGGCCCGGATCGCGAGGGATGGGCCGGCCGCTCAATCCTCCAACCAGGCATAGGGCCGCTCTGAAAACTGCCCGTAGCCGCGCACCGTGCCCTTGTTGGTGTACTCCTTCCATCGGATCACCCATCCGCGCACTTCGTCCTGGATGACGTCGAAGGAGAACGCGGGAGACTGCGCCCGCTCGGCCAGGAACCGCTGCAGATGCGCGGGCAGGTTCGGGACACCCTCCAGCGTCGCGGTGCCGGGATCGTCGAACGTTGCAGACCGCACATGCGAGTCTGAGAGCTTGAGTGACCGCAGGGCTTCCTCAACGGCAGCGGTCACATCCGCCAGGGAGGGCTCCGAGCCGGTGCGGGCCTTGATCTCCTTGATGAGTTCCACGGTCCCCGAGGAGGTCAAGTCATCTCTGATCCTCTGGAGCTGCAGCAGAGTGCGGTCATGCAGCCGCAGCAACTGAGCATACTCCCGCTTGGCTTGAACCTCGGGTGGAGCGGATTTCGACATTCGTGAGTCCCTGGCAGGGGAGCGCGATCGGGGTGCGACAAAGATAGCGACTCCCTAAAAGGTAATGTTTACCCATGCGCGGCAACCGTCGCGTGTTCTAGACCGAAACGGAGACTCTCGCGTCGACGGCCACACCACCTTCCGGGAAGGCAAGGAATGGGTTGAGATCGAGTTCTTCGATTTCGGGATGATCCATGACGAGTTGGCTGACGCGCTGGATGGTGTCGATCAGCGTCCTCCTGTCGACGGCGGGCTCACCGCGGACCGCGCCCAGCAGCCGTGCCCCTCGTATCGAGTCGAGCATCTCCGTGGCATCGAGCTCTGAGACCGGTGCGATGCGGAAGGCGACGTCCTGCAGCGCTTCCACGTAGATACCTCCCAGGCCGAACATGAGCACCGGGCCGATCACGGAGTCTGTGCTCATGCCGATAATCGTCTCACGGCCCCCCGACACGAACCGCTGGATGAGCAGCCCCTCCAGCTCGACGCCGGCCGCTTCGAGGTTACGGTCGAGTTCTTCCACGGCGGACTGCAGCTCATCGGCTGTGCGTATGTCGACCCGAACGGCCCCGACGTCGGACTTGTGGACCAACCCCGGCGCCAGGGCCTTCAACACCACGGGGTAACCACACGCCTCCGCCGCTTCCAGCACCTCTTCGCGTGTCTTGACCACACGGTACTCGACCACGGGAATGCCGTAGGCCTCCATGACCTGGAGAGCCTCGAGGTCCTGCAGTTGGCGCCGCCCCGCCGCCGCTGCCGTCGCCAGAATCGTGCGGACTGCCTCTCGGTCCACTTCGAACTCGGTGGGGTCGCTCTCCGGTCGGTCGATCCAGTTGCGGTAACGGACCATCGCCGACAGGGCTCGTGCCGCCGATTCCGGGAAGGTGTAGGCGGGTACCCCTGCCTCATGCAGTTCAGCGCGTCCTTCCGGGAAGCCCTGCCGACCCATCAGTACCGCGAGAATCGGCTTGTCGGGCTGGGTCCGTCGAGCCTTGACGATGGACGACGCGACGTCGACCTGACGGACGCCCAGCGGGGGCACGAATGCCGCGATGGCCGCGTCGACCATAGGGTCGTCCATGACCAGGTCTAGGGCCACCCGGTACGATTCGGATGTGGCGGACGCGATCATGTCGACTGGATTCCGTACCGAAGCCTCGGCTGGCAGGAGCTGCCGCAGACTGGCCTTGGTGGCGTCGGTGAGTTCCACGACTTCCAGGCCCTCTGCCTCGCAGGCGTCGGCGATCATGATGCCGGGGCCACCCGCGTTGGTGAGGATGGCCACGCGATTCCCTCTCGGAATCGGCTGAGCCTCGAACGCCATCGCGACGTCGAACAGCTCCTGCACGGACTCTGCCCGCAGCACCCCCATCTGGGCCAAGAGGGCTCCCCCGGTCGCGTCGACCCCCGCCAGTGCTCCGGTGTGCGAGGCTGCGGCGCGCGCGCCTGCCTTCGATCGGCCGGACTTGACCACCACGATCGGCTTCTTGCGAGTGACCCGGCGTGCGAAGCTGGCGAACAGTCGGGGGTTCCCGAAGTTCTCGAGGTACATCAGGATGACCTTGGTGCCGGGGTCGGTCTCCCAATAGCGCACGAGATCGAGCCCGCTCACGTCTACCTTGTTGCCCACAGACACGAAATGATGGATGCCGATGCCGTACTCGGCCGCATAGTCGAGGATGGTTACGCCCATGGCACCGGATTGGCTCATGAAGCTCATCGGCCCCGGCGGCGGCATCGTAGGGGCGAAGGTCGCGTTCATCGAGAACGCGCTGTCCGTGTTGAGGAGCCCCATGCAGTTGGGCCCGACTACCCTCATGCCGTAGCCCTGCGATGCGCTGAGGAGGTCGGCCTCGAGTTGGACTCCGGCTCCCCCTACTTCCTTGAAGCCGGCGGAGATCACGACCAGAGCCTTCACGCCCTTCCGGCCGCACTCGTGCACGACATCGAGGACATGCTCCTTCGGGACCACGATGACTGCCAGATCGACATCTGCCGGGATGGCCTCGACCGAGGCATAGGCCGGCACGGAGTGAATCGCCCGGGCCTTGGGGTTGACCGGATAGACCACCCCGGTGTACCCGTGGCGGAGCAGATTGTCGACGATCTGATACCCGATGGTATCGGAACGGCGGCTGGCCCCCACCACTGCGATCGAGGTGGGTTCGAAGAGCGGCTTGAGGTCGGGGTTGGTCATCGTTCGGTCGATTGAGCGGTGTTGTGGCTTCACACTCTAGCCGGAGCGGCAATCCAGTTGAAGGGGAGTGGAATGACCCAAGCGCGGCTGATCCGTCGAGTGCGGTTTCGAGCTAGCCATCACTACGCCCGGCGTGAGTGGTCCGAGGAGAAGAATCGCGAGGTCTTCGGCGATCAGATGGACCCGCATGAGCATGACTGGACCGTGGAGGTCCAGGTCGCGGGTCCCGTGGACCCGGAAAGCGGATTCGTCGTCGACCTGGGCGCCGTCGATGGCGCCATGGCCGCGGTGATGGCGCAGTGGGATGGTGGTGATCTGAACGCCCTGATCCCGGAGGTGACAGCCGGAACCATGCAGCCGTCCACCGAGAGCCTGGCCCGTTGGTTGCACCGGCAGCTGGAGGGGAGGATTCCTGCTCCGGCGCGTCTCACCCGGGTCACCGTTTGGGAGAGTCCGGACCTCGGGGCCCGATTTCCCGCCTGAGCTGCCTGGATTTGATCACAACCCCGCCTGCGCGGTAGTTTGACAGCATGACCAAGCCCCCAGACCCGACCCGAAGGGACTTTCTCCTCAAGCTGGCCAGGACGGCGGCCTTCGTGCCTCCCGCGATGGCTACTCTGGCTGTCCGGCCCCTGGTCGGGCAGGGCAAGGCTTCTGCGACGGGGGACACCAAAGGCGCGGGCACGGCCGTCGGGCAGACTACGGTGGGCGCCATCTCTCCGACTGCTCAGCTGATAGACAACTCCGTCTTCGATACCGAACCCCGTGGCACCAGGGAGCCGTGGGCGCCGCGTGAACCCAGTCAGCCACCGCCCTGGTCTCGCCCGCCCCCGACGCAGACCGGGCGCTGAGTCGGACCGACTTGGACACGGGTACCCCCCCGACGCGACCGGTGCACGGGGTCGGCCGGAGGAGGTGGCTGAGCGCCTTCTTCGTCATCCACTGGCTCGCGGTTGCCCTCTACCTCCTCCCGGCAACCAAGGACGCCCTCGAACCTCTCCCCGGCTGGCTCGAGTCGGCCGGGGGCATGGTGTTTCCACGGGCCGTGCGTTGGACGTCGCCGGTCACGGTTCCGTATCTGGATCTGACCGGAGTCAGGCAGCACTGGACCCTGTTCGCCCCCCATCCCGCGTCGTGGGCTCCCACGATCAAGGTTGTTCCCTACTTCGGAGTCGATGGCGAGGAGGCCTGGTTGGCCGACACCGTCACCATTCAGGGTCCACGCGAGCAGCGGCACCCTCACGTCCTGCACCACCGGACCCACCGCGTTCTGTTCAATCTCGGCTACGAATCATGGGGTCGGGCGTACCGGACATACTTCGCGCAGGGCCTGTGCAGAACGCTGGCGGACAGCCGGGGCCGCTCCCCCGACGGGATCGAGCTCATCAGTGAGTGGCACCGCATCCGGATTCCCTGGGACCAGCCGACGGAGGCGGAGGTCTACACGCAGCGACTGGGGGGCTTCGACTGCGCCTCCGAGGACGGAGATCGCGGTGCACCCTGGAGGGCATACGGCATCCCCGATCGGCTTGCCACCGAGGGGTGGCCGAGAGTCGAGGCGTTGCCCGACGGTTACGTGCAGCCCACTTCGGAGCCGGTCCATTGAGGGCCGGGTGGGATCGGTTCTGGTTCGACCAGGTGGACGGGCGTCCCCTGGGTGCGGTACGCATCGGGGTCGCGATGAGTGGCCTCGTCTTCTGGGCCGGCGCCCTTCCGCTGGTGCGGCACTTCTACTCGGACCAGGGCGAGTTCCCGATCGCGGCCGCACGCGTCTGGTCCCGGGAGTTCTTCGCGCGCTACCTCATGTTCGACTTCCTCGGCTCCTACCCGGCGGCCGTGCTCGTCTTCGTGCTCTGGGGAGCCGTTCTGGCAGCGCTTCTGCTCGGGTGGAAGACCCGCCTGGCGGCGTGGGCCAGCTTCCTGCTGTACATGTGGGTCTACTACCGTAACACGACCTTCGGCAACGGTGGCGACGAGATGTTGCGGCTGGCATCCTTCTACCTTGCCCTCGGATACAGCGTCGTCCCGGTGCAGCACCGGTCATTCACCCTGGATCGCCTCCGGTGGATCCGCGGCGGAGGGACCGACAACGTCACTGCCGTTCCGGCCTGGCCGGTGCGGATGTTCCAGATCCAGATCTGTGCGGTGTATCTGGTGGCGGGGTTCTGGAAGGTGGTGGACCCGCTCTGGTGGAGCGGGGTGGCCGCCATCTACGCACTCGGGAACGAGTCGTTCACGAGGTTCGGCGCGCCCGGGTGGGCCGGCGGACGGCCTCTATATCTGGCGGCCACCATCCTGATCGCCTGGTGGGAATTTCTCTTCACGCCCCTGGTGGCTTGGGGCAGGACCAGAAGCGCTGTGCTCATCTGCGGGGTGGCCCTGCACCTGGGCATCCTGGCCCTCATGAGCATCGGGATCTTTCCCCTGATCATGCTGGCGTGCTATCCCGCCTTCCTCAGCGGCGAACAAGTCGGGAGACTGGTTCGGACCCTCAGGGGAGGGTGGATAGCTTCGGTTCAGCCGAGTTCCGAGGACAGCAGCTCCACCGCCTCTCGGGTCTCTCCGAACGTGAGCGCATAGCACGGGATCCGCTCCAGCGCGTCGGCCACGGCGTGAAAAGCCTCGACGCTCAGCGTGGTCTGCATCACGATGCCCGAGAGCAGCTCGGTCAGTGCTCTCGCAGGTGCGACCGGGCGGAGCACGGGCTCTCCGCCGCTTCGGACGGGAAGTACCACGGCGCGCAGGTCCGCGGGGTCGGCCCAAGCTGACCCCAGTTCGGACGGCTCGTAGAGGCTCGCGTCGGTCCACAACCCAGCCAGAATCCCGCGGGGTTCCGGCAGTCCAAGAAGGGTCCTCGCCGGCTCTTCGACCTTGATCAGTCGACTGAAGGCGTGAATCGTCCCTTGGTTCATGAACACGACGTCGTCACCGAAAATGCTGCAGCCGTGGACGGCGAACCCGGCCGTCAGGCTCGATTTTCCGCTGCCGCCGGCGCCGGTGAACAGTACAGCACCGCCGCCGAGGTCCACCCCTGCCGCGTGCACGCCGATGAGGCCTCTATCGCTGACGAGTGTTTCGGCGAGGATCAGTTCCAGGCGCGTCAGGATGTCGGGCAGGGTAGGGGCCCGCCAGATGCCCCTCTCCGTGGCGATCCTGTATTCGCCTCCCTCACGCGAGAGGGTCAGGTTCGGAGAACGCCCATGGGCGGGTGCGCCATACTCCGGAAAGAACGCTTCCACCGAGGGGAGGGCTTCAGATGCTGTGACGTCGACCACGAGCACCCGCTCGCCGGATCGGAACCCGATCAAGTCGGACACTATCGGGGCAGGAGGAGGCCGGATTCACTGAATCCATGCAGCGCCTCTGCTGCCCCGGCCGTGTCTGGGACGTCGCGGAAGGCCTGGCGGACGCGGTCGTCGATGTCCTGCACGCCGTGCTCACCCGTGCAGAACGACCACACCAGCGCCGCCGTCAGATTCAGCACGTGGATCCGCTGGGATTCTGGATCGAAGAGAACCCATTCCTCCCCGACCTGGCGGAATACGACATCGGTGCGGGCTACCGGCTTCCAGGCGCGGTCGGGGTCGATTTCAGGAGCCATGGCCGCAACATGTCTGGCTTTGGGGGGCGGGAGCAAGAGCTGTGCTCGCTTGTTGGGGAGGTACGTATCGCCCCATCTTCTGCTTTCCCCCAGCACTGAACCAATGGTCCCCGACGCCAACGATCCGATCCCTCATCAGCCAAGGCCCGTATCCGTGCGAGCCGGTACGCCCGCGCCCCCTCGCCAGGTTCAACCACGGGGTGAAACGGCAACGCCTACGCCCGTGCGGCAGGCGATGGACCAGAGAGATGGTGTGGCGGATCCGGTCGAGCCGGACGGTGAAGAGGTCGGGCTCGAGGTCGAGGGGGTCGCATGGGTCGTGAGGGTTCTGGGGCGGAGCCGGCGTGGGCATGTGACCGCCCCGACCGATCTGCTCCTGCTCGGCTTCTCACGAGGTGAGGCGACCGACGCAGAACTCGAATGCCTGGTTGTGGGCCGCACTCTGTCCGCGTTCACGGAAGGCCAGCTCGAAGCGGCATTCCAGGACGCTGGGCCTCCACCGGATCCTGACCGACCCAGGACCTTGTTCGCGGGGGCGTCCGAACGCCGATCACGAAAGGGTTGACCGTCCGAAGGCACTGCCGTCGGCGCGCCGCAGCGGCACTGATCGCCGTGATTCGGTCCGGGTCCGTGTAGACGAGCCCTATGAAGCGTTAGAATTCAGATTCCCGTTGTCCCTCGGATCTCGGCCGATTCGGGGAACGACCCCGGTTGTGTTCAACACGGCAGTGTACTTCGGTGTCATTGAAGGAGTCCCGAGAGCCGACTGACGGCGACTTGGTCCGCAAGGCGAGAAAGGGCGAGGCGGAAGCCTTCGGTCTTCTCGTCGAGCGCCACCAAAGGGCAGCCTATGCGGTCGCCTTGTCCGTTACGGGTCGGCCGGAGGACGCTGAAGATGCCGCGCAGGAGTCGTTCCTGGTCGCCCTGGAGCGTCTCGAGGAGTGCAGGAGTCCGGACCGGTTCGCGGGCTGGATGATGACCATCGTCCGGAATCGATCGCGGAATTTGGTTAGACGGGAGGCGCTCAGAGGGACCGAACAGGTCCCTGCGAGCGCTCGAACGGGGGAGCCGACGCCGGACGTTGCGACGGAGATATCGGAGTTGCGACAGGTGCTGGAAACGGCCTTGAGCCGGATTCCCGAGGTGCATCGACAGATTGTGATGCTGCACGACCTGGAGGGGTGGAAGCACAGGGAAATAGCGCAGTTGTTGGAGTTGCCCTCGGGCACGGTTCGATCACACCTCCACTTTGCCAGGAAGGCGCTGCGGCAGGAGCTGAGCAAGACTGCTGTGGGCGCCGACACAATCAGGAAGATCCGATGAGTGAAGCCGACAAGAGAAGACCGGTGCCTGAGGGCACGGACGAACTGGATCGCGAAATGGACATGGCATCGCTCTTGGCCGCATTGGATCCGGCGGCCGTCGATCGTCAGTTCTGGGTGCGCTTCCATGTTCGGGTATTGAAGGACGCGGCACCCGAGCTTGCTCGACGGCGGCTTATGATCCAGCTCACGGTGGAGGATGTAATGACATCGTGGGCTCGGACGGTGATTCCGACGGCGGTCCTCGCTGCGGCGCTGGCGGGCCTCCTCCTGTTCCGCGGGCACAGCGCTCCGTCTCCCGCTTTGGTGGGTGTCGAAGAGTTGCTTCTGGCCGAAGTAGAAGGCACGACGATTCCGGGAACGCTGGCGGCGGACGAAGTCATCGCGCCCGTCTCCTTTGCGTCTGAGGGCTTCTGATGGAGAGCGCACCGCGTATGCGCCTCATCACGGCTCTGATGCTGGTCGTGGTCTTTGCGTCGGGCGTCATCGTAGGTTTTGCAGCCGACACGCAACTCGACGCCCGTCATGCCGAGGCGGTTGAGGCAGACGAGAGCGGCACGAGGGAGGGCCGTCGCGTACCCATGTACGAGCAGGTCGGGCCTAACGAATCGCAGATGACGAGCATCGATTCCATCGTGCGGCACCACAGAGAGGCAATGGGGAAGCTCCACCGCGACTTTCGGGAGGCGTACACTCCTCGGTACGAGGCTCTGATCGAGGAAACCCGAGTTGCCATCAAGGGGGTGCTCGATCCGGCGCAGGTCATGGCGTATGACTCCCTGATCGCGGAGCGCGATCAGCGACGGGCGGAGGAGCGGGGACGACGGGACGAGGATCGAGACTAGGGACTCCATGAAGAACACTCAGAAGGCCACTTGGCCCCTGGGGAGCGTATTGCTCCTCGCGGGGACAGTCATCCTGATGCCGAGCAACATCGGTGCGCAGGTACCGGTGACGCTGGACGACGCCATCGCGAGAGCGCTGGTGCGCAGCCCCACGATGGCCCAACAGGACCAATCGGTGAGAACCGCTGAACTCTCTCGCCGCACGGCGTGGGGCTCATTCATGCCGTCCGTGAGCGCCAGTTCGAGTGGGTCCCTCCGAAGCACCAGCCGGTTCGACCCGAACACGGATCGCATCGTTGAGGGAAGCGCGGATTCCTACAGCGCGGGGTTGTCCGCCTCATACACGCTGTTCCAGGGCGGGCGCAGGTTTGCCGACATGGACGTTGCCGGAGCGGATATCGCAGCGGCGCAGGCGCGCCGTCAGAATCAGCGATTCCAGGTGATCCTCCAGGCGAAGAGCAGTTTCTTCCTGGCGCTGCGTCAGGGCGACTTGTTGGAGGTGGCCCGCCAGCGAGTCGATCAGGCCCAGCAGACCCTCGAACTGGTCCGCACCCAGACACGCCTCGGCACCGCGACGCTCTCAGATTCTCTGCGGGCACGCCTCGACGTCGCGAACGCCCAGCAGGCACAACTCCAGACCGAGACGGCACTCCGGGCGGCTCAGTTCGCCCTCGGGCGACTGATCGGGGAGCGCGCACCGGTGGTGCCGGAGCGTCCCGCGATGCTGGAGCCTACGGAGCTGGGGTTGACCGACGAGGAGATCTACATCCTTGCCGAGGAGGAGTCCCCTTCGGTGACGGCCGCCCGTGAGGCGGTGACGGCCGCCTCGGCCGGTGTGAGGTCCGCCAAGACAGCCTGGTTCCCTTCCTTTTCGCTTAGCTCGGGATACAACTGGGCGAATCAGGACGCTTCGCTCAGCGGTGGGACCGCGAGCTGGAGTCTAGGGTTGCGGGCGAGTTATCCGATCTTCAATGGATTCCAACGTGAGTCATCGATCGACCGTGCCCAACTGGCGCAGAGAGTGGCACGCCTCCAGCAGGACGACGCGCTGCTCGCGGCCAGGCAGGAAGCGGATGCCGCGCTCTGGGATCTTCGTGCGGCCGAGCGAGCGATCGAAATCGCCCTCGAGGCAGACCTCGTAGCGCAGGAAGATCTTCGGGTGGTGCGGGAGAGATATCGCTTGAGTGTGGCCACGATTCTGGATCTCGTGGTCAGTCAGATCTCCGCGGCTCAGGCCGCGGCCGACGTCGTCACTTCCCGCTACGACTACCTGCTGGCTCGGGCGCAACTGGAAGCTGTTCTTGGGAGAGAGCTGTGAGCAACGTGATCATTCGGACGGAAGGTCTCACCAAGGACTACGTTCTGGGGGCTGAGACCGTGCATGCCGTTCGCGGCGTAGATATGGAACTCCGCGTCGGAGAGTTCATCGCGATGATGGGGCCCTCCGGCTCCGGCAAGTCGACGTTCATGAACATGATCGGGTGCCTCGATACGCCAACCTCGGGGGATTACTGGCTGAACGGCCAACTCGTGAGTGAGCTTTCGGACGACGAGCTTGCGCGGGTCCGGAATCGCGAAATCGGCTTTGTCTTCCAGACATTCAACCTCCTGCCGAGGGCGACCGCGCTCCATAATGTCGAGCTTCCGCTCATCTACGCCGGCGTAGGAGCGAAGGAGAGGCGGCGGCGGGCTGCGGAGAAGCTGGAGCTCGTGGGGCTCGCCGATCGCATGGACCACCGCCCGCCGGAGATGTCGGGTGGTCAGCGCCAGCGGGTGGCTGTGGCGCGAGCTCTGGTGAATGAGCCTGCTCTCCTTCTCGCCGACGAACCGACCGGAAACCTCGATTCGGTGACCGGAACCGAGATCATGGACCAGTTGGCGGAACTCAACCGGTTGGGTCAGACCATCATGCTGGTCACACATGAGCATGACATCGCCCGGTACGCGGGCCGTCAGGTTCACCTGAAGGATGGCACTGTCGAGCGGGACTTCCTGAACGAGAAGGTGGAGAGCACATCGTGAACCTCCAGATGAAGACACTGGGCCTGCTGGGCCTGGCGATGTTGGCCCTGTTGGGTTGCGATGCCGGAGGGGCGGCCGAGGATGTGCCCGCGATCCAGACGGCGGAGGTCACCCGAGGCGACTTGAGTATCGAGGCTGAGGCGACGGGCACGGTCGAGCCGATCCGCTCCGTGGAGGTCAAGTCCAAGGCCTCCGGTGAGATCCTGCGCCTGCACGTCGACGTGGGCGACGAAGTGCGCGCGGGTGAGCTGCTGGCCGAGGTCGACCCCCGCGATGTCCGCAACCGCTTCGACCAGATGGAGGCGGATCTCGAGGTCGCGAAGGCCCGGGTGGAGATCTCGCTCGCTCAGCTGAATCGATCGGCGGAACTCCTGGCTGCGGCGGTGATTACCGAACAGGAGCATGAGACCCGACGCCTGGACTATGCGAACGCTCAAGCTGCGTTGGTGAAGGCCGAGACCAACTTCGAGCTGGCGGAGCTGCAACTGGAGGATGTGACGATCCGAGCCCCTCTGGGGGGGACGATCATCTCGAAGACCGTAGAGGAGGGACAGGTCATCCAGTCCGCGTCCGGGAACGTCTCTGGAGGCACCACGCTGTTCATCATGGCCAACCTCGACGAAATGCAGGTCCGGACCCTCGTGGACGAGACCGACATGGGTCAGCTGAGGGCCGAGATGGCTACGACCGTGATCACTGAGGCCTTTCCTGACAGGACCTTTCGCGGTGCCGTCGTGAAGATCGAGCCCCAGGCCGTGGTTCAGCAGAACGTGACCATGTTTCCCGTGATCGTGAACCTCGACAACCGGACGGGGCTCCTGAAGCCGGGCATGAACGCGGAGGTGACGATTCTGGTGGATCAGGCGCTGGACGTGGTCCTGGTCCCGAATAGCGCCATCGTGCAGCTCCAGGACGTGGGGCCAGCCGCTATGGCACTGGGACTCGACATCGAGGATCTGGATCTCGGACAGTTCATGCGAGGCGGCCGGGGCGGCATGCCTGGCCAGGGTGGTCCACCCCGAGCCACGCCGGACGCAGCGGCACAGACAGCGCCCGCCGGGGGAGATGCTCCCGGCCAGGTGGGGGAGAGCGTCGCCCCGGGTGCCGGGGATGCTCGTGCCAGGTTCGACTCCCTGAGAGCGCAGGTTGAACGTGGCGAGGTCAGCCGCGACTCGCTGGGAGCGATCATGCGTTCCATGCGGGCCCAGGGGAATCCCGGTACCGGCGGGCCCGGTGGGGGAATGCCGACTGAGGGGGCAGCTCCGCCGAGGCAGAGTCGTCCGGCCGTCGTCTTCGTCATGAGCGACGCCGGCGTCCCGGAGCCCGTGATGATCCGGGTGGGACTCAACGACTGGGATAACACGCAAGTAGTCTCCGGGCTCGAAGAGGGAGCGGTTCTCGCGGTCGTCGGTGCAGCCCAACTGCAGGCGCAGCAGCAGGAATTCCTGAACATGATCCGATCGCGGACGGGCGGGGGCCCGTTCGGCGGCGGCATGGGCCGCCGGAGGTAGCACCATGCTCATATTCGAGATCGTGATGGTAGCGATGGCGGCCATTCGGGCGAACGTGATGCGGGCCGTGCTCACCACTCTGGGCATCATCATCGGCGTGGCAGCGGTGATCGCCATGGTCGCGCTCGGGGAAGGCGCTCAAACCCGGGTCGAGTCGCAGATCCAAACCATGGGGACCAATGTCCTGACGGTGCGGCCGGGGCAGCAGTTCTGGGGAGGCGTGTCGAGAGGTGACACCGAGATGCGGGTTGAAGACGCCGAAGCGCTGCGGGAAGGCGCAGGAGGGCTCCTGACCGTCTCGCCGGAGATTTCGTCCCGTCTGCAGGTCACCTACCTGCGCTGGAATTCGAATACTCAGATCATGGGCGTATGGCCCGACTACTTCGACATCTACAATGTCGAATTGAGCGCCGGGCGTTTCTTCAACGAGGGTGAGATCCAGGGCCGTCGGAGGGTCGCCGTTCTCGGCTACAACCTGCCGACGACCCTCGGTGAGACTCCCCCGGAAGTACTGGTCGGGCAAACCGTGCAACTGCGGGGAGTCCCGTTCGAGGTGATTGGCGTCATGGCCGAGAAGGGTGACGCAGCGTGGTTCCGTCCGGACGATCAGATCTTCATTCCCATGTCCACGGCCCAGTATCGGGTCTTCGGCGGGCGGGATCGGGTCAACTCGATCTACGCCGCGACCGCGACCCCGGAGCAGTTGGACCAGGCGTATGCCGAGATCGATCGCATCATGAGGCGTGAGCACCGTATCCGGCCCGGAGAAGAAGCGGACTTCAACATTCGGAACTCGGCTGACCTTCTCGCAACGTTCAACGAGACCAACCAGACGTTCACGCTCCTGCTCGCCGGTATCGCGGGAATCAGCCTGTTGGTGGGCGGAATAGGGATCATGAACATCATGCTCGTCAGCGTGACCGAGCGGACCAGGGAGATCGGCATACGGAAGGCGCTCGGCGCCACCAAGAGAGCGATCATGCTGCAGTTTCTGGTCGAGTCTCTTGCCCTATGTTCTCTCGGCGGCATCCTAGGGGTGGCCCTGGGCGTCGGAGGCGCGGAGGCGCTCACGAGGCTTCAGGACTGGGACACGGTCGTCCGGTTCGACGCCGTGATCACCGCACTGCTGTTCTCAGCGGGTGTAGGCCTCTTCTTCGGGTTGTGGCCGGCTCAGCGGGCAGCGAACCTCGAGCCCATCGACGCTCTGCGCTACGAGTAGACGGCCTGCAGGCGCAGAGCGGCGCGCGAACCATGCTCGCCGTTGCGCAGGACTATCTACGCAGCAGCAGTTGGAGCGCGTTGCCCCGCCGGACCACGGTAACGGGTAGGCTTTCACCGGCCCGCGCCAGACCCACGCGCAGCTCCTCGACGGAGCGGATCGTCACCTGGTCGAGGTGGGTGATGACATCACCGGGCAGGATTCCCGCTATCGCGGCTGGGGTGCCGCGGAAGACGTCCACGACGAGCACGCCGCCACGCACCTCGAAGTAGGCTGCCAGTTCCGGCTGGAGGTCCGTCACCTCGGCACCCGCAGCCCGGTTTTGCCCGAGCGCGTACGGGGTGAGTGGTCCGAACAGGCGGCGCACCGACCCACCCTCTTCGTCCGGCTCTCCGCTCTCCTGTCGTCGGATGATGAATCCGGTCCTGGGTTCAGCGGCATCGCGAACCGCCCGGTCCATCGCCTGACGGAGCGCCGCTGATCGGTCTGCATAGGACTTGATGACTTCACTCAGCTCGACGAACTGCTCGTCTCTCGGGTCCGCTCGACTCTCTCCGGACGCGTCGACCATCCGGCGCCGGCGGTCGGCCTCCTGGACGCGGAGTGCCCTGATCTCGGTGTTCAGCCGATTCATGGCGCGACTGAGGGAGTCGGTCTGCCGGTCCGTGAAGACCCAGAACCCGAAGGGGGCACGGACTTCCTCGAGCATCCAGCTCTGCTCGGCACCATGAAGATCAGGGCCTGGTGCGCTACCCCGCCCCATGTCGCCGCCCGGGGTCCGTTCCAGGAGGAGCCTGGGCGCCGGAGTCCCGACGACCTCCGCAACCGGAGCCTCGCTGTCGATGGCGATCGGCTGGCGGCGAACCGAAACCGTGCGGCCCTCGACCGATGTCACGAGGGTGAGGCGGAGCGAGTCCATGGCTCGGAACATCGACTCGACGACGGAGTCGCCGGTGACCGTCAGAGTGACCGCGACCTCGTCGGCGACTCTGCGCGGCCGCTGTGCCGCAGTCAGACGTACTCGATGAGGACGCCCGTTCCTCGCCAGCATCAGGTCGACCGGGTCACCCGGCCGAATGTGCAGCGGGAGGTTGGCGAAGTTGTTCTCAGCGTCCTGCCCGTTCAATGACACGAGATGGTCTCCGACTTCGACCCCCGCGAGCTGGGCAGGGCTCCCCTCGCTCACGTCGATGATGACGACTCTGATGAGTCCGTCGGCGTCTGCACGGATGTCGTAGGAGATTCCCACCCAACCCCGAGGAGCCGGCTGGACCGCCACGACCTGCGCCGCCGCGTCCCCGGGGATGCCGCCCAGGGCGAGGAGAGCCGCGAGGAGAAGCAGGGCGGAAGCAGGCAGTCGGGACATCATCAGAACCAGTTGTCCTGGCGTGTGGAGATTCGGCTCAGCGTGGCCTCCCGTTCAGCACGGGTTGCGGCCAGGAGTCCGTTCAGGAATTGGTCGGCAGGGGCCTGGCGGACAGCGGCCTGGGTGGCCGCGAACAGGTATTCCAGCGCGGCCATCCTGCCCGACTGGTCCGCCTGGCTGCTGCCGGGTGCATCGCGATCCATCAGCTGACTGTAGCGCGTCAGCGCATTGACGTAGTTCTGCTCTGCGATCCGCACGGCGGTGGCCGCGTCCTCTACCGTCTCGGCGGATGCGAACGCTATGTCCGGGAGTCTGGGAGAGCCCTCTTGGCCAGGAGTCGAGAACCCGACGACCGATCCCACTCCGATACCAGTCAGGAAGAGGACGGCCGAGGCCGCGACCTTCATCCAACCTGGAGTCCGGGCCAGCCCCACCCTCTGTAGTACACCACGGTCGCGCACCAGTCCGTCCGACCGAAGCCGGGCTTCGAGCACCTCCCAATCTCCGAGAGGGGGCAGGATCTCGGGCAGAGATCCCAGTTGCTCGGTCTGCAGTCTCAGGGCCTGGAGTCCGGACGCGCACACCATGCATTCCGCCAGGTGCTCGGACTCGCTGGGCTCAGGCGCGTTGTCCACGAGCCTCGCCAGGGCTTCAGTGCTCAGATGCTCCATGCCTCTGCTCCAGTTTCCTTCGTGTCGCTGCCGACCGAGGCGAGGATGCTGCGCATCTTCGCCCGGGCCTTGAACAGCTGTGACTTCGAGGTTCCCGAGGTGACGCCCAGTGCGTCACCGATGTCATCGTGTGTGTAGCCTTCGACGTCGTGCAGGATCAGCACCCTGCGCATTCCCTCAGGCAGCGTGTCCAGCGCCCGCTGGAGCTTTCTCTGAAGGAGTGCATCGCTACTGCCCGACACGGCTGCCAACTGCTCCGGCATGGGTGATTCCCTCTTCCTTCTCGTCTCCGTCTTCCTGATGGCCTGCAGGGCCGAGTTCACTGCGATCCGGTGCAGCCAAGTGCTGAACCGCGCATCTCCACGGAAGTTGGGAAGTGCGCGGATCGCGCGGATCCATGCCTCCTGAGCGTAGTCCTGAGCCAAGTCGTCATCCCCGGCGATGCGGCGCACGACCGCGTACACCCTGGGCGCATACCGGTCGTAGAGCTTCCGGATCGCGCGGGAGTCGCCTTCACACGCCTCTCGAATCAGCTGGATTTCGGTCATTCGACTCGTGAATCGCCTTCTGCCTCTGGAGCGTTCTAACCTATGGGACGAGAGAAGCAGGGCATTTGGTTGCCCCGTGACCTGGGTCGGAGTAGCCTGCGGCTAGCTACCCCCGGCCCACTCCTCGAGGTTCGGATTGCCCCCACACCGGTGTCCCACGAAATCCTAATGAGTCTCTCGGACCCGTTCGAGTCCCCGGTTGAATCGGCGCCAGCCGCCCCCGTACCGACGCCGGAGCTGGCGATCGTCTTTGTGGCGTCGCTGGCCCTCGCCTTCGCCGGCGTGGGCGGCCTGCTCCATCGCGGGCTGGGCGAGGCTGGGCTACTCTTGGCGGAGTGGGGTCTCCTGCTCATCCCTTCGTTGCTTTTCGTGCGTTTGGGGGGCTTCGATCCGATCGCGGTCTTTTCTCTCCGTCGGCCCTCAGCGCGCCATGTCGGCGGTAGTGTTCTGATGATCGCAGGCTGCCTGCCGGTGGCCTGGTTCATCGCCTGGGTGCAGAGCTTCGCGTTCCCGACGCCTCCCGCGCTGGTGGAGGGTCTCGAGGCCTTGGTGACGGCCGAGACTCGGGGCCGTTTCGTGTGGCTGCTTCTTGTTCTGGGTGTCACCCCGGCCATCTGCGAGGAAGCCCTGTTTCGCGGTGTGCTTCTCGGGAGCACACGGACGCTGGCGCCCTGGAGGATGATTCTCCTCAACGGACTCGTCTTCGGTGTGTTCCACCTGTCCCTGGACACCTTTCTCCGCTTCCTACCGACGGCGTGGCTGGGAATCGTGATCGCATGGACGGTATGGCGCACCGGCTCCATCTTCATTGGTGTGCTCATGCACTTCCTCAACAACGGGATTATCGTGCTGCTTGCTTCGACTCCTGGCGTGCGCGGGCTCGCCGGGGACCCCGGGGCCGCGCCGCCGCTCTGGCTGGCACCGACGGCCTTGGCACTCATATGGGTGGGCGCTCGCGTCCTGTCCCGTCCCCGGCGACTGAGCATGAACCCACACATCGGAAATCAAGGACCATGACCGATAGAACAAGACTGCCCGGGGCGACGCATCTCGAATGCACGGGTACGGGTGACTCCCTCCCCAGCGAGCAGCTCATCGGACTCTCGCCGTCGGGCAAGCCGCTCTTTGCCCGATACGACCTCGAGGCGATCGCCCCAGGCTTCACGCCGGATACCGTCGCCTGCCGCCGGGCCGATCTTTGGCGGTACGCCGAGGTGCTTCCCGTGCGTGACCCCGCCTGTCAGGTGAGTCTCGGAGAGGGTTGGACGCCGTTGATCGAATCCGCCCGCACAGCCGCCAGGCTCGGTGTCGCCCGGGTTTGGATCAAGGACGAAGGTCAGAATCCGACCGGTAGTTTCAAGGCCCGGGGCCTTTGCCTGGCCGTAGCTCGTGCGCTGGAGCTCGGCGCGCGGGAGTTGGCGCTGCCGTCAGCCGGCAATGCCGGGAGCGCTGCGGCGGCGTATGGCGCTGCGGCGGGTCTTCCCGTGCACGTGGTGGTTCCCACGGATACGCCCCGGCCGATCCTCGAGGAGATGAGGGCTCTCGGAGCCGACCTGCAACTGCTGGACGGCTTGATCTCAGACTGTGGCAAGGTCGTGAAACGGGGCGTGGAGGAGCACGGGTGGTTCGATCTGTCCACGCTCAAGGAGCCCTACCGGGTTGAAGGCAAGAAGACGATGGGGTACGAGCTGTTCGAGCAGCTCGGACGTCGCCTGCCGGACAGCATCGTCTACCCCACGGGCGGCGGCACCGGTCTGATCGGGATGTGGAAGGCGTTCGACGAGATGGAGCAGATGGGATGGATTGGGACGGAGCGGCCCAAGATGTTCACTGTGCAGGCAGAGGGGTGCGCGCCGATGGTGCGGGCCTGGCAGCAAGGCGCGGAGCATGCGGAGACCTGGCAGGACGCCGCAACGTACGCCTCAGGCCTTCGGGTTCCGGGTGCGGTCGGCGACTTCCTTATCCTGCGCGCTCTCCGCGAGTCTGGGGGTGGGGCGGCCGCGGTACCGGATCATGCGATGGCTGAGTGGGTCGAGAAGCTCGGCGTCGACACGGGCATCTTCGCCGCTCCGGAGGGTGGCGCGACGGCCGCTGCTGTGCCCCTGTTCATGGAGCAGGGTCTGATCGGGGAGGGAGAAGAGGTCCTGCTGTTCAATACGGGCAGTGGGCTCAAGTACGTCGGGATGGAACCCATCGACTAGCTGTGATCGGAGTCTGATGCTGAAGCTGTTCTGGTTCGTGTTCTGGGCGGGGCTTTCCCTCCTCGCGATCGCGGCGGGGGTCTCGCTCCGCACGCGGGTGCGCCACGCATCAGATGCCGAAAGACCGCTCGTCGATGATGACGCAGTCAGGGCCATCTTGGAGACGGGCCGTTTGATCACCTCGGACGACGAACCCCTCGACATCGCGGAGATCGAACGGGAGGAACGCCGCTTCTGGTCCGAAGACTGGGAGGAGCCGGACCAGTGGTGATGCCCTCGGCTGGGGTACTTCCGTCAGCGGCTGACGCGGTAGTAGACCTGCGGCAGCGGGACCAGCCTCTTGTTCAAGGGGAGGTCGTCTTCGGGATCCGTGCGCCGAACCGCGAGGGCCCGGTTGACGTTGAGAGCAGCGCCCAGGGCGTGGCGCCCCTGCACCTGCCAGTCGACTCCGACCGGGGCAGTGAGGACGGCTGCCAGGCCCACCCGCTCATCCTTCGGGAACGCGGTGACGAGCCAGAGGCCGGCACCCACGAACGGACGCGCGGCGGCTCCACCGAAGTACTGCTTTCCGACTACCGACAGGCTCAGGTCCCGGAAGGACCAGGTCCCCGCCGTGACATCGATACTCCGATGCTCGTCGAAGAACTCAACGCTGAGCCCGACCGTGCTGATACCACCGAAGCTGACTCCGAAACGGACGCCGGACCCCGCCCCGATCGTCTGTGCCTCGCCGGCACCGGCGAAGGCGAACAGCGCCAACAGGGCCGTGGCGAGGAGTCCCGGACATCGGGAGCGCAAAGGGTTGGGGCGTCTCGGATTCATGTGCGCCGGAATATGGGCGGAGCGTCGGGTCGGGTCCACAGGCAACGTCTGTGGCTGACGATCCTGGTGTGGCCGTGGATGGGTGCTGGCTGCAGCGTCCCGGACGAACCGCCGGCGCTCGGCCGCCATCTTCCGGCCGCCGTAATGGAACTGCTCAGCCCGGACACCATCCGGAGGGAGCGCGTTGCCGCGGGCGTGTGGTACCGGTACGTGTGGTCCGCGGAGGGACCTTGGGCGATCCACACGCTGGAGGCGGACCTCTCACGGTGTGACCTGAGCCTGTCGGTTCTCCGTGCCGAAGCTCGCGAGTCCGGTGGCCGAGGCCACGAGACGGTCACGTCCATGGTCTCGCGCCATGGTCCCGGCATTCTGGCAGCCGTGAACGCGGATTTCTTCACACCGGAGGGCGCGACGGTCGGGTCCGAGGTGGTCTCCGGGCGGGTCGGCGCAGCCCGGCCTCGTCCGGCCCTGGCGTGGCGGGCCGGGGGGTTGCCCTGGATCGGAAGCGCGAGGGTCGAACCCGACTCTCTCCTCCTGGGGTGGCGAGTCGACCGCGCGGGTGGCGACGGGGTGACGATGGCCGTGAGTGGCTTCCCCGACCTCATCGACGGGGGATCACGGGTGGGTGACCTGGCTCTTTCGGACCTGCCAAGCTTCGCGGCGCGACGCCACCCCAGGACCGCGGTCGCCTACGACGACGCGGCCGGCCGGCTGTGGCTCGTGGTGGTCGACGGTCGCCAGGCGCCGCGTTCGGCGGGCATGACCTTGCCTGAATTGACGACCCTGCTGGAGGCGCTGGGCGTAACCGAAGCGCTCAACCTGGACGGCGGGGGATCGTCCGTGATGGTGGTTCGGGGCACAGCGCTCAACCGTCCCTCGGACGCGGAGGGCGAACGGGCGGTGGTGAACGCCCTGGCACTCGAGCGCGACTTCTCGGGCTGCACTTGGTGACGCTCGGGGTGTGGCACTGAATCATCAGCCTCCCCAGCGGATTCCCAACCCCAGCTGGAGGGAGCGGGGCGGGCCGGGCTCGTAGAAGCGGCCCTCGCGAGCGTTCGCGACTACCGCCCCAGTGTAGCGGCGGTCGAAGATGTTCGTGATCGCCGCGAACGGCGAGAAGCGCAGACTCCCAGCCGTCACGTCCTCCAGGCCCACCCGCAGGTCTGCCAGGAAGTAGCCGTCAGAGGATTCCGTGTTGGCGTTGTCTACCGGAACGTCGCCTTCAAACAGGCCGCGGACGATGATGAAGGCATGCCTGTGGTCGACGGACAGCGTACCGTCCACACGGAAGGGAGCGAGTCCGGGGATCTTCCGTCCGGCATAGTCGACGCCGTCTACGGTGAAGGCGGTGAAGCGGGCGTCCACTCGGGTATACGCGAATCGGATCGACGTGCCGGAGGTCGGTGTTCCACCGACCGCGACCTCCCAGCCCCGATGCCGAGACGATCCTGCGTTCCGGAAGAAGGTCCGGCCCGGGTCGGTCGGGACTTCGAACGGCACGAGTTCGCCGGTGAGGCGTGTGCGGAAGAGGGTCGCTTCGACGCTCCAGAGTCCCGCGACGCGGGCCCGTACCCCTCCTTCGAGCGTGGTACCCTTCTGGGGGTCCAGTGCTGGGTTGAGGCCCCCCGGTCCTTCAACGCGATTGACCAGCTCCGTGGTGGTCGGCGTCTCGAAGGACCTCGATACCGAAGCGAAGGTCTCGAGGTCCGGGACCACCTCGAACACTACCCCAGCCGACGGGCTCACTGCATCCATCGTCCGTTCGCCGGAGTCGTCAGGGTCGGTGGCCGATACCAACCGGTCCTCGGCTACGAACCGGAAGCGGTCGTAGCGGACACCCGCGCTCAGGCCCAACACATTGGACAGATCCAACCGGGCCTGGAGGAACACTCCATCAGCCCTTACTCGCTCCTGCTGATCCAGGAGGAGCTGCCCCATGTCACCTGAGTCGTTCTCCCAGTTTCTCCGGCCGTCGCTCTGGATTTCCAACTCGAGCCCCCCGCCCACGGACAGGCGTCGGTCGCCGATCGCCGCGGTCCGGCGAAGGATCGCGCGCAGGCCCCCGGCACCCCGGCGCAGTTCGATCACGCGCGGAGGGATGGGCCCGTCCAGCTCGCGATGGATGCCCCACGCCGTCAACTCCGTGTCGAGGCCGCCCATCGACCCGAGCCAGGACACCCCTGCCTGTGCCTGGCGGATGACCTCACGGGTCTTCTGGATGACGTTGCGGCGGTATGCGGGCCGGTTCCCCTCGCTCAGGACGTCCTTGGCCAGGGACCCCGGGTTGCGCGCGTCCATGTCCAGCGCATTGGCCGTGAACCGCAGCTCCCCGCCTGCGGCAGTCGTGCGCAGGAGGACGTTGGCCACGGTGCGCTCCGCACCTCCGTAGGTCGAACCGTCATCCGCAATCGGGTCACGGCGGAACCCATCGAAGGAGAACCGCTGAACGGCGAAGCGGTAGCTTCCGTCCCCGAACGCTCCCGAGGCGCTGCCGTGCAGCGCCCGAAGCCCGTGAGATCCCGCCGTGGTCTGCAGTGAGGCGGTAGAACCGAGCGTCGGAGGGACGCTGCTCAGGTGGATGACGCCGCCGGCGGCGTTTCCGTAGAGCGAGGCGCTCGGGCCGCGCAGGATCTCGGCCCTGCCCAGACCACCGATGTCGATGTGGTCGATGGCGGTTTGGCCGTCGGGTAAGGTGGCCGGGATCCCATCGACGAGCACCCGCACGCCGCGGATGCCGAACTGCGCCCGGGACCCGAACCCCCGGATCATCAATCGCTCCCCCGAAGCCAGATTGAAGCGGTTCTGTATCTGGAGGCCGACCACTGCTCGCAGGGCCTCTTCGAGGAAGACGCCCGCCCGGCCGCGAACGAGGTCTTTTCCAGTGACCACCGACACGGGCGCAGGAGCCCCCGCGCCTACGACGCTACGGAGGACACGAATCTCGATCGGCTCGAGTTCGAACACGCTATCCGGGACAGGAGAACGTTGAGCCTGCAGGGCCGGAGGAAGGGCGAACCCCAGGGCCAGCGCGGCCGTGAAGGCTGGTCTCAAGCGCCTCCGCCTTCCTCTAGCGTGATAGGTACCATTCGGATAGTGGCTCCTTCCAAGAGCGTCACGGTCTGACTCAGCACCTCGGCGCCCCTGGGTCCGATGAGAATCCGGACCTGGGCCGGGGTTGGAACGTCGCACAGCATGAAGATACTTCGGTCGTCCGTTGTCAGCCCGATCGCGCTTCGGCCCGAAAGCTGCTCCGGGGTCCACTCGAGTGGGGCTGTCCCAAGCTCGTCGGGAGCTGCCCGTGCCGGAAGCGAGTAGTCATCGATCCGGCCGGTCCCGGGCACGAGGCGAACATCAAGGCCGGAGATCGGCCGTCCGGCCCGGTCTCTGAGGAACCCGAACAGAATGGCCGTCCGGCTGGGCCGCGGTGATCCTCCGCACGCCTGAGTCAGGATCTGGGCGGGTGAGGGAAGCGTCGCGTTGGCCTGAGCGATCTCACCGGACGTCGCCGCCACAACGGTGCTGGGTGCGGTCAGGCCCAGGGCATCCAGCGACGGGTGCTGGAGAGTGAGGTTGTGGAACCCTTCCGGAAGGCCCGACAGGAGGAACGTCCCATCCTGCGCTGTTATCGCCTGCTCGCCGGTCGCCGTTGTCACCGTCACGCCCTCGGCGGCACCGATTCCCGTCGAGTCAGTGACGAAGCCCACGACCGTGGCGGTGCTCGCCTCGAGCAGAACGGAGCCACCCGGATCCATCACGCGCCACACGACTCCACCCTCATCCCTGTATCCCATGCGCGAACGCCTGCCGCTATCGATGTCCTCGGCGATCAGGGGCATGCGAATGCGCCACTCGCGCACGATCCATGTGCCGTTGGGGAGGGCGCCGAACACCACCTCACCGCCCGGTTCGCCATTGACGCGGGGACTCCCCCGCAGGTTGATGTACTCGAACTCGAGGCGCCGGAGTTGAGCCGTCGTTCTATCCAGCCAGAGCGTCCCTCGGATTTCGGGTAGGCGTCGTCCCGAAATCGGCTCCAACTCGAGGCCCACCATGCCTTCCTCCTCATCGGTGAGCTTCATGCAGTGCGTGTCGAGGAACGCATCGGACAGAAGAACGGTGGCGTCGGGGGCGAAGTACGAAGCGCGCCCATCTTCGAGCGTGTGGACGAATCCTCTCTCTGCCAGCTGGTCTGCGGGAAGGCTCACGTAGGGCGCCTGGGACCGACCTCGCATGAATTCCCGTGATTCGTCCAGGACGCGGTGGCCGTTGGCGTCGAGATCGCGCGTGTAATGCAGGAGCGTGTAGCGGTAGACGCCCTGATCGATGGTCCAGGCGGCCGCCTCGAGGGCCTTGCGGGCCTCCTCCCAGATCCTGGCGGTAGCCTGCCCCTGTTCCGTGCGGACCTGGCAGCGCCTGGATGCCGATACGTCCAGGCCCACGAGTTCCACCGCCCGCACGGGCACGTCGATGTTGTACGTCGTGCCATCTGGGCCCACCTCGATCGTGCCCGTGGATGCGCTCTCGTAACCGATCCTGTCGATTCGGATGGAGTGCCGCCCCGGGCTGGCCGCCAGGACGACGTAGCGCCCCATGCGGTCCGTGAGCACCCGAGCCACGGGCTGGCCGGCACCGTCGAAGAGAATCACCATCGCGCCATCGACCGGAATGCCGAGGCCCTCTTCGAGGACGACCCCGCGAACCACCTGGGCCGAGGCCGACGTGGCGACGAGTGTCGCCATCGAGATCAACAGTGCAGCCATGCGCATGAGCCAACGATAACGTCCCCGAGGAGGTGGCGCCTCGGTAGGGAAGCACGTCTTCACAACGTCGTCGCCTGTGCGCTAGGTTGCGCCCATGTCCACGTTCAGCTCTCCGGCGGTGATTCCCGCCCAGGTGTTCGCCGGCAGGCGTTCGGCGATATGCGAAGCGCTCGAGGGTGGCGTGATGGTTCTGCCTGCTGCGCCCGTGCGGTTTCGCTCCCGCGACACCGAGTATCGATACAGGCCCGACAGCGAACTCTACTATGCGTGCGGGGCGATCGAACCCGGCACCGTAGCCGTCATTTCGGGGGGAGCCGAGCCGAGCTTCGTGCTCTTCGTGAGGGAGCGTGATCCGGACGCGGAGCTTTGGGCTGGCCCCCGCTTGGGTCCGGAGGCAGCCGGGGAGTTGTTCGGGGCGGATGCGGCCTTTCCGATCGGCGACCTCGCACGCCGGCTGCCGGCTCTGCTGCACGCCGGAGATCGAGTGCACTACAGGCTCGGCAGGGAAGGGGAGCTCCCCCGGCTGGTTCAGGCCGCGTTGGAGGAGGCCAGGGTGAGAGGGCATCGCAAAGGCTCGGGTCCCCGGGCCGTGGTGGACCCGGGCGAGATCCTGGACCCGTTGAGACTGCACAAGGACGAATTCGAGTTGGAGCGGGTCAGGCAGGCCTGCGCGGTCACCGTCGCTGGGCAACGCGCCGGAATCGCGGCTGTGGCCCCCGGCGTGGGCGAGTGGGTGATCGAGGCCGAGGTCGAGGCCGAGTTTCGGCGCGCGGGCGCGGCTGGGTCCGGCTTCGAGACGATCGCGGCGTCGGGACCCAATGGCTGTGTCCTCCATTATGTGGACAACAGCAGGATCGTGCGGGACGGCGATCTGGTCCTGGTGGATGCAGGTGCCGAATTCGGCCTGTACAACGGAGATGTCACTCGTACCGTGCCGGCATCGGGGAGTTTCACGCCGGAGCAGCGAGCCGTGTACGAGGTGGTCGAGGCGGCACGCGTGTCGGCGATAGCTGCGGTGAAGCCCGATGTGCCGGTATCAGACGTTCACGAGGCTGCGGTGTCGACGATCGTCGATGGTCTCCTGGGTCTCGGCCTGCTCACCCAAGACGTCCAGGACGCCCGTTCTCCGTCCGTCTACCGGGAGTTCTTTCCACACCAGACGACCCACTGGCTCGGTCTGGACGTACACGATCCGGGGGACTATGCCCGGGCGGGAAGCCCCCGCGCGCTTCAGCCGGGTATGGTGCTGACGGTCGAGCCTGGCGTGTACCTGAGGGTTGGCTCGAAGGTGCCGGCCGCGTTTCAGGGGATGGGCATACGCATCGAAGACGACATCGTCGTGACCGAAGACGGGCACGAGAATCTCACCGGAAGCCTTCCGACCTCGATTGAGGACGTGGAGCACCTCGTGAGCGAAGGCGGCTGACGTGAAGGACCTGAAACAGGGCGCGGTCGAAGGGTCTCTTCTCCTGAGCGCTCTGCGTGAGCCCGGCCCCCTCGTCACCGTCGAACTCCGCCCGCCTCATAGCGCTCTCGACACGCACGAGGGGATGGGCGCCTGGATCGACCTCCACCATTCTCTCCGGCGCCTGACCCGCCAGGACCTGTTCGTCTTTCTGACCGACAACGCTGTCGGCGCGGAGGAAGAGGAGAGCCTGGCCCACGTCGGGGCGAACGTGGGTGCAGACGTGGATTTGCGTCGCATCGTCCCCATCCTCACATGCAAGCACGCTCTGGACTACTGCACGATGTTCGCCTCACGGGCAGTCTCGGAGGGCTTCGACTCGATGACGGTGCTCGGTGGTGATGTGGGAGTCGGGCCGCCGCGGTGCCTCCCGCATGCGCGGGACCTGCGTGAACTCCTTGGGGCTCGGCTTCCCGGGCTGTCGATGGGGGGTTGGGTGAACCCTCATAAGGATCCCGGCCAGCAGGTGGGCTGGCTCGTCGCTGATGATGCGCACGCCGATTTCGCCCTCAGCCAGATCGTCTCGCACCACGACGTGGCAAGCGTCGAGAGGATGCTCGAAGCACTCGCTGCGACCGGGGTGCCTGTGCCGGTCGTGTTTGGTGTCTTCCTCTACAGGAGTGCCAATCCACGCACGTTGGCTGCCCTGGGAGACTTCTTCCCGGTACCTGCGGGGGCGGTCACGGCTGAGTTCGCCTCCGGAGCGACGCCGGAAGAGATTTGTGCTCGTTCCATTCGCGAGCTGAGGGCCGCCGGCGCCGAGAAAGTGTACGTGAGCAACCTCGGCAGTCGTGGAGCCGGTAGCCGGCTCCGCGCGATCCTGGATCTGGTGTAGGAGGCCTCTCGGTCAGGCAGTGGCCTTGATGCCACCCTCGCGGAGCACCCTGAGCGCTACGTCGACCCTTGCCGATGGCGCGCTGATGTGGAAGCCTCGGACCATCGGAGACAGGGCCTCGATGGCCTCCAACGCGATGGCCACCCCTTCGTCGAGGGCCGAGTCCTCACCCTTCTGGTGGGCAGATCGCATCCGATCGAGGATACTCGGCGGCACGATGACGCCGGGCACCTCGTTGGCCAGATACTCGGCGTTTCTGAGCGATGTGAATGGCCAGATGCCGGCGATGATCGGGACCCGCCACTGGTCGACCTTCTCGAGGAACCGTTCAAAGGACTCGACGTCGAACACCGGTTGGGTGACTGCGAAGTCGGCACCCGCCTCGATCTTGTAGCCGAAGCGGCGCACCTCGCGGTCCTGATCCGCTGCTCCCTGGTTCGCCGCCACCCCCACGACGAACTCCGTGGGCGCGCCTATGGAGCTTCCGCCCGGGTCGAGCCCTCGATTGAGCCCGTGCACGACGTTCGTCAGACCTATCGAGTCGATATCGAAGACGCTGGTCGCGTCGGGGTAGGGGCCCATGGTCGGGAGATCGCCACTCACCAGGAGGAGGTTCCTCAGGCCTACCGCAGCGGCGCCCAGAAGATCGGAGATCATGCCCGGCATGTTCTTGTCGCGACAGGTGTAGTGCACCACCGTCTCAATCCCCACATCGCGTTCCACGATCGAGGCTGCCGCCACGGCGGCCATGCGGCTTCGGCTGCGAGGCGTGTCCAGAATGTTCACGGCGTCCACCCCGGCCACCTTCAACTCCCTGGCAGGCTCGACCAGCTGGCTCCGGTCCCACCCATGGGGTGGCAGGATCTCCACGGAGGCCACTGATTCTCCTCTGGCCAGCTTCCTGCCCCAGGCGGACCGACGCTCCAGGGGAACGAGCTCCTTTTCGGGGGTGTCGTCGCCTGGGCCAGTTGTCACCACCACCGTCGCGTGCCGCGGCTGGACGGATCCGACTGCCTGGGCCATGGCTCGGATGTGCTCCGGGGTGGTCCCGCAGCAGCCACCGACGAATCGGGCACCGGCATCGATCAGTCTGCGTGCATACTGAGCCATGTATTCAGGGCTCGCCATGTACATCTTGCGGTCCCTCACCGTGCGGGGCAGCCCGGCGTTCGGCTGAGCACACAGGGGGGTCGACGTGATCTCGGCCATGTCCTCGATCGCATCCAGCAGAACGGCGGGTCCCACGGAGCAATTGAGACCGAGGACATCTACGCCCAGATCCTGAAGACTGCGTGCGATCGCCCGCGGATCGGTGCCGTAGGAGGTCGTCTGGTCGGTGCCCACGGTCATCTGAGCGATGACGGGCAGGTCCGACATCTCCCGAACGGCCCGGAAGGCACACTCCAGCTCGTGGGTGTCGGCGAAGGTCTCCAGCACGAACCCGTCGACTCCTCCTTCGAGGAGGCCCTCGACCTGCCGTCGGAAGAGGTCCGAGGCCTCGTCGCTCGCTGTCGGCCCCCAGGGTTCGATTCGGATACCGAGGGGGCCGATCGCTCCTGCGACCCGCGTGTCATCCGTGGCTACCGCCCGCGCCAGGCGGGCGGCTGCCGTATTGATTTCCTCCGTGCGCTCGGCCAGCCCGTACGAAGACAGCTTCACAGGGTTCGCGCCGAAGGTGTTGGTCTCCAGGATCTCTGCGCCGGCCTTCACGTACTCGGCATGGATACTCTGGACCAGTTGAGGCTGAGACAGGTTGAGTTCGTCGTAGCATACATTTACGAAGACCCCGCGCGCGTAGAGGAGCGTACCCATGGCTCCGTCGAACACGTGGACTCTACCGTCGTCGATCAGGGCCCTCATCGGTCGCCGCCCGGTTCGAACCCGAGATTGGGGGCCAACCACCGTTCGGCCTCCTCCGTCGTCCATCCCTTTCGAGCAGCGTAGTCCTCCACCTGGTCGCGGTCCACGCGGCCGACGCCGAAGTAGCGCGCCTGAGGGTGGGCGAAGTACCAACCTGCCACCGAGGCGGCAGGGTCCATCGCATAGCTCTCGGTGAGAACGATTCCCAGGCGATCTTCCATGCCCAGCAACTCTGAGAGAGTTCCCTTTTCGGTGTGATCCGGGCACGCCGGATAGCCGGGTGCGGGCCGGATTCCCCGGTAGGTCTCGGCGACGAGATCTTCGCTGCTGAGGGTCTCTCCAGGGGCGTAGCCCCAGAGTTCGGTGCGGACCCTCTCGTGCGCATATTCCGCGAGCGCCTCGGCGAGCCGATCTGCCACGGCCTTGGCTAGGATCGCCCCATAGTCGTCGTGGGAGCGCTCACGCTCCTCGACGTAGGCAGAGAGGCCATCCCCGGCCGTCACGGCGAACGCGCCCATCCAGTCCTCGACTCCCGAGTCCTGCGGGGCGATGAAGTCTGACAGGCACATGTTCTCCCGGCCTTTCTTCGCGAACTGCTGCCTCAGACAGTGCAGCACGGTCGGGTGGTCTGCGTCAGAACCGCCGGGCCAGACAAGGATGTCGTCCGCTCGACTGTTGGCCCGGAAGAGTCCGACGACGCCTTTGGGCTCCAGCACTTTCCGGGTCGCCCACTGGTCGAGGAGTGCCTCGGCATCCTTCAGAAGAGAACGGGACTGCTCGCCGACGACAGCGTCGTCCAGGATGGCCGGGTACTTGCCTCGAAGTTCCCAGGCCTGAAAGAACGGGGTCCAGTCGATGTAGGGCCTGAGGTCGGAGATCGACGCGTCGAGGTCGTGCACTCCGGGCTGGAGCGGGCGGGGTGGAACGTACGCGGCCCAATCCGTGCGAAAGCCCCGGGCCCGCGCCTCAGCGACTGCCAGGAGCTCAGCCCGGGGTCGGTCGGCGCGCTCCGCGCGCAGGTCAGCGTAGCGAGCCCTCACGTCAGCGACGAATGCCTCGCTGGCCTCTGAGTCCAGGAGCTGTCCGAGGACGCCGACGGCCCTCGACGCGTCATGCACGTGGACGGTTGGCCCGTCGTATTCCGTCTCGATCCGAAGGGCAGTGTGGGCGGGTGAGGTCGTAGCTCCCCCGATCACGAGCGGAGTCTCGAACTCCAGCCGCTTCATCTCGCGGGCGACCCGCACCATCTGATCGAGTGAAGGAGTGATGAGACCGGAGAGTCCGATGATGTCCACGGCTTCCGCTCGCGCCACCTCGAGGATCTTCTCGGAGGGGACCATGACGCCGAGGTCGATCACTTCGTACCCGTTACACTGGAGCACGACCCCCACGATGTTCTTGCCGATGTCGTGGACGTCACCCTTCACGGTCGCCATCAGGACCTTGCCCTTGGCTGTCGTCCCGGCTTGCTCCTGAGCCAGGAACGGCTCGAGGTAGGCCACCGCCTTCTTCATCACCCGGGCACTCTTCACCACCTGCGGGAGGAACATCCGGCCCGAGCCGAAGAGGTCTCCCACGACGTTCATGCCGTCCATGAGCGGCCCTTCGATGACGTCGAGGGCTCTGGGCAAGTCCTTCCGCGCCTCTTCGGTGTCTTCCACTACGAACGTGTCGATACCCTGAACGAGTCCGTGCACCAGTCGCTCGCGTACCGGGAAAGATCTCCAGGAAAGATCCTCGGTCTGCCGGCGCTCCGTGGTGCCGGTGCGCTCACCGGCGATCCTCGTGAGCACGTCCGTGGCGTCGGGGCGCCGGGCGAAGAACACGTCCTCGACGGGGTCCAGAAGCTCGCCCGGGATGTCGTCGTATACGGGGAGTGCTCCCGCGTTCACGATACCCATGTCCAGGCCCGCTTCGATGGCGTGGAACAGGAACGCGGCATGCATGGCCTCCCGAACCTCCGCGCTGCCCCGGAAGGAGAACGAGACGTTGCTGATCCCGCCACTCGTCAGCGAGTGGGGACAGGTCTCCTTGATCTGCCGCACGGCTTCAATGAACCAGAGGGCGTAGTGGTCGTGCTCCGGCAGACCCGTAGCCACCGCGAAGACGTTGGGGTCGAAGATGATGTCCTCGGGCGGAAAGCCCTCCTCCATGACGAGGATGCGGTAGGCGCGCTGGCAGATCTCGACCTTGCGCTCGCGTGTGTCAGCCTGGCCGTCCTCATCGAAGGCCATGACCACCGCAGCGGCGCCGTACCGACGAACGAGCCGGGCCTTCTCCCGGAAGGCTTCTTCTCCGTCCTTGAGACTGATGGAGTTGACGATTCCCTTTCCCTGGATCGCCCTGAGGCCGGCCTCGATGACGTTCCAGTCCGATGAGTCCACCATGACCGGAATCCTGGAAATCTCCGGCTCCGATGCGATGAGATTCAGGAAGCGGGTCATCGCGGCGGCCGAGTCGAGCAGGCCTTCGTCCATATTCACGTCGATGACCTGAGCACCACCTTGGACCTGCTGGCGGGCGACCTCC
Source organism: Gemmatimonadota bacterium (assembly GCA_039587465.1). Taxonomy (GTDB): domain Bacteria; phylum Gemmatimonadota; class Gemmatimonadetes; order Longimicrobiales; family Gaopeijiaceae; genus JBDHIL01. Next base: position 29,050 of record JBDHIL010000007.1, on the reverse strand, counting down.
AGCGCGGTCTCGTAGTCGTCGTCTCCGATGAGCTTCGCGAACCGCTTGGACCCCGTGACGTTCGTGCGCTCTCCCACGTTCACGAAGAGGGAGTCCGGAGAGATCGTGAGGGGTTCGAGACCGGAGAGGCGGGTGTAGGGTCGGGGTTTCGGGACGGTGCGAGGGGAGATGCCCCTCAGAGCTTCTGCCATCGCCTCGATGTGTTCCGGCGTCGAGCCGCAGCACCCACCGGCGATGTTGAGGAGTCCCGCACGGCTGAATTCGGCGACGACACTCGCCATATGATCAGGCGTGTCGTCATACTCGCCGAATTCGTTGGGCAGTCCGGCGTTGGGGTGGCAGCTCACGGGAACGGCGGACACGGTGGAGATCTCTTCCAGATACGGGCGCAGCTGGTCCGCGCCCAGGGCGCAGTTCAGGCCCACGCTCAACAGTCCTCCGGGGAGGCCGGTACCGGGCTGCACCCCGTGGCTCACCGCGTTGTAGAATGCTTCGGGCGTTTGCCCGGAGAGGGTCCGCCCGCTCTGGTCCGTAATCGTCCCGGAGACCATCACCGGTATGGCCTCACCGAGTTCAGCCAGCACCCCCGAAAGCGCGAACAGGGCCGCCTTGGCGTTCAGGGTATCGAAGACCGTCTCGACCATGAGGACGTCCGCGCCGCCCTCGAGCAGGCCCCGCGCCTGTTCGGCATACGCAACGGCCAGTTCCTGAAAAGAGATGTTGCGGGCGCCCGGGTCGGCGACGTCGGGCGAGATCGAGCAGGTACGGTTGGTGGGACCCATGGACCCCAGCACCCATCGCGGCCGATCAGGATCCCTGGCCTCGAACTCGTCAGCCACCGCTCGCGCGATCCGGGCGGCCTCTCGGTTGATCTCGAACACCACGCCCTCGAGGGCGTAGTCGGCCATCGAGATCGAGGTCGCGTTGAAGGTGTCGGTCTCGACCATGTCCGAGCCCGCGTCGAAATAGGCCCGGTGGATCTCGGCGATGAGTTCCGGCTGAGTGAGAACGAGGAGGTCGTTGCAGCCTTCGAGTGGGTGATCGTGCTCGGCGAATCGAACACCGCGATATCCCTCTTCGTCCAGCCCATGGCGCTGGATCATGGTGCCCATCGCTCCGTCGAGGAGCAGGACGCGGCGCGTCAGAGAGGCCTGGAGTTCGAGTGCCCGTGCCAAGCGTTTGCTTCGATTGGTCTCAAGAACCGACATACATCCCCCAAATGACACGACCCCGGCGCGGCACGCGCGACAGGGCGTGGCTTTTTAGCGTGTTCGGCGTCCGGAGCGCTCGCTACCGGTCCGTCGGGCCGCAATATGCCTCAAATCGCCCGATTCGATTGTACGACAAGTCTACCCTCCCGCAGTGCGTATTTCCACCCCGACGCAGAGCGACCCCGGAGCCCAAGGGGCCCCGGGGTCGCACGACCCAAGCGGTCAGTGGACCAGCTAACGACTGAACCAGTAGTTCACCTTGACCATGAACACGTTCTCGGGTGAGGCGGAGAATAGCCGATCCATGTCTCCCGCGAAGTCGAAGGTTCCCGAGGACAAAGAGTCGTCACGCCCCTGCGACCAGACCAGGTACACCGTCGACCCAGGTCGGTACTCCCATCGAAGGACTGCGCTGGACCTGAACTGCTGAAAGCTGAAGTCGGGTGCGTCGAATGCTTCACGGACGCCGTCGCCGTCCAGGTCCGCCTGAACCGTCCCGTCGAGGACCTCGCCCGCGATGTCCGCGAACCGGCCTGCATACTGATCCGCGACGGGGTCCACGATCTGCTTGTAGTCCGAGTAGCTTCCGGCGCTCAGGAAGGGTGCGGCGTAGAACTGCAGCGAGAGTGTCGGAGTGAACGCGAAGTCGACTCTCCCCGTCATGCCGACCGTAGTCTGATCGAGGCGACCGTGGACGTAGTGGGGCTCGTCCAGATCGATGCGCTCCACCCATTGGCGGTCATCGACGTTCTTGTTGAAGAAGGCCCCCACGCTGAAGGTAGCCCTCCCCGACGGGCGGAATCTGAGAGTCGGTGACACCCCGACCGACTTGGAGTCACTCTCGCCCCGGACGTTACCAAAGAGATTGACGCGGCCTTGGACCGCCTTCCGGGAGTCGCTTCCCAGTCCTCCCCAGAAGTTGGTCGCGGCTTCTCTCCTGAAGAGTGGCCCGCCGCGCAGCGTCTGGCCTGAATTACCCGACAGGTTGCGGCCTATGCCTCCATTCAAGGTCCAGAAGTTCTTGAACATCATCTGGCCGTTGACGTTCCCTCCCGCTCCCCCCCGGTCTCCGCCGAAGTTGTGACCGACCCACACGTTGGTGTTGAGGTTCCAATTCCGGAACGGCCCCTGGGGTGACGTCTGGCGATAGCCGACCCAAAACCAATTCACGAATGAATCGGCATCCCTCTGGAACCCGATGTCGTTCACTTCGAAGCCGGGGGTCCGCGAGTGCAAACCGGTGGAGAAGCGCCAGTGTCCGCCCCCGATCTTGGCGATCGACAGGAAGGCCGAAGCGCCTTGGAGGCTCGTACGAGTCGGATCGTACTGCAGGTGTTCGGCGTCCGGTCGCTGAAAGTATCGGAGGGGCGCACGTTGGGTTCGTGCGATCGCTCCCGCGCTTCCGCTTACATGGGATCCCAGCAGGTACCCGTCGATCGAATACTGCTCACCTCCGAATCTGTGGCGGAAGTCGATCCCCCCGGCGAAGGCCGCGGACCGAAGGTCGAGCGCTTGGGCTACTTGGTCGTCTCGCCGCGTCCCGGTCCCGATGAAGCCCACGGCTGAGCGGCCGCCTCGGAAGTCCTTCTGCAGCCGCAGTACGCCATAGTTGGCCAGGGGCTCGATGGGCTCATCATACTGCTGTCCCCCGGCCGAGGGCGCGACGCGTGCCTCCTGTTGGGAAGTCAGCGCATGCATCGCCCCGATCGACCACCCGCCGGCGGTTTTGCCGGAGAGCTTCCAGGCTCCGAGGATCGTCGTGTTGTCGGGCCGTTCCGCGTACCCGCCGCCGATGTCCGGCGACCCCTGAGGTGATCGCCCGATGCGCCGTGAGTAGAACAACGACTCGTTGGCTCCGTCGCCGTCTCCAAGGGCGATGCCGAAGTTGAAGATGCTCGCACCCTCGATGAAGAACGGGCGGCGCTCGGGTAGGAAGGTCTCGAAGGCGGTGAGGTTTACCTGGGCCGGGTCTGCCTCCACCTGCCCGAAGTCCGGGTTGATGGTCAGGTCGAGCGTCAGGTCGCTGGTCACACCGTACTTCACGTCGGCCCCGAACGTGCCCCGGCCGTCGTTGGCCGAATAGAACGGGTTGTCCACTTCACCGGGCGACCGTTCGAGACGCGCCACGGAGTACGGGAGGATCTCCATGCGGGTCGGGCTGTCGAGGTCCCTCAGATTCCGGAGTTCACCGAACTTCGAGACGATGGCCGCGTCCTCTTGGGTCACCGGCGCCCAAACCGCCGTTTCATCGCGCCGGGCGATCTCCCTGAGGAAGTTGATGCCCCAGGTCTGGACTTCCGTACTTCTGAACCTCAGCTGAGAATAGGGAACCCGGAATTCCGCGGACCATCCATCCGAGCCGCGTGACGTGGCAGCGTCCCACACAGCGTCCCATCCCGCATCCTCCTGGGTGTCGTCGAATCGGTAGATGTCGTGTTTCACCCCCTGCGGGTTCACTGCGAAGTGGAACGCTGTCCGGTGATCGAAATAGGAGTCGATCACGACGCCCAGGAGGTCCGAGTAGGATGCCTGGTCACGCCGGGTGAGTTGACTCGCGATACTGTCAGGGGATGCGTCGTACGCCTTCAGGAACACGTAGAGTGCGTCGGCCCCGTAGAGAACCCGGGCCTCAGTACGTTCGGTCGCGGACGAACCCGCGTCGGGCTGAAACTGGACGAAATCGGTCGCGATCTGCGCTTGCCTCCACGCTGATTCCGCCATCACCCCGTCGATGTCGATCAGGCTGCCATCGACTCTCGTCGCCTGGAGAACCGGAGGCGAGTTCTCCGTGCAGTTCCCGCAGACCGTCGCGGACGGACTTGTGGAAACCGGACGGGGGCCGGGGGCCATCTGGCCCCCGGCCCCCGTTGCAGATATCGACAGGATCACCACCGCGGCCCCGCACCCCGAGCGTCTCATCATCCCCACCATGTCCGAGTCTTCCACCCCGCTCCCGTCACACCCTTGGACTACCTCATCACCCGAATAGTTGCGTCGTCGCTCCGGCCGGACTTACATGCTCCCTACGGAGTTGACTATCCCTTGGTTTCCCGTGGAGTCGAAGTGACCGAGGACAGGTACGGACCAAGGCCCGGGGTGGGGGCGCGGTTCTACAAGGCCCACGGCCTGGGCAACGACTACCTCGTGTTCGAAGAGGGGGCCGCCTGGACTCCCACCCCGAGTGCCGTTGGACGAGTGTGCGACCGCTGGAAGGGGGTCGGCGCGGACGGGATCGTGGTGCTCCTGAAGGACCGGAGCAAGAGCACGTTCCGACTCCGCATGTTCAACCCCGACGGCTCGGAATTCGAACGGAGCGGCAACGGCCTGAGGATTCTCGCATCCTACCTGTCGCGTTCCGGTGAGGTGGGCTCCCAGCCGTTCGCGGTGGAAGTCGGCGGGGATGGCGTGACCATGACGCTACATGGACGCGAGGGCTCGATCTTCGACGTGTCCGTGGACATGGGCCTGGCCGAGGTAGGGACGTCTGCTGTCGGCCTCGATGCGTCGGCGCTGCTCTCCCCGGATCACATCGAGGGACCTTCAGGTCTCCCGGTGAGAGTCGTCCCCGTGTCCATGGGCAACCCACATCTCGTGGTTCTGGTCGAGGAGCCGACCCAGGAGGTCCTGTTGGAGCTGGGACCGTTTCTAGCGACCCACCCTGCGCTCGCTGCGGGTGCGAACGTCCAGCTCGCCGCCCTGTCCGGAAGAGGGCGCATGCGTACCCTCATCTGGGAGCGCGGCGTGGGCCCCACCAGGGCGTCGGGTACCAGCGCTTGTGCGGTGGCGGTCGCTGCCCTCTCTGCGGACCTGACCCGACCCGGTCCGGTCGAGATCCAAATGGAGGGAGGCAGCTTCACGGTGTCCGTCTCCGAGGACCGACATGTGGTCCTGCGAGGCCCGGTGAAGGAGGTCTGCGAGGGAACGCTCGCGCCAGCCTTTGTCGCCGCACTGAGCGAATAGACTGGGCCCAGAAGGTTCTGGCTCGCTGGACTCAGGTGCGCACCCGGGCCATGAGGACGAGCCCGGCGACGAAGAACGCGATATTCGGCATCCATGCTGCCGTCAGCGGGGTGAAGGTGCCGGCTTCGCCGAGCGCTCCGGAGATCTTGAAGAGCAGCAGATAGAGGATCACCGCCCCGAGCGAGAGCCCGACGCCGTACGCGGTTCCACCCCGCCGATTGCTGGTAGCCAGCGGCGCTCCCAGGAGAATGACCACGAGGACCGCCAACGGAATGCTGAGCTTCTGCTCGCGCTTGACGAGGAGCTCCTTCGCGTTGCCGCCGGTTCGCTGGACGATGCGTGCCAGGCGGTCGATCTCGCGATAGGTCATCTCGTCGGGTTCCCGGGGGACCTCCAGCAACTCGTCGGGCTCTTCGTCGATACCAGCCATTCGCAGGCGATCGAACTCGAATGCGCGCTCAGTGCTGTCGGGGAGCAGCCTCCGCAGCAGGCCCCGCTGCAGTGTCCACCCGACTCCCGGCGTCCAGCTTGCCGAAGCGGCCGTGACGTGGATTCCGGCACGTTCTTCCGAGGGAGGACGCTCGATGACCAGGCCGGTCATCCGCCCGTCCGAAGCCGTAAGCCGGTCGACCTGCCAGGTCAGTCCGGCTTCCGACCGGTATACGAACGCAGCTCTCCAGTTCCGCCGGGGATCTTCATCGCGGAGAATGCCAGCCGCGATTCGGTTCGTGCGCGGTACGATCTCCGTGAGGGCCAGACCGACTCCGGTGAGCAGCACCCCCATGGTCAGGAGCGGCACCATCAGGCGGTAGAAGGAGATGCCTCCCGCCTTGGCGGCGACGATCTCTCGATTCGTCGTCATGCCGTAGACGGTGAAGACAGCGGCAATGAGAGCCGCGATCGGGAACGACCACAGAATGAACAGCGGCAGCTGGAAGGCATACGCCTTCGCCACCTCGACCCCCGTGAGTCCTCGTTCGAGGTAGTCCACCAGGTTGTCGGTGATGTCGCCGACCACGAAGAGGGGCGGCGTCGCCGCCAGGAACACGAGGAAGAACTTGAGGAAGGACCAAGCGATGAGCTTGTCGAGGATCTTGATCATCCGGCCCCCGAGGCCCGGAAGCGGCGCGCCGGGGCTGCCAGCCTCGACCACATCCCGTCCCAACCGCCGCCCCGGGCGGTTCCGCCGGCTCTTCCCATCCGCGCCGCGAGGAGCAGCCCGACAAGGAGGAAGATCACGTTGGCCAGCCACATGGTGATCATGGGTTCTGCCGCACTGTTGTCCGCGAGCTTCTCGCCGCCGATGAGCCCGATCCAATACACGGTGAAGATCGCGCTGGAGGCGCCGATCACCATTCCCACTCCGCCACGCGGGAACCGGAGGGCGACGGGTGGACCGATCAACGTGAATACGAGACACGCGAAGGCGATCGCCCACTTCTTGTGCAGCTCCACGCGCAGCCGGTTGATCCCCTCCTGGAGGGCCTGGATTCTCACATGGTGGCTTCTCGTGCTGATGACCACGCCCTGGGTCACCGGGTCGCGTGTCAGCAGAGATCGGCCACTCCCCATCGGGGTGATCTCTCCGCGGGCCTGCTGCGCCCGGAGGTTCGTCACCACCGTCGAGTCCTCGTCCGCCGGTCTGTTGAGTGCGAGGCGGACCGCGGCAAGAGCCCTCGCACGGTTCTCATCCCGCGCTGCGGTGACGTCGGCTTCCTTCTCGGCTGCATTGTCACGGAGCATGGCGAACGACATTTCCCTGTCGCCGCGGTCGCCGCCGCCCATGCGACGCTCCAACTCGTTGCCGACCCCGCGGAGCGGGACGACCTGAGCATCGAAGTAGAGACGCTGGAAGCCTCCCACGCGATCACTCTGTATCTCGTGCACGACGCCGTCGTATAGGCTCAGGTAGAGATCAGTGCGGGCTTCGTTGAAGGCCATGACCCCGTGGGTCGCGTAGGTGGTTCGCTGGCGGATGGGGTTGTTGTTGTCGAAGATGGTGATGTCCTCCAACGTGTTCTCCACCGGATCGATGCGTGCGGCCGTCAGGAAATAGCGGTCCAGGCCCTGATCGGTGCGGATCTCATTGACGACCTGCTCGCGTAGTTCCAAGGTTGGTCTCTTGCGAGCGATGTCCACGAGGAGGTTCTTTAGCCTGTGGTTCGACTCCGGGAGTACGGCGTCGTTGAAGTAGAGCATCGTGGCTGTGGCCACGAGGCCCATGCCGAGTAGCGGCAGCAGGATACGGGTTGGCGCGATGCCGCCCGCTGAGATGGCCGTGATCTCGTTGGAGGCTGTCATCTCGCTGAACACGTACAGAACAGCTACCAGAACCGACATCGGGAGGGACAGAGCGACCGTATGAGGTAAGGAGAGGGCCAAGAACTCAAACACCGTACCCCATGGAAGCCCCTTGCCGACCAGCCCGTCAACGCGCTGCGCCACCGCGTTCAGGAAGATCAGCCCGGTGATCGCGGACAGGGCGAAGAGAAAGGGACCGAGGTGGACCCGAATCAGGTATTTGGTGAGCACTCCCATCCGCATCGCGGCGTCCTCAAGCAGTCGTATCTGTGGCTCATGGCCGAGCCAAGGTATTCCGGCCGGGGGCCTGGGCTCAAGCCGGGTTCCGGGAACCCCCTCGTCGCGGACCCACCCATCCCCTCGGCTACTGCCTACACCGGGCCGCCCGAGGCGATCCGGTCCTTGATCTGACCCGTGCTTGCCCGCCCCCGTTTCCTGCTCCTCGCGCTGGTCGCGTGCACCCTTCCGGGGGCCGTGCGGGATTCCGATCGGACCCTCGTGGTATCGGTGGCGGCTCCTGCGGATACGATCATTCGCAGGGCATTGGACCGACCTCCGGCCGTTGTCAGGCTGGGTCTGGTGGCAGAGCCCGGCCGTCCGCACGTGAGGCTGGGCCTGCGGCGCATCCCCGTGGGATTCGGGCCCCTCGGCGCGGCAGATCCTCTTGTGGGTGGGGTTCGGTTCCGCCTGATTCCCCTCCAGTATCGTCTCGAGCCCGACTCGATGAGCGCCATCGCAGGTTCCGAGACGCTGACCGCTCTGCTACTTCGCCATCGCCTGAATCGCCTTGTCGCGGTCCCGGATTCCTCCCGCTTTCTGCCCCCTCCGGCGGTCGTTGCCCCCGCCCCCGTCTCCACGGAGATCGAGGCGGGAGAGACGGCGTTCTCCACCGAGTACGCGGATCTCGCACTCAACGTCACCAGTCGTATGGAACTGGGAGGAGACTGGGTTCAGTACGAGCCCTGCGACGAGCGCCTGAAGGAAAGCTGCAAGGGAGGGCTGCTCCCCCAGCTCACACCCGACCTCCTGTTCGGGGTAGAGGTCGGGGGCACCATTCTCGACCGCGTTCACGTGGACGTGGACTTCGACCAGTCGCGTGAGTTCGACGCCGCGAACCGGATCAACATCTTCTATCAGGGCGATGAGGACGACATCCTTCGCCGCCTGGAGGTGGGCGATGTCACGTTCCGCTTGCCGGCGTCTCGGTTCCTGACGGAGGGCATCCCTTCCGGGAACTTCGGATTCCAGGCCGAGGGTCAGGTCGGTCCCGTCGATTTTCAAACCGTTTGGGCCCAACAGCGAGGAGACGTGAACTCGCGTGAGTTCCGGCTCACCGGCCTGGGGGACCAGCGCGCGTTCGTTCAGGAGGACAGCCTCGTCCTGGATGACGCCGATTACGTCCGGGGCCAGTTCTTCTTTCTCGTGGACCCTCGCGCGATCGACGACTACCCCCATGTCGACGCGTTGGACCTGGATCCGGCTTCCGCTCCGCTCGGTGTGGGGCCGGGCTCGGATCCGATCCAGCTATACCGTTTCGAAGACGATCCCGGGTTCCGGCAACAGGTCGAGGGCTTCATCCAGGCGGACGCGATCGCCGAGCGGGACGGTCGGACCGTCCAGGAATCAGGGTGGTTCAGATACCTGCACCCCGGGGTCGACTACTTCGTTCATCCCAGCGGTCTCTGGATTGCATTGCGATCGCCTCTGCGCCGGGAAGAGATGCTGGCGGTCACGTTCGTCACAGGAACGGGCGAGAGCGTCGGTGACTACAATCCCGAGCGCATTCAGAACGCGGGTGGACGCCCCAAGCTGCGACTTCTGAAGGCGTCGGGCGCGAATCACCAGCCGGGGGAGCCCACGTGGGACATGGAGATGCACCAGGTCTATCGGGTGGCCGGCTCGGGCGAGGTCGAAACGTCTTCCGTCGACCTCGACATCTCCCTGGGTGAAGAGTCCGCAGGACGGATCTTCGCGCGCACGCCGAGTGGTGACGACGTGACCTTCCTCCGTCTCCTGGGCCTCGACGACGAATCCCCGACGGACGAAATCGATCCATCGTTCGTGTACTCGCCAGGTAAGGAGATCTTCAGGGGCCAGCCAGCTGTTCAGGGCACGTTCATCGTGTTTCCGACGCTGAGGCCCTTCGCCGAGCCCCCTCCGGTCCGGTCTCTGGCCCTGACCGCGGAGGAGTCGGCTCAGATTCTGGGGGGAGACGCGAATCGTCGGATCTATGAAGAGGGCGATCCATTCGAGCGGGAGAACGCGGGCCTCTTCAGGATGAACATCCGATACCGGCTGCAGAGCGACGGGCTGATCTCGTCTTTCTCCCTCGGGGCTCTGGGCATCCGGGACGGTAGTGAGAGGATCTTCCTGGGAGAGCGGGCCCTCACCCAAGGTGTGGACTACGAGATCGACTACGACGTGGGTCAGGTTCGGCTGCTGAACCCGGAGCAGCTGTTTGCGCTCGCTCCCGAGGCCGTCGTGCGCGCCACGTGGGAGCAGCGCTCTCTCTTCCAGGTGTCGCCCACTCAGGTCTTCGGGCTCCGGACACACTTCGATCTCGGGGGTGAGAACGGGATCGACCTCCTCGGTCTCTACCAGTCGGAACGCACGGTCGTGACGAGGCCACAGCTCGGTACCGAGCCGGCTGCGGCGTTTCTCGCGGGAGTCAGCGGGCGGGTGAGGACCAGCGTGGGTTGGCTCGATCGAGTACTCGAGTCGATTCCCGGTCTGAGGTTCGAGGGGAACGCCTCCTTCTCCGCGGCCGGAGAGGTGGCGGTGTCCGTTCCGAACCCGAACACGAGGGGGGCTGCCTTCCTGGATGACTTCGATGCCGCCGCCGAGGTGCCGATCTCATTGTGGTCCTACGATTGGGTGCTGGGCAGCGCGCCTGCCTTCCGGGACGGTGCCGGTGCCTTCCTCCCACCAGCCTTGGAGGCCTCGGATGCAGCGGGGCTCACATGGCAGCATTCGTGGGTCGTGGAGTCGGTCGCCGGTGACAGCGTCGGCGTTCATGAGGGCTACTTTCCGCGGCAGGACATCGACCGTGAGATCCGCGTCGCCGGATCGGAGATTCGAGAGGCCGGCCTCCTGCTCAACTACGGTCGCGGCCTGGTCACGACGCCCTCCTGGCGGTCGGTGACGACTTCGCTATCGACGAACGGCCTCGACCTCTCGAAGACCGACTTCCTCGAGTTCTACGTGGCGGGAGGGGAGGATGCGGCGCTCATCATCGACCTGGGCAGCGTGAGTGAGGACGCCTTCTTCATCGACGCATCCGGCAACACCGCAGGCTCGGGGGCCGATGCGGGCCGTTCCTGGGGCCTCGGCCTCCTCGACCAGGAGGCCGACCCGCGGCGCGGAGAGATATGGGGTGACGCTGCCGATCAGAGGGGCGTATGGGGCGAGACGTGCCTGTCCGAGCGCGGCCGCATCTACCGGATCGGTGATCCCCGCTCGGTGTGCACCCGTGGGAACGGACGTCAGGACACGGAGGATCTGGACGGCGACGGCAACCTCGATACGCGGGAACGCCACCTTCGCTATGTCCTCACTCTGGACGGGTCTTCCCCGTTCCTGGCGCGGACGCAGGGGGAGACCGGCACGGACTTCCAGTTGTACCGCATCCCGATCCGTGGCGCGGGTGCGATCCAGGTGGGAGGTGCCTTCACTGACGCCGACATGCGGGCGGTGCGCCACCTCCGCCTGACGGTCACTGGAGCGCGCTACCGGCAAATACGCCTGACCCGGATGCGGTTGGTGGGGTCCCGCTGGATCAAGCGGGCGGGTGAGGGCGTTCTGGACGGCATCGTCGGGGATACGGTTTCCGGGTTGGGTCGCCTCGAAGTGAGCACCGTGTCCGCGGTCACCGAGGGGGATGGGTATACGTCGCCACCGGGGGTGTTGGAGGAGCTCGTGGACCCGACCTCGGCCTTTGCGGGGCAGGGGATCGAGTTCAACGAGAAGTCCCTGGGGTTGGCGTTCGAGGGGGTGCCCCAGGGAGGGCGTGCCGAGGTGTACCACCGATTTCCTCAGCGACCCAGGAATCTGCTGACCTACAGGCAGGCCCGCATCTTCGTGGTTCCCCGCTCGGGCGACTTCGACGCGGACGGGCAGCACTTCTTCTTCTTCAAGGTGGGCACGGATTCGGAGAACTTCTATCTCTACCGGGTCCCTCTCGGCCCCGCAGCAGCCTCGTCGGGCGTCGCACCGTCGGATTGGTTGCCGGAAGTCGTGATCGACTTCGAGGAGTGGTTCGATCTCCGACGCCGGGCGGAGGAGGCACTCATCGTTTCACCCCCGGGCCCAGGCGATCCACCCGTCGCAATCTGGGGATCCGACTCGACCTACGCGGTCGTCCTCAGGGACCGTGGGCGTGCCCCCAACCTGGCTGCTGTGCGCGAGCTCTCCATGGGGGTCTGGAATGAGGGGCCTGTGCCATTCACCGGCGAAGTGTGGATCAACGAACTTCGTCTCGGCCGTGCCGTACAGGACCCTGGGCTCGCCGGCTCGGTGGAACTGGAGCTGGACGGCGCCGGAGTGGTTACGACCCGGTTCACCCTGACCGACCGTGGTGCCCTCTTTCGTCAACTCCGCGGAAACCCGACGTATCAGACCGACCGTACCATGAACCTGGCGTCGACCGTGCGCCTCGAGCGTTGGATCCCTGGAGAGTGGGGCATCGAGTTGCCGCTCACGCTCGATGTCGACCGGATGGATCAGTCGCCCCGCTTCCTGGCCAATTCCGACGTGCGGGTCGACCGACTCGAAACCCTGCGGGCCACGAGAGCACATAGGACGCGGTTGGGGGTGGCCTTCCGGAAGCGGACCCGCAGCGCGAATCCCTGGGTCGGCTTCGTCGTGGACGGACTCGATGCTCGCGTCGCGTACACGCGATCCGAGGGGTCGACCGTCACTGCCGAGAACACGACGACCGGGCTGGACGCCGGGCTGGGCTGGGCGAGGGAGCCGGAGGATCGGAACCTGCCGCTCGTGCCAGGGGTCCTGCGCGGCCCAGTGAGCTGGCTGCTTCCTGGATTCCTCGAAGACGCGATCCTGGATTCCCGGGTCAGGTGGACCCCGGAGAGGGTCAGCTTCGGGACATCCTATCTCAGGCAGGACGGGTTGATCTACAGGTACGACGGCATCCTGGAGCTTCCCGGGGATTCGCTGGCGACCGCGACTCGGATTCCGAGGGAGGTCGTGGATGCCGTCGCGGACGTGCGATTCCGTCCGCTCCGGAGCCTGTCCGCCGATGTGACCTTCCTGGCGGTGAGGGATCTGCTGCCTCCGTCCGAGGCCGTGGCCGATCCCCGCCTGCAGGACCTCATCCGACGGGAGCGGTCCCGGGTCGCGGGGGTGGACTTGGGATGGGAGACCAACCGCAATCTGAGGACCCGACTCGCGTTCCGGCCCCAGGTGTTCGGGTGGCTTCGACACGACCTCGACTGGACTACCGTCTACCAGACCGACAGGAACGCCAACTTCATCGCGGAACGGGAGCTGGGTTCGGACACACTGCTCTCACTTGCCAGAAACGCCTCTGGGCAGCGCGACTGGCGGGCGGTCTTGGGTATCGATCCGACCGCCCTCGCGGTGGCGGCGTTGGGCGACCCCGAGCCGGACGAGCCCGTCGATATCGGACAGTTGAGAAGTATGATTCAGGCCGTTCGTCCCATCTCGGTTACGTATGAGAACGGTGTGACGTCTCGCTTCAGCCGCGATCCGGTGAGCCCCGGGTTCGCGTACCAATGGGGGTGGACAGGGAACGACGGTTTCCGATTCCTCGACGCGGACACGGCTGCGACGCTCACCGACCGGTCGGCCTGGACCGTGGCCTCCGGCGTGACCCTCCCCGGCGGTCTGGGCGTCGATGTCGGCTTCTTCACCAGCCACGGCACAACGCTGGACACCCGTGCCGACCGCGAGGTCATGCAGCGCCGTTGGCCGAACCTGCGCGCGTCGCTCCCCCCCTTGAACCTGGGGAGCTTCTTCGGAATCCGACGGATCACTCTCTCGTCCGGCTTCACTGAGAATACGCTGGAGACGGAGTACGGTGGGCGGGGAGCGCAAACGAGGTTTCAGGAAGACACCCAGATTCCCGTGGACCTCACACTCACATGGATGGGCTCCCTCGTCACGAGCTACCGTGGCAGCATCCGGCGTGGAACAGGGACGGATCCGACCGGTGACACCGAGCACGACGAATTGACGCACCGCGTGTCCGTGGTGGCCCAGTTGGCTCCTCCCGGCCGCTTAGCCCGGAGATTGGACCGTCCCGTGCGCTTCTCGTTGATCATGGGGCAGGCCACCGAGAGTGATTGCCGTAGCCCGAACGGGGCGGCGGAATTGGGGTGCGTTCCCTTCGTGGACCAGAAAAGGCGGAGCATGAGCCTGTCTCTGGACACTGCGGTGGGAGGCTTCGACCTCGGCCTGCAGATGAGCTATGACCGCAGGCAGTCCTTCGTCGGACAGCGCACGGGGTCGACGCAGTTCCAGCTCGGTGTCTTCGGGCAGCTTCAGGTTTCAGCAGGGTCTTTCGCTCCGGGCTTGAGGCGCTGACCCGCACGGACATTCCGGTGCCCGACGACACCTCGGATGTTTTCCCATGTCCGATGCAGAAGTACGTGCCCTGCGCAGGGCTGTCGTCGCGCTTCTAGTCCTCAGCTTCGCTCGGTGGGGCTCGACCAGGGCGCCGACGGCTCTCCCGGAATCCAGCGGTAACCCTCTCCCCGCCCTGATCGAGTCGTCGGCATCGGCGCTCGAAGAGGCCGAGCGGAGGTCCATGCCTCTGTCGGCAGGAGAGCGCCTCGACCCTAATCGTGCACCGGCTGAAGAGCTCGATCGCCTGCCTGGAATCGGGGTGGTCACCGCAGAGGCGATCATTCGTACCCGGGAATCAGGGGGGCCGTTCGCCCACATTCAGGACCTCGAGCGGGTACCCGGAATCGGCCCGGCCATGCTTCGAAGGCTGGCCCCGACCCTGGACCTGGATGATCCGCCTGTGTCGCGCAGGCCGAGTTCAGGCTCGACTCCGGAGCGTGTCGAACTCAACCGCGCCACGGAGGAGGAACTCACGGCTCTACCGGGTATCGGCCCAGCGTTGGCCGCCCGCATTGTCGCGGCCCGGGTGGAGGCCCCGTTCACGTCGGTGGAAGACCTCGTTCGTGTTCGGGGAATCGGTCCTGCGACCGTCGAACGCCTGCGTCCGCTCGCACGGGTGGGGCTTGGCAGATGAGGGCGTCCGACGGGCGGAGAAATCTCCTCACTTGTAGGGTTTGGGGCTTAGCCCGTATTCTTACCCTCGGTGCTCACGGAACGTCTCTCGTTCTCCCATCAGGATTGGCCGTACCCATGGCAGCGAAGGTCGCCCAGGAAATTCGGCTTGGAGATCTCTTCGTCCGCGAAGGGCTCATCACCGAAGAACAGCTCAAAGAAGCCCTCGCCGAGGCCAAGACCACCGGCCAACGCATCGGCTACTGCTTGGTGAAGCTGGAGTTCGTGCAGGAGGAGGAACTCACGCGGATGCTGTCGAAGCAGTACCGCGTCCCGGCAGTCGATCTGGACAAGGTCACGGTCGACGAGAAGATCCTGAAGCTGGTGGCAGGAGGCGTGGCCCATAAGCACATGGTCCTTCCTCTTCGGCGCGTCGGCCGCATGCTGACCGTGGCCATGACGAATCCCACGGACTTCTCGGCCATCGATGATCTCAAGTTCATCACCAAGCTCGAGATCGAACCCGTGATCGTCGGTGAGTACACGCTCCGGAAGCACCTGGAGAACTACTACGGGCAGACCGAAGACGACCAGATGGCCCAATTGATCGACGATTGGGGCGAGGACGACGTCGAGGTCATCGAGGAGCACGACGAAGAGGACTCGTCCGCGCTGGCGGCCGAGATCGACTCCGCGCCCGTCGTGAAGTTCATCAACGGACTTCTCACCGACGCCGTGCTCAAGGGAGTCTCCGACATCCACATCGAACCGTTCGAGAAGGAGATCCGGGTTCGTTATCGGATCGACGGTACGCTTGAGGAGGTCATGAAGCCGCCCATCAAGATGAAGGCGGCGATCACGTCGCGTGTGAAGATTCTCGCGGACCTCAATATTGCCGAGCGGCGCGTGCCCCAGGACGGGCGCATCAAGCTCAAGATGAAGAACAAGGTCGTCGATTTCCGGGTGTCGGTCCTGCCTGTGATTTTCGGTGAGAAGATCGTGCTGCGTATTCTGGACAAGGGAAATCTGACCTTCGACCTCACGACGTTCGGATTCGAACCGAAGGCCGAGAAGGACTTCATGTGGGCGATCTCACGCCCGTATGGAATGGTGCTCGTAACGGGCCCGACGGGTTCGGGGAAGACCACCACGCTCTACTCGGCCCTGTCGCAGATCAACACCATCGACACCAACATCATGACGGCCGAGGATCCGGTCGAGTTCAACATCTATGGGATCAACCAGGTTCTCGTGCGTAATGAGATCGGCATGACGTTCGCCGCCGCGCTCAAGGCGTTCCTGCGGCAGGACCCTAACATCATCATGCTCGGCGAGATCCGTGACATCGAGACCGGCGGCATCGCCATCAAGGCTTCGCTTACCGGTCACCTGGTGCTGTCCACGCTCCACACGAACGACACGGCTTCCACGATCACCCGGCTTATCGACATGGGGCTGGAGCCGTTCAACGTCGCGTCGGCGCTCAATATCCTCACCGCTCAGCGTCTCGCCCGTCGCATCTGCAAGAACTGCAAGGCTGAGGCGACCTACACCGAGGAGTACTTCAACGCGGCCAAGATCGATCTCGAATGGGGCAGTAGCCACACGTTCTACCGCGGTGAGGGTTGCGACCAATGTGGCGATACCGGCTACAAGGGGCGTTGCGGCTTCTACGAGGTCATGATCATGAGCACGCCGCTGCGGAAGGCCATCATGAACGAAGCCGGTACCGACGAACTCAAGGAACTTGCCCGTTCGGAGGGTATGCTGACGCTGCGTGAGGATGGAATGAAGAAGGTCGAGCGCGGGGTTACGTCGCTGGAAGAGCTCATCAAAGAGACGACTGCGGCGGACTGATCGACAGAGTCCTCCGCTGAACCAACAAAGGAACATGCATGAACCAGCCGGCCCCCACGGCGGGAAAGCCTCCACAGCAGGAGTTAAGCCTCAGGGTGCTCCTTCAGGAGATGATCCAGCGCGGCGCGTCCGATCTTCACATCACCGTTGGGAACCCCCCGATGCTCCGTGTCGACGGTGACCTTCAGACGTCGAAGACCGGCGCTGTTCTCACGCCGAAGGACACCCTGTCCCTGGCGTATTCCATTCTGACCGAGAATCAGAAGAAGCGATACGAAGTAGAAGACGAGCTCGACTTCTCGTTCGGTGTGCAGAACCTCTCTCGCTTCCGCGGAAACGTCTACAAGCAGAGGGGCTGCGTGGCCATGGCCATCCGGCAGATCCCCTACGAGATCATCTCTATTCAGAAGCTCGGGCTACCCCCGATCATCAACAAGCTGGCGGAGCGGCCGCGCGGCCTGGTCTTGGTTACCGGCCCGACGGGGTCGGGTAAGTCGACCACCTTGGCCGCTATGGTGGACAAGGTGAATCGGGAGAGAAAGGGACATATCCTCACCGTCGAAGACCCGATCGAGTTCATTCACCGCCATCAGTCGTGCATGATCAACCAGCGCGAGGTGGGGGCGGACACCAAGAGCTTCACGGCGGCTCTGAAGTATGCTCTTCGCCAGGACCCCGACGTCATTCTCATCGGTGAGATGCGCGACCTCGAGACGATCGGTGCTGCTCTGACGATCGCCGAGACAGGTCACCTCGTGTTTGCGACGCTGCACACCAATTCCGCGGCTGAGTCCATCAACCGGGTCATCGATGCGTTCCCGGCACACCAGCAGTCGCAGGTGAGGGCGCAGCTCGCGTTCGTGCTCGAGGGGGTCATCACGCAGACGCTTCTCCCCAAGGCGAAGGGCAAGGGTAGAGTCGCCGCCATCGAAGCGATGATTTGCACTCCGGCCATCCGCGCGGTTATTCGAGACGAGAAGATTCACCAGATCTACTCGCTCATGCAGGCCGGTAAGAAGCACGGAATGCAGACCATGAACGACTCGCTACAGCTGCTCTACATGAAGGGCGAGGTCACGTTGGAGGAGGCGCTCAAGCGCTCGGGTGACCCGGCAGAGCTGTTGAGGGCCGTGGGCGAGCAAGCCCCCGCGAGCATGAAGTGATCACGAACTCCCACGCTGCGCACAGCAGGTAGAGGACCATGCCGACCTTTTCATACAGCGCGAGGCCCGCCTCGGGCGGGGACATCAAACAGGGCGAGATCGAACTCCCGAACAGGGACGAAGTCCTCGCCTATCTGCACAAGCAAAAGCTCATTCCCGTGTCAGTCAGGGAAAAGTCGAAGGAGTTAAGTTTCTCCTTCGGCTTTTTTAATGATACGGCGACCACCGAGATCTACACGCGTCAGTTCGCCACCATGATCAATTCGGGACTGCCTCTGGTGCAGAGCCTCGACATCCTGGGGGAGCAGACGGAGAACCCGGCGCTTCGCAAGACGATTCAGGAGACTCTGTACGACGTGGAGTCGGGCCACACGCTCGCCGACGCGATGGGCAAGCACGACAAGATCTTCACGGAACTCTACGTGAACATGGTGGCTGCCGGTGAGGCTGGCGGTATCCTCGACACGATCCTCCTTCGCCTTGCCACGTTCCTCGAGAAGAACGACGCGCTGGTGCGGAAGATCAAAGGCGCGATGATCTATCCCGCCGTGATCTTCTCGGTGGCGGGAGGGGCGATCGTCATCCTGCTGATCTTCGTGATCCCGACCTTCCAGACCATGTTCGAAGCCGCGGGGATCCCACTGCCGCTTCCGACCCGGATCGTGATCGGGATGTCGGCCTTCCTTCAGGGCTACTGGTGGGCCTGTGGTGTCGGGGTCATCGCGTCCGTCGTGGGCATCCGGACCTTCTATCAGACGGATGGGGGGCAGCTGCTCATCGACAAGATGTTGCTGGCCATGCCCGTCCTGGGGGACCTCCAGCGTAAATCGGCCGTGTCCCGCTTCACGCGCACGCTGGGTACGCTGGTTTCGTCCGGTGTCTCCATCCTGGAAGGACTGGAGATCACTGCGAAGACATCGGGGAACCGCGTTATCCACGACGCCATCATGGGATCGAGAGCGTCGATCGCCGGAGGTGAGACGATCTCTGGTCCCCTCAAGGAATCCGGGGTCTTCCCGCCCATGGTCGTGCAGATGATCAACGTCGGTGAGCAGACCGGTGGTCTCGACGAGATGCTCTCGAAGATCGCCGACTTCTACGACGAAGAGGTCGACGCAGCGGTCGAAGCGCTGCTGGCCGCCATGGAGCCGATCATGATCGTGGTGCTCGGTGTGGTGGTGGGCGGCATGATCGTCGCCATGTACCTCCCCATCTTCGACATGATCAACGCGGTCGGGTAGATCGGTCGCGAGAAGAAAAGAAGACCGGCAGGTCCCCGAGCATCCAGCTTCGGGTGACCTGCCGGTCTTCGTTGTGCCCCCTCGCGGGGTAAGCGATCTGCTCCGGACGGGTCAGCCCAGGAGCCAGTTCAGAGCGAGTGTGACGATTTCCGCGGGCATCTCGTGTCCCCCCTCGAACTCCTCGTATTCGACCTGATAGCCCTCGCCCTTCAGTCGGGGAACGATCACGTCTCGGGTCACGGCGACCGCAACCACATCGTCTCCGACCCCGTGCGCGATGAAGATGGGAGGCTTGCCCACGCGAACTTCCGCCGGCTCGTAGAAACCAGGTGCGAACCCGATCAGATGTCCCACGAGTTCTCCATTGGAAACTCCGAGAGAGAGCGCGTAGGCGGCTCCGTCCCCGATCCCCATGAACGCGACCCCGGTGGTGGCGATACGGACTCGGTCGAATGCGTGTTCCAATGCGAGGTCGAGGAACTCCACATCAGGCCCGAACGGCCCCCGGACCAGGTCCCACGTCTGGCCTCGGGACTCAGGCACCAGCAGCACGAAGCCTCTTGCCTCTGCCTCTGCGTAGAAGGGTTCGAAGTCCCCTGCGCTTCCTCCCGCCTCATGGAACGCGACGATGAGGGTGGCCGGAGTGGCCGGGTCGTAGCTCTCGGGGACATATAGAAGCCCGTCCTTACTCGCACCGAGGCCGAGAGGGGAGAGGCCGGTCTGTGGCTGGTCGGAGGGAGTGCCTGGGCGGGCGTTGAGAAACGGATTGCCCAGCCGCGCGGTGCTCTCGTCCGGCCCGAGACAGCCGTAGACGCTGGGGATGACCAGCGTCGCAACGGCGGCGGCGATCAGCCGTCGCCGGGTGATGCGTGCAGGAATATTCATCCAGGGAAGATCCAACCCTGGACGCTCAAGTTCCAGCCCCCCGTGTCAGAGCGAGCTCACACGGCGACCCAGCCGAATACCGCAACCAGGGTGGCCGCGGCCGTCAACCACAGTGTAGGGTGAGCCCAGGGCGGCCGAAGCTCCTTGCGGACGTCGGCCAGTCGATGGCCGTTCACCGAGACGGCCATTCGCCCCTCTTCGTCGGTCCGACCTTCAATGAGTCGGTCCTGGAGAAGCTGGTTCACCGCCTTCTGGTACTGGGCCGGCTTCTCTGCGAAGCCCGTGATCGATGCTGGGCGGGTGAGCTTGTCTGGTCCCTCCTCTTCGTGCAGGAGAGTCAGTTCACGGAGAATCGTCTTTCGAGGCGACATCGGTCTGTTTGGTTGATAAGGTGAATCTGTCCCACGACGCTTCCGGACCCCCTACGGGAGTCATGACGGGAAAGTGTCAGCAGGCGTCGTCTCCGAGATGCGCGGGTGCACTGTTCGACGGCCTTCGCGCACGCCCTGACGGACGGGGGTGACGGGCCCCTCTGAACATGTCCGGAGGTCCTGGCCGCGGAGTGTTGTTCAGGCGACATCGGACAGAATCAGCACGGTCGTCGCTCCATTGGCGGCAGATGCCTCGATTCGCCTTCGTGTGCCGCTCGATAAGCATTGTAACTATTGGCTTTCTTGTACGACCGTGATCTCTGCAGTACCGCAACCAAATGTTTGCGTTGAGATTCTTCTGGATCGTCATGATCCTACTGTCTCGGTCACCCCTAGGGCGGCCGATTTGGGGACCTTCCCCGTCAACTGCTGTTTCGGAGGAGATACATGCGACTTAGCAACGGAGTACGATGGCTGGCTTTGGCCACGGCGGTCTTCGCCTCGGGCCAGGTTGCCGCTCAGACCGCCGCGACCCTCGACGGGCGTGTGGTGGACGACAGCGGTGCTGCTTTGTCCGGAGTTCAGGTGATCGTCACCAATCAGGTGAGCGGCGCTCAGACGGGTGCCCTCAGTCAGTCCGACGGCCGATACGTGGTCGCAGGTCTCCGCCCGGGAGGCCCGTACCTCGTCGAGGCTCGCCTGATCGGGTACGGACTGCAGTCTTTTGAGGATCTCAACCTGCTCGCGGGCCAGACGCGCACCGTCGACTTCCGCCTCAGCCAGGAAGCGGTCGCCATCGACGCGATCGAGGTCTTTGCGACGCGGGCTATCGAGCGCCGGACTCCAGTGGCGTTCTCGGATATCCCGAAGGTCCAGATCCAGAACCAGCTGGG
Source organism: Gemmatimonadota bacterium (assembly GCA_039587465.1). Lineage (GTDB taxonomy): Bacteria > Gemmatimonadota > Gemmatimonadetes > Longimicrobiales > Gaopeijiaceae > JBDHIL01. The sequence continues at coordinate 7,953 of JBDHIL010000007.1, read as the reverse complement.
CTCCCGCGACCTGCCCTTGGTCCTGAACGTCACTCCCTCGGTGTACGCCACCGCTCAGGGTGGTGGTGCCGGTGACGCTCGTATCAACGTCCGTGGCTTCAGCCAGCGCAACACGGCCGTGATGATCAACGGTGTGCCGGTCAACGATGTGGAGAACGGTTGGGTCTACTGGTCCAATTGGGATGGCCTCGGCGACGCCGCCACCAGCATCCAGCTGCAGCGTGGACTTTCCGCCGTCAACCTCGCGACCCCGTCGATCGGCGGCACGCTCAACGTGATCACGGACCCGACGTCCGTGAACGCCGGCTTCAGCTACAAGCAGGAGTTTGGCCTGGGCAGCGTCGACAGGACGAACAATGACTGGGGCCTGGGCATGAACCTGATGAAGGAGACCTTCGTCGTGAACACCGGTGAGCACGGTGGCTTCGCCATGACGGCCTCCGTGGTCCGCAAGACCGGCGATGGCGGGATGTACCAGGGATTCTTCGGCGGTGAAGCCAACTGGACGGACGCGTGGGCGTATTACATGGCCGCCCGGTATCAGGTCAACGCACGGCACCGCGTCGAGCTCTACGCCGTCGGGGCTCCACAGCGCCACGGCCAGAACCTCTACAAGCTCAATATCGGTACGCTCAGCGAGAGCTTCGCTCGGAGCCTGAGCTCCTACGACCCGGCCGCGATCGCCGACTTCCCCGAGGCGGGACGGTGGGGAAGTCCCAACGTTGCTCCGGTCAGCTCAAGCTACACCGGTAAGCAGTTCTCCAGCACGGGCCCTGGCGGTGGGTCTCCCCAGGATCGTTACAACCCCAGCTTCATCAACGAGCGGGAGAACTACTTCCACAAGCCGCAGGTCAACCTGAACTGGTATGCCTACCTCGGGGATGGCATGACCTGGACGACGGTTGCGTACTACTCCGGCGGTAACGGCGGCGGCACCGGCACCTACGGCTCCAGCCGTAACGCTGAGTGGCGCTACGACTTCACCCAGCGCGTACCAGACTGGGACGGCACGATCGCCAACAATATCGCGGCCGGTGCGGCGGGGTCCGGTTACATCCTCCGGAACTCGGTGAACAACCAGTGGACGATCGGAGCCATCTCGAAGCTCCGTCGCGAGTATGAAAGTGGATGGACGAGTGAGGTCGGAGTGGACTGGCGGACGGCCACGATCGATCACTACCGCGAGGTCCGTGACCTCCTCGGTGGCTCGCACTACGACGAGACGCGCGGCTCCGACTTCTGGACCGCTGCGGACATCTCGCGAGGGCTCGGTGACAAGATCAACTACAACAACACGAACAACGTAGACTGGCTCGGAGCGTATCTGCAGGGCGAGAAGAACAGCTCCGACGGGTCGATCTACGGCATGGCCGGCTGGGCGATGAACCGGTACGACTTCACCGACCATTGGGCGGAAGACCCCACCAGCCCCGGTCAGGCGCTCAACCTCAACACCGGTTGGATCAACGGATTCCAGCTGAAGGGTGGCGCCGTGCGGACTGTCACCGACGAGTGGTCCGTGTTCGGTAACGCGGGCTACGTGTCCAAGGTGCCGATCTTCGACGGTGTGATCGACGATGGCAACGGCGTCATGAACCCCGAACCGAAGAACGAGAAGTTCCTGTCGTTCGAGGCGGGCGTGAACTTCCGGTCGATGGATCGTGGCGTGTCGTTCGACATGAACGTCTACCACACCACCTGGAAGGACCGGACTCGGAACCTCTTCGTCCGGAACCTGACGGGTGACAACGAGGACGGTCTGGTGAACCTGCTGGGCCTGAACGCCCGGCACATGGGGGTCGAGGCGCAGGCTGCGTACCAGCCCAACGATCTAGTCCGCTTCGACGTGGCGGCGTCCGTGGGTAACTGGAACTACCTGGACGACGTGACCGGTACGTATCGTCCGGATGGTCCTGGCGGCGGTTCGGAGACGATCGAACTGTTCGTAAAGGACCTCAAGGTTGCAGACGCGCCGCAGACGCAGTTCGCCTACAGCGCGTCCTTCTTCCCGATCGACGGCATGTACCTGTCGATGGTCGGAAAGACGTTTGCGTCGCACTATGCCGAATTCGATCCGTTCTCGCGCACCACGGCGGAGACGGACGCGAACGGTGACGTGCTGCAGTCGTGGCAGGCGCCAGGCTATACGACGTTCGATCTCAATGCGTCATACCGTCTCGGCAACATTCTGCCGAGTGCCGGCGATCTGCGTATGTTCGTGAACGTCTACAACGTGTTCGACAAGCTGTACATTCAGGATGCCGTGGATAACTCGCGGTTCAACGGCTTTGATGGCGATCACGACGCGGACGATGCCGAGGTGTTCCTCGGGTATCCCCGCAACCTGAACATCGGCTTCCAGGTCAGCTTCTGACCTGATCGATCGACGGCGCTCGCGCGCCGCTCAGGGCTCCGGCCCCGTCGCCTTCCGGCGGCGGGGCCGGTTTCGTTGGGACTCCTCTGGACTGTGGGGTCAGTCCGTGCCACGATGGGGCGCACCGGCCTCACCTCACCTCACCGCACCCCACGAACGTGCCTGACGATCTCACCGCATTGCTCCTTCTCTTCCTGACCGGCCTCGTGGCCGGGACCTTGAACGTCATCGCGGGTGGGGGCTCCCTGCTCACGCTGCCGGTGATGATCTTCCTGGGCCTGCCTCCGGTCGTGGCCAACGGCACCAACCGGATTGCGATCCTCGTCCAGAACGTGGGGGCCTCAGCGAGTTTCCAGAGACGGCAGCTGATTCCGGGCCGATGGCTTCCCCTGGCGATACCGCCCGCGTTGATCGGGGCGGTGCTGGGCACCTTCGCCGCCGTCCGCATGGAAGACGAGACGTTCCAGAGGGTCCTCGCAGTGGTGATGGTGGCCGCTGCTGCGTGGACGGTGTGGCACCCGACGCGGGCGCCTGCCGACGGTGATCCGGACCCGCCGAAGGCGGCGAAGCGGTGGGGCTACGTCGCCATCTTCTTCCTGGTGGGGCTCTACGGGGGTTTCATCCAGGCGGGTGTGGGCTTTGTGATCCTCGCGGTCACCTCGGTGGCAGGCATGGACCTCATCCGTGGCAACGCGATGAAGGTGACCCTGGTGCTGGCATTCACGCCCGTGGCTCTAGCCCTGTTCGCCTGGAACGGCCAGGTCGACTGGGGCATGGGTATCGCATTGGCCGGCGGGAACCTATTGGGAGGGCTGGCTGGAGTTCGGCTTCAAGTCCTCAAGGGGAACAACTGGGTACGGGGCGTGGTGACCGTCACCATCGTCGCCTTCGCCATCCGGTTGCTCTGGAGCGGCTGAATGGAAGTACGACGGGGGCACCCGGATGGGTGCCCCCGTGTGCGATCATCGTCGCCGTATGACCCGAGTCTGAAGGGTCCGACCGACTAGTAGCGATAGTACTCCGGCTTGTAGGGCCCGTACTTTGGAACGTTGATGTAGGAGGCCTGCTCGTCGCTGAGCACGGTGAGTTTCGCACCGAGCTTGTCCAGGTGGAGCCGCGCGACCTTCTCGTCGAGCAACTTCGGGAGCGTGTAGACCTTCTTCTCGTAAGATCCCGATCTCATCGCCAACTCGATCTGAGCAATCGTCTGGTTGGTGAAGCTCGCGCTCATCACGAAGCTCGGATGGCCCGTAGCGCAGCCCAGGTTCATGAGGCGGCCTTCGGCCAGGATCAACACGGAGTGCCCGTCAGGGAACGTCCACTCGTGGAACTGAGGCTTGATCTCGGTCTTCTGGATGCCGGGGACCTTGGCCAGGCCCGCCATGTCGATCTCGTTGTCGAAGTGACCGATATTGCCCACGATGGCCTTGTCCTTCATGCGGGCCATATGGTCGGCTGTGATGATGTCCTTGTTGCCGGTGGCCGTGATGAAGACATCGACGGTCTCCACGACATCCTCGAGCGGGACCACCGTGTATCCCTCCATGCAGGCCTGCAGGGAGCAGATCGGATCGATCTCGGCGACCATCACCCGGGCTCCCTGACCCTTGAGCGCCTGGGCGCAGCCCTTACCTACGTCACCATAGCCGAGAACCAGCGCGGTCTTGCCGGAGAGCATGACGTCCGTGGCCCGGTTGAGGCCGTCGATGACCGAGTGTCTGCACCCGTAGAGGTTGTCGAACTTCGACTTCGTCACCGAGTCGTTGACGTTGATGGCGGGGAAGAGCAGTGTGCCGGCCTGCTCCATTTCGTAGAGGCGGTGCACACCCGTGGTGGTCTCCTCGGAGACGCCGCGGACGTCCGCCGTGAGGCGGGCCCAACGGCCGGGGTCTTCATCTGCCACGCGGCGGATGAGGTCCAGGACGATGCCCCACTCCTCGGGCTCGGTTTCTGCATCGAACGACGGGATCGCACCGGCCTTCTCGTACTCCAGGCCCTTGTGGAGGACCATCGTGGCGTCGCCGCCGTCGTCGACGATGAGGTCCGGACCCGAGCCGTCGGGCCACATGAGCGCCTGCTCGGTGCACCACCAGTATTCCTCGAGTGTCTCCCCTTTCCAGGCGAAGACGGCCGGTCCCTCGGGGTCGTCCGCAGTGCCCCCGCGTCCGACGACGACAGCCGCCGCGGCATGATCCTGGGTCGAGAAGATGTTGCAGGAGACCCAGCGCACGTCCGCGCCGAGATCCATCAGGGTTTCGATGAGCACCGCGGTCTGCACGGTCATGTGCAGCGAGCCCATGACCTTGAGTCCGGCGAGGGGCTGCTGCGGTCCGTACTCCTCGCGGGCAGCGATGAGGCCGGGCATCTCATGCTCAGCCAGTCGGATCTCATTTCGGCCCCACTCGGCCAGGGACAGGTCTGCGACCTTGAACGCGGGGCGTCCGGTGGTCGCGGCTGTAAGGTCTTCGGGCAGTACGGCGGTGTCACTCATGGGTATTCGCCTTCCTATAGAGCTTGAGATTGATATACGGCTTGGGTTTGATTCACCCGGGCCGACGCCAAGAACAGAGCGGGGCCCGATGCTTCGGGGTCCGGGGGGACATGGAGCACACGGATGTCCGTGAAGTCCGCGGCTTCCATCCATCCAACAACAGCTTCCGGGTCGAAACCCGGCCAAACGTGCCCCATCTCCTCGGAATACTCCGGTCCCCGTTCGTGGGCCCTCATATCGAGGATCAGCACGCGTCCGTCGGGAGCCAGGGTGCGCCTCACTTCCATGAGGACCTGGGTCGGGTCCACCACGTAGTGGAGGACGAGAGAGAGAAGCGCGACGTCGAGCTCGCCGTCTGACACCGGCAGGCTTTCGAGCTCACCCTGGCGCAGCTCCACGTTCCTGGCGTCGGCGAGGCGCGCGCGCGCGCCCGACAGCATCTCGGCGGATCGATCGATGGCGACGACCTTGCCGACGAACGGTGCGACCGTTGCCGCCAGGCCTCCCGTGCCCGTTCCCAGGTCTCCCACCGTCCACCTGGAGTCCAGCAGTCCGAACAGGGGGAACAGCTCCGCCCGCTTGCCGAACATCTCCATCCGGAGCTCGTCCCAGCGGTTGGACGCGTTGGCGAAGAACTCCTGACTCTTCAGCCGACGCGTCGCCAGGACCTCGCGGGCGCGCTCAGAGTCCGCATGAATGCGCGGATCGCTCTCGAGTTCGTCCCGCACGATGCGCCAGAGTCCAGCCGAATGGGGCTCCAGGGAAGAGGAGAATCGATAGTGGCGGTTGCGGCCATCGGCCCTGGAGGCGACCCACCCGTCTCCTGCCAGCGTCTTCAGGTGCCTGCTCACGGTCGGCTGGGGCAGTTGGAGCACGGCGCACAGTTCAGATACCGTGAGCTCGCTCCGCTCGAGCACCGCGAGGATGCGCGAACGGGTCGGATCTCCGAGGGCGGAGAGCTGGTCGAGGATGGGGGCCGTCATCGTATTCATAGATTCGCATGGAAAGATATATGTAGCATGTGAGGCGTCAATGCCTCGGGATCCGAGGTCACGTCTTGACCGGCCTGGGGCCGCGCACCCGTCGGGCAATGCGGGCGGGATGCCTCGTGGCGGGGCCGGGGCGCCTGATCAGCCCCCATGGTGTCGCCAGAGACCGCGTCCCGGCGCCGCGGAGAGCCGGCGAGATGAGTGCTGCCTTGCCCCCAAGGGTACCTCTGGGCATTCTTTCAGGCTTTGAGCCCAGGCTGGGGAGGCCTTCCCCAACCGTTCAACCTGTTCCGGTGGGGACGCACGCATGGACTGGCTCCAATCAGTCGTCGATTTCTTCAACACGTACGTCGTGGAGTTGGGCATCTCGGTAGGTGGTGAGAATGTCCCCTTCATGGTCCTGCTCCTCCTCGGGACCGGCTTCTATCTCACCGTGCGGCTGGGCTTCGTTCAGCTGCGCCGCCTGGGTCACGGTCTCGCCGTGACCACCGGGAAGTACGACGATCCTGAAGAGCCGGGTGACGTGAGCCATTTCCAGGCGCTCACCACGGCCCTCTCCGCCACGGTTGGAATCGGAAACATCGCGGGCGTGGCGATCGCCATTCATTGGGGCGGCCCCGGGGCACTGTTTTGGATGTGGGTGACCGCTTTCGTCGGCATGGCCACCAAGTTCTCGGAGGTCACACTCGCTCAGAAGTACAGGGATGTGGACGAGGTCGGCGGATCGCACAGTTGGGAGGGTTCGGTGTCCGGCGGGCCGATGTACTACATCGAGCGGGGTCTCGGGCCTGCCTGGAAGCCCATGGCGGTCTTCTTTGCCCTGATGCTCGGATTCACCGCGTTCCTCACGGGTAACGCCGTGCAGGCAAACACGGTGGCGGACACAATGGGCGACACGTTCGGATTCCCCGTGTGGGCGACCGGCCTGGTGACCTCGGCCGTCGTAGCCACCGTGATCCTCGGCGGGATTTCGCGGATCGGGAAGGTCACGGCCTTCCTGGCGCCCCTCATGGCGGCGATCTACGTGACCGGCGCGATGCTGATTCTGATTCTGAACATCGGAGCGGTGGGCCCGGCTTTCGCCACGATCTTCTCTGAAGCTTTGAATCCGTCGGCCGGAATCGCCGGCACGGGCGCCGGAGTCTTCGTGGTCACACTCATGTGGGGTGTGCGCCGGGGTCTGTTCTCCAACGAGGCCGGGCAGGGATCGGCCCCGATCGCGCACGCGGCTGCCAAGACGGATGAGCCGGTGTCCGAGGGTGTGGTCGCGCTCCTGGAACCGTTGATCGACACGCTCGTCATCTGCACGATGACGGGTCTGGTCATCATTCTGACCGGTACCCACACGGCGCGTTATCCCACGGAGATCACGCTGGGCGGCGGTGACATCGCGTACACGGCGATGGTCGAGCAGAATCGCTTCGAGAGCGTAGACGCTCCCGACCAGATCGTGATCCAGGACGGACGTCACGTAGGATTGGGGATGGGTGTTCCCCAGATCGCGTGGCACGAGGTGGGCGTGGAGGAGCTCTTCCTCGACGAGGCCATGGAGACGGCCTTCACGGGCACCGTCTATCCAGGGAGTGCGCAAGCGATTTCGGCGTCTGGTGATACGGTTCCGTCTCTGTGGGGGATGGCGGTGGAGAGTGGGGCACCGCTCACGATGCAGGCGTTCCGGAAGGGCCTGGCGCCCATAGGCGACTGGGGGCATTACATCGTCTTGTTCGGGGTGCTTCTGTTCGCCGTGTCCACCGCGATCTCGTGGAGCTACTACGGCGACCGCTGCGCTAATTACCTGTTCGGGCACGGGTCGGTTCTGCCGTATAAGGCCGTCTTCGTGTTGATGCACTTCGTCGGCGCTGTGATTCCCCTCGCCGTCGTCTGGGCGATGGGCGACGTCGCGCTGGCGATCGTGATCGTGCCGAACCTGATAGCTCTGATTCTGCTGACACCCAAGGTGTTGGAGGAGACTCGGAGCTACTTCGAGAGGAAGCCCTGGGAGGAGAACGAGCGCAAGCGTGCCGAACTCCGGCGGCGCGGGAAGATCTGATTCGCGAGAGGGCGTTGGCGTGAGCCTGGGAAGAGACGAAGGGGCGGCC